>NZ_LMHN01000012.1:0-901846 GCF_001428165.1 Achromobacter sp. Root170
TGCGCCGATGATAGTGGACGGACGTCTGTGAAAGTAGGTCATCGTCAGGCTTTTATTGCTCAAAACCCCGCAGGTATCCCCTGCGGGGTTTTGTCTTTAGTGAGAGCCTGCCGCTTGCGGCGAGAGGTTGATTGTGGCGAGAGTCGCGAACCCTTTCTAACCGCGAACTTCAGGTTCGTATTGCAGTACCCCAGATTCGAACGGTTGACCGTTGTGTCAGCTGCTCAAGCAGTTACGCTTGACGACCATAGCAAGGTGGTCCCACTCCTTCCCATCCCGAACAGGACAGTGAAACGCCTTTGCGCCGATGATAGTGGACGGACGTCTGTGAAAGTAGNCCTGGCCGAGAACTGTCCTTGTCGACCGGCCGATGACGACCCAGTTACGCTTGACGACCATAGCAAGGTGGTCCCACTCCTTCCCATCCCGAACAGGACAGTGAAACGCCTTTGCGCCGATGATAGTGGACGGACGTCTGTGAAAGTAGGTCATCGTCAAGCTCTTATCCTCAAAGCCCCACCGGTATCCGGTGGGGCTTTGTCTTTGGCACTCCAGTTGGCCTGCGAGCCGCGCCAATGTTGGATGTGCACAAATAACAACGGCCGTGGGTGGGGTGGCTTTGTGCGGTAAGATTGTTCGAGTCAATTCGTTGGAGCGTTATCGTGAGTGAACCCCAGACCCCCGTGCCCGGTACGACATTGGACCTTCGCACGTTGACCCACGTGGCCTATGGCTTGTATGCCTTGGGCTTTCTGACGAGTGGATTTCTGGGCATCGCCACGATTGCGGCTGTGGTGCTCATGTATCTCAAGCGATCGGACGCCGCAGGCACCGTGTACGCCGCTCATTTTGACTGGCTTCTGCGCACGTTCTGGTGGGCGTTGCTGTGGCTGGCCATCAGCGGGATCGCGACCCTCATCTTCATCGGATGGATTGGCGTGGCCGCAACCATCGTGTGGGTGCTCTATCGCCTGATTCGTGGCTGGCTGTCGTTGCTGGAAGGTGGCGCGCCCACGTCTTACGCGTGAGTACTGGTAGTACCCCTGGAAAGGCCGGCAGCGATGCCGGCCTTTTTGCATGGCATGAACGTGTGGGGTGATGCCCACCAGCTGCCCACCTTCAGGGCGCGATCAGCGGCAAGTCTGGGGATACGTCGTTGAGGTGTCGTTGATGTGTCGTTGCCGCGCGTGCGTCGAGCTTCGATGTGACGCGGTGTCAAAGCTGCGGTGCGGGATAGCTGCGGGCGCCGGTGTGACACGACGGCTGGCGGTGCGCCAGCGCGGCCTGGCCTTGCGGTCGACGAGGCACCGTGAAGCGAGCTCAGCGGCGCCTCGTGTGTCTGTCGACGTGCGGCATGAGCGCAGCGGGTGACGCGGGTAAGGAAGCGCGGCGTGCAGGCATGCAGCGGCACGTCAGACCAAGCGAACTGGCTTTTCAATCAAGCGGGAATGTCCACGAACGTGGCGATGAGGCACTGCGAGGGGGGGCTTGCTTGGTGGCGTTGAGCTCGCCCGGCCTGAAGCCAGGGCGTCGCGACAATCCAAAGGCAGGGACGTACGCCGTACGCCCTTTGCCTGCTTACTTCAGATGTGCGTTGACCAGTTTGGTCAGTTCGAACATCGTGACCTGATCCTTGCCGAAGATCGGGCGCAGCTTGGCATCGGCGTTGATGTTGCGCTTGTTGCTGGCATCTTGCAGGTTGTGCTTCTTGATGTATTCCCAGATCTTCTTGGTGACCTCGGTACGCGGCACGGCTTCCGAGCCGATGACAGCGGCCAATTCGGCGCTGGGGGTCAGCGGCTTCATGAATGCAGCGTTCGGCTTGCGCGCGGTCGCGGGTTTGGAGGTTGTGGCCATAATGCGGCGCTCCTTCTCTGGCTGTTGGAAAAATTGTCCTGCGGCCGGAGCATAACGTGTCTCTCCAGTAAAGACAAAGGCATTTATCCTCTGTAGCAACTAAAATGCACCGACCGTCCCCTCTATCACGTCATTCTGTAACGTCCTATGTACGCACGTTCTCCGTTGGAATCGATTCGACTTTTTCATGACGAATTGACGGCGCTTCGGCGCGATTTGCATGCTCATCCGGAATTGGGTTTTGAAGAAGTCCGCACGTCGGGCATAGTCGCCGGTGCGCTGGAAGCGTTGGGCATCGAGGTGCACCGCGGGATCGGCAAGACCGGTGTGGTGGGCGTGATCCGTGGCAAACGGTGCGACAGCGGCCGCATGATCGGATTGCGCGCCGACATGGACGCGTTGCCCATGACCGAGGACAACACGTTCGGGCACAAGTCGACCAAGCCGGGACTCATGCACGGCTGCGGTCACGACGGCCATACGGCGGTGTTGATCGGCGCGGCCAAGTACCTGGCGCAGACGCGCAATTTTGATGGCACGGCCGTGTTGGTCTTTCAACCGGCGGAAGAAGGGCGCGGCGGGGCACGCGCCATGCTCGAGGACGGCCTGTTCGACACCTTTCCGTGCGATGCAATCTACGCCTTGCACAACTGGCCGGGCCTGAAACCGGGCACCATCGGCATCAACCCGGGGCCGATGATGGCGGCTGCTGATCGTTTCGAGATACTGATCACAGGTCGAGGCGGACACGGGGCGCATCCTTATCAAACGATCGATCCGGTCACCATCGCGGGTCAGATCATCACGGCGTTGCAGACGATCGTGTCGCGCAACGTGAACCCGCTGGATTCGGCGGTGCTGTCGATCGGTTCGGTGCAAGCCGGCCACCCCGGCGCGATGAGCGTGATTCCGCGCGAAGCTCGGATGGTGGGGACGGTGCGGACATTCCGCAAGTCGGTCCAGGAAATGGTCGAGACGCGCATGCGGGAGCTGGTGAGTGCAATTGCCGGTGCGTTCGGCGGCACCGCCGAAGTGGTGTACGAGCGCATTTATCCCGCGACTTTGAACACCCCTCAGCACGCCAATTTGGTGGCCGACATCGCAACCGAGATGATCGGCAAGGAAAACGTGGTGCGCGATTTGGTACCCTCGATGGGTTCCGAAGACTTTTCGTTCATGTTGCAGGCCAAGCCGGGCGCCTATTTCCGCCTTGGCCAGGGCGGGGCCGATTCCGGCTGCTTGCTGCACAACCCGCATTTCGATTTCAACGATGCCGTCATTCCCCTGGGCAGCGCGATGTTCTGCGCACTGGCCGAACGGGGCATGCCGCTGGCAGATTAAGAAGCCTCCCATGTCTACTCAAAGCACGACTCAACTCACCATCACCCGTCCCGACGACTGGCATCTGCATTTGCGCGACGGCGCGGCGCTTGAAGCCGTGGTCGCCGATACGGCGCGCCAGTTTGCCCGCGCCATCATCATGCCTAACCTGAAGCCCCCGGTCACGACGACGGAGCAGGCGTTGGCCTATCGCGGCCGCATTCTGGAAGCGCTTGCGAAGACGGGCGTCAACCCGGATTCGTTCACGCCCCTGATGACGCTTTACCTGACCGACAACACGCCGGCCGAAGAGATCGTGCGCGCGCATGCATCGGGCCACGTCTATGCGGTCAAGCTGTATCCCGCGGGCGCCACGACCAACTCGGATGCGGGCGTGACCGATTTGCTGGGCAAGTGCACCAAGGCGCTGGAAGCCTTGCAGAAGTGTGGGATGCCGTTGCTCGTGCATGGAGAAGTGACGGATCCGTCGATTGACGTCTTCGACCGCGAGGCCATTTTTGTCGAGCGCGTGATGAAGCCGTTGCGGCGCGCGTTTCCGGCATTGAAGGTGGTCTTCGAGCACATCACGACGAAGGAAGGCGCCGAGTACGTGCGCGATGCGGAAGGTCCGATTGCCGCGACGATCACGCCGCAGCATATGCTTTACAACCGCAATGCGATCTTCCAGGGCGGTGTGCGGCCTCATTGGTATTGCCTGCCGATTCTCAAGCGCGAGACGCACCGCCTTGCGTTGGTCGAGGCAGCAACCAGCGGCAGTCCGCGCTTTTTCTTGGGAACGGATAGTGCGCCGCACGCGCGTGGTCTGAAGGAACATGCCTGCGGCTGCGCGGGTTGCTACACCGCGCTGCATGCAATGGAGCTGTATGCCACCGCGTTCGAGGCGGCAGGCAAGCTCGACAAGCTGGAAGGGTTTGCCAGCTTTCATGGTCCGGATTTCTACGGCCTGCCTCGCAACAACGGCACGTTGACGCTGTCGCGTGAAACTTACCAGGTGCCTCAGGAACTGGCGTTCGGCAATACGACGCTCGTCCCGCTTGCCGCCGGCGAAGCGCTGGAGTGGCGCGCCCACGTTTGAGGGCCTTGCGGCTGGAGCCGACGTGAAAAGGGGTGAGCGGCTTTGCCGTTCACCCCTTTTTTTGTGCCGCCGAGCGGCCCATCTATATATAGCAGTGCTGTCAGAGTGTGCCGTCGCGCCGCGCTTCGAGCAGTTCCCAGCGTGCAAATTTCTCTTCGAGTTCGGCTTCCAGTTTGGCCAGTTCGCCGTTGATGCGCTCGACCTCGTCCGGTGCGTCGCGATAGAGACTGCCATCTGCCAGCTTGCCCGCCAGTTCCGCCTGCTTGGCCTCGAGCGCGGCGATCGCGTCAGGCAGGCCTTCGAGTTCGCGCAGGTCCCAGGCGTTGATCTTGCCCGCCTTCGCAGGCTTGGGGCGCGCGGCTTTCGCGCGAGCGGCATTGTCGTCGGCGGACTTGGCAGTCTTGTCGGCGTCGGTCTGCGGCGTGCCGGGCGCGGGGCGCTGTGAAACCCACTCGTCGTAACCGCCCACGTAATCGCGCCAGTGGCCGTCGCCTTCGTAGGCGATGGTCTGAGTCACCACGTTGTTGAGGAAGGCGCGGTCATGGCTGACCAGCAGCACGGTGCCGGCATATTCCTGCAGCAGCTCTTCCAGCAGTTCCAGCGTTTCGATGTCAAGGTCGTTGGTGGGCTCGTCCAGCACCAGCACGTTGGCGGGGCGCGCAAAGAGCCGCGCCAGCAAAAGGCGCGCGCGTTCGCCGCCCGACAGGCTGCGCACGGGCGAGCCGGCGCGTGCCGGCGAAAACAGGAAATCGCCGAGATAGGTCATCACGTGCTTGCGCACCCCGCCGATCTCGACCCATTCGCTACCCGGACTGATGATGTCGACGAGCGAGGCGTTTTCGTCCAGCTGCGCGCGCATCTGATCGAAGTAGGCGACCGCGACGTTGGTGCCCAGGCGGGTCGCGCCGGAGTCGGGTTGCAGTTCGCCCAGAATGAGTTTGAGCAAAGTGGTCTTGCCCGCGCCATTCGGTCCGATGATGCCAATGCGGTCGCCGCGCAGCAGGGTTGTGGAATAGTCGTCGACCACGATCTTGTCGCCGAACCGCTTGCTGACGTGCTCGAGTTCCGCCACGAGCTTGCCGGACCGTTGGCCTTCGGCCAGCGCCAGCGATACGTTGCCTACGCGCTCGCGGCGTTCGGCGCGCTGCACGCGTAGGCTTTCCAGGCGGCGCACTCGGCCTTCATTGCGCGTGCGGCGCGCTTCCACGCCCTTGCGAATCCAGACTTCTTCCTGTGCCAGCAGTTTGTCGAAACGCGCCTGCTCCAGCCGCTCGGACTCTAGCCACTGCGCCTTGCGCTCCTGCCATTGCGAGAAATTGCCGGGAAAGCTCAAGAGACGACCGCGGTCGAGTTCGACAATGCGGGTGGTGACGGCGTCCAGGAACCGACGGTCGTGGGTGATGATGACCGCGGCGCCTTTCCAGGCGCGCAGCATGTCTTCCAGCCAGGCAATGCCTTCGAAGTCCAGATGGTTGGTGGGTTCGTCGAGCAGCAGCAGATCCGGTTCGTCGATCAAGGCGCGGGCGAGGGCGACGCGCTTGCGGGTGCCGCCGGACAATCCCGCGATCTGCACATCGGCGGGCAGGCCCAGCTTTTCGATGACGGCGCGCGCGCGCGAGGGGCGTTGCCAGTCTTCGTGGTCGCCGTCCGTGTTGCACACGACATCGAACACCGTGGCATTGTCGTCGAGCTCGGGCTCTTGTTCGACGGTGGCCACGCGTAGGCTGGAGCTGCGGGCGATGGCGCCGTCGTCTGGCTGCGTGCGGCCGTCGAGCAGCCTGAGGAGCGAGGACTTCCCTGCGCCATTGCGGCCGATGAGGCCTATGCGTTCGCCGGACTGGATGGCGAAGTCGGCATGGTCGAGCAGCGGATGGTGCCCATACGCGAGCTGGACGTCGGTCAGGGTGATGAGAGTTTCGAGGGCCATGTGGTTGTTGGTGTCTGCGGCAGCTAAGCGGATCAGCGCGTATTGTCGCAGGAACACGAGGCCCCGGTCTTGCTGCCGGCGGGCACCCCGGGGGACAGAGCTGGCGCCTGTAATAGAATACGTGCTGCAAGACGGGTTGGACGATCGCGGTGGGCGCGAGCTCATCGAGGAAGGTCCGGACTCCACAGGGCAGGGTAACGGCTAACGGCCGTCCGGTCGCGCTTTCGGGCACGGCTGAGGAATAGGACCACAGAGACGAGACTGCGGCGCGGGCGCGCTTTGCGCGCACTGATACGGCCATCTCCGTATTGCGCCGACCGGCAACGGGCGGCGGCATCGCAGGGTGAAACGCGGCAACCTCTATCCGGAGCAACATCAAATAGGCATGCGTGCGGCCTCACGGCCGTGACGGGCGGCTCCGTCCGAGCATGCGGGTAGATGGCTACAGCGGCTCAGCAATGATCCGCGCAGAGGAATGATCGTCCGCCAGGGCAACCTGGCGTACAGAATCCGGCCTATAGACCCGTCTTGCATTGAATTCTTCCGGCGCGCGCGGATCTGGACGAGGCCGCGCGGCCGTCTGGCGTCCCACGCGCCAGTTTGTTTTCACTTCCAGGGTCGCCTCTCCGACGGGAAGCCTCGCCAACTGGAAGGATCGACCGGGCGGCAGACGGTAACTTGACCCCATTAGCCGCTACTTCTGAAGTAGGACTTTTAGAGTATGTCGCAACCTCCTGATTTATTGGGAGGTTTTTCTTTTTGCGTATTTACAAGTTGATCTAAGTCCTTGTTGTGATTGAAAAAATTGCAACCACGCGCTTGACCGCCCCTGTGCCCATACCGTAGAGTGGGAAATAGTAGGAAATTGTGCAATTAAGTGGGGTAAAAGTGGTGTTTCAGGGAAGCAGCGCGCTCACGCTGGATGCCAAGGGACGGATCTCGATTCCGACCCGGCATCGTGACGCGCTCATGTCGCAGGCCGAAGGCCGGCTGACCCTGACCCGCCACCCCGACGGCTGCCTGCTGGTGTACCCGCGGCCCGAGTGGGAAAAGAAGCGCGAGCAGATCGCGGCTTTTCCCATGACGGCCCGCGCGCTGCAGCGGCTGTTGCTGGGCAACGCTCAGGACGTGGAACTGGACGGCTCCGGCCGGGTCCTGATCGCTCCTGAACTGCGCAACGCTTCCGGTATGACGCGCGATGTGATGCTGCTCGGTCTGGGCTCTCACTTCGAGCTGTGGGACGCCGCTACCCTGGCCAGCCGTGAGGCTGAAGACTTGGCCAAGGGTATGCCGGACGTGTTGAACCAGTTTTCGTTCTGAAAGAGTTATGGAATTCGAACATCGGCCCGTCCTCCTGGCGCCGACGGTGGACGCGCTTTTGCTGCCCGGTTTCGGCGGCAAGGGCGCGGCACGGTCGCAGCCGCAGGGTGGGCAGGATGTGGCTACGCGAATCGAAAGTGGCGTCTTTGTCGACGGCACGTTCGGACGGGGTGGCCACAGCCGAGAATTGCTTGGCCGGCTGGGCAAGCAAGCCCGGCTGATCGTGTTTGACAAGGACCCGCAGGCCATCGCGGTTGCCAACGCCCTGGCGGCCGAGGATGCGCGAGTCACGGTAGTGCATGGGGGCTTTGCCACCATGGCTGAAGAATTGGAGCAGCGCGGCATCGGCAAGGTCGATGGCGTGATGCTGGATCTGGGCGTTTCGTCGCCTCAGATCGACGATGCCGAGCGCGGCTTCTCGTTCATGCGAGACGGCCCGCTCGATATGAGGATGGACACCACTCGTGGTCCCACGGTGGCGGATTGGCTGGCGCAAGCCAGTGTGGATGAGATGGGGGAGGTCATAGCGGATTATGGCGAAGAACGGTTTGCTTTTCAGGTTGCAAAGGCGATTGCTGCTCGCCGCGCAACAAGGCCGCTGCGCACCACGCTCGAGCTTGCCGAGTGCGTCGCCAGCGCCGTCCGCACGCGCGAAAAGGGGCAACATCCGGCCACACGCACCTTTCAAGCTTTACGGATTTACATCAATCGGGAACTCGAAGAGCTCGCGCGCACCCTCGCGTCAGCTTTAGACCTGCTTGCCCCAGGGGGGAGGTTGGCGGTGATCAGCTTTCATTCGCTTGAAGACCGCATGGTCAAGCAGTGCATCGCGGCGGCGGCTCGTCCGGCTGCGGCGCATGCACGCCTGCCCCTGCGCGAAAGCGAAATGCCCCAGCCTGTCGTCCGTTCCCTTGGCAAGGTCGTGGCCGAAGACGATGAAGTCTCGTCCAACGCCCGTGCCCGTTCGGCCATCCTGCGCGTGGCCGAGCGCACCGAAACGCCGCTGCCCCCCGAGGGCGGCTTTGCATTTGTAAAGATCGGCTCGCTGCCCGGCAGCGACCTCGCCCCGCCGCCCCGTCGCGGCGGCAAGGGAGGGCGCCGCTGATGGGTCGCGTCAACCTGATCGTTGCGGCTTTGCTGATGCTGTCGGCCATTTCCCTGGTCACCAGCCGGTATCAGTCGCGCCAGCTCTTCGTGGAGTTGGGGCGCGATCAGGCGCATGCGCGCGACCTCGAAACCAATTGGCGGCGCCTGCAGCTAGAGCGCGCCGAGCTGGCCCGCAATGCGCGGGTCGACGCCATTGCGCGTGACGGCCTGAAGATGATTCCCATCGTGCCGGATCGCACCCTCTATATGAATCAGGCGCCCGTGCCTGCGGCCGCCGGAGGCTCGCAATGAAGCGCGTGCCCTTCTTCGACAACCCCGTGCTGCGCGGGCAGCTGCCCACGTGGCGCGCCCGCCTGGTCCTGATCCTGCTGTTTGGCGGGTTCACCGTGCTGGCCGGCCGTGCGCTGTTCCTGCAGGGGTTGTCGACGGAGTTCCTGCAGCAGCAGGGCGAGCGCCGCTACGAGCGCACACTGACATTGGCCGCCACGCGCGGCAAGATCATGGACCGCAACGGCGCGGTGCTGGCATCCAGCGTGCCCGCGCGCGCCATCTGGGCCATTCCCGAAGACGCGAAGCAGGCCACGCCCGCGCAGGTCGACGCGCTGGCCAAGCTGCTGGAGACGCCTGTCGGCGACCTGCGCCGCCGCTTCGTCGACGAGGACAAGAACTTCGTCTACCTGAAGCGCCAGGTCTCGATGGACGTGGCCGACAAGATCAAGCAGCTGGGCATGCCCGGCGTGCACCAGCAGCCCGAAACGCGCCGCTACTACCCGGATGGCGATGTGATGGCCCACGTGGTGGGTTTCAACAGCGTCGAGGATCAGGGCCAGGAAGGCGTCGAGCTGACGTTCAATCAGCAGTTGTCGGGCCGCCCGGGAAGCCGCCGCGTCATCAAGGACCGGCTGGGACGCGTCATCGAAGACGTGCAGGCCGTCACGCTGCCGGTGGACGGCCGCGACCTGCGCCTGTCCATCGACACGCGCCTGCAGTACCTGGTGTTCAAGGAACTGAAGGACGCCATGGACAAGCACCGCGCAAAGGGTGCGACGGCCGTGGTCGTTGACGTGCATACGGGCGAGATCCTGGCGCTGGCCAACGTGCCGACTTTCGATCCGAACAACCGCGAAACCTTCCACGGCGCCAACCTGCGCAACCAGGCGATCACGGACACGTTCGAGCCGGGCTCCATCATGAAGCCGTTCACCGCCGCGCTGGCGCTGGACCTGGGGCGCATCAGCACGTCGACGCAATTCGAGACGGGCAACGGCCGGTTCACGTATCAGGGCAGCACGATCAGCGACGTCAGCCGCAACGGCACGCTGGACGTCGCGGGCGTGCTGCGCAAGTCCAGCAACATCGGCATGACGATGATCTCCGAGAAGCTGGAATCCCGCGAAATGTGGGACCGCTTCACCGAATTGGGCCTCGGTCAGGCGCCTCAGGTGGGATTTCCCGGCGCCGCGCCGGGCCGTCTGCGTCCGTGGGAGCGCTGGCGCCTGATTGAAAAGGCCACCATGGCCTACGGCTACGGCCTGTCCGTGTCGCTGCTGCAGGTGGCCCGCGCCTATACCGTTTTTGCCCGCAACGGCGACATGGTGTCGCTGACCCTGGTCAAGCGGGACAGCGATCCGACGAGCGTGAAGATCTACTCGCCCAAGACGACGGCGCTGGTGCGCGCCATGCTTGAGGCGGCCACGGGCCCCGACGGCACGAAAGCCGCGCAGGTGCAGGGTTACCGCGTGGCCGGCAAGAGCGGCACCGCGCGCAAGATCGTGGACGGTAAATACAGCACGCAACGTTACCGCAGCTCGTATGTGGGCTTTGCCCCGGTGTCGGATCCCAAGATCGTGGTGGCCGTGTCCATCGACGAACCGACAATCGGCGGCTATTACGGCGGCGCCATTGCCGCGCCCGTGTTCTCCCATATCGTGGGGGGGAGCCTGAGGTTGATGGGGGTGCGGCCAGACGCACCGTTTGAATCCACGATTGTTGCTGGTATCAAGGAGCCAGGCAGATGAGCGCCAACGGCTTCCACTCTTCCCCTGTCGCCACGGTTGCCGAGACCGTGGCGTGGTTGCATGAGCGCGTGTCGCTGACCGCGCATCTGAAGCTGGACTCGCGCGACATCGAGCCCGGCGACGTGTTCGTCGCCTGCCCGGGCCTTTCCAGCGACGGCCGTCTCTATATAGACAAGGCGTTGGCGCTGGGCGCCAGCGCGGTGCTGTTCGAAGCGCCGGCCACCGATGCCGTGCTGGCCGCGTCGGCCGGCACGCCCATGCTTGCCGTGACGGGCCTGCGCGCGTTGCTGGGCGAACTGGGCGACACCTGGTATGGACGTCCGTCGGCTGCGCTGGCGGTGGTTGCCGTGACGGGCACCAACGGCAAGACCTCTTCGGTGCAATGGATTGCGCATGCCCTGAGCCGCAACGAGAAGGCGTGCGGCACGATCGGCACGCTGGGCGCCGTGCTGCCCGACGGGCAGACGCTGGGCGGCAGCCTGACGACGCCCGACGTGCTGACGGTGCATCGCACCCTGGCCGCGATGCGCGACGCCGGCGCGAAAGCCGTGGCCATGGAGGCCTCGTCGATCGGCATCGAACAAGGCCGCATGGACGGCGTGCGCGTCGCGCTGGCCGCCTTCACGAATCTGACGCGCGACCATCTGGACTATCACGTCACGATGGAGCGTTACGAAGCGGCCAAGGCGCGCCTTTTCAGCTGGCCCGGTCTGACCGCGGCAGTGATCAACGCCGACGATGAGGCGGGACGGCGGATGCTCGCCGCCTTGCCGGAAGGCGTGTCGCCGATGGGCTACAGCCTGAGCGACGATCCCGCAATCCCCGCCGCGATGCGTGCCCGCGATCTGCAGGCGACGTCGCAGGGCCAGATCTTCACGCTGGTGTCCCCGCACGGCGAGGCGCAGATCGTGACGCGCCTGCTGGGGGCGCATAACGTTTCGAACCTGCTGCTGGTGGCGGGCGTGCTGTACAAGCTGGGCTTGCCGTTCGCGCAGATTGCGCGCGAGCTGGCCGCGACGGATCCGGTCGATGGCCGCCTGCAGACCGTGGAGCCCGCTGTCAGCCTGCCGGCGCATGCGGCCCGCGGTCCGCTGGTGGTGGTGGATTACGCCCACACGCCTGACGCGCTCTCGCGCGCGCTGCTGGCGTTGCGCGCCGTCGCCACGGCGCGTTCCGGGCGTCTGTTGTGCCTGTTCGGTTGCGGCGGCGAGCGCGATCCGGGCAAGCGCCCCGTCATGGGCGCGATCGCCGCGGAGCTGGCGGATCACGTCGTTGTCTCCAGCGACAATCCGCGTACCGAGTCGCCCGAGGCAATCGTTCAGCAAATCCTGGCCGGCATTCCCGAAGCGGTGCGAGCCGACGTGGAAGTCGACCGCGCGCGCGCCATCCTGCAGACGATCTGGGCGGCTTCGCCCGAAGATGTGGTGCTGCTGGCGGGCAAGGGACACGAAACCTACCAGGACATCGGCGGTGAAAAGCTGCCGTTCGACGACCGCGAGTGGGCGCGCGTGGCGCTGCTGTTGCAGCAGACGCCGGGCGTATCCACGGACACGCGCCGCATTGGCGAAGGCGAGCTCTTCGTCGCGCTGGTTGGTGAGAACTTCGACGCGCACGACTATCTGGACCAGGCCGCCTCGCGCGGCGCCTGCGCGGCGCTCGTTGCGCATCGGGTCGCCGATGCCGGGCTGACGCAGCTGGTCGTGGGCGATACGCGCGTTGCGCTGACGCGCATTGGCGCCGCCTGGCGCTCGCGTTTTTCGCTGCCCGTGGTGGCGGTGGCCGGCAGCAATGGCAAGACGACCACCAAGGAAATGATCTCCGCGATGCTCGCCGAATGGCAGGGCGAAGCGGGGCGCCTGGCCACGGCCGGCAATCTGAACAACGATATCGGCGTGCCGCTGACGTTGCTGCGCCTGCGCCCCGAGCATCGCGCCGCCGTGTTCGAACTGGGCATGAACCATCCGGGCGAGATCGCGCAGCTGGCCGCCATTGCCGCGCCGACCGTGGCGCTGGTCACCAATGCGCAGCGCGAACATCAGGAATTCATGCACACCGTCGAGGCGGTTGCGCACGAGAACGGCGCCGCGATCACCGCGCTGCCGGCGGATGGAATCGCGGTGTATCCCGGAGACGAACCCTACTCGGCCATCTGGGACACGCTGGCCGCGCCGCGCCGCGTGCTGCGGTTCGGGCTGCAGCCTGGGTTGGATGTCTATGCCGAGCAGATCATCGCGGAAGTGGACGCCACGCGCTGCCGTGTCGTGACGCCGGTCGGTGTTGCCGATCTGACGCTGCCGGTGGCGGGGCTGCACAACCTGCGCAACGCGCTGGCGGCCATCGCCAGCGCGATCGCCGCGGGTGCGCCGCTGGAGACCGCGGTGCGGGCGCTGGCCGGATTCAGCCCCGTGGCCGGCCGCATGCAGCACAAGCGAATGAGTGACGGAACGCTGCTCATCGATGACACCTACAATGCCAACCCCGACTCGGTTCGCGCAGCCATCGATGTACTTGCGCGTATTGCCGGCACGCGCGTCCTGGTGCTGGGCGACATGGGCGAAGTCGGGGACAACGGCCCCGCCATGCACGTCGAGGTGGGCAATTACGCGCGCGAGCATGGGCTCGACGCATTCATCACGCTAGGCGAAGCCAGCCGGGCGGCCGCCGCCGCATTCGGCCCTGGCGCGCACGCCTGCGCATCGGTAGACGAAGTCGTTGCCGCCTTGCGCGGCTTGCGCCCGTCCTGCGTATTGGTAAAAGGATCGCGCTTTATGCGCATGGAGCGGGTAGTGACGGCTTTTTCTTTGAATGAAGGTTCGGCAGCCTCGGGGCAGGGAGAGCAGCATGCTGCTTGAGATCGCCCGTCTGCTTTCTGACGATGTGCGCGCGCTGGGGGTGTTTGAATACATCACCCTGCGCGCCGTGCTGGCGTGCGCGACGGCGCTGGTGATCGGCCTGGTGGCCGGGCCGCGCGTGATCCGCAAGCTGACCGAAATGAAGATCGGCCAGGCCGTGCGCACCTACGGTCCCGAATCCCATCTGGTCAAGACTGGCACGCCCACGATGGGCGGTGTCCTGATCCTGATTTCCATCGCCATCAGCACCTTGCTTTGGGCGGATTGGACGAACCGCTTCGTGTGGGTCGTTCTGCTGGTGACCTTCGGGTTTGGCTGGATCGGCTGGCGCGACGACTACCGCAAGGTGGTCTATCGCGATCCCGAAGGGATGCCGGCGCGGCAAAAATTCTTCTGGCAAGCCACCATCGGCATGGTGGCTGCGGTGTATCTGGCCTTCGCGGTGTCCGCGCCCGCCAACACGGAACTGTGGCCCCTTTTCAAGGCATGGGTGGGCAGCGGTTTCACGATGTCCCTGCCGACGCGCGCCGACCTGATCGTGCCGTTCTTCAAGACGGTGAGCTATCCGCTGGGCGTGCTCGGTTTCGTGGCGCTGACGTGGGCCGTGATCGTCGGCACCAGCAACGCCGTGAACCTTACCGATGGCCTGGATGGCCTGGCGATCATGCCGACCGTGATGGTCGGCAGCGCGCTGGGCATCTTCGCGTACGTGGTCGGCCGCGTCGACTATTCGAAGTACTTGCTGTTTCCGTACATCCCCGGCGCATCGGAGTTGATGGTGCTGTGCGCGGCGATCGGGGGCGCGGGGCTCGCATTTTTATGGTTCAACGCGTATCCGGCGCAAGTGTTCATGGGCGACGTTGGCGCGCTGGCGCTGGGCGGCGCGTTGGGCACGATTGCAGTCATTGTGCGCCAGGAGATCGTGCTGTTCATCATGGGCGGCGTGTTCGTGGTCGAGACCCTTTCGGTGATGATCCAGGTGACCTGGTTCAAGTACACGAAGCGACGTT
Organism: Achromobacter sp. Root170; assembly: GCF_001428165.1. Classification (NCBI taxonomy): domain Bacteria; kingdom Pseudomonadati; phylum Pseudomonadota; class Betaproteobacteria; order Burkholderiales; family Alcaligenaceae; genus Achromobacter; species Achromobacter sp. Root170. The sequence goes on from NZ_LMHN01000012.1 coordinate 14,508, forward strand.
ATGGAACAGGTCGACGCATTTTTCGCATGGCCCCGTTGCATCATCACTTTGAAGTGGGCGGCTGGAAGGAAACCCAGGTGGTCGTGCGTTTCTGGATCATCAGCATGATGCTGGTGCTGATTGGCCTCTCCACGCTGAAGTTGCGATGAACATGATGGAAACCCCCCGCGTAGATGCGCCGCTCGTTCTGATCCTTGGATTGGGCGAGACGGGTGTCGCCGCCGCACGCTGGTGTGCCCGTCAGGGCGCCCGCCTGCGCGTGGCCGACACGCGCGCGGAACCGGGAGGTCTTGCCGCGCTGCGCGAGTCGCTGGCGCAAAACGAAGTGGAATACCGCCTGGGTTGCAACGAGTCGTTCGCAACCGATCTGCTGGACGGCGTGTCGCAGGTTGTGCTGAGCCCCGGCCTGGCGCCTGCCCAGGCGCCGGCCGCCGACCTGCTGCGCGAGGCCGAGGCCCGCGGCATCGAAGTCGTCGGTGAAATCGAACTCTTCGCCCGCGCGCTGGCGGATCTGGCCACGGCCCGCGAATACCGTCCGCGGCTGCTGGCCGTGACGGGCACCAACGGCAAGACCACCGTCACCGCGCTGACCCGGCAACTGATCGAAGCCAGCGGCCTGACGGTGGTGGCCGCCGGCAACATCAGCCCTGCGGCGCTGGCCGCGCTGATGGACGCACTGGACACGGACACGCTGCCGCAGGTGTGGGTGCTGGAACTGTCCAGCTTCCAGCTCGAAACCACGCGCACGCTGATGGCCGATGCGGCTGTCGTGCTGAACGTGACCCAGGATCACCTTGATTGGCACGGCGGCATGCAGGCTTACGCCCAGGCCAAGGCGCGCTTGTTGAAGATGGCGCGCGTGGCCATCGTCAACCGCGACGACCCGCTTACCGTGGAGATGGTGTCCGCGCTGAACGCCATGCACGTGCGCAGCTTCGGCCGCGATGTGCCGGAACTGGTCGGCGACATGGGCCTGGAACTGGGGCAGGGCGTGGCATGGCTGACGGCCTGCGAACCCAACGATTTCGACGAACCGGCGCCGCCCACGCGGCGCAAGAAGGATGCGCCCGAGCCTGTGCGCGCCAAGGGCCGCATGAGCCGCCTGATGCCCGTGGACGCCTTGCGAATCCGCGGCATCCACAACGCGTTGAACGCGCTGGCCGCCTTGCAGCTTGCCCGCTGCCTGGACCTGGGCTGGGGCGCCATGCTGCGCGCGTTGCGCGACTACGCGGGCGAGCCGCATCGCGCCGCCTTCGTGCGCACGATCGGCGGCGTGGATTACATCAATGACAGCAAGGGCACCAACGTGGGCGCCACCGTGGCCGCGCTGGAAGGCCTGGGTCAGCCTGTGGTGCTGATCGCCGGCGGCCAGGGCAAGGGCCAGGATTTCTCGCCGCTGATTCCTGGGGTGTCGCGTCATGCGCGCGCGGTGATGCTGATCGGCCTGGATGGCCCCGAGATCGGACGTGTGCTGGAGCCGACCGGCGTCAAGTGCATCACCGTCGAAACGCTGCGCGACGCCGTGCGCGGCGCGGCCGAACTGGCTCAGCCCGGCGACGTGGTGCTGCTGTCGCCGGCCTGCGCCAGCCTGGACATGTTCCGCAATTACCCGCATCGCGGGCAGGTGTTCGTGGAAGAGGTCGAAGACCTGGCCCGCGACCGTGGGGAGGTGGCATGATCCGCAACGCCGCTTCCCGGGCGAATTCCATGGCGCGCGTCGCCGAGGGCGCACGATGAGCCTGATCGCCGACCTCACCGCCAGCGTCAACGCCGTACGGCCCGGCCGTACCCGCATGCGCAACTTCGACATGCCGCTCGTGATCGCGGCCTCGACGTTGCTGCTGCTCGGGCTGCTGATGGTGTATTCGGCGTCGATCGCGCTGGCCGACGGCCCGCGCTATGCGTCCTATGGCCGCTACTACTTCGTGATCCGCCACGGCCTGTTCGTGAGCGCGGGGCTGGTCGGCGCCGCCGTGGTGCTGTCGATCCCCATCCGCGTCTGGCAGCGTCTGGCCGTGCCGCTTTTCGTGGTGACGATGGTGTTGCTGGTGGCCGTGCTGATCCCGGGGATCGGCCGCGAGGTCAACGGCGCGCACCGCTGGATTCCGCTGGGTCCGCTGAACTTCCAGCCGTCCGAACTGATGAAGCTTGCAGCCTTGCTGTACGCGGCGGATTACACCGTGCGCAAGCAGGAGCACATGCAGGCCTTTGCCCGCGGCTTTTTGCCGATGGCGTTTGCGCTGGCCGGCGTGGGCATGCTGCTGCTGCTCGAGCCCGACCTGGGCGCCTTCATGGTGATCGTGGCCATTGCCATCGGCATCCTCTTCCTGGGCGGCATCAACGGCAAGTATTTCAGCAGCCTGCTCGCCGTGCTGGTGGGCACGTTCCTGATGCTGATCTGGCTGTCGCCATGGCGCCGTGCGCGTCTGTTTGCGTACCTGGATCCCTGGAACGAAGACAACGCATACGGCAGCGCCTATCAGTTGTCGCATTCGCTGATTGCGCTGGGCCGCGGTGAATGGCTTGGCGTGGGCCTGGGCGCCAGCGTCGAAAAGCTGCACTACCTGCCCGAAGCGCACACCGACTTCCTGATGGCCGTGGTGGGCGAAGAGCTGGGATTTGCTGGCGTGATGCTGGTGATCACGCTGTTTGCCATCATCGTCTACCGCGGTTTCGACATCGGCCGGCAGGCCATCGCCATGGAGCGCACGTTTGCCGGGCTGGTTGCGCACGGCGTGGCCATGTGGTTTGGCGTGCAATCGTTCATCAACATGGGCGTGTGCCTGGGCCTGCTGCCCACCAAAGGTCTGACGCTGCCGCTGATGAGCTACGGTGGCTCGGGCGTGGTGATGAATCTGTGCGCGCTGGCCATGCTGATCCGGGTCGACGTGGAAAATCGAATCATGATGCGCGGAGGACGGGTATGACCGCCGCGCGCACCATTCTCATCATGGCCGGTGGCACTGGCGGCCACATCATGCCCGGTCTGGCCGTGGCCGACGTGCTGCGCGAACGCGGCTGGCGCGTGCTGTGGCTGGGCAATCCCGAAAAGATGGAAGGCCGTCTCGTGCCGCCGCGCGGCATCGAACTGGTGCCGCTGCGTTTCCAGGGCGTGCGCGGCAAGGGCGCGTCCGCGCTGCTCAAGCTGCCGTTCCTGTTGCTGCGCGCATTTGCGCAGGCGTGGTCGCGGCTGTCCGACGTGCGTCCCGATGTGGTGCTTGGCATGGGCGGCTACGTCGCGTTCCCGGGCGGCGTGATCGCTGCGCTGCGCGGCACGCCGCTGGTCGTGCACGAACAGAATGCCGTCGCGGGCACCGCGAACAAATGCCTGGCCAAGATGTCGCGCCGCGTGCTGAGCGGTTTTCCCGGCGTGCTGCCCAAGGGTGAAGCCATGGGCAACCCGGTGCGTGCCGACCTGTGCGCCTTGCCCGATCCCGTCGAACGCTATGCCGGCCGCACCGGCCCGCTGCGCGTGCTGGTGGTGGGCGGCAGCCTGGGAGCGCAAGCCTTGAACACCACCGTGCCGCAGGCGCTTGCGCGTCTGCCGCTCGAGCGCCGGCCGACGATCGTCCATCAGGCCGGCGAACAACATTTGCCGGCGCTTCAGCAGGCCTACGCCCAAGCGGGTGTTCAGGCCGACTGCCGCGCCTTCATCGACGACATGGCGGGCGCCATGGCCGACGCCGACCTGCTGATCTGCCGCGCGGGCGCCATGACGGTGTCCGAAGTGGCGGCTGCCGGCGTTGCGGCGCTGTTCGTGCCGTACCCCCACGCGATCGATGACCACCAGACCGCCAACGCGCGCTTCCTCAGCGACGCGCAGGCCGCGTGGCTGCAGCCGCAGACCGTCATGACGCCCGAGTGGCTGGCGGACTGGCTGAGCCAGCGCACCCGACAAGAACTCGAGGCTGTCGCCGTCCGGGCCCGCGCGCATGCGCGTCCCGACGCGGCCGCCCATATCGCCGACGTCTGTGAACAAGCAGCGGGGCGTTCATCATGAAACACAGAATTCAACATATCCATTTTGTAGGCATCGGCGGTTCGGGCATGAGCGGCATCGCCGAAGTGCTGCTGAATCTGGGCTACGACATCAGCGGATCCGACCTGAACGAGTCGGCGGTGACGCGCCGCCTGGCCGGTCTGGGCGTGAAGATCGCGATCGGCCATGCCGCCAGCAACGTCACGGGCGCCAGCGCCATCGTCACGTCCACCGCGGTGGCGGGCGACAACCCCGAAGTGATCGCGGCGCGCGCCGCGCGCATCCCGGTGGTGCCGCGCGCCATCATGCTGGCCGAGCTGATGCGCCTGAAGCGCGGCATCGCCGTGGCGGGCACGCACGGCAAGACCACCACGACCAGCCTGGTCGCCAGCGTGCTGGCGGCGGGCGACCTGGATCCCACGTTCGTGATCGGCGGCCGGCTGAATTCGGCGGGCGCCAATGCGCGGCTGGGGCAGGGCGACTACATCGTGGTCGAGGCCGACGAATCGGACGCCTCGTTCCTGAACCTGTTGCCGGTGATGGCCATCGTGACCAATATCGATGCCGATCACATGGACACGTACGGCCACGACGTGGCGCGCCTGAAGAGCGCCTTCATCGAATTCACGCAGCGCCTGCCGTTCTACGGCAGCGCCGTGCTGTGCTCGGACGACGCCAACGTGCGCGAGATCATGCCGTTCGTGTCGCGTCCCATCACGACCTACGGCCTGAACGAGGACGCCCAGGTGCGCGCCTATGAAGTGCAGGCCGACGGCACGCGCATGCGCTTTAACGTGCAACGCACCCATCGCGACACGCTGCTGCCGCCGCTGAATGTGGAACTGAACCTGCCCGGCCTGCACAACGTGCGCAATGCGCTGGCCGCGATCGCCGTGGCGACCGAGCTGGGCGTATCCGACGCGGCCATCTGCGAGGCGCTGGGTTCGTTCAAGGGCGTGGGACGCCGCTTCACGCAGACGGGTGAATTCGCAGTGCCCGCCAACCACGGGGGCGGCACCTTCACGGTGATCGACGACTATGGTCACCATCCCGTCGAGATGTCCGCGACGCTGGCCGCGGCGCGCGGCGCCTGGCCCGACCGCCGCATCGTGCTGGCCTTCCAGCCGCACCGCTACACGCGGACGCGCGATTGCTTCGAGGATTTCGTGCGCGTGCTGGGCACGGCCGACGCGGTGTTGCTGACCGAGGTCTACGCCGCGGGCGAGCCGCCGCTGGTCGCGGCCGACGGACGCGCCCTGTCGCGTGCGTTGCGCGTGGCGGGCAAGGTCGAGCCGGTGTTTGTTGAAGATGTGGCCGATCTGCCGCAGGCGGTCGTGGATTTTGTGCGCGATGGCGACGTCGTCATCGTGATGGGGGCGGGTTCGATCAGCAAGGTCCCCGCCCAGGTGGGAGAGCTGGCATGAGCAAGCAATTCGGCAAGGTAGGTGTGTTGTACGGCGGCCGGTCCGCCGAGCGCGAAGTCTCGCTCATGTCGGGCAAGGGCGTGCAGGAAGCCCTGCGCAGCGCCGGCGTGGACGCGCACCTGTTCGACACCGGCGAGCGCAGCCTTGCCGAGCTGGCGGCCGAAGGCTTTGACCGCGTGTTCATCGCATTGCACGGCCGCTACGGCGAAGACGGCACGCTTCAGGGCGCGCTGGAACTGCTGGGCATCCCCTATACCGGCAGCGGCCCGATGGCATCGGCGCTGGCCATGGACAAGACCATGACCAAGCGCATCTGGCTGCAGCATGGCCTGCCCACGCCCGACTTTGAAGTGCTCGACGCCGATACCGATCTGCGCCTGGTTCCGGACCGCCTGCAGTTGCCGCTGATCATCAAGCCGCCGCACGAGGGCTCGACCGTGGGCATCACCAAGGTCGTCGGTTACTCGGACATGAAAGAAGCCTACGCCGCTGCCGCGCGCTACGACAGCGAGGTCCTGGCCGAACAGTTCATCACCGGACGCGAACTGACCGTGGCGATCGTCGGGTCCGGCAAGGCCGCGCGCGCGCTGCCGGTGATCGAGATCGCCGCGCCCGGCGGCAACTACGACTACGAACACAAGTACTTCTCCGACGACACGCAGTACTTCTGCCCGGCCGCCTTGCCCGCGGACGTGGCTGAAGAAGTCGCGCGGATTGCCGTAAAGGCCTATCAGGCGCTGGGCTGCGAAGGCTGGGGCCGCGCGGATTTCATCCTCGACGGCGACAACCGACCCTGGCTGCTTGAAATGAATACTTCGCCCGGCATGACCGGCCACTCCCTGGTGCCCATGGCCGCGAAGGCCGTGGGGATCAGCTATGCAGAATTGTGCGTGGCCATCCTGTCCGAGGCTTCGTGCAAGGTGCACGGCCACGCCCGCAACGCTTGACCTGGATATTCCGTGTGGAACGACGCTCGTACTACCAACCTGATCGCCAACACGCTAGCCGTGCTGGCGGTTGCCGCCATGCTCATCGCGGGCGTGGTGTGGGTGGCGCAGCGTCCGTACTTCACCTTGACGGCGATCGAGCTGGAATCGATGCCGGACACCGATCTGCACTATGTGTCGACGGGCGCGGTGCGTTCGGCGATCGCCGGGCGCGTGAAGGGCAATTTCTTCACGGTGGACCTGGACGACGCGCGCGAGATCTTCGAATCGGTGCCGTGGGTCCGGCACGCCACCGTGCGGCGGATCTGGCCCAACGTGCTGCGTGTGCGCATCGAAGAGCAGCAGCCGCTGGCGCTGTGGAACGAAAACCAGATGATCAACACCTGGGGCGAGGCGTTCACGGCCAACACGGGCGAGGTGGACGACGACACGGTGCTGCCGCAGTTCTCCGGGCCGGATGGCACGGAAGCGCTTGTGGTGCAGCGCTACGCCGAGCTGGCGCGCTGGTTCGCGCCGCTGGACATGCATGTGGAACAGTTGGAACTGAGCCCGCGCTATGCCTGGCGTGTGGTGTTGTCCAACGGCATGCTGCTGGACCTGGGCCGCGATCCGGGCGCCGACGCGCCGGACCCGCATGGCCTGCCCGGCGCCTTGCCGTTCGCGGCTCGTATTCAACGCTTTGTGCAGGCGTGGCCCACCGTGGCGGGGCGCCTGGAAGGGCGCACCGTCACGCAGGCCGACCTGCGCTATCCGAATGGTTTCGCCCTGGCGCTGGCCCCGCTGCCCGCGTCGGAAACCAAATCCAAATCCACACCGAAACCTCCCAAGAAACGCTAACGCCATGACCCGTGACATCAAGGACCTTATCGTCGCCCTCGATATCGGCACCAGCAAGGTGGTGGCTGTGGTGGCTGAAATCCTGCCTGAAGGCCGCTTCGAGGTGCTAGGCCTGGGCCAGCACGAATCGCGCGGCATGCGTAAGGGCGTGGTCGTCAACATCGAGACCACTGTGAATTCCATTCAGCGCGCGCTTGAAGAAGCCGAGCTGATGGCAGATTGCAAGATTCGAGACGTCTACACCGGCATCGCCGGCAGCCATATCCGCAGCTTCAATTCCAGCGGCATGGTCGCCGTCAAGGACAAGGAAGTCACCGCCACCGACGTCGCCCGCGTCATCGAGACCGCCAAGGCGGTGAACATCCCGACCGACCAGCAGGTGCTGCACGTGCTGACGCAGGAGTTCATCGTCGACGGCCAGGAAGACATCCGCGAGCCCATCGGCATGAGCGGCCTGCGCCTGGAAGTGCGCGTGCACATCGTGACCGGCGCGGTCAGCGCCGCGCAGAACATCGTCAAGTGCGTGCGCCGCTGCGGCCTCGAGGTGCAGGATCTGATCCTGCAACCGCTCGCTTCCAGCCTGGCCGTCCTGACGGCGGACGAAAAGGAACTGGGCGTCGTCCTCGTCGATATCGGCGGCGGCACGACCGACGTCGCCATCTTCACCGGCGGTGCGATCCGCCATACCGCCGTGCTGCCGATCGCCGGCGATCAGATCACCAACGACATTGCGGCGATGCTGCGCACGCCCACGCCCGATGCCGAAGAAATCAAGCTGCGCTATGGCGTGGCCAAGCAGGTGCTGGCCAGCCCGGACGAGTCCGTGGAAGTGCCGGGCCTGGGCGATCGCGGCCCGCGCCAGGTCAAGCGCCAGGCGCTGGGCGCGGTGATCGAGCCGCGCGTCGAAGAGCTGTTCACCCTGGTGCAGCAGGTGGTGCGCGATTCCGGCTACGAGGACCTGCTGGCTTCCGGCGTGGTCCTGACCGGCGGATCCGCGCAGCTGCCCGGCATGATCGAACTGGCCGAGGACGTGTTCCTCAAGCCGGTTCGCGTGGCGGTGCCCGAGTACGAAGGCAGCCTTGCCGACGTGATGCGCAATCCGCGCTTCTCGACGGTGATGGGGCTGCTGCAGGAAGCGCGCATGCAGCGTGTGCGTGGCCGCAAGGTGGCCGCGCAGACGGGCAATTTCAAGAGTCTGCTTGCGCGCATGAAGGAGTGGTTCATGAATTAAAGGGTGCAGGTTGGGGCCTGCTCCTTGGTGCGAACCGCGGCTGTCTAGCGGGGAGCGCCAGAAAGAGGAGGCGTCTCAAACCCGTGGCGGGCCTATGTAGCCGGCGTCGGCTTTGAGGCGATTCACAAAAGATAGGTTGTCGGGGAATTTTTGTGATTTGCAAATTCGGACTTGTGAGGGAGTCATCATGATGAACTTTGAGATGCTTGAGAACAACACCAAAGGGACCGTAATCAAGGTCGTTGGTGTGGGCGGTGCGGGCGGCAATGCCGTCGCGCACATGATTCGCAGCGGTGTGCACGGGGTGGATTTCATCTGCGCCAACACCGATGCGCAAGCGCTGGCGGCAACCAATGCGCCGGTGCAGATTCGTCTGGGCCGTACCGGCCTGGGCGCGGGCGCCAAGCCCGAGCAGGGACGCGCGTCGGCGGAAACCGCGCGTGAGGAAATCCGTGCCGCGCTGAACGGCGCGCACATGGTCTTCATCACCGCGGGCATGGGCGGCGGCACCGGTACCGGTGCAGGTCCGGTCGTGGCCGAGGTGGCGAAGGAACTGGGCATCCTGACCGTTGGCGTGGTCACGAAGCCTTTCTCCTTTGAAGGCAACAAGCGCCTGAAGATGGCCGAGGACGGTATCTCGGAACTGGCCAAGCACGTGCATTCGCTCATCGTGGTGCTCAACGAGAACCTCTATGAACTGATGGACGAGGACGCGACGCAGGAAGACTGCTTCCGTTCGGCCGACGACATCCTGCACAACGCGTGCGCGGGTATCGCCGAAATCATCAACGTCGAAGGCAACGTCAACGTCGACTTCGAAGACGTGAAGACGATCATGGGCGAGCAGGGTCAGGCCATGATGGGCACGGCGTCGGCATCGGGCGCTGACCGCGCACGTGTGGCCGCCGAGCACGCCATTGCTTGCCCGCTGCTGGAAGGCGTGGATCTGAACGGCGCGCGTGGCGTGCTGGTCAACATCACCGCCAGCCGCTCGCTGAAGATGCGCGAAACGCGCGAAATCATGGAAACGATCCGCAGCTACGCTTCGGACGACGCGACCGTGATCTTCGGCACCGCCTACGACGAGTCCATGGGCGAAAACCTGCGCGTGACGGTGGTTGCAACCGGCCTGGGCCGTGCGCAAGCCCGTCCGCAACTGGTGCAGAACACCGCTGAAGTGCTGCGCACCGGCACCGACAACATGCCCATGGGCACGATGCCGGCCGGTCAAGGTGGTGACTACCGCAATCTGGACATGCCGTCGGTCATGCGCAATCCGCGCAGCCAGGCGTCGGCCCAGGTGCGCGCGCTGGAAAGCTCGGGAATGGATCATTTCGACATCCCGGCCTTCCTGCGCAAGCAGGCGGACTGAACCTAGAGCCGGTCAACGGCTCTAACTGCACTCCCTCATCTCCGGTTCGCCCGTCCCCACAGGCGAACCGGAGGCAGAGCGGCCGTGTTTCCCTTGCACGATAAATAAGGGACGGAGGTATACATCGGTCTGCGCGCCCAGTTTGGATGGCGGCACGGATCGGACAGCGTTACAATACTTCGGTTACGCCGGCAATACGTACTTATCTTGCCGGCTTCCGGGTTCAAAATTCCAAGTCTCATGTTCCGACAGCGCAGCATTCAGAATCTCGTCCGCACGACAGGCGTCGGCGTCCACTCAGGACGGCGGGTGGAGCTCACCCTGCGTCCGGCACAGCCCAACACCGGCATCGTCTTTCACCGTGTGGATCTGCCGCAGGTCGTCGACCTGCCCGCGCAAGCCACGGGCGTGGGCGATACCCGCATGGCTTCCGTGCTGCAGCAGGGCAATGTCCGCGTGTCGACGGTGGAACATCTCATGTCGGCGCTGGCCGGCCTGGGCATCGACAACCTGCACGTCGACCTCACTGCCGAAGAAGTCCCCATCATGGACGGCAGCGCGGCGACGTTTGTGTATTTGCTGCGCTCGGCGGGCATCGTCGAGCAGAACGCGCCCAAGCAATTCATCCGCGTCCTGAAGCCGGTAGAAGTGCGCGAAGGTGAAGGCCGCAACGAGAAGTGGGCGCGCCTCGAACCCCATGAGGGATACGCGCTGGCCTTCTCGATCGACTTCCGCCATCCCGCCATCGACTCGACGGCGAACTTTGCGGAAATCGACTTCGCCACGCACTCGTACGTGCGTGAGATCGCGCGGGCGCGCACCTTTGGTTTCGTGAATGAAGTCGAGGCGTTGCGGTCGATGGGCCTGGCCCGCGGCGGCAGCCTGGACAACGCCATCGTCATGGACGAGTACCGCGTGTTGAACAGCGACGGGCTGCGTTACGACGATGAATTCGTCAAGCACAAGATCCTGGACGCCATCGGCGACCTGTATCTGCTTGGCAAGCCGCTGGTGGCGCGCTATGTGGCGTGCAAGTCGGGCCACGGCCTGAATAACCAGCTGGCCCGCGCGCTGCTCGAGCAGCGCGACGCCTGGGAAATCGTCACGTACGAATCGCAGGCAGAAGCGCCGCAGGCGTTTCGCCACGAATGGAAGCTGGCCTGACGCCAGCTTGCCCTTGAACCCGCGCCCGGGGCCTGACCCCGACTCCGCGCGGGTTTCTGTTTGGATTCCTGCTTAAGGACGGCACTGGCCGTCATCCCCTGGCGCGATAGTCGCAAACCGGTAGCAGACCATGTGGCCATTGGTCTGAAAAGTGGGTTTCGTGACGTTTCCAGCCCTGCCAGTTGCCGGACAAAGCCGGTCGGCTCAGCTACTCTTGTGGTGCTTCAAGAGCTTGGCGACGGCGTCGGCCAAAGGACCCGGCCGCAGATTGCCGTGTAGCGTTTCGAACGCGCCCAGGGCCTTGTCGCCCAGGGGTTGCGCCTCTTTGGGAGGGCGCGGCTGACGGGAGCCAGGCTTGGGCAAACCCGCTTGTACCTTGATGGCAATTTCGTTAAGGTTCCAGCCTTGATCGGCCAGCGACCGCGCAATGCGCGGCGCCAATTGACGCATCTTGGCCGCGTGCGCGGCCGTGGGCACCACCAGGTGCAGGCACAGGTTTTCCAGCTTGGCGACCTGGCACACGGCACCCAGCGGAGCGGGCAACACCGCCGCCACCGCATACTGAATTTGCAGATGCTTGCGGGCAGTCGCCAACACGCCGGCGCCCCGCATGTCATGACCCAGCCATCCCAGGGCGGTATTTTCTACGCGCCGGCTGGAACTGGAACGTTGACGGTATGAAGCGGGTCTATTCATGCCGGCTTTAAAAGATTTAGGAAGCAAACCTTGAAGATCGTGATTATGCACGCCCGCGAAGGGCAGGACGGGCATTTCACCCTGGGCGGCGCGCGACTGGCGTTGTTTCTGGGGGGCGCCTTGATTACCGCGGCCATTTTTGGCGCCGCGCTTCAACGATACATCACTCCCATCCTTCCCGCCGTGCACACGATGGGTTGGCCGCTGTCCGAACAGCCCGGACGCGACGCCGATTTCCTGCGTGAAAACATGAACTTGCTGGCTTCGAAGGTGGGGGCGCTGCAGGCCAAGCTGGTCAGCATCGACGGCTTGGGCCAGCGCGTGGCCAAGGTGGCGGGCGTGGCCTACACCGACCCGGAACTGGCCCAGCAGCTTGCGTCGGCCGCGCCCGAAGCGCCGGCCCACCCGGAGGCCACGCAGGTCATGGACGATCTGTTCACCGACCATCCGCCGCCCACCGCGGCGTCGGCCGAGGCGCTGGGCCGGCAGCTTGACGAGATCCAGGCGCGGCTCTCGCAGCAAACCGACAACCTGAAGCTGCTGGACGCCGCGCTCACCAAGCGCTCGGCGGATCAGGCGCGCATGCCGACCGCCATGCCCATCACCGATTACCCTTATCTGACGTCCTCGTATGGCTGGCGCCGCAACCCGGTGACGGGCCGGTCGGCCATGCACGAAGGGCTGGACTTCGCCGCGCCCTCGGGCACGCCGATCCTGGCCGCCTCGGGGGGCGTGGTCCTTGAGGCCAAATGGGCGCCCGGCTTTGGCAACATGGTCGAGATCGATCACGGCGACGGCCTGATCACCCGCTACGCGCATGCGTCTTCGCTGCTGGTCAAGCAGGGAGATCTGGTCGAACGCGGCCAGCAGGTCGCGCGCGTGGGAAGCTCCGGCCGTTCCACGGGTCCGCATCTGCATTTCGAGGTCCGCCTTGCCGGACAGCCGCTGGATCCGCGCCTGTTCCTCGGTCCCCAGCAACAGCCGGCGCCGCCCGCCGTCGCGCAAGCCGCCGCGCCGTGAACCCACGGCGGGTTGGCCGGTCAAACCGGCCAACAGTGATACCCTGGTCATAGGTCCAGGCTATTACGCTTCAGGTGCGTTAAACTGGATCGTTTCCCGGCGGACTCCCGCTCAACCAATAACATCAAGTCACGGGTGATGCCACGCACGCTTTGGCGGTGCGGCATGGCTTGTGCGGCCGACAATACGCATGGTTTCTCTGCTCAAAAAACTCATAGGTAGCCGCAACGATCGGCTGCTTAAGCAGTATCGCAAGCTGGTAACCCAGATCAATGGGCTCGAACCCAAGATCGCCGCGCTCTCCGACGCGGAACTGGCGGCCAAGACCGACGAATTCCGTTCCCGCCACGCCCAGGGCACGTCCCTGGACGATCTGCTCCCCGAAGCTTTCGCCGTGGTGCGCGAATCGGGCAAGCGGGTCTTCGGCATGCGGCACTTCGACGTGCAGATGCTGGGCGGTATCGCCCTGCACAACGGCAAGATTGCCGAAATGCGCACGGGCGAAGGCAAGACGCTCATGGCGACGCTGCCCGTCTACCTGAACGCGATCGCCGGCAAGGGCGTGCACGTGGTCACGGTGAACGACTACCTGGCCCGCCGCGACGCCGAATGGATGGGCCGGTTGTACCGCTTCCTGGGCATGTCCACGGGCGTGGTCGTGCCGCAGCAGCCGAACGAAGAAAAGAAGGCTGCCTACGCCGCCGACATCACGTACGGCACCAATAACGAATTTGGCTTCGACTACCTGCGCGACAACATGGAATTCCGTGTTGAGGACCGCCGCCAGCGCGCGCTGTTCTACGCGATCGTCGACGAAGTGGACTCGATCCTGATCGACGAGGCCCGCACGCCGCTGATCATCTCGGGTCAGGCCGAAGACCACACCGAACTCTACGTCCGCATGAACGCGGTGCCGCCGCTGCTCAAGCGCATGGCGCACGAGCCCAAGCCGCAGGAGCCGGAACCCGAAGGCGATTACTGGGTCGACGAAAAGAGCCAGCAGGTCTACCTGTCGGAAGCCGGCCACGAACACGCCGAAGGCATTCTTGCCCGCCTGGGCATCCTGCCCGAAGGCGAATCGCTGTACGACCCGCGTCACATCGCGCTGATGCACCACCTGATGGTGGCGTTGCGCGCCAACACCCTGTTCTTCCGCGACCAGCAGTACGTCGTGCAGGACGGCGAAGTGGTGATCGTGGACGAATTCACCGGCCGCCTGATGGTGGGCCGCCGCTGGTCCGATGGCCTGCACCAGGCCGTCGAGGCCAAGGAAGGCGTGAAGATCCAGCACGAGAACCAGACGCTGGCGTCGATCACGTTCCAGAACTACTTCCGCATGTACGAAAAGCTGTCCGGCATGACCGGCACGGCCGACACGGAAGCGTACGAATTCCAGGAAATCTACGGGCTTGAAACGGTCATCATCCCGACCAACAAGCCCATGGTCCGCAAGGACCAGAACGACCAGGTCTTCAAGACCGACGGCGAAAAGTACAACGCCATCCTCGAAGACATCCGTGACTGCCACGAGCGCGGTCAGCCCGTGCTGGTTGGCACGACCAGCATCGAGAACTCCGAGCTGCTGTCCGGCCTTCTGAAGAAAGCCAAGCTGCCGCACGAGGTCCTGAACGCCAAGCAACACGCCCGCGAAGCCGAGATCGTGGCCGAAGCCGGCAAGCCGGGCCACATCACCATCGCCACCAACATGGCCGGCCGCGGCACCGACATCGTGCTGGGCGGTAGCGTCGACAAGCAGGTCGACCTGATCCGCGCCGACGAATCGCTGTCCGAAGCCGAGAAGACCGCGCGCATTGAAAAGATCCGCGCGGAATGGAAGCCGCTGAACGAGCAGGTCAAGGCGGCAGGCGGCCTGCGCATCATCGGCACCGAGCGCCATGAATCGCGCCGTATCGACAACCAGTTGCGCGGCCGCGCCGGCCGCCAGGGCGATCCGGGCTCGTCCCGTTTCTACCTGTCGCTGGAAGATTCGCTGATGCGCATCTTCGCGGGCGACCGCGTGCGCGCCATCATGGAACGCCTGAAGTTGCCCGAGGGCGAGCCCATCGAGGCCGGCATGGTCACGCGTTCGATCGAGACCGCGCAGCGCAAGGTGGAAGGCCGCAACTTCGACATCCGCAAGCAATTGCTGGAATACGACGACGTCGCCAACGACCAGCGCAAGGTGCTGTACTCGCAGCGCAACGACGTGCTGGAAGCCGCCAGCGTCGGCGCCACCGTGCACAACCTGCGCGACGCCGCGGTGACCGACCTGTTCAACACGTACGTGCCGCCGGAATCGGTGGAAGAACAGTGGGACATCCCCGCGCTGCAAAATGCGCTGGAAGGCGACTGGCACCTGCATCTGCCGCTGACGGAGATGCTGGAAAAGGAACCCAACCTGAACGACGAGGAACTGCGCGAACGCGTGGTCGCCGCGGCTCGCGATGCGTACCAGGCCAAGGTCGACCAGGTGGGCGAGGAATCGTGGTCGCAGTTCGAGCGTTCGATCATGCTGCAGGCGATCGACACGCACTGGCGCGAGCACCTGTCCGCGCTGGACTACCTGCGCCAGGGCATTCACCTGCGCGGCTATGCGCAGAAGAATCCCAAGCAGGAATACAAGCGCGAAGCCTTCGAACTATTCTCGGGCATGCTGGACCGCGTGCGCGACGATGTGGTCAAGGTGCTGATGACGGTGCGCGTGCAGTCGTCCGAGCAGGTCGAGCAGGCCGAAGCCGAAGCGGCGCAACCGCACGTGCAGAACGTGCAGTACCACCACTCGGACTACGACGAGGCGCTGGCGTCCGACGCGCAGGAATCGGGCGCTCAGCCCGCGCGCAACGCCATGCCCAAGGTCGGCCGCAACGATCCGTGCCCGTGCGGCAGCGGCAAGAAGTACAAGCAGTGCCACGGTAAGCTGATCTGATAAAAGGGGTTAGCCTTCATGCTGCATTCCGTCGGCCGCACTGAATTCGACCACGCCGTCGTCATGGTGCGCGACCGGCTGGATGCGCTGGCGCCCCATTACGAACGGCAGGGCTTTCACCTCAGCGACAAGGCCGTGCACAACCTGGGGTCGTGCAACCGCCTGATCGTGCTGGAAGGCACGTACGTCGAATTGCTGGGGTGGCCGCCCGGCGCGCCGCCCGCGCGCAAGGAAATTGCCGATTCGCCCTTTGGCCTGGAAGCGCTGGTGTTTCGCACCTATGACGCCGAGGCCACCTATACGCGGTTGCGTGAGGCCGGCTTTGCCGTCAACCCCGTGCAAGAGCTGACCCGTCCGGCCATGCTGGACGGCCAGGAAGTTCAGGCCCGATTCCATACCGTGCGCTTTGCCGAGCAACCCTTGCCCGGCATCCGCATGTATTTCTGCCGTCACCTGACGCCCGAGTGCGTCTGGTCGCCGGCATTGATGGCGCATCCCAACGGGGCCCGCAGCCTGCATCGTATCGACGCGCGCGCGGCGGACGCCCGAGGCGTGGCCGAGCGCCTGGCGCTGGTGGCCGGGGTGACGGCCGAAGCCGCCACCGGCGGTTGGGACGTGCCGCTGGCGAACCTGCGCATTCATGTCCAGCAGGACGATGCGGCGCAGACGCCGGTCTTGTCCACCCTGACCCTCGAAAACCGCGACGGCGCGCATTACACGCTGGATACGGGTTTGTAAGCTACCCGCGTATGCCTGCCCGTCGATCGGCCCGCCGCTTTCCGGCGGGCTTTTTCATGCCTGTCGTTCCCTTGGTGTCCGCGCAGTGAGACGGCGCAGGTCTTGCGCGCTTGGGGCAAACCCGGGTTGCCGCGTAAAGTGTATGCACTTTAGTATGCACTTCATCCCGAGTGGAAATTTGCCCACGCGATCCGGTATGACGCTCTCCCAACCCTCGACGCGACCCGCTCCCCGCGCCGCCCGCACGTCGGCCGGACAGGCCGAACTGTATGGCGCCGTCAAGGCGATGGCGGTGCGTTTCGAATTCAAACCGGGCGAACGCATCAACGAGGTTGAACTGGCGCGCCGCCTGAACGTCAGCCGCACGCCGCTGCGCGAAGTGCTGAACCAGCTGATGGTCGAGGGGTTCCTGACGCGGTCGGTCAACCGCGGGTTCATCGCGCGGTTGCTGGATGCCAAGCAGATCCACAGCCTTTACGAATATCGCGCGGTGCTGGAAGCCGGCATCGTGCGGGCCGCGTGCGAACGCGCCACCGACGAGGAACTGGCCAGTCTGCGCGCCTTTGTCGAGCGTTCGCGCGACGAACCTGAAGACAGCGATGCCGCCAGGCTGCTGGAACTGGATGAAGCCTTTCATCTGGCGCTGGCGCGCTACTCGCGCAACGAGGAATTCGTGCGCGCACTGGAAAGCGTCAATGCGCGCATTCATTTCGTGCGCTGGATCGACATGCAGCAGGGCCGCCGCAGCCACACGCAGGGCGAGCACCTGCGGATCGTGGATGCGCTGGAGCGGCGCGATCTCGACGCGTTGCCCGCCCTCATCAGTGCGCACATCGGCCGGCGGCTGGACCAGATCACCGACGTCATACGCACGGGTTTTTCTACCATTTACATGCGGGACCAGGCCGAACCCGCCAAGGCAGTGCCGGCCAACACCACAACAGCAGGGGAAAACTGATGAATAAAACGATCAAGCGGACGCTGGCGGCGGTATGCACGCTGGCCGCGGCAGGGGGCGCTTTTGTCGCCGCGCCGGTGATGGCCGAGGAACGGCCGCTGATTCTCGTCGTGCCGTATCCGCCCGGTGGCAGCACCGACATCCTGGCGCGGATCCTGCAGCCGCGCCTGTCGCAGCAGATGGGCGGCCGCGCGGTGGTCGTCGAAAACCGTCCGGGCGCAGCCAGCCAGATCGCGACCGCATTCGTGGCGCGGGCCGAGCCGGACGGCAACACGCTGCTGGTCAGCTTTGACAATCACGGCATCAATCCGGCCGTGAAGCCCAAGCTGCCCTATGACACGTTCAAGGATTTTGTCGCCATCGGGCAGACGGTGCGCTTTCCGCTCGTGATCGGCGCGAATCCGAGCGTGCCTGGGGACAACCTGAAGGACTTCCTGGCGGCGGCCGCCAAGCAGCCGCCCAACAAGTTCAACTACGCCTCCACGGGCGTCGGTTCGCTGAACCACCTGGCGCCGGAAGAACTCAAGCGGTTGTCCAAGGTCGAGCTGTTGCACGTGCCGTACGGCGGCGGCGGACCGGCCATCCAGGCCGTGGTCGGGGGCCAGGCCAACATGACGTGGCTGAGCTTTGCGGCGCTGCGCGGCCAGATCCAGGCCGGCAAGATCAAGCCGCTGGCGGTTGCCGGCGAGAAGCGCCTGCCCGAACTGCCCAATGTGCCGACCGTGGCCGAATCGGGCTTTCCGGGCTTTGTCGCCTATTCGTGGAGCGGCATGTTCGCGCCCAAGGGCACGCCGCCGGCCACCGTCAAGAAGCTGACGGCTGATTTCCAGGCGGTGCTGGCCGATCCCGAGATCAAGAAGAAGATCACGGAAGCGGGCTTTGAGATCGTGGCCTCCGATGGCCCGGCGCTGGATGCGTACGTGAAGTCGGAATACGACCGCTGGAGCGCCTTCATCAAGACCAGCAACATCAATCTGGATAACTGAACGGCGTCGGTCCGGCGCGGCGGCAATGCCGCCGCTGCGGGCCGGCTCCTGAATTACGTGGAGATGACATGGAACACATGAACGGCGCCGAAGCGATGGTGCGGATGCTGCAACACAACGGCGTCAAACACATTTTCGGCCTGTGCGGCGACACCACGCTGCCGCTGTATGACGCGCTGTACCGCCTGGATCACGGCATGCAGCACATCCTGACGCGCGATGAGCGCAGCGCCGGCTACATGGCGGATGCCTACGCCCGCGTGACGGGCAAGGTTGGCGTGTGCGAAGGCCCCAGCGGCGGCGGCGCGACCTATCTGCTGCCGGGCCTGGTCGAAGCCAACGAATCGTCGATTCCCGTGCTGGGCATCACGTCGGACGTGGCTGTCGGCTCGCGCGGCAAGTACCCGCTGACCGAACTGGACCAGGAGGCGCTGTACCGCCCGCTGACCAAGTGGAACCGCACGATCGATCGCGCGGACCAGATTCCGGGCATGGTGCGCGCGGCCTTCCGCGCCATGACGACCGGCAAGCCCGGCTCGGCGCACCTGTGCTTTCCCTATGACGTGATGAAGCAGCAGGTCGATGCGTCCGATGTCTGGGCGCAGCCCGAGCACGGCAGCTTCCCGGCCATGCGCTTTGCGCCGGACCCCGCCGACGTGGCCCGCGCGGCGCAGCGGCTGGTGGCCGCGCGTTCGCCGGTCATCATCTGCGGTGGCGGCGTGGTCATCGCCGGTGCCAGCGGCGCGCTGCAAGAATTGGCCGAGTCCCTGAAGGCCGCGGTCTGCGTGACGGTGAGCGGGCAGGGCAGCCTGGCCGACACCCATCCGCTGAACGCGGGCGTGGTGGGCTCGAACGGCGGCGTGATGGCGACGCGTGATGTGGTGGCTGCCGCCGACGTGGTGCTCTTCGTGGGCTGCCGTGCGGGGTCGACCTCGACCGAGCATTGGCGCTTCCCGAATCGCGATGTGCCGATCCTGCACATCGACATCGACCCGATGGTGATCGGCGCCAACTACCTGACCGAAGTCGGCCTGGTTGGCGACGCCAAGCTGGCGCTCGAGGCGCTGTCCGCCGAAGTGCAGGCGCGTATCAAGCACCGGCCCTCCGATGCGGCCGACGGCGCCGTGCTGGCCGGCCGCGCGAAGGCCGCGCGCCGCGCGCAGCTTGAACCGCTGGCCGCCAGCCTGGATGCGCCGATTCTGCCCGAGCGCGTGGTGCAGTCGCTGAACCGCCTGCTGCCCGACGACGCGGTGGTGTGCGCGGATCCTGGCACGCCGTGCCCGTATTTTTCGGCGTACTACGATGTCTCGCGCCCGGGCCGCCACTTCATCACCAACCGCGCTCACGGCGCGCTGGGCTTTTCGATGTCGGCGGCGCTGGGCGCCTGGGTCGGCCGTCCGCAGTCCAAGTGCGTGTCGGTGATGGGCGACGGCAGCTTCGGCTTTACGGTGGGCGAGCTGGAAACCATCGTGCGTCACAAGGCGCCGCTCTTGATGGTGGTGTTCTCGAACTCGGTCTATGGCTGGATCAAGGCAAGCCAGAAGGCCGGTTACGACAAGCGCTACTACAGCGTGGACTTCAACCGCACCGACCATGCGCGCATTGCCGAAGCCTACGGCGTGAAGGCATGGCGCGTCGAGGATCCGTCCAAGCTGGACGCGGCGATCAAGGCCGCCATGGAACACGATGGCCCCGCGCTGATCGACGTGGTGACGCAGCCGCTGCAAGACGCCGCGGCGCCCGTGAGCCAATGGATGGGCTGATGCGCTAGCCGCATTCGCTGCATTGCCGATGGGGCCTTTCGCGGGGCCCCATTTTTCTTGGCCGGCCGGATTAGAAAAAAATTCCACGCCGGCGGACGCGCTCCTATACTGGACCGCTTCGGAGCGGCGGGCCGCGGGCGCCCGGCGCCGTCAACGCGACAGCAGAGGGGGCGGGCATGGACCTGGGGATCAGCGGCAGAAAGGCACTGGTGTTTGGCGGCAGCCGCGGCATGGGGCGCGCCTGCGCCTTGCAGCTTGCGCGCGAGGGCGTGGCGGTGACCATCGCGGCGCGCAATCCGAAGACGCTGGAGGAAGCCGCCGCCGAGATATCGCGAGAGACCGGCACCGGCGTGGGTTGGGTGTCCGCCGACCTGACGCTCCCGCAGGGCCGCGACGCAGCCATGGCCGCCTGTCCGCATCCGGACATCCTGATCAACAACGCCGACGGCCCGCTGCCGGGCGACTTCCGGGACTGGTCGCACGACGACTGGATTGCCGCGCTGGACGCCATGATGCTGGGGCCGATCGACATGATCCGCCGCGTGGTGGACGGCATGGTCGAGCGGCGCTTTGGCCGGATCGTCAATATCGTGTCGCGTAGCGTGAAGGCGCCGCACGCCGAGCTGGGCCTGTCCAATGGCGCGCGCTCGGGCCTGATCGGCTTCGTGGGCGGCCTGGCGCGCCAGACCGTGCGCCACAACGTCACGATCAACAACCTCTTGCCCGGTGCCTTTGCCACCGATGCGCAGATCCGGCACATCCAGGGCATGGTGGAGCAGGGCGGCAAGACGTTCGAGCAACTGTGGGACGAGCGGGCGCGCAGCAATCCCGCCGGCCGGTACGGCCAACCCGAGGAACTGGGCGCGCTGTGCGCTTACGTCTGCTCGGCCCACGCCGGCTACATGACGGCGCAGAATCTGCTGATCGACGGGGGCGGTTACCCCGGGACCTACTGATGGCATCGAAAACATCCATGGATCAGACGGACCTCAAGATACTCGCGCTGCTGCAAAAGGACGCCACCTGTTCGGTCGCCGAAGTGGCCGAGCAAGTGAACCTTTCCGTGACGCCGTGCTGGCGCCGCATCCAGAAGCTGAAGGATGACGGCGTCATCGCGCGCAACGCCATCCTGCTGGACCCGCGCGCGCTGGGTTTGAACCTGACGGTGTTCGTGTCCATTCGCACCAGCCAGCACAACGAGAAGTGGACGCAAAGCCTGATCAACGCGGTGATGGCGTTGCCCAACGTCGTCGAATTTCACCGCATGGCGGGCGACGTCGACTATCTGCTGAAGGTGGTGGTCGAGGACATGGCGGCCTATGACCGCTTCTACCGCCGGCTGATCGGGGCCGTGGACCTCCTGGACGTCAGCGCCAGCTTCTCGATGGAAGTCATCAAAAGCACCACGGAATTGCCCCTGAACGCGGTGTAGGCGCGCGGCGCGCAAATTTTTTTCTGGCGTCCGCGCCGCCGCGGATGCAAATTTCTTTCTGCGTGTTGCGCGGGCCCAATCTGGCAATGCTTTTGCGTGAGGGGCGGCGTAGGATATCGCTCACTCCAGTCTTGGAGTGATTTGGGATATCAGAGGACCCTATGTCGTTGGCAGTGCCCGCCGGCTGCGCCGGATTGCAGAAAACGCGGCAAGCAGCATCGGTGGATGACCTGCTGGCCGGCTGGAACGGCGTCGACGACCTGTGGGTGTTTGCCTACGGTTCCCTGATATGGCACCCCGGCTTTGCCTGGCGCGAACGGCGCCTGGCCACGGTGCGGGGCTATCATCGCTCGCTCTGCCTGTGGTCGCATGACCACCGCGGATCGCCGGACAATCCGGGGCTGGTGTTCGGCCTGGACCGTGGCGGCTGTTGCCGGGGCGTCGCGTTTCAGATCGCGGCCAGCGACGTGCCGCAGGTCTTTCAGGCCTTATGGCGGCGCGAGATGGTCACGGGCGCCTACAGCCCGCGCTGGCTGACCTGCCACACGGACGATGCGCCCGTGCGCGGACTGGTGTTCCTGTTGAACCGCGCCTGCCGCGAGTACGCAGCCGACCTGTGCGACGACCGCCTGCTGGCGTCCGTGCGCAATGCGGTCGGGCATTCCGGGCCCTGTCTGGACTACGTGGTGGAAACGGCGCGTGCGTTGCGCGCGCACGGCATCGACGACTGGCGCCTTGGAGACCTGGTGCGCAAGTTAGGCCATGCGTTCTGAGGCGGTCAGAATTGCCAGCGGCCGAACACGAACAGCACATTGCCGGCGCCGCTTGAGCCCGGGATGTACGTGGCGTAAAGCATGGCGTCCTTGTAGCCCGCGCTGACCAGCGGCAGGATGCCGGGAAAGGGCACGTAGCTCATGATGTCGTGGCGCGCGGTGAGGAACACCGTGTAGCCCGCGCCAAGCCGGAAGTTGTCGCTGACCTGGCCGATTTTCAGAAAGCCGTAGCCGGCAATGGGCTGCACCTTCGAATGCGAGTCCAGAAACGCCATCGCGTACAGTCCCTGCCAATCGCCATCCTCGTCGTAGATGCTGCGACCGTAGCCGCCGCCCCAGGCCAGTTCACGGAAGCTGTCAATCTTTTCGGCGCTGTACTTGGCGCGGTTGTGCCAGGCGTAGCCGCTGACATACAGGTCATTGCCGCCTTCGGTCCAGATCTGGTCGATGCGGTTGCACGCGGACTTGGCCCATGAGGGCATGTCGTCGCAAGCGTGGGCGGTAACGGTGAAGACGGACAACAGCAGGCAGAACAGCGCGGCTCGGAGTCTGGTGGTCATGGCGGCCCCAGGGAAAAGATGACAGTTCCGTTACTGTAACGGAGGGCGTGTCGTCTTCCCTGTCAGTGGACTGTCATTCCCGCGCATTCGGGGATATTGCCGCCAGATCCGGCGGCGTGTCGTGGCGGGGGCGCTACAACAGAAAGATGGTGGCCAGGCCCAGGAAAATGAAGAAACCCAGCGAATCGGTGGCGAAGGTGAGCAGCACCGACGAGCCCATCGCCGGGTCCTTGCCGAATCGTGCGCGCACCATGGGCACCAGCACGCCGACCGATGCGCCGACCAGCATGTTGCAGATCATGGCGGCCATCATCACCAGCGCGATGGACACGGAGTGCGAGATCACCCACGCGAACAGGGCGGCCACCACGCTGCCGCACAGTCCCACCAGCAGTGTCACGAAGAGCTCGCGCTTGACGAGCTGCCACAGGTTGCGGCCCGTGATGCGGCCCATGGCCAGCGCCCGGATGATGAGCGTCATGGTCTGGTTGCCGGAGTTACCGCCGATGCCCGCCACGATCGACATCAGGAAGGCCAGGATGACGATCTGGCTGACCGTGCCTTCGAACTGCGATGCCACGAACGACGCCGTGGCGGCGGTACAGAGATTGAAGAGCAGCCACGGCGCACGGTTGCGCAGCGCGGTGCTGACGGGGGCGAAGATGTCTTCTTCCTGCAGACCGGCGCGCGACAGCGCCTGCTCTTGCGAGTCTTCGCGCATCACGTCCACCACGTCGGCGATGGTGACGCGGCCGATCAGCCGGCCCTGGTCGTCCATCACGGGGGCGGACACCAGGTCATAACGTTCGAAGGCGCCGGCCGCGTCGGCGTCGGAATCCAGCGGGTTCAGCGTCAGGAAGTCGGAATTCATGACTGCCCGCACTTCGGTTTCGGGCTCGCTGACCAACAGGCGCGACAGCGGCAGGATGCCCTGCAGCTTGTCCTGGCGGTCAACGACGAAGATCTGGTCGGTGTGGTCGGGCAGTTCGTGCAGCCGGCGCAGGTAGCGCAGCACGACCTCGAGCGTGACGTCCTCGCGCACGCGCACCATCTCGAAATCCATGATGGCGCCGACGCTGTCCTCCGGATAGCCCATGGCTTCCAGGAGCTGCGCGCGTTCTTCCTCGGTCAGGCCCTTTTGCACTTCCGCCACCACGTCGGGCGGCAGGTCGGGCGCCAGGTCGGCGAGCTCGTCCGCGTCCATGCTTTCGGTCGCGGCGACGAGGTCCTGGCGGTCCATCGCCTCGATCAGCGATTCGCGGACCCAGTCTTCGACTTCGAGCAGGACGTCCGCGTCGTGCTCAGGGCTGACCAGCTTCCAGATCGCCTGGCGCTCGTCCTTGGGTAGCGATTCGAGGATGAAGGCGATGTCGGCGGGGTGCAGGCCGTCGACAAGCGTTTTCAACTCGGCTTCGTGCTGGCGGTGCACCAGGTCTTCGACCAGGGGCGCCTTGGCGTCGCCTTCTTCCTGGCGGTGAACCAGTTCTTCGACGAGGTGCTGGCGCCGCAAGCGCTCCTGGACTTCCGCTAGGGCGGTCTGGGCGTCTTCCGGGTCGAGGCGGCGGGGCGTCGCGGGCGGTTTCTGCGCGGCGGCGGACTGCGTCATGCGTTACGGCTCAAAGTGTGGGGAGAGGGCGGCTGCGCCGCGCTTCGTCGGTGGCGACGTAGGTCAGCGTGGCCTCGGTGACCTTGACGACTTCGGCGTCCAGGCGCTGGCGTTCCGCGTAGACCTCGACGGATACCGTGATGGACGTGGTGCCGGTCTTGACGATGGCGGCGTAGAAGCTGAGCAGGTCGCCCACGAACACGGGCTCTTTGAACTGGAAGGCATTGACCGCCACGGTGGCCACGCGGCCGGCGGCACGGCGGGCGGCAGGGATGGACCCTGCGATGTCTACCTGGGACATGATCCAGCCGCCAAAAACGTCCCCGTGGATGTTCGCGTCGGCCGGCATCGGCATGACGCGCAACACCGCGTCGCGATGGGCTGGCAGAGTCGTAAACGGGGTTTTGGTGCTGGAGGTCATGCGGCCGACTCCAATGCTAGAGAACCAGCCGATTATGCAGGAAAAACGCGACGGCGGCGTGCGCGTTGACGCCCGCCGCCGTCGCCTTGCGTGGTCATCAGGTCGCCAGCTTGACGATCCCGTAGCCGCCAACCAACAACCAGACGTAAAGGATGAAGCCCAGGGCCATGACACGCGGGCCGGCCTTGCGGATCTGGGCGAAGCGGGTTTCGATGCCCAGCGCGGTCATGGCCATGGTCAGCGCGAAGACGTCGAGCCGGCGGATGGCGGCGACGATATCGGCGGGAATGATGTTCAGGGAATTGACGATGGCCAGCGCCAGGAAGCCCACGGCGAACCAGGGGATGGGCAGCTTTTGACCTTTGCCCTGGCCGCCGCCCGCGTGCGAGGCGGCGCTGCGCAGGTACATGCCCAGGATCAGCAGCACGGGCACGAGCAGCGCCACGCGGGTCATCTTGACGATGGTGGCGACTTCGGTCGTGGCGGGGTCGATGTTGCTGGCCGCGCCAACCACCTGCGCCACCTCATGGACGGTGCCGCCAATATAGATGCCGAGCGCCTGGGTATCGAAGTTCAGCCAGCCCGCGTGATAGAAGACCGGGTAGAGGAACATCGACAGCGTGCCAAACAGCACCACGGTCGCCACGGCCACCGCGCTCTTGTGGGGGGCGGCGCGCAGCGTCGGTTCGAAGGCCAGCACCGCGGCCGCGCCGCAGATGGCGCTGCCGGCGGCGGTCAGCATGGCCGTGTCGCGATCCAGGCCCAGCAGCCGTTGGCCGACCACGGTGCCGATCAGCAGCGTGCCCACCACCACGGCCACCGAGACCGCCAGGCCCGGCATGCCCACGGCGGCAATCTGCTGGATGCTGATGTTCAGGCCGTAGAAGGCAACCGCAATGCGCAGCAGGCGGCGCGCCGTGAAGTTCACGCCCACGCCCCAGTCTGCGGGCATGGTGCCGCGCAGGAAGTTGCCGTACAGCATGCCGACGACGATGCCCACGACCAGCGGCGAGAAGCCTAGTTGGCGGATGAAGGGAAGATCGGCCAGTTGCATCACTGCGCCGGCCATCAAGCCCACGAACAACACGCCATTGAGCTTGTCGCGCCAGGGCGTGGCCGCGGCAGCGGGCGCAGCCGGGGCGGCAGCAGGGGTGGAGGGAAGCGGAACGGCGGTGGTGGTGGAGGTATTCATTACTGGCCCTTTGGGCATAACTACATAACTAGACGAAATATTAGATCCGGCCGTATTATTTGAAAAATCTTCAATCTAAATATTGAATATCAGAAAATCTGATATCAGGTCGCTCATGACGCCGGATCAATTGCTTACGTTCGCCGCGGTCGCCGATACCGGCAATATCAGCCGCACCGCCCAGGCGCTGCATTTATCGCAGCCGGCGGTTTCGGGCCAGCTGCGCGCCTTGCAGGAGTGGTTTGGCGAGCCCCTGTACCGCCGCAGCGGCCACGGCATCGCGCTGACCGAAGCCGGCGAACGCCTTGCCGAGCAGGCGCGTCAGCTGAGGCAGGTGTACCGGCAGGCGCAGGCCGTGCGGGAATCGTGGCGCGGACTGGAAACCGGCGCGCTGCGGCTGGGCGCCAGCACCACGCCGGCCAGCTATCTGCTGCCCCGTCTGGTTGCGGACTTTCGCCACGACTTCCCCGCCGTGAGCCTGCACCTGTCCGATGGCAACACGCGCGAGATCGTCGAGCGCCTGCCCGCGCTGGATCTGGCGTTCATAGAAGGGGATGTGCCCGCCGGATTGCCTGCCGATACCGCGGTGCATGCGTGGCGCCAGGACGAAGTGGTGGCAATCGTGCGGGCCGATCATGCCCTGGCGCACAAGGGCGCCGTGACGCTACGGGATCTGGCGGCCTCGCCGCTGGTGATGCGTGAACCGGGTTCCGGCGTGCGCCGGCTGGTGGAACGGGCCTTCAGCGATGGCGGGTTGGCCCCGTCTGTCGGCCTTGAACTGGCCGGGGTGGAAGGCGTGAAGCAGGCCGTGCGGGCAGGGTTGGGCGTGGGTTTCGTGTCGGTGATGTCGATGCGGCACGAAGACGGCGCGCTGGCGGCGCTGCGGCTGTTGCCCAAACCGCTCACGCGGACCCTGAGCATCCTGGTGCCGCACGCCGATGCCGCCGCCCGCGCCGCCGAGCGCTTCCTGGCGATGTGCCTGGCGGTCGGCGGGCAGGAGGGCTAGGCCGGTCTCAGGCCTTGGCCAGCCGCTTGAGCGCGAGCTGCACCCAGTACGTGCCGCCCAGCGGCAGCAGATCGTCGTTGAAGTCGTAGCTGCCGTTGTGCAACATGCAGGGGCCCAGGCCGTGGCCGCTGTCGCGGTGCTCGCCGGTGCCGTTGCCGATCCAGACGTAGCAGCCCGGCAGTTCCTGCAGCATGAAGGCGAAGTCCTCGGCGCCCATGGTTGGCTGCACGTTCGCGTTGACGTTGGCGTCGCCGACGATGTCGCGGAGCACGTCGGCGCAGAACGCCGCTTCCTCGGGGTGGTTGATGGTGGGCGGATAGTTGCGCTGGAAGGTGAATTCGACCTCGCAGTCCATCGCCGCGCTGGTGTGGCGCGCGATTTCTTCCATACGGCGTTCGATCAGGTCCAGCACGTCCAGCGTGAAGGTGCGCACCGTGCCGCGCAATTCGGCATGGTTGGGCACCACGTTGTCGGCGCTGCCCGCATGGATCTGCGTGATGCTGAGCACGGCCGCGTCCAGCGGATTGCGGTTGCGCGTGACGATGGTCTGCAGCGATTGCGCCATCTGCACCGCCGCCATGACCGGGTCGATGCCCAGATGGGGCATGCCGGCGTGCGTGCCCTTGCCCTTGATGACGATCGAGAATTCGTTGCTGGACGCCATGATGGGGCCGGGCGTCAGGCCGAACTGGCCGGGCTTCATGCCGGGCCAGTTGTGCATGCCGAACACCGCTTCCATCGGGAAGCGCGTGAACAGGCCGTCGTCGATCATGCGCTTGGCGCCGCCGCCGCCTTCTTCGGCGGGCTGGAAGATCACATAGACCGTGCCCGCGAAATCGCGGTGCTCGGCCAGGTATTGCGACGCGGCCAGCAGCATGGCGGTGTGGCCGTCGTGGCCGCACGCGTGCATCTTGCCGTCGTTCTTGCTGGCGTGCGCAAACGTGTTGGCTTCCTGCATGGGCAGCGCGTCCATGTCGGCGCGCAGGCCCACCGCGCGATCGCCGGGCTGGTTGCCGCGGATGATGCCCACGACGCCGGTGCCGCCCAATCCGCGATGGATTTCGATGCCCCATTCCTCGAGCTTGGCCGCCACCACATCGGCGGTGCGGAACTCTTCGAAGGCCAGTTCGGGATGCGCGTGGATGTCGCGTCGGATCTTGGAAATATCCTGGTGCCAGGCAACGATGGGTTCAAGGAGTTTCATGAGCGAACTCGGGGGGAATAGGGGGAACGGACAAAGGGTATCATCATTCAAAAATCAATTTAATGGAGACAAATACCATGACGCGTCCGTGGCTTGCTCAGTATCCCCAAGGCGTTCCTGCGGAGATCTCCACCGAGGAATATTCCTCGCTGACCGACTTGCTGGACCGGGCCTGCAAGCGGTACGCGACGCGCATCGCCTGCACGGCGATGGGCAGCGACATCACCTATGCGCAGCTGGACGGGCACGCGCGCGCGTTCGCGGCCTGGCTGCAAGGGCTGAACCTTGAAAAGGGCGCGCGCGTCGCGCTGATGATGCCCAACGTGCCGGCCTATCTGGTGTGCATGCTGGGGGCGCTGCGCGCGGGCATGACGCTGGTGAACGTCAATCCGCTCTACACCGCCGATGAATTGCAGCGCCAGTTGCTGGACAGCGGCGCGTCCGTCATCGTCATCCTGGAAAACTTTGCGCATACCTTGCAGCAGGTCGCCGATCGCGGCGAACTCAAGCACATCGTCGTGACGGGGCCCGGCGATCTGCTTGGCGGCCTGAAGGCGCCGCTGGTCAACCTGGCCGCGCGCTACATCAAGAAGATCGTGCCGCCGTGGCGTATCGACGGCGCGCTGGCGCTGCCCAAGCTGCTGCACGAGGGCGCGCATCTGCCTTTCAATCCGCCGGCCATCTCGATGGACGACGTGGCGGTGCTGCAGTACACGGGCGGCACCACCGGCGTGCCCAAGGGCGCCATGCTGTCGCACCGCAACCTGGTGGCCAACGTGCTGCAGACCGAGGCGGTCGCGCAGCCGGTCGTGCACGACATGGCGGACCAGCAGCTCACCATCATCAGCGCGCTGCCGCTCTATCACGTGTTCGCCATGACGGTGTGCGGTCTTTATGCCCTGCACGCGGGCATGCGCAACGTGCTCATCATCAATCCGCGCGACCAGCCTTCGCTCATCAATGCGTGGCGCAAGACGCCGGTGAATGTGTTTCCCGGCGTCAATACGCTGTTCAACGCGCTGGCGCACAACGAGGACTTTGCGCGCCTGGACTTCTCGGGCCTGCGGCTGACGCTGGGCGGCGGGATGGCCGTGCAGCAGCAGGTGGCCGAGCGCTGGCTGAAGATCACGGGCCGGCCGCTGATCGAGGGCTACGGCCTGTCCGAGACGTCGCCGGTGGCGACGGTCAATCCCACCAACGCCACCGCGTATTCCGGCTCCATCGGGCTGCCGCTGCCGTCGACGGACGTCGCGATCCTGGACGATGCCGGCAACGAGGTGCCGCTCGGAGAACGTGGCGAGGTCGGGATTCGCGGGCCGCAGGTCATGCTGG
Source organism: Achromobacter sp. Root170 (assembly GCF_001428165.1). NCBI lineage: Bacteria > Pseudomonadati > Pseudomonadota > Betaproteobacteria > Burkholderiales > Alcaligenaceae > Achromobacter > Achromobacter sp. Root170. The sequence continues at coordinate 44,075 of NZ_LMHN01000012.1, forward strand.
GGTACTGGCGCAAGCCCGACGAGACGCGTAATTCGATGACGGCCGATGGGTTCTTCCGGACCGGCGACATCGGCATCATGGACGAGCAGGGCTACACCCGCATCGTGGACCGCAAGAAGGACATGATCGCGGTGTCCGGCTTCAAGGTCTACCCGAACGAGGTCGAGGCCGCGGTCGCGCAGCATCCGGGCGTGCTGGAATGCGCGGCGATCGGTGTGCCGGACGAGCACTCCGGCGAGGCGGTCAAGGTGTTTGTCGTGAAGAAAGACCCGTCGCTGACCGAAGCCCAGGTGCAGCAATGGTGCAAGGACAAGCTGACGGGCTACAAGCGGCCGCGCTTCGTTGAATTCCGCGACGAGCTGCCCAAGAGCAACGTGGGCAAGATCCTGCGCCGCGAACTGCGGCCTGACGCGCAGGCCGCGGCGCCCGCGAAGACGTCCGCCTAGCGGGGCGCCTCAGCCTTGCTTGTTCAGGTGAGGCGCAATCATTTCGTGCAGCGCGCGTTCGATGGCGGGATTGCCCGCCACGACGCGCCCGCCGATCGGCCAGGGATCCTGCTTGTGCATGTCGGTGCACACGCCGCCCGCCTCGCGCAGGATCAGCGTGCCCGCGGCCACGTCCCAGGGCGCCAGGCCCATTTCCCAATAGCCGTCGTACCGGCCGCAGGCGGTCCAGGCCAGGTCCAGCGCGGCCGCGCCCATGCGGCGCACGCCGCGCGCGCGGTTGATGGCGTCGTGCAGCATCGGCATGTATTGCGCGGCGAACGAAAAATCGCGGAACGGAAAGCCCGTGGCCAGCACGGCGTCTTCGATCGTCTGCGTGCGCGAACACGAGATGCGGCGGCCGTTAAGCCACGCGCCCACGCCGTACACGCCCGTAAAGAGCTCTTCGCGGCTGGGGTCGTAGACCACACCGATGACCGGCGTGTCTTCGGCCAGCGTTTCGTTGGCGGACATCGTGGTGCCGGCATGCGCGATCAGGGCGATCGACACGGCGTAGTGCGGGATGTCGTGCAGGAAGTTGGTGGTGCCGTCGAGCGGGTCGATGTACCAGGTGGCCACGCCTTGGGCCTTGCCGCCCGTTTCCTCGGCGACGATGCCGAATTTGGGGGTGCGGGCCTTCAATTCCTGGATGATCGCGGCCTCCGCCTCGCGGTCCGCCTGGGACACGAGGTCGTTGCGGGCCTTGCGATCGATCACGAGATCGGCGCGATGGTGCGCGTAGGATTGCAGGATGGCTGCGCCAGCATGAGCTGCCGTGACGGCCGCGTCGATCGCGGCGCACAGGTCGATGGGCGATGCCAGCGATTGGGGCTGATCGTAGGTATCCATTGGTTCAGTGTAAGCCCACCAATGCGGCAAACCTGTAGCAAACGGACTAATCCCTTCGCCGCGTGGTGCGCATCCAACGCGAACGGCCATGTGGCCGGATAATTCGCGCTTCATCATGTTTGTATCTTTGGGCTGAATGTCTGTGACTTATGTTCCGCTGGTCCCCGCAACGGGGGATGTCGACGCCGACGGCAGGCTGGTCAGCGCCGTTTATGGGGACGTCTACCACTCCCCGTCCGGGGCGATGGGCCAGGCCGAGCACGTTTTCCTGCGGGGCAACGGACTGCCGGAGCGCTGGCGGGGGCGCGCGTCGTTCACCGTCTGCGAGACGGGATTCGGGCTGGGGCTGAACTTCCTGGCGCTGTGGAAGGCCTGGCGCGATGACCCGCAACGGCCGGCGGCGCTGCATGTCGTCTCGATGGAAGCGCACCCCTTTTCGGGGGACGACATGGCCACCTTGCTGGCGCGCCATGCGCCCGAGCCGCTGGCCGGCATGGCGCGCGCGCTGGCCGCGCAATGGCCGGCGCTGCTGCCGGGGTTGCACCGGCTGGAATTCGAGAACGGCGCCGTCACGCTGACACTGGGCTTTGGCGACGCGCAGGCGCTGGCCCCCCGGCTGGGCGCGCGGGTGGACGCATTTTTCCTGGATGGCTTTGCACCCGAGCGCAATCCGCAGATGTGGGCGACACCGCTGCTGCGCGCCCTGGCCGATCTGGCGGCGCCAGACGCCACGGTCGCCACCTGGGCGTGCACCGGCGAACTGCGCCGCAATCTGGCCGACGCCGGCTTTGACGTGAGGCGCGCGCCCGGTTTCGGCGGCAAATGGCATATGACAGTGGGGCAGGTCCGCCAGGCGGGAACTGCCGCGCAGCCCGCGGCGGTCTCGTCCGGACAGCATGCCGTGATCGTGGGCGCCGGCCTGGCTGGCGCGGGAATCGCCCACGCGCTGGCGCTGCGCGGGTGGCGCGTCACCGTGCTGGACGCGGGGCGCGCGCAGGGCGCGCCGGCCCATGCCGGCCACCTGGCCGCCGCGCTCACGCCGGTCGTGGCGCGTGACGACAACGCGCGGGCGCGGCTGTCGCGGGCGGGCAGCGAAAGGGCGCTGGCGCGCTGGCAGGGGCTGCCGGGGGGCGCGGCGCCCCGGGTCTGCGGCACCGTCCAGGTCGAGCGCGACGCCGGCCGGTCGGCGGCGCTGGCGGGCACCCTGGAAGCGCTGGCATTTCCGGCGGACTGGGTGCGCCAGGTGACGCGGGAAGAGGCTGGCGCGTTGGCCGGATTGCCCGTGGCGCGGGGCGGCGTGTTCTTTTCACAAGGCATGCTGGTGCAGCCCGGGCTGTTGATCGAGGCGCTGCTGGCCGCGGCCGGGGCTGCGGTGATTGCGGGACGGGCCGACCGGGTGTCGCCCGCAGGTCAGGGCTGGCGGGTGCAGGATGCGTCGGGGACGGAACTGGCCCGGGCGGACACCGTGATCCTGGCCAATGCCGCCGGTTCACGCGAGGTACTGGCGGCCAGCGGCCTGCTGGACCCGCTGCCACGCGTCGCCCAGATGCACGCGCTGGCCGGCGAGGTGACGCTGATCCCCGCGGCGGCCCTGGACGGCGGCCCGCGGTGCATCGTCGGCGGCGAAGGCTATCTTCTGCCGGATATTGGCGTGGGCTGCGTGGTCGGCAGCACCTATGTCCATGGCGCCGCCGAGGCCTCGGTGGGCGCCGAAGGGCAGCGTGTCACATTGGGCAAGGCGGCGGGGCTTCTTGCCGGCCACTTCCCGGCATTCGACGCGCTGGTTCCGGGCGATCTGCCCGGCTGGGCCGGATGGCGCGCCGTCCGGCCGGGCCGTCTGCCGGCCGTCGGCGAGCTGCCCCACGCACCGGGTCTGTGGCTGGCCGCCGGCTACGCGTCGCGCGGATTGTCGTGGTCGGCGCTGATGGGGGACCTGATCGCCGCGCGTCTGATGGGCGAACCGCTGCCGCTGGAGACCGATCTGGTCCAGCTTGTTTCACCACGATGAAAAAAAATTAATGCGCCCGGGGCGGCACGCCCGGCTGGCGTAGAATTGTAAGAATTGCCGGAATTTGGCGCCAATAGGCCGCAATTGACCTTTCGGGCCGGCAATTCGGCGACTCGGCGGCATCTGCGCGCCTGATGCAGGCCAAGGGCTTTATGCCCCTTTTTTGGATGAAATAACCGTCCAAAAGAGGGATCGAGTTTATTTCAAAGCTCAAATCCGTCAAAATAGCGTCTTTTGATGGTTTTTGGCTTAAGCCGGGGGATGCTCTGTGCCGCCCAAGTTCGACTTTGCCCATACTACCCAGCTCGATAATGCCGAGCTGCTGACGTCCCGCCCCAGTCGCATCGATTTCGACGCGGGCGATGGGTTGCATCTGGTAGTCGAGGCGCATGCGCCTGGAGTTTTTCGCCTGCGCTGCGGCGAGGCGAACCACTTCAATGATGACAAGCCGGGCGCGCGTGCGCGCGCCGTGGCCGAAATGCTGCTCGCGCGCCAGGAGGCGGTGGGCGAAGCGACCATCGCGCCTCGCGATGGCGGGGACGGCTGGCGGATCACCCAGGGCGACGTGGCCCTGGAGATCCAGGCCAATCCTGTTCGCATCGCCCTGTACCGCAACGAAGACCGCGTCTTCGAATCCGAGGTTTCCGCGCATACGCCCGCATTCGGGCACAACGCGCTGGACCAGGCCGATGACGCCGTGTGGACGGCCGGTTTCACGTTGGCCGCCGACGAGCGTGTCTACGGTCTGGGCGAAACCCCGGGGGACCTGAACCGCCGCGAGGAATCGGTGGTTTCCGACGACCCGGAGCACCGCGCGCTGCCGCTGGCCTGGAGTCCCCGAGGCTGGGGCGTCTATGCCAATACGATGCGCCGCGTGGAACATTCGGTGGGCGTCGCGCCGGCGGACTCGGCCTATGTGCTGACCGTCGATGACGCGGTGCTGGACTTGTTCCTGTTCGCCGGCGAACCCGCCGAAATCCTGAATCAATACACCGCGCTGACCGGCCGCGCCGGCCAGCCCGTCCTGTGGGCAATGGGCGCGTGGCTGCAGCAGGCCGCGGGCGAAATGCCCACGCAAACGGTTGCCCTGGTGGCGCGCATGCGCGAAAACCAGATTCCGGTGGATGCCGTGACGCTGGCCCAGCCAATCGCGTGGGGCTTCCAGGCGGACAAGACGGTTTTTGAATGGGATGCCCAACGCTTTCCCGACGCCAAGCAGATGCTGGCGCTCTTTCACAAACACAACGTGCATGTGGCGGCCTCCGGCTTTCCGGGCGTCATCAAGACCAGTCCGCTCTTTGAAGAGCTGGAAGACCGCGGCTGGCTGCTGACCAAGGACGACGGCGCTGCCCAGGTGTTCGACGGCAACGCGGCGACGTCCGGCCAGCCCTACGGCCTGCTGGACCTGACCTATCGCGACATCTACAACCTGTGGGTCGAGCGCCACCGCCAATTGGTGGAAGACGGTCTGGATGCGCCCGCCTGCGACGCGCAGATCGCCATCCCCGATGGCGTGACCGCCCGCAACGGCGAGACCGGCCCGGCCCTGCGCACGATGTATCCCCTGCTGGTGCGCCGCGCGCTGTTCGACGCGGTGGCCGGATTGAAGGTGCCGCCCGAAGGCGTCGTGCCCAGCGCGGACCTCTTCCCGGCGGCCCAGCGCCTGCCGTGGCAGGTGGGCCCGCAGGTCGACAACACCTGGGAAGGCCTGCGGCACACGCTGCGCACGTCCCTGTCGATCGGTTCCAGCGGCGTGCCCGTCCAGGTGCACAACATTGGTTCGGCCGCGCGCGACCGCGCCGGCATGACGCCCGAGCTTTACCTGCGCTGGCTGACCGCCGGCGTGTTCTCGGCCAATTTCGCCTTCCAGGGCGTGGAAGGGCTGATGCCCTGGGATTTCGGCGACGAAACCCTGTCCCACGCCAAGACCTGGATGCAGTGGCGCTACCGCCTGGTGCCCTATGTGCTGGGCGCCATCGAGGACTCGGCCCGCACCGGTCTGCCGGTGCAACGCTCCATGGCGCTGTCGTTCCCGAACGATCCGCACGCCCACGAATGGGATCTGCAATACCTGCTGGGTCCCGCCCTGCTGGTGGCGCCGGTCACCGAACCGGGCAATCAGGTGCGCGTGTACCTGCCCAAGGGCGAGGCGTGGTGGGATCTGAACACCGGCCATCGCTACGAGGGCGGCACCACGTGGACCATCGATTGCGAGCTTGGCCAGTTCCCGGTGTTCGGCCGCGAAGGTCACATGCTCTGTCTCGGTCCCGCCGCGCAGCATACGGGCGAGTTCAACTCGGCCCGCATCCTGGACGAGGTCTGGATGTTCGGCATGCCGGTGCATAACCCGGTCGTCATGCGCAACAAGATCCGCGTGATGCAGATGCAGGGTTCGAGCTACATCAAGGGGCTGGAGGGGCTGCGGATCTCGCCGTCCGAAGGCCTGGAAGTGAAGCGCCGCGGCGCGGAAGTCCGCATCTCGCGCGCACGCTGAACCCGGGTCGGCCGCAAGCCGGCCGCCGAAAAGAAAGGGCAGTCAGGAAGGCTTTCCTTCCCGGCTGCCCTTTGTGTCTTTGCCGGATCGCCATTGTCGAGGCGTTTGCGCGGCTTTCCAGAAGCCTCGCGGCGCCGGGCGGGCAGTTGATATTTCTTGTAGTTATTAAAAATGGAAAAAACGGTCGTTCTCTTTAGAAGAGAAAAGATACAAAATCGCTTGCCATGATTCACATCGAGAACCTATCCAAGACCTACGCCACGCCGCATGGGGAATTCCAGGCGCTGCGAGGCATCAACCTGCACATCGAGCAGGGCGAGGTCTTTGGCATCATCGGTCCCAGCGGGGCCGGTAAAAGCACGCTGGTCCAGTGCATCAACCTGCTGGAACGTCCCAACCAGGGCAACATCTCCATCGGCGGCCAGGCGCTGACCGGCCTGACCGAAGCGCAGCTGCGTGAACAGCGCCGCCGCATCGGCATGGTGTTCCAGGGATTCAACCTGCTGTCGCGGCGCACGGTGTACGGCAACGTCGCCCTCCCGCTGGAAATCGCGGGCGTGTCCAAAGCTGAAATTCCGGCGCGCGTGGAGCGCCTGCTGGCGCTGGTCGGGCTGGAACACCTGCGCGACCGTTATCCCAGCCAGATCAGCGGCGGCCAGAAGCAGCGCGTCGGCATCGCCCGCGCGCTGGCCAACAACCCGGACGTGCTGCTGAGCGACGAAGCCACGTCGGCGCTAGACCCCGAAACCACGCACAACATCCTGGCGCTGCTGCGCGACATCAACCGCAAGACCGGCGTGACCGTGGTCATGATCACGCACCAGATGGAAGTCGTGCGCGAGGTCTGCGATCGCGTCGCCGTGCTGTCGCAGGGCGAGGTCGTCGAAATCGGCAGCACCCGCGAGGTCTTTGCCCAACCCCGTCATGAAGTGACCCGCAACATGGTGTCGGCCGCCACCGCCTCGGAACTGACCGACGCCACGCTGGCCGCCGTCAAGGAACGCATCCAGGCGCTGGCCGCCGCCAAACCCGGCCAGACCGTGCGCCTGTTGCGCCTGTCGCTGACCGGCACCGACGCATCGGGCGCTTTCCTGTCTGACCTGACCCGGCAATTCGGCCTGGACGTCGGGCTGGTGCAGGCGCGCGTCGAAGACATCCAGGGCGTGGCCGTGGGCACGATGTTTGTGCTGGCCCAAGGCGCGCCCGCCGCGCTCAAGGACGGGATTGCCGCCTTGAACGCCCGTGACATTACCGTTGAAGAAATAGCTCATGAGTCCGCAACTGATCGACCTGCTTATTACGTCGCTGCTTGACACCCTGCTGATGGTGGGCGTGGCCAGCGCCATTGCGGTGATCATCGGCATTCCGCTTGGCGTCATGCTGACGGTGACCGCGCGCGGCAACATGCTTGAAAACCAGCCCGTGAACCACGTGCTGGGGGCCATCATCAACGCGACCCGTTCGGTGCCGTTTGTGATCCTGATGGTCGCGATCATCCCGTTCACGCGATTGGTGGCGCAGACGTCCATCGGCACCACCGCCGCCATCGTGCCTTTGTCGGTGGCCGCCATTCCCTTCATGGCGCGCATCGCGGAAAACGCCATGCGCGAGGTCGATCCGGGCCTCATCACCGCGGCGCGCGCCATGGGCGCATCGCCGATGCAGATCATCATGAAGGTGCTGCTGCCCGAAGCCCTGCCGGGCCTCATCGCCGCCACCATCGTCACCGTGGTCAGCCTGATCGGTTATTCGGCCATGGCCGGCGCCATCGGCGGCGGCGGGCTGGGCGACCTGGCGATCCGCTATGGCTACCAGCGCTTCCAGTCCGACGTCATGGCCGCGGTCGTGATCGTGCTGATCGTTCTGGTTCAAGCCATCCAGAGCCTGGGCGACCGCTTCGTGCGCCGCATGTCGCATCGCTGATCTTCTTCGTTTTTTCCTACTTCCGTCATATCGGGATATCGCAACATGAGCATCAAGGTTTTGAAGTCGCTGGCCGCGTTCGCTTTGGGCGCCGCCGTATTCGCCCAGCCCGCGCTGGCTCAGGACAAGCCGCTGAAGGTCGGCGTCACCGCCGGTCCGCACGCCCAGATCTTTGATGTGGTCAAGGCCGAAGCCGCCAAGCAGGGCCTGAATCTGCAAGTCATCGAGTTCTCGGACTACGTGCAGCCGAACGTGGCGCTGGCCGCCGGCGACCTGGACCTGAACAGCTACCAGCACCAGCCCTACCTGGACAACGCCAACGCGGACCGCGGCTACAAGCTGGTCAGCATCGCCAAGACCGTGATCTTCCCGATCGGCATCTACAGCAAGAAGATCAAGTCGCTGTCCGAACTGAAGGAAGGCGCCCGCATCGCGCTGCCGAACGACCCGACCAACGGCGGCCGCGCGCTGCTGCTGCTGCAGGCCAATGGCTTGATCAAGCTGCGTCCGGAAGCGGGCCTGAAGGCCACGCCGATCGACGTGGTCGAGAATCCCAAGAAGCTGCGCTTCATCGAACTGGACGCCGCCCAACTGCCGCGCTCGCTGGATGACACCGACGCTTCGGCCGTGAACACCAACTTCGCGCTGGAAGCCGGACTGAATCCGACCAAGGATGCCATCGCCCAGGAATCGCCCGACTCGCCGTACGCCAACGTGCTGGTCGTGCGTGAAAAGGACAAGGACCGTCCCGAGTTCGCCAAGCTGGTCTCCATCTATCACAGCCCGGCAGTGAAGCAGTTCATCGAAACCAAGTTCAAGGGCGCGGTGGTGGCTGCCTGGTAATCCAGCACGCCGCACCACCCGCAAACGGCCGCCGCGAGCGGCCGTTTGCTTGCCTGGCTCCGCTGGCAGGATGGCACGCTGTCATTTTTTGACAAGCCCTTCGAAATCCGCCATAATTTCGGGCTTCGGTCGGGTTGTTAGCTCAGTCGGTAGAGCAGCGGACTTTTAATCCGTTGGTCGCGAGTTCGAGTCTCGCACAACCCACCACCCCAATTCGCGCAACATCAAGTCGAACGCCGCTATTTCGTTAGCGGCGTTTTTTGTTGGTGCACAAATATTTGTGCCAAATACAAAAACGCCGCTATCGACATAGCGGCGTTTTGCTTTGCCTGGCGTTCGTGTACGTCTTAGTACCGCCAGGTCATATGGACGGAACCGGCGTTTTCCCGGTTGCCGCCGCCGAACTGGCCGGTGTAGTTCAGGCCGATGGTTGCATTGCGCGTGAGCGCGGTTTCGACGCCGAGCTCGGCCAGCGCGGCATCGCGCGCGATGGGAGCGCCGGCCACGGTGAAGGCCTGGCCGCCATCGAAGGACATGGTGCTTTCGGGCTGCACGTCGCCAAAGGCGTGGCGCCAGCCCAAGGTGGCCTGCACGCGTCCTTCGGTCTGGCCAACCGTGAAGTTCATCAGCCCGCGTAAGCCCAGCGTGGAGGTGGTTTGCTTGTTGCTGTCGCTCTGCCCGTTCAAGGCGGCCGATCCGCCGGACTCCGAGAAGCTGCGGTTGCGCGTATCGCTCCAGGACAGCCCGGCGAAGGGCTCGATGCTGACGCGCTCGGACATCGGCAGGGCGTAGCCGAGTTCGGCGAACAACTGGGTGGTGCTTGCGCCATAGTCGGCAGTCAGCGTCTGGGACACGCCGGAGACGCTGGCGCGGCGTTCGGTGGAGATGTCGTGCCAGGTGTAGGCCGTGCCGGCCATCACGTTCAGCTTGCCAGGGCCGACCTCGAACACCTTGCCGCCAAACACCGCCGCGCTGTAGCCGGCAATGTCGGCCTGCGACGAACGGTCGTCCACGCGAATCTTGCTGTCGGTGAAGCCCAGGGCGCCGCCCAGGCGCCAGCCGCCGCCCAAGGCGTGGTCGACGCCGGCGAAGACGCCGCCGGTGTTTTGGCGCACTTGCGCCGAGTCGCCGTCGCCCTTCCAGGTCTGCCAGTTGCCGATGACTTCGGCCCAGGCGGGCTGCGCATTGGAGGAAGGCAGGGCGGACGCGGACGGGGTGCCGCCAAGTTGCGCGGTCGGCGCGCCTGCGCGCATGCCGGCGCCCAGGTTGGCGCGCAGGTAGGCGAGGGGCACCGCGCGTACCGAGTTGTTGAGACCCGTCAGGGTGGAGGTGACGCTGGCGTGCGCTTCTCCGGACAGGCTGTTGAAGGCCGCGGCCGTGGCGCCTTCGGGCAGCGTCAGGATGTATTCGTGCAGCGGGTTGCCGGCGGGCAGGCTGTCCAGGGCGTTGGCCACGGCGCGCTGGTTGCCGGTTTGCGCCGCGTCGGCGAAGGCGATCGGGCGAGTCGGCGTTTCAGGAACGCTGGGGGTGACCGGCGTGACCGGGGTAACCGGAGTCACTGGGGTCTCCGGGGTGACCGGGGTTTCCGGGGTTTCCGGGGTCACGGGCACCTGTTTGCGGCCAAGCTGCATCACGACGTTCTGGCCGTCATAACGCAGGGCCGGATCCAGAAAGGCGTAGTTGGACGAGACGCTGTTGAACTGCCCATTGACCGTGCCCGCGCTGAGGATGGCGTATTCGCGCCGGGTCTGGAACCCGCCGTCCGGCCCGACATGCACCGCCGAACCCGCCAGGTTTGCCGTGCCGCTGACAACGACACGGCTGCTTGCCGACGATTGGGAATCGGCCGTCACCTGATAGACCGAACCTGGCGAGAACGTCAGGTCGCCCGCGACGTTCAGGGTGGTGCCGGCCGCGCCAGGGGCCAGCGTGGCGCCGTTTTGCAGCGTGGTCGTGCCGACCGTTCCCGAGCCGCGCAGGGATGCGCCGCTGGCGACGTTCAGGGTGCCGCCCAGGGCGCCGTTGACCGTCAGGGCGCCGCCCAGCAGATTGGTTTGGCCGCTGAAGGCACTGGAATCGCCGGTCAAGGTGGTCGATCCCGCCAGCATGTCGATGGTGCCCTTGCCCGGCGACAGAGAACTGATGCCGGGGGCGAAGACGTAGTTCGAACTGGAGTGGTTGAAGACCAGCTTGCCGGTCCCGTCGCCAAAGCGCACGCCAAGCGCGGCCTGCACGACGCCCGGCGCGGCAGCGGCATCGCTGGCGGCGGCGCCGATATTCAAGGTGCCCACCGATCCCGCCGCATCGGCGATTCGGACGCGGTTGGCGGTTTCAAGGGTGGCGCCGTTGGACAAGGTGGCGGCGCCCGTGCCTTGATAGCCGACGAGGAAGGCGCTGGAGGTCCTGAGCCGGGTCTGCGGGCCGTCCGCGACGAGGGTGCCTTCGCTGCCTGCGCTGAAGCCGGCGACCACCTGGTAGGCATCGATCATCGCACCGTCCGTCGCAGCCAGATGGCCCCTCGAACCCGCATACATGCCCAGCGCAATGTAGCTGGTCAGCGAGGAGAGCTGGCTGCCGGCGCCGGAAACCAGCAGTTTGCCGTCGCCGCCCGCGTACATGCCCACATAGGTCTGGGCGCCGGAAGTGGCCGTGGCCCCGCCCTTGATGTCCAGCGTGCCAGTGCTGCGCGAGCCGATCGACATGCTTCTGACTGTCTGCATCGACGAGCCAGCGCCCGTGATTTCGATCGTGCCCGTCGAACCCGCCGAGTTGGCCACCAGCAGGCCGGTAAGTTGAACCGTGCCCTTGTCGGAGATCGTGACGACGCCGGTGCCGTTGTCACCTGCGGTGATTTGCCCGGCGTTCAGGGAGCTGCCCAGGCCAGAAATATTCAGGGTGCCGAGAGAGCCGGTGTGCGAACCCAGCGTGACGGCCGTCGATGCGATGGCTTTGGCGCCGCGGGTCACGTTCAGCGTGCCCGTGCCATAGAAGCCGACGCTGAAGGCCTCTGCGGTCCACTGAGAGTCCGCGCCGTTGATGGTGGCCGTGCCGGACTGAAGTTCGGACGTGCCGGGCGTGAAACCATTCGTGGAGTTGCCGATGATGGCCGAACCGCTGGTCAAACGGCTGCCATGTTCCACGTTGAGCGAGGGACCGCCAATCGCGCCAAGAAAGATGACGCCCGCCTGGTTGCTGCCGCTGGAGATAACCGGCGCGTACGGCGTAACGCTATTGATGAACAGATAGCCGGTCGAGCCCGGAAGCGATGCCGACGACCAGTTTTGCACGTCTTGCCAGTCTGCGCTCTGCGTGCCGTTCCAGGTGATGTTCTGCGCAATTGCAGGCGCGGCGCCCAAGGTCAGCATGCCGGACCCGGACAGGCCAAGCGCTTGCAAGGCAATGACAATCGCCCTTTTTTTCAGTTTTTGTCGAGGCATTTCGCGTTTCAGAAGTGAATTTAGCTGAGGCGGAATGGCGCAAATCCTGAAAAAGCCATGGCGCACGTGAAGGGAAAGCGGGGATGCGAGGGATGCTGCGGCCTCGATGCTTGGGAAGCCTGCGCGTTGGGGCGCGCGCAATCGATCTTACGATTTGCTGAAAAAGCCAAAACCCAAAAAAACACCGGTGTTGACGGCTATTTTTCTTATTATGATGCGACCCCAATTTCTATCCCGAGGGCGTAGTCTTCCGTTTTCCAGGCGCATCGCGTATAACTTCCGAACGATATGTGCAGCGCAACATGGCGCATGTCGCAGTCACACCGATCGCAAGCTCACCCCCAGCCTCCCGCAAGGAGTTCCGCCGTGGCCCGATCCAAAGCGTCAGCGACTGCCCGCGATCCCGTCTTGATCGATCTTGCGCTGCAGGGGGGAGGCGCGCACGGCGCCTTCACCTGGGGTGTGCTGGACCGGCTGCTGGAAGAATCGTGGCTTGGCATCGATGGCATCTCCGGCACCTCGGCCGGCGCCATGAACGCCGCCGTGCTGGTGCTGGGACATGCGCGCGGGGGCGCGCAGGGCGCCCGCGCCGCGCTCGAGGACTTCTGGCGCCGCGTGTCCGACGCCGCCCGCTTCAGTCCCTTTCGCCGCAGCCCGCTCGACATCCTGATGGGCTCGTGGTCGCTGGACAATTCCCCCATGTTCATCGCCTTTGACATGGCGTCGCGGGTGTTCTCTCCCTATGACCTAAGCGCGTCCGGGGCCAATCCCCTGGCCGCCATCCTGCGGGAGGTCATTGATTTCGACGAACTGGCGCGCGCGCCCATCCATCTGTTCATCACCGCGACGAACGCGCGCACGGGCCGGGGCCGGGTATTCAAGAATGCCGAGGTCAATGCCGACGTGCTGCTGGCGTCGGCCTGCCTGCCCACGCTGTTCCGCGCCGTGATGATCGACGGCGATCCCTATTGGGACGGCGGCTACAGCGGCAATCCGACCATCACGCCGCTGGTGCGGGACTGCCAGTCGCACGACACGATCCTGGTGCAGATCAATCCGGTGGAGCGGGCCGGGTTGCCCAGCAGCGCCCGCGAGATCATGAACCGCCTGAACGAAGTCACCTTCAACGCATCGCTCCTGAAGGAGCTGCGCATGATCGCGCTGCTGCGTCAGGTGGCCGACCCCGGCAATGGCGAGGGCAGGATGTGGGCGCAGATGCGGATACACCGGATCTCGTCCGAGCTCATGGTGGAGCTGGGGTATTCGTCCAAGCTCAACGCCGAATGGCCGTTCCTGTGCATGCTGCGCGACGAGGGCAGAAAGGCGGCCGAGCGTTTCCTGGCCGAACACGGCGACGACCTGGGCAAACGGTCGTCATTGGATATCGACGAATTGCTGGGCGAGGTCTGATCATGGGACTGTTCGGTATTCTGCTGGCGCTGGTCCTGCTGATCGGGCTGGCCTATCGCGGCTGGAGCATCCTGCTGCTGGCGCCGGCCGCGGCCATGGTGACGGCTGCCGCGGCGGGGGAGCCGCTGCTGGCCCATTGGACGCAGACCTTCATGGGCGGCGCGGCCGGGTTCGTCGCCCAGTTCTTTCCCTTGTTCCTTCTGGGGGCGCTGTTCGGCAAGCTCATGGCCGACAGCGGCTCGGTCACTGCGATTGCCGACGCCATGACGCGCAAGCTGGGCGCGCGGCGCGCCATCCTGGCCGTGGTGCTGGCCGGCGCCATCGTGACGTACGGCGGCGTCAGCCTGTTCGTGGCGTTTTTCGTGCTGGCGCCCATGGCGCATGCGCTGTTCCGGTCGGCCGGCATTCCGGTACGCCTGATGCCGGCGGCCATCCTGCTTGGCACGTCAACCTTCACGATGTCCGCGTTGCCGGGCACACCAGCCGTGCAGAACGCCATTCCCATGCCGTTTTTTGCGACCACGCCGTTCGCCGCGCCGGGGCTGGGCATCGTTGCCAGCGCAATCATGCTGGGCTTCGGGCTGTGGTGGCTGAGCCGCGCGGAAGCCGCCGCGCGGCGGGCGGGTGAAGGCTACGTTGCGCCCGCGGGCATGGCCAGCGACGTGGCCGACGACGTGCTGGTGCGCGAGCGCGCCACCGCCGCGCGCGAGTTCGACCCGGCCGAAATGCAACATGGCCAGCGCAGCCCGGACGCGCCCTCGGCGCTGGTGGCGGCGACGCCGCTGGTCGTGGTGATCCTGGTCAATCTGCTGATGACGCTGATCGTCCTGCCGCGCATGGACACCGCGTGGCTCGCCGAGGCGCGCTGGGGCGGCACCAGCCTGGCCGCGGTTGGCGGCGTCTGGTCGGTGATCACCGCGTTGCTGGCCGCGATCGTGGTGCTGGTGGTGTTGAACTTCCGGCGCCTGCCGTCGCTGCGCGACACGATGGACGCCGGCGTGAACGCGTCCGCGCTGCCGCTCCTGAGCGTCGCGAGCCTGGTGGGATTCGGCGCGGTGGTCGCCTCGCTGCCGTCGTTTGCGGCGGTGCGCGACTGGGTGCTGTCGATCGAGGGCGGGCCGCTGGTGTCGCTGGCCGTGGCCACCAACGTGCTGGCGGCGTTGACCGGATCGGCGTCGGGCGGCCTGACCATCGCCCTGCAATCGCTGGCCGGCACCTACATGGAGCTGGCGCAGACCCTGGGCATCGATCCGGCGCTGATGCACCGCGTGTCGGTGATTGGCGCGGGCACGCTGGACAGCTTGCCGCACAACGGCGCCGTGGTGACCTTGCTGGCGGTGTGCGGGTCGAACCACCGGGATGGCTACATGAATATCGTTGTGGTGGGCATCGTGGGACCCATCATCGGGCTGGCGGCGGTCATCGCGCTGGGCAGCGCGGTGGGATCGTTCTGACGCGACGCCCGTCAGGACAGCGTGCGCGCGGGCAGCGCCGCCGACAGGTCGTTCAGGCTCAGGCCGCAGCACCGCGCCCGCTCGGCCAGCGTTTCGCTCTGCGCCAGGGCGCGGCTGCTTTCCTCCAGCAGCACGTCCAGCTGCTCTTGCGGCGTGGCGGCCATCGCCCATGCCCGGTCCGCAAAGCGCACGGCAAACTGGTCCACGCACGATTTGCAGATGGCCGCGCCGTTCTGCTCGAGCAGCGGCGCGCCCTGCGCGAGCGTCGATTGGCAAAACTGACAGGCGAGGGCGTGGTTCATGCGTCGGGCGGCGGGACGAGAGTTGGCAAAAACGGCCACGGAAACGACGGGGCCTGTCATTGAACAACGGCCGCGCACGCCCAGTCTTAAATCGCGGGGCTTGGCGCCTTAATCGACATTGAAGCCGCCCGGCCCCGCGTGCCCAAGCAATTCCCGCGCGCATTGGACCGCTTCTCCCGGTGTCGCGACCGCCAGGAACGGCAGGCCGAAGGCGCGAGCCATCTTTTCGCCGCGCTTGCGCAGCTTGTCCAGCGCCTGGGCATCGCGTTCGACGGCGATGAACGCCCGGCATCGCGCCCGCAGGCGCGGCATGTTGGCGGTCTGCCATTCGATCATGGCCCTGCGGTCCTCGTGCGCGGCCTCATGGCGCGTGTCGGGCACCACCATGACAAAGGTGCGCGGGTTCTCCACCAGCAGCTCCATTTCCCGGATCCACGTGGCCGAATAGCCGAGCGGCGCGCCGCCGTGCCGGGCCGTCACGATGGGAAACTGCGACAGGTCGTGAAAGAAGAATTGGTCGTGGTTCATTCGAAGGCTCCGTGGGGCAGGGCAGGGTCGTCCGTGGCGCAGCCGCAGCTGCCGTAAAGCACGAGGCTGTAGGAATCCAGTTCAAAGCCGCAGCGCCGCGCGATCTTCCTGACCCGCTGCGCCGTGGCGGGATCGCTGGACTCCCGGATCTGGCCGCACCGCGTGCAGACCAGGTGGTCGTGATGCCCCTTGTCGTTCAGTTCGAACACGTTGGTGTGCGAATCGAGCTGGGTGCGTTTGAGCAGGCCGGCGTGCTCCAGTTGCGTGATCACCCGGTACACCGTGGCCAGGCCGATATTGCTGTGGTCGGAGATGAGGCGGCGGTAGATGTCCGCGGCGCTCATGTGCTCGTCGGCATGGCGGTAGAAGATGTCTAGGATCTTCAGACGCGGAAAGGTGGCTTTGATGCCGGCGTCGCGCAGCCGTGCGTGGTCCATGAAATTTCTCCATTCGTGGGCGGATATCCCAATGATGAGAATGATGTACATTTTCAAATGGACCCGCTAACGGGAACCCGTCAACCTGTACCTCAAACCTGCCAACCATGCGTGAAGCGGCTGCCTCTCCCCCTCTGCCCGACGTCCTTCTGACGCCGTACAGCCTGCGCCGGCGCCGGGAATCCAAGGGCATTTCGGTGCCCGCGCACGTCCACGCCGAGGGCATGCTGGTGCTGGTGCACGAGGGACTTGTCATGGTGCAGTCGGGCGACCGCGTGTTGACGGTGCTGCCGGGCAGCCTGGGCTGGATTCCGCCCGGCGTGCGCCATGGCGCGCGCTGGTTTGGGGAGGCGCGCGGCTCGTTCCTGCACGTGCACCCCGACGTGTGCGCGCGCTTGCCGCCGCATTGCCGGGCGTGGCCGTCCTCGCGGCTGATCGAGGCGCTGGTCGAGCGCTTCATCGAAGGCACGTCGCGGGAGACCCCGGCGGCTTATCAGGCGCAACTCTTTGACGTGCTGCTGGAAGAGCTAAGGCAGCGCAGCGCCGAGGCGACCGTGCCGCTGCCGATGCCGGCCGACCCGCGCCTGCAGGATCTGGCCAACACGCTGCTGGATACGCCGGACGACACGGCGGGCATCGACGAATGGGCGCAGCGGTTGAACATGTCTTCGCGCACCCTGATGCGGCGCTTTCGCCAGGAAACCGGCGTGACGCTGGGGCAGTGGCGTCAGCAGGCCAGGCTGCTGCGGGCGCTGGAGATGCTGTTTCGCGGCGGATCCGTCACGCAGGTGGCGCTGTCGGTGGGCTACGAAAGCACCAGCGCATTCATCGGCAGCTTTCGCACGGCGTTCGGCATGACGCCCACGCGCTATCTGGCGGGGCGCGCCTAGGACATGACCGCGAAGGGTTCGCCGCGGCGCGCGTCAGGCGGCCGCGGGCTGGTCCGGATGCAGCGGGCCCTGCGGGTCGTTCTCGGCGTCGGGACGGGGCGGCACGGGTGCCAGACCCAATCCCAGTCGCAGGCGCTGGCAATCCGGATTGGGCGATCCGTCCGGCATCCAGATGTCGAAGTCGCGGCACGGCGTGGGCCGGTTGTCGTAGATGTCGCAGTGAATGCCGGGTTTGCCGAGTTCTCCGCGCAGCGAGATGCAGCGCCCGCCGCCCATCTCCGTGCCCTTCATGCAGGCGCGCAGGGGGCTCATCTGGGTGACCAGTTCCAGTGGCACCTGGCCGCCGTTTTCGCCGGCCAGTTCACCGACGTAAAAGGACACGCGAAAGTGCGCGCAACATGCGCCGCAGTCCAGGCAGGGATTGGCGGACGGGTCGTCGCCGGCCAGCACGGCAGGCGACACGAAGGTAACGAGTGAAGTCAGTGGCAGGGACATGGGGCAAGGTCCGAAATGGCCTGTCCGGCTCCCCGTCTTGGCGCATGTCTGGCCTGCGATGCGCCGGCCCGCCGCGCTGATCCGACGGTGCGCGCGGCACAGGCCGGCGCCGAATCAAGGCCGGAAATATTATCTGGATTTGCGTTGCGGCCGCTACGACTTTTTTCAGGGACGTTGCTGGAGTAGCATCGGTAGCCCGTCAGCCGTAAGGAGCGATCTCTTGTCCGCCAAAACCGATTTCCCAGATGGCCTTGCCCGTTGCGGCTGGGTGGACACGTCCGCCGAATACATGGCCTATCACGACACCGAATGGGGCCGCCCCGAAGGCGACGATCGCGCGCTGTTCGAACAGCTTTGCCTTGAAGGGTTCCAGTCCGGGCTCAGCTGGCGCACCATCCTGAACAAGCGCGAGGCCTTCCGCCGCGGCTTTGCCAACTTCGACCCGGCCAGGCTTGCCACCTTTGGCGAACACGAAGTCCAGGCGCTCTTGGCCGATCCGGGCATCGTGCGCCATCGCGGCAAGATCGAAGCCATGATCAACAACGCGGCCCGCGCGCTGGAAATGATCGACCGCGAAGGGTCCCTTGCCGCGTATTTCTGGCGCTTCGAAGCGCCGCCCTCCAAGGTGTCCACCTACGGGGCTTCGACCTCCGAACTGTCCGAAGCGCTGTCCAAGTCGCTCAAGAAACTGGGCTGGAAGTTCGTGGGGCCGACCACGGTGTACGCCTTCATGCAGTCCGTGGGCATGGTCAACGACCACAGCCCCGGCTGCCATTGCCATCCGCTCGTCGAAAAGAAGCGCAAGGCGTTTGTTCGGCCGGGTGGCCGGTCAGGCTAGGGCGCGGTCTGCACCGGCGCCTGCGTGGGCAAGCTGTAGCGCCCCTCGCGGTAAGCCCAGCTTGGCCACAACGCGTGGGCCAGCGCCTCGGTTGCCAGTTCGGCGTTCAGCGGCGCGGGCGCGTAGTCCTCGGGGGCCGTGTAGCGGTACTGCACCGGGGGCTTGTTGGGCGCCAGCACCAGCAGGTCGTCTCCCTTCAGATAACCGTAGGTGCTGTCGTACTGCATGATGGCGCGTCCGGGCGTGCTGCGCGTCAGGTCGTGGCCGATCATCGGGTGCTCGGTATCCACGCCGATCAGCGACAGCAGGGTGGGCGGCAGATCAATCTGGCTGACGATGCGGTCGTCGCGCCGCGCCTCGATGCCGGCGCCCAGGATCACGGCAGGAATGTGGAAGTGGCGCACCGGCACCAGGCTGGCGCCGAACACGCGCGAGTCATGGTCCGCCGCCACCAGGAAGACCGTGTTTTCCCAATACGGAGACGCCTTGGCGCGTTCGAAGAACCGGCCCAGCGCCCAGTCGGCGTAGCGCACCGTGTTCTCGACGGTGGCGGGATTGCCGTCGGTTTCGATGCGGCCCGCCGGGTACTCCCAAGGCGTATGGTTGGACACGCTGAACGCCAGCGTGAAGGTCGGCTGGTCGCCATCTTCGCGCAGCAGGCGGTCAAGCTGGTTGAACATGTCCTCGTCCGACGCGCCCCACGTGCCGACGAACGCGGGGTCGACAAAATCCGGCCGGTCGACGATCTGCTTGAAGCCGTTGCCCAGAAAGAAGCCCTTCATGTTGTCGAAGTGCGACTCGCCGCCATAGATGAAGCGCGAGTGATAACCGTGGCGCCCCAGCAGGTCGGCCAGCGAAAAGAACCCGCGCTGCGAGCGCGGCAGTTTCAGCACCGCTTGCGCGGGGGTGGGCAGGAACCCGGTGGTGACAGCTTCCAGTCCGCGCACCGAGCGGGTGCCGGTGGCGTAGGCGCGCGTGAAAGTCCAAGCCTCGCGCGCCAGCGCGTCCAGCTCCGGCGTCAGGTTGGCGCCGCCCAAGGCCGCGCTGTACTGCGCGCCCAGGCTTTCTTCAAGGATGATGACCAGATTGAGCGGGCGATGCGTCTTGCGCGTGGCCGGCTGGCGATGCAGGCTGGGGTAATCGGGATTCGGCGGGGGAAACGGCAGCCCGGACTTCGCCAGCACCAGGGCGTGCATTTCGTCGTCGTCCATGCCGCCATATACGGCGGAGGCCGACTTCTCGTTCTTCATGCTGTAGACCGCATAGAACACGTTGTACAGCGAGTTCAACGCCAAGGTGTTGAGCATGCCGTCGGAGCTGTAGGCCACCGAGGACGGGTTGATGGGACGGTGGCCCAGCGTGCCGCGGATGGCCAGGATCACCACCGCCAGGACCGCCACGCTGGCTAGCGGCATCTGCCACCACGTCAGCGGCGCATCCGGACGCGCGTGGCCCAGCAGCGCCCATGCGGCCCAGCCAATCAGCGCCAGCGCGCCCAGCCCGCCCAGCAGGGCGCCCTTGTAGCCGCGCCACAGCATGCCAGAGACTTCGCGCGGGTGCTTCAGGTATTCGACGAACAGGCGGTTGGGACGGGAGTCGTATTCGATGATGAAGGGCGGCGTCGCCACTTCCAGGAACGCCAGCAGGACGAACGCCACGATGTACCAGACAGCGGTGAAGTCCGCCGCCACGGGAAAGTGGCCGAATAGCGGCGACAGCACGGCCGGCAGCGCCGCCAGCACCGCGATCTGATGCGCATCGATCCGCAGTCCCCGCAGCAGCAAAGGCGCCAGGCCGCCGGCGTTGCGCACGCGCTGCCACTGCCAAAGCGCCAGCGCCAGGCGGCTGAGCGTCAGCAGCGCGAAGGCCGCCAACACGAATATCAAAGTCGAGTGCCGCATCGGGCCTCCAGGTTGTCCTGCACTTGCGCCCGGTCAGGGGCGGATTTGGTCATTTGGCATTGGAACCGCCGCCGGCGTCAAAAATTCGGCAACCGGGCCGGATACGGTTACTACCGCCCAGCCGCAGTCGTCTCTCTTTGTAACGGCGCTCCCATCGCACGGGCACGCCGCTTGCTGCGCACCGGTGCGGACGTTCGCGCCGTTGGCATGCCTGCATGGCGAGTTCGCCCGGAAAAATCCGCACACATTATGGCGTCGTTCCGTCCGACCGTCGCTGCCGGCCGCGATACCCTGGGGTAGTGATCCGGCCAGCGCAGTTCGGCCGGGCAGCAAAGCCAAGGATAGTAACCATGACGCGAACAAGAAAAATAGCGATCGGGATTGTAGGGGGCATTGCCCTGCTGGTGGCGGTAATGGTGATCGTGATCGCCACGTTCGACTGGAACCGCGCCAAGCCCATGATCAACGAACGGGCCACGGCGGCCATGGGCCGCCCGTTTGCCATCAACGGCGACCTGAGCGTGCGATGGCAGCGCGAGGCGGGAGAGGGCGGCTGGCGCAGCTGGGTGCCGTGGCCGCGTGTGGTCGCCAACGACATCACCATCGCCAATACCGAATGGGGCAAGGCGCCGCACTTCGCCACCCTCAAGCGCGCGGAGTTCAGCCTGTCCCCCTTGCCGCTGCTGGCCCAGCACGTCGTCATCCGTCATATCCAGTTGACCGAGCCCGCGGCTGACCTGGAAAGGCTGGAAGACGGCCGCGCCAATTGGGTCTTCACGCTGCCAGAGTCCGGCGAGCCGTCCCCGTGGGTGCTGGACATCAATGAGATCGGCTTTGACAAGGGGCGCGTCGGCTATGCCGACGAAGTCATGAAGGCCGACCTGACCGTGCTGGTCGATCCGCTGGGCAAACCCGTGCCATTCGCGGACGTGGCCGGTAAATCCTTCGTGCCCGAGGACGGTTCGGCCGTCGCGCCGCGCGACTACGTGTTCGGATGGAAGGTCGACGGCAAATACAAGGGGCTGTCCACCAAGGGCGAGGGCAAGGTCGGCGGCATGCTGGCCCTGCAGGATCCCAAGCAGCCGTTTCCCTTGCAGGCCGACGTGGCCATCGGCGGCACGCGCGCCTCGGTCGCGGGCACGCTGACCGATCCCGTGCATCTGGGCGCGCTGGACCTGCACCTGAAACTGTCCGGCTCGTCCATGGCGCAGCTGTATCCGTTGACGGGTGTCACGCTGCCGGACACGCCGCCCTACAGCACCGACGGCCACTTGGTGGCCAAACTGCAGAACCCCGGCGGTGCGGTGTTCGACTACAAGAATTTCAACGGCAAGGTCGGCGACAGCGATCTGCATGGCGACATCAGGTTCGCGCTGGGCGCGCCCCGTCCCAAGCTGACGGGCAAGCTGTCGTCCAAGCTGCTGCAAATGGCCGACCTGGGCCCGCTGATCGGCGTGCCGTCCGGCGGCGGCCCGAAGGCCGACACGGACAAATCCAAGGACGCGCCAGCCAAGCCCAAGGGCGGCAAGGTTCTGCCTACGCAGGAGTTCCGCACCGACCGCTGGCGCGACATGGATGCGGATGTGTCGCTGGATGCGGCGCGCATCGTCCACGACAGCAAACTGCCGCTGTCCGATCTGTCGGTCCACGTCATCCTGCAGGACGGCAAGCTCACGCTTGATCCGCTGCGCTTCGGCATGGCCGGCGGCACGATGAACGCGACGGCGCGACTGGACGGCTCGAAAGCGCCGCTTACCGGCCGCATCGACATGCACGCGCGCCGGTTGCAGCTCAAGCAGCTGTTTCCGTCTGCCGAAGCCATGCAGAAAACACTGGGCGAGCTCAACGGCGACCTGGCGATCAGCGGCACTGGCAATTCCGTGGCGGCCCTGCTGGGCACGGCGACGGGCGACGTCAAGATGCTGGTCAACGACGGCGTCATCAGCCGCAGCCTGATGGAGCTGGCGGGACTGAACGTCGCCAACTATGTGGTCTCCAAGCTGTTCGGCGACGATGAAGTGAAGATCAACTGCGGCGCGGCCGACCTGGAGCTGAAACGGGGCGTGATGACGCCGCGCGTGTTTGTGTTCGATACCGACAACGCGTTGATCACCATCACCGGCTCGGCCAGCTTCAAGGACGAGACCCTGGATCTGGATATCGACCCGGACAGCAAGGGCTTTCGCATCTTCTCCTTGCGCTCGCCGTTGTACGTGCGCGGGACGTTCGGTTCGCCCGACGTGGGCGTGCACGTCGCGCCGCTGGCGGCGCGTGGCGCGGGCATGGTGGCGCTGGGCGTGCTGCTGACGCCGGCGGCCGGGCTGTTGGCGCTGATCGCGCCCAGCGCGAATGACGACAATGCTTGCGGTCCGTTGCTGGAGCAGATGCGCAAGCCGCCCAAGGCGCCTGCGCCGGCCAAGAAGTAAATAGGCAAGAAGGCCGGCACATTGCCGGCCTTCTCGCTGTCATCGGCGTGCGACGTTACCGCTCAGGGCATCGTCCGGAAGCCCTCCGGCGCGGTGTCGTCGGCCGCACAGACCCTGTCGCGGCCGTGATTCTTGGCGTAATAGAGCGCCTGGTCCGCGCGCTCGAACACGGCATCCAGTGTCGCGCCTTGATCCGGGTAATGCGCCACACCCACCGAGATCGTGATGGAAGTGGGCAGGGGCGAGCCTTCCGTGAAGGCCAGGCGCGCGCGCAGGCGCTTCGCGATCCCGATGGCCGCCGCCATGCTGGCGCCCGGCAGCAGCATGACGAATTCCTCGCCGCCCGGCCGCGTCAGCACGTCGCCGCTGCGTGAACCCTCGCGCATGACGCCGGCCAATGCCTGCAAGGCCTGGTCGCCCGCCGCGTGGCCGTAGCGATCGTTGATGCGCTTGAAGTGGTCGACGTCGATCGCCACGATGGCCACCGGCGTCCCCTCGGCGCCCAACAGCGCCAGCGCCTCGTCCATGCCGCGGCGGTTCAGAAGGCCCGTCAGCGTGTCGGTCGTGCTCTCTTGGCGCAGGTCGCTGAGCTTGTGATGCATCGACGCCAGACCCGTCAGCAGCGCCCGCCGCAACTGCGCGGCCTCGAAATACCATGAGCGCACGGCGCGGATCCGGTCCGCGGAATCCGGGTCCTGCATGCGCTTGGCAATACTTGCCATCTGCCCCAACGGGCGTGCGATCCAGCGCGACAACAGCCATATCAGAACGACCGATAGCATCAAGAGCGGCAGGGTGTTGCGGACCGTGGCCATCAGCAGGTCGGCCATCGGGCGCAACGTGCTGTCCACCGGGCGCTGCGCGATGATGCTCCAGCCGGTGCTGGGAACCGGCGCAAAACCGGCCAGCATGTCGCGGCCATCGCTGTCGATGAAGCGCTGTTCCCCCGTTTCGCCGCGCCGTGCCGCGGCAAAGGAGTCGTTGTCGGGGGCGGGCTTGCCCAGCCGCGCGCGGTCCGGGTGGTAGATCAGCGTGCCCTTGCGGTCGATGACGTAGAGAAACGAATCGTCGCGGTAGAAATGCTCGTCCAGCAAGCGGTCCAGCACGTTGTCTTCGTGCAGGTAGAGTGACCCCGCGATGAATCCGAGGTAGCGGTAGTCGCGCGAAAAAATCGGCTGGGTGTAGAGGATCTGCCAGCGGCCGTTGCTGGCCTGAAAGGGTTCGCTGATCGTGGGGTGGCGGGTGGCGAGCGCCTGCTTGACCGCATCGCTGACCAGTTGATGGCCCAGCAATTGCGGATACGACGGCGACACGGCCAGCACCTTGCCTTGCGGCGACGCCACGAAACTTGAGTTGAAGTGGCCCATCTGCTGTTCCAGCCGCCGCGTCTCCGCCGCCATGCGCTCTGGATGGCTTTCCATGTCGGCCAGTTCGTCGGCGCTGTAGGAAAGGTAGCGATGGATGTCGTTCAGCAGCGCATTGGTGGTCAGCGCCAGCTTGGACGCATAGATGCGATTCGTGTCCATCGCGTTGCGCAAGAGCAGGTCGCGCTGCACCAGATAGCTGGCATGCAGGCCGCCCGCAAGCACCACAAGGACCGACAGCAGGCTGATCCACAGGATGAGACGCCGCAGGTCGACACGAAACATGACGGCATCCGTCAGTTGCGGGCGCGGCCCGGGGGCTCGCCGGAAGGCGGCGAGGCGTCGCAGGCAAGTGCGTCCCAGGCGCGCATCGCTTGCCGGGCCACGGCCTGCAATGTCTTGCGGCTGGCGCCGTCGCGCGCCTGGATCGACATGCCATGCAGCACCGTCGTGTAGAACGCGGCCAATCCCTTCAAGTCAGTCCCGGCGGGCAATTCACCCTGCGCGGCGCCCGCGGTCAGGCGGGCAAGGATGCGGCTTTGCATCTCGCGCCGGTTGTCCCCAAGAAAATGCCCCACGCTGGCCTGGTTGTCGCAACCGGCCGGTGCGCCCAGCACGATCATGCAGCCGGGGGGCAAGCCCGGCGCAGTGAAGCGCTCGGCCGAGGCCAGCAGCATTGCCTCGATGGCATCACGCGCGGTCGGCGCCGCAAGCAGCGCGCGCCGCGCCGAGCCGCCTTCAGTGTCGCGGTACAGCTGGACGGCTTCCCGAAAAAGGCCTTCCTTGGAACCGAATGCGCCATAGAGACTGGGCGAGTTGATGCCCATCGCTTCCGTCAGATCGGACAGCGATGCCCCTTCATATCCCTTCGACCAGAAGACTTCCATGGCCTTTTGCAAGGCTTGGTCCCGGTCGAAGTTGCGCGGGCGCCCTCGTTCAGCCATGCCGGGGATTTTACCCGTGCCGACTATTTTGTGTTGATCGATAAAAAATTCATTGACCAGTCACAACGCGCCCGGCGATGATATTTGTACCGATCACTACAAAACGAGGTTTGGCCATGCAGAACTTGAACGGCAAAGTGGCGTTCGTCACCGGCGGCAGCCGCGGCATCGGCGCCGCCATCGTGCGCCGGCTTGCGGCCGACGGCGCGGATGTGGCCTTCACGTACGTCAGCGCGTCGTCGGCCGCGCCCGCAGAGGCGCTGGTGCACGAACTGAAGGCGCAGGGCCGCCGTGCCGCAGCGATCCAGGCCGATTCCGCGGACGCCGCCGCCGTCAGGCGCGCCGTGGAAACCGCCATCCGCGAACTCGGGCCGGTGGATGTGCTGGTCAACAACGCCGGCATCTTCCTGTCCGGGCACATCGCGGACAACACGTTGGACGACTACGAGCGGACGATGGACGTCAACGTGCGCGCGCCTTTCGTCGCCATCCAGGCGGTTCAGGCCGCCATGCCCGATGGCGGACGCATCATCAACATCGGCAGTTGCCTGGCAGCCCGCACCGGCCGGGCAGGCGTCGCGTTGTACGCGGCCAGCAAATCCGCGCTGGTCGGCCTGACGCAAGGCCTGGCCCGCGACCTGGGTCCGCGCGGCATCACCGTAAACGTCGTGCACCCCGGTCCCATCGACACCGACATGAACCCGGCCGACGGCGACCGCGCCGCCGACATGGTGGCGGTGCTGTCCTTGCCCCACTACGGCCACGCGCGCGATATCGCCGGGATGGTCGCATTCTTGGCAGGACCCGAAGGCCGCTACGTCACGGGCGCGAGCCTCGCGGTGGACGGCGGCTACGCGGCTTGATGCGGTTCGTCGAAATTTTTTCGCCCCTCGACTTGCACAAATAAAAAAAGCCCCATATAATCTTTCTTCTTCGCAGCACACACATAACGAAACGCTACGGCGCACAGCGCGGCAGCAGATCAAAGTGAGTGACGCGCAGGGCTGTTAGCTCAGTTGGTAGAGCAGCGGACTCTTAATCCGTAGGTCGAGTGTTCGAGCCACTCACAGCCCACCAGAATTCTTGGCAGTACATCAAAAAGCCCACCGGTTTCGGTGGGCTTTTTGCATTGCTTCGCAATTATTGGCTTGGCGCGCGCAACCCTTACGCCAATATCCGCAGCGCCGTCTCGATCCCAAACGCCTGCGCAAACTGCTGCGCCGGCAGGGGTCTGCC
Organism: Achromobacter sp. Root170; assembly: GCF_001428165.1. Taxonomy (NCBI): domain Bacteria; kingdom Pseudomonadati; phylum Pseudomonadota; class Betaproteobacteria; order Burkholderiales; family Alcaligenaceae; genus Achromobacter; species Achromobacter sp. Root170. The sequence continues at coordinate 70,336 of NZ_LMHN01000012.1, forward strand.
GAACAGATACCCTTGTCCCTCTTCGCAATGCTCGGCCAGCAGCCGTTCGCGTTGCGCATCCGTTTCGATGCCTTCGGCGATGGTGTTCAGGTCAAAACTGCGTGCGACGTCCACGATGGCGCGGATCACGGTGGCGTCGCGGTTCGAGTCCAGCATGCCGCTGACAAACGAGCGGTCGATCTTGATGCGCGTGATGGGATGGGTCTTCAACAGGCTCAGCGACGCATACCCTGTGCCGAAGTCATCGAACGAGATGCCCACGCCTTGCGCGCGCAGGCGCTGCAGCATTTCCAGCACCGCGGCGTCGTGGTTCAGCACGATGTTCTCAGTGATCTCCAGTTCCAGCGCCTCGGGCGGCAGGCCGTGCCGGGCGAGGGTCTGCGCAACCTCGGCCGCCAGGTCTCCTTCGCGGAACTGCGCGCCGAAAAGGTTTACGGCGATGCGAAAGTCGTGCAAGCCGCTGCGCCGCCAGAACGCGGCTTGGCTGCATGCTTCGTTCAACACCCATGAGCCGACGGTGGCCGCCAGCGGTCCGCTCTCCAAGGAGGGAAGAAATACCGCCGGCGCCAGCAGGCCCAGTTGAGGATGACGCCATCGCAACAGCGCTTCGGCACCGGTCAGCGCACCGGTGGCCAGGTTGATCTGCGGTTGATAGAAGAGCAGGAACTCGCCTTTGGCGACCGCGCGGTGCAGCTCCATGCCATACAGGCGGCGTGCGACGGCTTCCAGGCGCAGGTTGGGGGCGAAGACGGAGACGCGGCCGCGGCCCACCGCCTTGGCCTTGACCAAGGCGAGATCGGCATTGCCGACGAGCTCGAGCGCTTCGTGGGCGTGCAGCGGCGCAAGGGCCACGCCGCAGCTTGCGGTAAGCCGAAGCTCCTGCCCGCCGATGTGGAAAGGTTCGGCAATCCGCGCGAGGGCCAGTTGCGCCAATTCCGTCGCCTGCGTCAGGTCGCCGGCGTCTTGTTGCAGGATGGCGAATTCGTCGCTGCCCAGGCGGGCGACGGTGTCGCAGGGATCCGCCGTGCGCTCCAGGCGCGCCGCAAGTTCGCGCAGGATCGCGTCGCCGATCGCGTGGCCCAGGGTGTCGTTGATGTCCTTGAAGCCGTCCAGATCCAGCATCAGGATGGCGGCGGGAGACGGGCGCGCCAGGACTTCTTCCACGCGCCGATAGAAGACGCCGCGGTTGGCCAGGCCGGTCAGCGGATCGAAGCCGGTGAATTTGCGTGCGTCCTCGTCATGCCGCATGGGCGCGGGGTCCGCACCGGCACGCGGCGCGGCCAGATGCGTCTGCCGCTCGACCGAGGCCAGATCGCTTATTTTTCGGGCGCGTTCGGCGTTGACCTCGACACGCCGAAGCTCCAGGCGGTCGGAGGCCATTCGGGCCAGTTCGCGCAGCCGGTCCTTGTCTTCCTCGCTGAAGTCGGTGTGCGGTTCCGTGTCGATGACGCACAGCGCGCCCAGCGGATGGCCTTCGGGGGAATTCAGTGGCACGCCGGCATAGAACCGGATGCTCGCCGCCCCGCAGACGAGGGGGTTGTCGTAAAAGCGATCGTCCAGCCGGGCATCCGGCACGACCATGACGTCGTCCTGCAAGACTGCGTGGGCACAAAAGGAGACGTCGCGGCGCATGTCCGTCTCTTCGAAGCCCGTGCTGGCCGCAAAGAAGACGTGATCGCTGCCGATCATGTTGATGGCCGACACCGGCATGTTGAACATGCGCGACGCAATGCGAACCACCGGATCAAGACTGGGAAGCGCGCGCCGCGCATCCAGCCCATATTCCGACAGGGCGCGCAGTCTTTCGGTCTCGCTTGGCAAAGGTGGGGGGCATTTCATCTACAGCCTCCTTTTTATTTCTCCTTGTCCTGCGACGTTCTGGATTTCCCGGCGTTGCTTGGCCGAGCCGCGCAACGTATCACCGTCCTGGCCGGTGGCCTGTTTTGGCGCGCGGGAGGCGCCGAAGAACCAGTATCGAAGTGTGACGCGATCATGAAAGATTCCCCGACACACCTGTAACTGAATATTCCGTTTTCGAATTTAGCGCAGCTTTCTTCCGTTTGCCAGCGCGCGGCGGGACGCGATTGCGCGATCACTCGGGGCGCCAAGGTCGCGCGCGCGAGCCCGCGCGGTACGCAAAAAACGAGTCAAAACCATTACCCGCCGGCCGAAAACAATCATTTTTTTGCGTGGAAGGTTTTCAGCTTGCATTCATCGTTGCGTCATGCGCGGCACACAGAATGCGGGCCTCGAATTGCTTCCACGGGAAAAAGGAAATGAAGTTCTGGAATCGGAATGTGCTCGCCTGCGCCGTCATGAGTGCGATGACGCTGATCGCGGGCTGCGGTGGCGACAATGGCAGCGATGACGAAACGCCGCCGGTCATCGAGGAGCCGCCCGCGCAGGCCCGGCCGCTGGAACTGACGATCCTTCATATCAACGACCACCATTCCACGCTGGACGGCAAGGACAAGACGCTGACCTTGAAGAATGCGGCCGGGGTCGATACCGACGTGACCGTGTCGGCCGCGGGCATGCCGCGCGTGAAAGCCGCCATCGACCAGCTGGCCGCGAATTTGCCGAACGTGCTGAAGCTGCATGCGGGCGATGCGCAGACCGGGACGCTGTATTTCAACCGCGCCGGCGCGCCGGGCGAGGCCGATGCCGCGCTGATGAACACGGTCTGCTTCGATGCCATGGCGGTGGGCAACCATGAATTCGACAAGGGCGACGACGGGCTGAAGCGCTTTGTGGACTTCCTGCATGCCGGCGCGTGCCAGACGCCCGTCCTGAGTGCGAACGTCGCGTTTGGCGCCAGTTCGCCGCTGCAGGGCACCGATCTGATCAAGCCTGCCATTGTCGTCGAGCGCGACGCCCAGAAGATCGGCATCGTCGGCCTGACCATCGCCAGCAAGACCAAAGAATCGTCGAGCCCCAATGCGGACACGACGTTCACCGACGAAGCCGTGGCCGCGCAGGGGCAGATCGACGCGCTGCGCGCCGATGGCGTCAACAAGATCATCCTGCTCAGCCACATCGGCTACGGCTATGACAAGGAAGTGATTGCCAAGCTGAGCGGTGTGGACGTGGTGGTGGGCGGCGATTCGCACACGCTGCTGGGTCCCGACTCGATGAAGACGATGGCCGTGGGCACGCCGGGCGGCGCCTATCCGACCCGTCTGGCCGACAAGGACGGCAAACCCGTCTGCCTGGTGCAGGCATGGGAATACTCGCAAGTCGTGGGCGAACTGAAGGTCAGCTTCGATGCCAACGGCGATGTGACGAACTGCGCCGGCACGCCCCACGTGCTGATCGACACCGACTACCGCGTCAAGTCGGGCAGCGCCCTGGTTGCGGCCTCCGACGCCGACCGCGCCGCCTTCAAGGCCGAGGTTGCGGCCAGCGGCTTCCTGCGTGAGCAGACGCCGGACGCTGCGGCGTTGTCGGTGCTGCAACCCTTCAAGGACAAGATCGACGTCTTCAGCAAGACCAACGTTGCGCAGGTGCCGCTGGAGCTGTGCTTTCGCCGCATTCCGGGCCCCACGCCCGCCAGCAATGCAGCCAGTCCGGCTTGCGAAAGCGAAGGCAACGTCGCCCTGCGCGGCGGCGACATCCAGCAACTGGTGGCGCAAGCGTATCTTGATGTGGCCAATGCCGAATACGGCGGCGCCGACATGACCCTGCAAAGCGGCGGCGGTGTGCGGCGCGCCCTGAATGGCACCGTGACGGCGGCCGACGTGATCGCCGTCGTGCCGTTTGGCAACATGCTGTGGCGCCTGGACCTGACCGCCAATGAGGTCCGGTCCATGGTCGAGGACGGTCTGGACGCGACGTACAAGCCGGGCGGCAAGGACGGTCCTTATCCCTACGCGGCAGGCCTGCGCTGGGACGTGACGGCCTCCAACGCGAAGGGCAGCCGCGCCAGCAACTTTCAGTACCTGGATCAGGCAACCCGCACGTGGCTGCCGCTGGACAATGCGCGCACCTATCGCCTCTTCGTGCTGAGCTTCAATGCGACGGGCGGCGATGGTTACGCCACGCTGGCCAACGTGCCGTCCGAGCGCCGTTCCGACATCGGTGTGCTGGACGCCGACGTGTTCCAGGCCTACATCGACATGCAGACCAAGGACGCGGGCGCCGGACTGCCGATCCTGAACCGCATCGATAACGACCGCTACAGCACGCATAACTGGCAGCCGTGATCATGGGCCGCGCGCCAGGGGGGCGGCCCGGCGCGCGGCCGTCTAGAAAACATCGATCATTTGGCAGCGTTGGCGAACACCACACTCAGCGAATGCGCCGACGTTACCCGTAGCTGCACGTCGCTGGCCGGACGCGTCGCCCATCCTGCGGCGCGGACCAGTCCGGACAGCAGGCCGAAGGCCGGCGCGGCCACGTTCAGCAGGTCGTCCACGCCTGGCGGCGGATTGAGCGGCGCCTGAATGACCTCGCTGCTCAGGCCGCTTTCGCTCAACAAGGCCTGAAGGCGCGCAAGCGTCGGATTCAGGGCCTCGACGTTTTCCAGATGGAAGTCCTGCCGGTTGCTGCATAGTCCGGCAAGCTGTTCGGCGCTGGTTCTATCTGGAAAGTAAGTGCGTGCCACGGTCATGGGAGCCTCCGCTGATAGCGGCATCATATCGCTCGGCGCGACGGGAATCGGGGGCGTACAAAATGTTGCCCGACGCCCCGCAGCCCCTTGCTAGCATGATCCTCGCCGGAATGAACCGGTATCTGGATGGACAGTGGAGGTTGCCATGAACTCAAGAACAATCAACCGGATCGCCGTGCTTGCGACCGCGGGCGTGCTGCTGGCCGGTTGCGCGACGCAACAGCAAACGAATACCGCTGTCGGAACGGGCGCGGGCGCGGCGTTGGGCGCTGGCATTGGCGCGCTGATCGGGCACGGCAAGGGCGCGGCGATCGGCGCGGGCATCGGTGCGGTGGCGGGCGGCCTGGTGGGCTACAACTGGAAGGTGGTCAAGGAGGACGTGCAAAGTTCCGGCGCCTCGTCGCTGGGCATCGACGTCGTGGAAATGCCCGACGGCAGCCTGAAGGTCAATATTCCCAGCGGCGTGTCGTTCGATACGGACAAGACGCAGCTCAAGCCGGCGTTGCTGCCGGTGCTCGATAGCGTGGCGCGTTCGCTGAACCAGCATCCCGAGCTGCGGGCCAAGGTGGTCGGCCATACCGACAGCACGGGTTCGCTTGCGCACAACCAGACGCTGTCGGTGAACCGTGCCAAGAGCGTGACCGATTACCTGGCGAAGCAGGGTGTGGCGGGCACGCGTCTGTCCGTGGAAGGCCGCGGTCCGAACGATCCGATCGGCGACAATGCGACGGCCGAAGGGCGCGCGCTGAACCGGCGCGTGGAGATCTACCTGTACGCGGTCCGGCAGTAAGCACGGGCGCGTTCCTTGCTGTCAGGCGGCTGGCGCGATGCGCGGCCGCCTTTTCTTTCCGGAGTCTGTCATGAGCGATTTTCCTCCCGCCTGCATCGGTACCGATACCGCGGTTGCCGCGCTCACCGGCTGGCAGGCCGTGGCCATGCGCGATGCCATCGAAAAGCGCTATCGCTTTCCCAACTTCAACGCCGCGTTCGGCTTCATGGCGCGGGTGGCGATGTTCGCGGAAAAGCTGAACCATCATCCCGAGTGGACCAACGTCTACAACCGCGTGGACGTGACGCTGACCACGCATGACGCGGGCGGTGTGACCGAGCTGGATGTGCGGATGGCGCAGTTCATGGATGAGGCGGCCGAACACGCGGGCGCGACAGCGCCCAAAGCGCGGCCCTGATTTGAGTTGCCCGGCTGCGCGGCCCGTGACTTAGTCCGCGGTGTCGCCGGCTTCGGCTTGCAGGTGGCCGATCAGGCGGTCGAGCATGTCGCCGAATTGCTGCTGTTCATCGGCGGTCAGGCAGCCGAAGATTTCGTCGTTGCGGCGCGCAATGAGGTCGACGATGCGGCGGTACTGCGTCAGGCCGTCGGCGGTCGGCGCCAGCACCACGCCGCGTCCGTCGGACGCGGAGACCGTCTTTTCGACAAGCCCGCGATCCACCAGCGCCTGCGCCGAGCGGCTGGCCTGGCCCTTGTTCAGGTTGGCGGCGCGTGCCAGGTCGTTGACGGACAGCGGCGCAAACCGGCCAATGGCGGCGAGGCACCGCGCCTCGCCCAGCGGAATGTCGCAGTCCTTGAGATAGGCACGAGTCGTGTCGCGGTCCGTGATCTTGTTGAGCACGTGAAGGCGATAGGTGAGGAATCGTTCCAGGGCGGGCGTTTTCACGTCGGACGGGCGGGATCGGCGCCCGCGCAGGATGAGGCCGGATAGTTTGCCACAGCGCCGTCATCCAGGCTGGCGGCTTCGGCCTGCGCCAGCAGCGACAGGGCTTCTTCGGCCGACGGCAGGCGGCTGAGCAGCGACAAGCCGAGTATCGACAGAAAAAGCGGCGCGCGCGATTCGCCGACGCGCGTGAGCGTCTGCGCCATGCTGGTGTAGACCTGGTCCAGGGCTTCGGGATTCATGCGTGGCCTTTCGAGGTGGCGGTGGAAGTAAGCGAGGGGTAGTAGGGCGCCAACGCGGCGCGCAGGTCGGCGGCGGCAGGCGCAACCCAGCGTCCCAGCACATAGCCGTCGGGGCGCAGCAGGTAGACGGCGCCGGCCTGATTGCCGTAACGCAAGGCGAGCTGGCCGTGCGGGTCGGCCAGTCCGCCCGGGCCGGCGCGCAACACCTGCAGCGGACTCGGGGCGTCCTGCGTGGCCGCGGCCAGCGCATCCAGCGCGGCCGACACGGCCGGGTCGGGCGAAATGGCCAGCGCCACGAAGCCCGCGCCAAAATGGGCGGTCAGGTATTGCGGCACGTCGCCATCCTGCAGCAGCACGTCGGGCGCGGGTTGGCCCGGCGCGGCGGCCGGGCCGGCCTCGGGGGCGCGGTCCTCGCGGTTCAAGGGCGAGGTGTCGTACGAGATGGGCGCGGACTGGCGCGGATTGATGAGCGAGCGCACGCCGTCGTCCACCAGCGCGAGGCGCAGCGCGGCCTCGCGCATGAGCCGGAAGCCGAAGTCCGGCGGCGCCATGAATTCCGTGCTCTTGGCGCCGTAGGCCAGGTTCTGGCGCGTGGCATGGACGCGCTCGATGCTGTAGCTGTCCAGCAGGGCGTCGGGCGACTGGCCCTTCAGCACCCAGGCAAGTTTCCAGGCCAGGTTGCCGGCGTCGTCCAGCCCGGAATTCAGCCCGCGCACGCCGAAGATCGGCACGAGGTGGCCCGCGTCGCCCGCGAACAGCACGCGGCCGTGGCGGTAGCGATCCAGCGTCAGGCACTTGGCGTTGTAGATCGAGATCCAGAGCGGCTTCCAGGGCGCGGTCTCGCCGATCATGTCCAGATGGCTCTGCACGCGCGGCAGCACGTTTTCCGGCTTGACGGCTTCGTCGGGGTCTTCGTCGTCACGGATCTGGTAGTCGACGCGCCACACGTTGCCGGGCTGGCGATGCATCAGCAGCGTGGATCCGGGATTGGAGGGCGGATCGAACCATGCAAGGCGCTCGACGGGCCGTTGCGATTCCTGTTCGATGTCGACGATGACGTAGCGCCCCTCGTACTGCATGCCTTCCAGCTTCAAGCCCATCGCGTCGCGCACGGTGCTGCGGCCGCCGTCGCAGGCGACGAGCCAATCGGCGCGCACCGTCTGGCGGGCGCCGTCCGCCTCCACCTCGACCGATACGCCGTCCGGGCCGGGCTGCACGGCCGTGACGCGTGCCGACCAGGCAAGCGTGGCGAAGCCGGGATGGCGCCGCATGGCCTGGTGCGCGAATTCCTCCACGTAGTACTGCTGGATGTTCACCATCGGGGCATACCGCTGCAGGGGATCGTGCGGCATCTGGAAGTGCAGGACTTCGCGGTCGCGGTAGTAGCTTCGCCCGCCCGTCCAGGCCAGACCCGTGTCGATCAGCGGCCGGTCGGCGCCGATCCAGCCCAGGATCTCCTGCGACCGGCGCGACATGCAGATGGCGCGGCTGCCGCTGCAATAGCCTTCATCGGCCTCGACGGTGAGGGAGGCGATGCCGTACTCGGCGAGCAGGGCGGCCAGGGTCAGCCCGACCGGACCGCCGCCGGCGATCAGGACGGGAACGTGCGAGGGGAGCGTCATGCTGTCTCCAGAATTTGGTTGTTTGCGCAACTATATGCCCGGTATGTTGCGCGCGCAACCAATTTTTGAAGGCGATAAAAAACCCGCCGAGGGGCGGGTTTGGGGGCCGGTTCAGGCCGGTTGGCGGCCATCAGTGGCGCGTGTCAGTTGCGTACGTTGTAGATCCGCATCGCCTGCTGCTTCTGATTGGCGTCCAGCACGCGCAGCACCACGACCTTGGCGGTGAAACCGTCGGGCAGCTTGAGCTGGCCCAGCGCGTAGTCGTAGCGGTCGACCGTCAGCGCGGGGCCTTCCGGCGTCACGGTGGCGGAGCGGCCGTTGGGGTAGGAGCCTTCGATGGCGAAGGTCAGCGTGCCCTTGAAGGGCGCGCCCGTGCGTTCTTCGCGCATCACCAGCACCTGGTAGTCGAGCAGGCCGGGGGCGCGCTTGAAGGTGGCCGAACGGATGCCGAGGTTGCCGCCGCGGGGGTCGGGCGGCATGGCGTCCTGGAACAGCACCAGTTCCTTGTTCAGGGTTTCGATCTTGGCGCGGCTTTCCGCCAGGTCGGTGGTCAGCTTTTCGTGACCGGCCTTGTTGGCGTCGCGCTGCTGGGTGGCTTCTTCAAGCTGGGTTTGCAGGCGCTGGCGCTCCATGTTGGAGGCGCTGAGCTCGCTGTGCAGCTGTTCGGATTGTTCGACGGTCAGGCGTTGCGGACCGTAGTTGGTTTGCAGGAAGAGCACGCCGCCCGCGCCAAGCGCAATGCCAACCAGCAGCAGAACGAGCCAGCGCGGCATGCGGCGCGTGCGTTGTCCCGGTTGGTATACGGAGGGCTTGAACGTGGCCCGTTGCGATCTTCCAAACATCCCCATTCCTAGAAAACTTCCTGTGTATGTGCTCGTGGGCAGGCGCGCGCGCATGCCAAAGCGTCAGAGAATACCCCGTTAGCCGGGGGCGTTGCGTGCGCGGACAAGCCTCGTTGCGCACCTTGATATTGTGAAATATGTGAGCGTCACGCGGCCGTGCTGGCCAGTTCCGCGTCCAGGTCGGCGAGCCGTTGCGGGGTGCCGACGTCGGTCCAGCGGCCGGCATGCCGCGCGCCGCGCACCTGATCCTGGCCCATCGCCTGCCGCAGCAGCGGCGCCAGCGGCGCGGCCTGGCCGCGCGGGACGTCCGCGAACAACGAAGGATGGTAGACGCCGACGCCTGCAAAGGTCAAACGGGGCTCGCCCTGCGCCAGCACGCGCCCCTCGGCCGTCAGGACGAAGTCGCCGGCAGGATGGTGCGCGGGATTGTCCACCAGAAGCAGCCATGCGCCGCCCTGCGTCACGAGGCCGGCGGCGTCGTGCGCGTCGGCCGGGTTCCAGTCGCACCAGATGTCGCCGTTGACGACAAGGAACGGTTCGTCGCCCAGAAGGGGGAGCGCCTGGGCGATGCCGCCCGCGGTCTCCAGCGCGGTGGCTTCGGCCGAATAGCTGATGCGCACGCCGTGCGCGGCGCCGTCGCCCAACGCGCGTTCGATTTCGTGGCCGAGCCAGGCGTGATTGATGACGACGTCGCGGATGCCGGCCGCGGCCAGGCGCGCCAGATGCCAGACGATCAGCGGCTTGCCGCCGACCGGCAGCATGGGCTTGGGCAGGCGGTCGGTCAGCGGGCGCATGCGTTCGCCGCGGCCCGCGGCAAGGATCATGGCGCGCATCAGAACGTGTACCCGACGCTGACCTGGCGGTCGTCCAGGCGGTCCAGCAGGCGCAGCAGCGGCGTGAAAACGCCATAGCGCTGCGCCACCTGGCGGACATAGCCGTTCACGCGGGGAATGTGCGCCAGGTAGTGGGCCTTGCCATCGCGATGGTTCAGGCGGGCAAAGACGCCCAGGATCCGCAGGTTGCGCTGCAGGCCCATCCATTCATAGGCGCGGTGGAATTCGGCGAAATCGGCGTCGACCGGCAGGCCGGCCGCACGCGCCATTTCCCAGTAGCGGATCGCCCAGTCGAGCTGTTGCGGTTCTTCCCAGGTGGTGCGGGCGTCCGTCACCAGCGACGCCAGGTCGTAGGTGATGGGACCGGCCAGCGCATCCTGGAAGTCGATGATGCCCGGGTTGGGGCCGTATTGCGGCTGGTCGCAGACCATGAGGTTGGGCGAATGGAAATCGCGGTGCACCAGCACCTGCGGCTGCCCGGCGTTGCTGGCCGACAGCAGGGCGAAGATCTTTTCCATCGCATTGGCCGTCTTGTCGTCCAGCGTCACGCCGTGGTGCTTTTGCACGTACCACTCGGGGAACAGCTTGAGCTCGTCGGCCAGCCGCGTGCCGTCGTAGACGCCCAGCCCGGCGGTCGAGGCCTGTTGCAGCTTGACCAGGGCGGCCAGCGCCTCGCGGTACAGCGTCTGCAACTGGGCGTCGTCCAGGCCGTCCTGGATGCGCTGGTAATAGGTTTGTTCGCCCAGATCGGACAGCAGCAGCAGGCCCTGGTCCAGGTCCTGCGCCAGCACGGCCGGCACGTTCAGCCCGGCGTCCGCCAGCAGCTTGTCCACATGCAGGAACGGGCGGCAGTCCTCGTGTTGGGGCGGGGCGTCCATGACAATCAGGGTCCGCGATCCCGCGTCCAGCCGGAAGTACCGGCGAAAGCTTGCGTCAGCCGACGCGGGGCGCAGCGTCTCCACGGCCAGGTTCAGGGCAGGGGGCAGGCCTTGCAGCCAGTTGCGCACCTGCGCCAAGCGGGGGTCGTGATCGTTTTTCAAGGAAGATCCGTGTCAGAAGGGCAAAATTGGGGAATTTTCGATTTGGCGAACATAAGGCTGGGCGTTGTTCGCGGCTTCTCTATAATACCGGCTCGTTTCCGTCAGCATTGGCGCCGCGTGGGCGTCTTTGTGCGGCTCTCCCATGGTCATAAAGGGCTGTTTTCATTCGTGCGCAAGGTTCCGTGGTTGATCCTCTCCGTAGTCAGCGTCGCCGCCGGAGCCGCCCAGGCTCAAAGTAGCCCGGGCGCCGCTGCTTCCGCGCCGTCGGTCACGTCAACCCCGCAATTGCGCACCTCGCCCGGCCTGCGCATGCACCGGTTGCCCGACGAGAGCATTCCCGCTTTCATGGAAGCGGACACGATTTCGGGCGATCCCGACTACGAGCTCAACCTGACCGGCAACGCGCAGGTGCGCCGCATCGACGGCGTGATCAAGGGCGACGCGATCAATTACCGCAAGGACACCGGCAAGGTCGACGTCCGCGGCAATGCCCGCATGATGCGCGATGGCACCCTGGTCACGGGCCCGTCCGCCACGTTCAACGTGGACCGGTATTCCGGCGAGGTCGAAAAGCCCAACTTCTGGCTGGGCGCCACCGGCGGCTTTGCCGTCGCCGACCACGCGGACATTTTCAGCAAGTCGCAGATGCGGCTGCACACGGTGACCTACAGCGGCTGCCCGTGCGAAAACCCGTCCTGGTACATCAAGGCCAATTCGGTCGATATCGATTTCGACGAAAACGAAGGCGTCGCCCGCGGCGGCGTCCTGTACTTCAAGGATGTGCCGATCCTGGCGTCGCCCTACATGACCTTCCCGGTCAAGCGCGAACGCAAGTCCGGCTTCCTGATCCCGACTTACGGCACGACCAGCCAGGGCGGTTTCGACATCTCGATTCCGTACTACTTCAACCTGGCGCCCAATTACGACCTGACGGTGCAGCCGCGCTACTTCTCCAAGCGCGGCACCCAGCTGGGCGGCGAGTTCCGCTATCTGGGTTACGGGTACAGCGGCATTATGGACGGCACCTACCTGCCCAATGACGACGTGACGGGCAACGACCGCTGGATGTACTGGTGGCGCCATCAGCAGCAGTTCTCGCACGGTTTCTACGCCGACTGGGATATCGCCAAGGTCTCGGACGACAATTACTTCCGCGACATTTCGCAGCTGGGCCTGAACCAGGCCTCCACGACGTACCTGCCGCAACGCGGCCGCGTGGGCTGGGTCTCCAACTACTGGAGCGCCTACGCGCAGGTCTACAAGTTCCAGACGCTGCAGGATCCCGATGCGCCGCTGGTTCCGCCGTACAACAAGGAACCCGAGATCTACCTGCGCGGTTCGCGGTACGACGTCGGCGGCTTCGACCTGGACTGGACCTCGACCGCGGTGCGCTTCAGCATGCCGGAGTATGGCGCGGCGTTGCGAGCCCCCGATGGCGACCGCTTCCAGACCTACCCGACGATCTCGTATCCGATCGTCCGCCCCGGCTGGTTCATCACCCCGAAGGCGGGCGTGAACTACACGTCGTATCAGACCAAATGGTATGGAGTGGATGCGCAGGGGCTCAATGGCGGCACGGCCAATGGCCTGCCGCGCTCGCAGTCCCGCACGGTGCCCATCCTGTCGCTGGACTCGGGCCTGATCTTCGAGCGCGACACCACGCTGTTCGGCAAATCGTCCACGCAGACGCTCGAACCGCGGCTGTATTACCTGTACGTGCCGTACCGCGACCAGTCCAAGATTCCTGTCTTCGACACGTCGCTGGCCGATTTCAGCTTCACCCAGGCGTTTGAGGAAAACATCTACTCGGGCGGCTGGGACCGTATCGCCAACGCCAACCAGCTGACCGCGGCCCTGACGACGCGCTGGCTCGATGCCGACAGCGGATTCGAGCGCCTGTCGGTGGGCGTGGCGCAGCGTCTGTACTTCGAAGACCAGAAAGTCACGCTGCCGCTGGAAACCCCGCGCACGGACGTGCGTTCCGACTTCCTGGTGGGCGTCAGCGCCGCGTTGACCGATACGCTCAACACGGACCTCGCCGCGCAGTACAACCCCTACGACAACAATTGGTCGCGCGGGCTCATCAGCGCGCGCTGGTCGCCCCAGCGCCTGACCACGGTGGCGGTGGCCTACCGCTACCAGCGCGATCCGCAGCCGGGCGTGTTCTATCAGCCGCAGGGTCAGAACCAGGTCAGCCTGGCCGTTCAATGGCCATTCAGCAAGCGCTGGTACGGTGTGGGCCGGGTCGACTATTCTTTGCGTTCCGGACCGTCCAGTACGATTGCCAATACGACGGAATCCCCGCGCGTGACGCAGGCCATCGCCGGCCTGGAGTACAAGGGCGACTGCTGCTGGGTGGGCCGCATGGTCTACCAGCGCTACGCCGTATCGGCGGCGGACACCAATTCCGCGCTGTTCTTCCAGCTTGAGCTCACGGGCCTGGGTTCCCTCGGAACCGACCCCATGAGCCTGCTGAACAGAAGTATCCCCGGTTACACGCGCGTCACGCCGCCCGCGCAGGCCGGGACCACATTTGAAAGGTATGAATGATGCGTAGGTTGCACTCTTTGCGCCGCCTCTCCGGCAACGCGCTGCTGCTGGCCCTGTGCGCCGGCTTGCCCGCCGCCCATGCGGCCGAGCAGACCAGCCGCGGCGCCAACAGCGCCAAGGCCGCTCCCGCCGCGCAGAAACAGGACGCGCCGGCGCCCAAGGGCGAGCAGTTCGTGGACGGCATCGCCGCGATCGTCGACAAGGACGTGATCACGCTGCGCGAACTGCGCGACGCTTCCCAGCGCATTGCCGGCGAACTGAAGTCGCGCGGCATCCAGGTGCCCGATGACCAGACGCTGCAGCACCAGGTGCTCCAGCGTCTCATCATGGAACGCGTGCAGCGCCATGAAGCCGACCGCCTTGGCATCCGGGTTGACGACAAACAGATCGACACCGCCATCCAGGCGATCGCCTCGCGCAACAAGATCACGGTGCAGCAACTGCGCCAGGAACTGGAAAAGTCCGGCACGACCTGGGAAAACTACCGCAAATCGCTGCGCGACGAGATCCGTTCGGATCGCCTGCGCCAGCGCGCGGTCGACTCGACCATCGTCATTTCCGACGCGGAAGTCGACGCCTTCCTGAAAGACCAGCGCCGCAACCCGGCTTTTGGCGCGGCGCCTGCGCAGGCGGCGCAAGCGCAGCCCCAGGTGCAGCCGCAGCCCGCGCCCGAGCAGGCCGCTGCGCCTGCCGGCCCCATGCTTTACGCGCTGGCGCAGATTCTGGTGCGCGTGCCGGAAGGATCGTCGCCCGACCAACTGGCGCTGCTGCGCAAGAAGGCCGAAGGCCTGCTGGCGCGAGCCAAGCGCGGCGACGATTTCGCCAGCCTGGCCGCGGCATCGTCCGACGGCCCCGAGGCGCTGCAGGGCGGCGTCATGGGCGTGCGCCCGCTGGACGGCTGGCCTGACCTTTTCGTCAAGGCCATCAGCAATCTGCAAAAGGGCCAGGTCAGCCAGCTGATCCAAAGCGGCAATGGCTTTCACATCATCAAGGTGATGGACCGCGGCACCGCCCAGCCCGCGCCCGGCCGCACGGCCCGCGCCCCGGCACCGCAAGCCGCGCCGCAACCGGCGCCTCAGCCGGCCGCACGCGAGCAGGCGCCCCAGGGCCCGACGCAGGTCGTGCAGACGCGCGCCCGCCACATCCTCATCAAGACGTCGACCGTCATGAGCGATGATCTGGCCCGCCAGCGCCTGGAGCAGGTTCGCCAGCGCCTGGTCAATGGCGCCGCCACGTTCGAGGAAATGGCGCGCCAGTATTCGCAGGACGCCAGCGCGCCGCAAGGCGGCGAGCTGGGATGGCTGAACCCGGGTGAAACCGTGCCGCCGTTCGAGGCCGCGATGAACGCGCTGCAACCTGGCGAAATCAGCCAGCCCGTGCAGTCGCCGTTCGGCTGGCACCTGATCCAGGTGGAAGAGCGCCGCGAGCACGACGCGACCGACGACCTGGCGCGCATGCGCGCCCGCCAGACGCTGTTCGAGCGCCGCGCCCAGCCGGCCTTCGAAGACTGGCTCGAGCAACTGCGCGCACAGGCGTACGTCGACAACCGCTTCGAAAAGCAGCAGAAAATCCAGCAGAACAACCGCTAAACGCATTACGGGCTTTTCATGTCTCAACACCAGGCGCGCAAGCGCTTTGGCCAGAACTTCCTGACCGACGACAGCGTCGTCGAGTCCATCGTCCGGGCGGTTGCGCCCGCCCGCGACGATGCCGTGGTCGAGATCGGCCCTGGCTTGTCCGCGCTGACGCGGCCGCTGCTCGAACGGCTGGACCATCTCACTGCGGTCGAAATCGATCGCGACCTGGCCGCCCGCCTGCGCAAGCAGTTCGACGCATCACGCTTGACGGTGGTCGAGGCCGACGCGCTGACGGTGGATTTCTCGCAGTTCGGCGGCGCGCTGCGCGTCGTGGGCAATCTGCCCTACAACATTTCCAGCCCGTTGCTGTTCCACCTGATGACGTGGGCCGACCACATCCGCGATCAGCATTTCATGCTGCAGCGCGAAGTGATCGACCGCATGGTGGCCAAGCCCGGCTCGGGCGACTTCAGCCGCCTGTCCGTGATGCTGCAATCGCGCTACCGCATGCACAAGCTGTTCGACGTGCCGCCCGAGGCCTTCGATCCGCCTCCTAAGGTCGTGTCGGCGATCGTGCGCATGGTGCCGTTGCCGGCGGACCGCCAGCGGCCCATCAGCGAGCGCGCTTTCGAAACCGTGGTGGCCCGCGCCTTCTCGCAGCGCCGCAAGATGCTGCGGCGGGTGCTGGCTGACTGGGCCGCGCAAGTGCCTTGGGAAGCGCTGGACATCGCGCCCACCGCGCGCGCCGAGGACATTTCGGTGGACCGCTACATGCGCCTGTCGGATGCGCTGGTCGAAGCCGGGGTGCTGGCGCGGGACTGACGTCTTTTCGGTATGGCATGGCAATGCAAAAAGGCCCCGCGGGGCCTTTTTGCATTTGGGTGCTGGGAGCGTGAGACGGTGTCAGACACCCAGGGGACATGGGCGTCAGCCTGTGACGGCGGTTCAGCGGGTTGCCCCTGGCGCCCGATCACAGCATGCGTTTCTGCGCCGCCATCCACAACTGCATCACATCGCGTGCCCGGTCGGCAAGCAGGCGCTCGGCGTCGGCCAAGGCCTGCTGCAACGTGATGGGACCGGGGGCCAGGCTGAATGCGGCGCTGATGCCGCAGGTGTGCAGGGCCTCGTAGCCTTCGCCCAGCGAACCGGCCAGCGCCACGACGGGAACGCCCGCGCGCTGGGCAATCCGGGCCACGCCCGCGGGCGTCTTGCCGCGCAGCGTCTGTGCGTCCATCCGGCCTTCGCCGGTGAACACCAGCGTTGCGCCTTCCACGGCGTCGGCCAGACCGCCCAGCTCTGCGACGATCTCCACGCCCGGCCGGAAATGCGCGTTCAGGAACGCCTTGGCGGCAAAACCCAGGCCACCGGCCGCACCCGCGCCGGGCGCGTCGCGGTGGTCGGCGCCGAGGTGCTTTGCGCACACGTCGGCGAAGTGACTCAGCAGGGTGTCCAGGGTCTGCACCTGTTCCGGCGTCGCGCCCTTTTGCGGCCCGAACACGTGCGACGCGCCATGCGGGCCGCACAAGGGATTGTCGACGTCGGAGGCGATGTCGACGCGCACCTGGGCGAGCCGCGGGTCCAGGCCATGCGTGTCGATGGAGGCAAGTTGGCCCAGCGCCCCGCCGCCCGGCGGCAGGCTGTTGCCGCCGGCGTCCAGCAGTCGCACGCCCAGCGCCGTCAGCATGCCGGCGCCGGCGTCGTTGGTGGCCGAGCCGCCCAAACCCAGGATGATGCGCTTGGCGCCCGCGTCCAGCGCCGCGCGCATCAGCTCGCCCACGCCGTGGCTGCTGGCGCGCATCGGGTCGCGCTTGGAAGGAGAGATCAATTCAAGGCCCGCCGCGGCGGCCATCTCGATGACGGCGGTGCCGTCGTCCAGCAAACCCCACACGGCGTCGACCTTGTGGCCGAGCGCGTCGTTCACGGTGATCTGATGTTCCTTGCCGCCGGTGGCCGCCAGCACGGCTTCGACGGTGCCTTCGCCGCCGTCGGCCATCGGGATGCACACGGTGTGCGCGCCGGGAAAGGCGGCCTTGACGCCGCGCGCAATGGCCGCCGCCGCATCGGGCGCGGAAACGCTTTCTTTGAACGAGTCGGGAGCGATGACGATTTTCACGGTCGGAAGGGGGCGCGTTAGTGATCGATGTGTCACCCATGATACCCGTGACAACGCGGCCGGCGTACCATAGCGCTTTCGTTGCTTTTGCGAGAGTGGACCGCCATGCCTGTATTGCGCCGCACAAAAATTGTCGCCACCCTGGGACCCTCGACCTCGTCGCCCGAACGCATCGACGCGCTCATCCGCGCGGGGCTGGACGTCGCACGGCTGAACTTCTCGCATGGCAGCGCGGACGACCACCGCGAGCGCGCGCGGCTGGTGCGCGAGATCGCGGCCAAGCAGGGCCGCTTCGTCGCGATCATGGGAGACCTGCAAGGTCCCAAGATCCGCATCGCCCGCTTTGTCGACAAGCTGGTGCAGTTGCACGTGGGCCAGCCGTTCACGCTGTCGCGCGTGCATCCCAAGGATGCGGGCACGTCCAGCATCGTGGGCATCGACTATCCGGAACTCGTGACCGATTGCCGCGTGGGCGACGAGCTGCTGCTCGATGACGGCCGCGTCGTGCTGGTCGTGGATCGCGTGGAAGGCGACGAAGTCCACACCACCGTCACGGTGGGCGGTCCGCTGTCCAACAACAAGGGCATCAACCGCCGCGGCGGCGGCCTGTCCGCGCCCAGCCTGACCGACAAGGATCGCGTCGACATCAAGCTGGCCGCCGAAATGGAGCTGGACTACGTGGCGGTGTCGTTCCCGCGCTATGGCAGCGACATCGACGAGGCCCGCACCTTGCTTGCCGAGGCCGGCAGCCAGGCATGGATCATCGCAAAGATCGAACGCGCCGAGGCAGTAGCCGACGACGAGGCCCTGGATGCGCTGATCCGCGCAAGCGACGGCGTGATGGTGGCGCGTGGCGACCTGGGCGTGGAAGTGGGCGACGCCGAGCTGGTGGGCATCCAGAAGCGCATCATCCAGCACGCGCGCACGCTGAACAAGGTGGTCATCACCGCCACGCAGATGATGGAATCGATGATCTCCAGCCCGATGCCCACCCGCGCCGAAGTCTCCGACGTGGCGAACGCCGTGCTGGACTACACCGACGCCGTCATGCTGTCGGCTGAAAGCGCCTCGGGCCAGTACCCGGTCGAAACCGTGCAAGCGATGGCTCGCGTGTGCCTGGGCGCGGAAAAGCATCCCACGTCCACGAAGTCGCATCACCGCATGGGCGAGACCTTCACGCGCTGCGACGAAACCATCGCGCTGGCGGCCATGTATGCCGCCAACCATTTTCCCGGCGTCAAGGCCATCATCGCGCTGACCGAAAGCGGCCACACGCCGCTCATCATGTCGCGCATCCGCTCGGGCGTGCCCATCTACTGCTACAGCCCGCACAGCGTGACGCAAAACCGCGTGACGATGTTCCGTGGCGTGTACACGATTCCGTTCGCGCCGTCGGACTACGATCCGGCCGATCTTTCCAACGCCGCCATCGACGAGCTGCGCAAGCGCCATCTGGTGCAGACCGGCGATTGGGTGATCCTGACCAAGGGCGATTTCTATCGCGACAGCGGCGGCACCAACGGGATGAAGATCCTGCTGGTGGACTGAAGCAGGGCGCCTAGCCGAAGAACCAGTAGCAGACGCCGATCGCGGCCAGCACCCCGGCCAGGTCGGCGATCAGCGCGCAGCCGACTGCATGCCGGGCGCGCAGAATCCCCACCGACCCGAAATACACCGCCAGCACATAGAAGGTGGTCTCGGTGCTGCCTTGCACCACCGCGGACAGCAGCGCCGGGAAGCTGTCCACGCCGAAGTGCGTCATGGTCTCCAGCATCATCGCGCGCGCTGCGCTGCCCGAGAACGGCTTGACCAGCGCCGTGGGCAGCGCGTCCACGAAGCGCGTGTCCCAATTTGCCTGCTGCGCCAGCCAGCGGATGCCATCCAACAGGAAGTCCAGCGCGCCGGACGCGCGCAGCACGCCCACGGCGCACAGCATCGCCACCAGATACGGCAGCAGGCTCTTGGCGATATCGAACCCTTCCTTGGCGCCTTCGATGAAGGCCTCGTACACAGGCACTTTTTTCCACGCGCCGACGACCAGAAACGCCAGCAGGATGCCAAACAGCGTCAGGTTGCCCAGCAGCGAAGACAGCGACGCGATGGCGGCTGCCGACATGCTGGCCAGAAGCGCCATGAATCCGCCCAGCACCAGCGCCGCGCCGCCCAGCCACAGCAGGATGACCGGATCGGCCAAGCGCAGCCGCTGGCACAGCGCGACCGCCAGAAAGCCGGCCAGCGTGGACGCGCTGGTGGCCAGCAGAATGGGCAAAAAGACTAGCGTGGGATCGGGCGCGCCCTGCTGCGCGCGGAACATGAACAGCGTGACGGGCAGCAGCGTCAGCGACGATGCATTGAGCACCAGGAACAGGATCTGCGCGTTGGTGGCGGTGTCCGGCTTGGGGTTGAGCGCTTGCAGCTCGCGCATGGCGCGCAGGCCGATGGGGGTGGCGGCGTTGTCCAGCCCCAGGCCATTGGCCGCGAAGTTCAGCGTGATCAGGCCGATGGCTGGGTGATTACGCGGCACCTCGGGCATCAGGCGCGCGAACAGGGGGCCCAGGACGCGCGCAAGCTTTTCGACCAGGCCCGCGCCCTCGGCGATGCGCAGGAAACCCAGCCACAGCGTCAGCGTGCCAAACAGCAGCACCATCACTTCCACGGACACGCGCGCCATGTCGAACAGGCTGGCGACCATCTGGCGAAAGACTTCCGGGTCCCCGATGACGAGCCAGCGGTACAGCGCGGCCGCGGCAGCGGTAAGGAAGAAGCCAAGCCAGAGTTTGTTCAGCATGCGGACGTGCCCGGACAGCGGTTGATTGCGCATCTGCGCGGCGACGCCCATTGTCGCAGAGTCGGTAAGCCGCAGCTTGGCCGGGCCGCGCCAATTCTGGTACTTTGGCCCGATACGTCTTGTAGCGAACAACAGGGGGACCCATGGATTTCAACGCCTGGCGCCGGCGCCGCATTTCGGAACCCGCATACCGCTGGGCCCGCAATGCCTTGCCGGCCATGTCGGCCACCGAACGCGAGGCCATCGAGGCCGGCGACAGCTGGTGGGACGCCGACCTGTTCACGGGCAATCCCGACTGGCGCAAGCTCCTCAGTGTGCCGCCGGCCACGCTGACGCCGGATGAACAGCGCTTCATCGACGGGCCCGTGCGCGAACTGTGCGGCATGCTGGACGAATGGGATATTTCCTGGAACCGGCGCGATCTGCCGCCGCGCGTCTGGGAATACCTCAAGACGCAGCGTTTCTTCGGCATGATCATTCCGCGCCGCCACGGCGGCCTGGGGTTCTCGCCCTATGCGCACTCCGAAGTAGTGCGGCGCATTTCCGCCTATTCCATCACGGCGGGCGTCACGGTCATGGTGCCGAACTCGCTGGGGCCGGGCGAACTGCTCATGCAGTTCGGCACGCAGGCGCAGCGCGATTACTGGCTGCCAAGGCTGGCCGACGGCCGGGAAGTCCCGTGCTTTGGCCTGACCAGTCCCGAAGCCGGCTCGGACGCGGCCTCGATGGTGGATACCGGCGTCGTGTGCCGCCAGGTCGTGGATGGGCGCGAGCTCATCGGCATCCGGCTCAATTGGCACAAGCGCTACATCACGCTGGGGCCGGTGGCCACGGTGCTGGGGCTGGCGTTCAAGATGTCGGACCCCGACGGCATTCTGGGCGGGCCCAAGGATATCGGCATCTCGGTGGCGCTCGTTCCCACCGACGCGCCCGGCGTCGAGATCGGCCGGCGCCACCTGCCCGCCATGCAGGTGTTCCAGAACGGGCCCAACTCGGGCCGCGACGTTTTTGTGCCGCTGGATGCGCTGATCGGCGGCGTCGAGCGCGCCGGGCAGGGCTGGCAGATGCTGATGAGCGCCCTGGCCGCCGGGCGCGGCATTTCGCTGCCGTCGCTGTCGGCCGCCGCCGCGGCGATGTGCGCGCACACCACCGGCATGTATGCGCGGGTGCGCGAGCAGTTCGGCATCCCGATCGGCAAGTTCGAGGGCGTGCAGGAGCGGCTGGCCAGCCTGGCCGGCAACGCCTATCTGGTCGAGGCCGCGCGCCGCCTGACCTGCGCCGCGCTCAATCAGGGCGTCAAGCCGGCGGTGGTGTCCGGCATCATGAAATACCACGCCACCGAGCGCATGCGCGTGTCGGTGAACGACGCCATGGACGTGCACGCGGGCCGCGCCGTCATGGACGGCCCCAGCAATTACCTGGGCTCCTTGTACCGCGCCGTGCCCATCGCCATCACGGTCGAGGGCGCCAACATCCTGACGCGCAATCTGATCATCTTCGGGCAAGGCGCCATTCGCGCGCATCCCTATCTGATGCCGGAGATCCTGGCGCTGGGCAACCCCGACGAGGAACGCGGCATCGAGGTCTTCCACGATGTGTTCTGGCGCCATCTGCGCCACGCGGGCATGAACACGCTGCGCGCGATCGGCCGCGCGTGGACGGGCGGCATGCTGGCGCCCGCGCCGGCCTCGGGACCGGTGGCGGGTCATTACCGCCGGCTGGGCCGTTATGCGTCGGGCTTCGCGCTGCTGGCCGACGCCACGCTGGCGCAACTGGGTGGGGGCCTGAAGCGCCGCGAAATGATCTCCGCGCGCCTGGGCGACATCCTGTCCGAACTCTATCTGCTGTCCGCGGTGCTAAAGCGCTGGGAAGACGAGGGGCGCAAGCACGATGACCTGCCGCTGGTGCGCTGGTGCATGGCGCAGGGTTTCGCCAGCATCGAGAAGAGCATGGATCAGGTGCTGCGCAACCTGCCGGTCAAGGCGCTGTCCTGGGCGTTGCGGGCGGCCATCCTGCCGTTGCGGCGAGCCAAGGGGCCGGACGACGCGCTCACGCGGGAATGCGCCGAATTGCTGCTCAAGCCGTCGCCCACGCATGTGCGTCTGGCGGCCGACCTGCAGCGCGAACCCGGGGAGGATCCGCTGGGCCTGTTGACCCGCGCCTTTGCGCTGGCCGATGCGGTGCAGCCGATTCGCGACCGTCTGCGTCAGTCCAACGTGCGCAACTGGCGCGAAGCCCATCAGCGCGGCGCCATCACGGACGCGCAGGCGGCGCAGCTGGAAGCCGCGGAAGCGACGGTGCTGAAGGTATTGCAGGTGGATGATTTTGCGCCGGAAGCGCTGACGCCGCTGGACGAAGGCGCGCCGGTTCAGGCGCAGGAACAGAAGCCGGAGTCGCAGCCGGAGCCGCAGCAGCCGCAGCAGCCGGAGTCGCAGCCGCCGCAACAATGGCAGCCGCCGCAACAGCCGGAGCCGCCGCAGCAACCGCAGCCGCCGCAACAGCAGGAGGACGAGCCCCCCGCTGCTGCAAGACCCGGCGATAACGCCTAGTCGTCCTGATTCGGGTCCATGCCCGGGAACAGGATTTCCGTGAAGCCGAACTTCGAGAAATCCTGGATCCGGGACGGATACAGGCGGCCGATCAGGTGGTCGCATTCGTGCTGGACGACGCGCGCGTGAAAGCCTTCGGCCTCGCGCTCGATCAACTGGCCATACGGATCGCGGCCGCTGTACCGGATATGGCGGTAGCGCGGCACCAGGCCGCGCAGTCCCGGCACCGACAGGCAGCCTTCCCAGCCGTCTTCCATCTCGTCCGAAAGCGGCGTGATGACCGGATTGCACAGGATCGTCTGCGGCACCGGCGGCGCGTCGGGATAGCGGTCGTTGCGATCGAACCCGAAGATCACCAGTTGCAGGTCCACGCCGATCTGCGGCGCGGCCAGGCCCACGCCCTGCGCGGCCGCCATGGTTTCGAACATGTCGTCGATCAGGGCGTGCAGCTCAGGCGTGTCGAAACGGTCGACCGGGGGCGCCACGCGCAGCAGCCGCGGGTCGCCCATTTTCAGGATGGGATGGATCATGGCTGGCGTTCCGCTCAGTCCTGGCGGTCTTTCTTCTGGATGAATTCGATCTTGTAGCCGTCGGGGTCTTCCACGAAGGCGATGACGGTCTTGCCGTGCTTCATCGGGCCGGCCTCGCGGGTGACCTTGCCGCCGCGCTCCTTGACCTTGTCACAGGCTTCGTAGGCGTTGTCGACTTCCAGGGCGATGTGGCCGTAGCCGTTGCCCAGGTCGTACTTGTCGGTGTCCCAGTTGTGGGTCAGTTCGATGACGGCGCCGTCGGCTTCGTCCTGGTAGCCGACGAAGGCCAGCGTGAACTTGCCGTCCGGATAGTCGTTGCGGCGCAGAAGGCGCATGCCCAGCACGTTGGTGTAGAAGTCGATGGACTTGTC
Source organism: Achromobacter sp. Root170 (assembly GCF_001428165.1). Classification (NCBI taxonomy): domain Bacteria; kingdom Pseudomonadati; phylum Pseudomonadota; class Betaproteobacteria; order Burkholderiales; family Alcaligenaceae; genus Achromobacter; species Achromobacter sp. Root170. The sequence goes on from NZ_LMHN01000012.1 coordinate 93,672, forward strand.
GAGGTTGCCGACGCGCAGCATGGTGTGGAGCAGACGCATGGGAGGATTCCTTAAGCGATGAGAGGTTGGGGGAAGCGCTGGGGGGTTCCGGCGTGTTCCCGGGAGATTCCGATGTCGCGCAGCGCGCCGCCCATGGCGTCGACCGCCTGCCGCATCTGGCCGGCGCCAAAGGCGCCGATGCAGCCGACCCGGAACGTGGGTTCTTCGGTGTTGGTGAAGTTGCTGATCACGTAGCCGCGCTGCTTGAGCGCGTCCACGAAGAGCTGCAGGTGCCAGGTCGGGGCATCCGGCGCGCGGACGTTGACGACGATGGGGCCTTGCAGCTCGGGCGGCAGGTATGGGGTCAGGCCAAGATCGATCACGCCATCATAGAGCGTGCGCATGTTGGCCGTGTAACGCGCCAGACGGGCCTCGCGGCCTTCCAGGCGGAACAGTTCCAGCGCCACGGCCAGCGCGGCCAGCGTGGGCGCGGCGGGCGTGAAGCGGGGGCCGGCGTTGGGCGCCAGCGTGTGCTGGTAGATGTCGGCCAGGTCGAGCGACCAGCTGCCCGCATTGCCGCGCGCGGCATCCAGGCTGTCGCGGCGCGCGACAACGAAGGCCGCGCCCGGCAGGCCTTCCAGGCATTTGTTGGCGGTCAGCACCACGGCGTCGACCGCGGGCAGGGCGCGCAATTCAAGCGGCAACGCGCCGAATGCCGACACGGCGTCGATGATCACGCGGCGTCCCAGCGCGTGGGCGATGCGGGCAAGATGGGGGACGTCGTGGCAGATGCCGCTGCCGGTTTCGCTGTAGACCAGCGCCAGGTGCGTGAGCGTGGGGTCGCGTTCCAGGGCGTCGGCCACCGCCTGCGGATCCACGCGCTCGGCGGCGCCCACCGATAGCGGCACGGCGATGCGGCCTGCCTCGGCGGCCAGTTTTTGCAGCCGGGCCGCGTAAGCGCCGGTGGACGGGGCCAGCATGCGGCCGCCGGGCGGCACGAAGGTGCGGATCGCGGCCTCGACGGCAAAGTGGCCGCAGCCCGGCAAGGCCAGCGCCACGTGCTCGTCCGCGCCGGCCTGCGCAATTGCCAGCACGCCGTCGCACACCTGCCGGTACAGCGTGCGGAAATCGTTGTCCCACGGCGCGTAGTCCTGCGCCATGGCGGCCTTCACCCGCGCGTCGGTGGTGACCGGGCCCGGAATCAGCAGCAACATTTCGATTCTCCTTGGGATCGCAACAGGCGCTGGGTGCCGCGCGCTTCAGAACTGAGGCAGCGAAGCGGGATCGTGACGCCGCAGGATGTTCTTGGCGTCTTCGAAGTCGGGCAGGATCTGGCCGACTTCGCGCCAGAAGTCCTGACTGTGGTTCATCTCGCGCAAATGGGCAAGCTCGTGCGCGATGACGTAATCGATGATGGCCGGGGCGAAGTGGATCAGGCGCCAGTTCAGCATGATGTTGCCGTCGCTGGTGCACGACCCCCAGCGCGTGGCGGCCGACGACAGGCGCCAGCGGCGGATCTTCAGGCCGCTCACCTGCAAAAAGTGCGCCAGCCGCGCACCGAACCAGGCGCCCGCGCGCTGTTGCAGCCACGCTTGGGCCGCATCGCGGATGCGGCCCTGGTCGGCGTGGGACGGCAGCGCCAGCCACAGGGTGTCGCCATCTTGCGGCGCGTCGGCGTTGCCGGACAGATTGGCCTGGCGGCTGTCGCCGCCCACGCCGATGACGATGCGCCGGCCCAGATAGGGGAGTTCTCCGCCCGCCTGCCAGCGCGTGTGCGCCATGGCCAGCTGCTGCTTGCGGGCGTGCCATTCGCGCAGCTTGGTCAGGATCCAGCGCGATTTTTCGCGCACCGCGTCGTCGATCTGCGTCAGCGTCACCCAATTGGGGGCGGTCACGCGCAGGCCGTCGTCGGTGATGACGAAGCCGATGCTGCGCCGCCGCGAACGCAGCAGCACGAAGCCGATGGTCTGCTGATCGGTGGGCACCTCGCGCCAGCGCGCGCCGGGCGGCAGCGGGTCGGGGCAGGGCGTGGGCACGCGCGACGCCGCATTGGGCGACAGCGTCAGCAGCGGCTCGCCCGCGGGGGCGGGGGCCTTGGCGGCGTCGGGAAACAGGTTGGGGGGCGTGACGGGGCGGGCCGTGCCGGGCCCGGCGGAGGGCGCGCGCGGGGCGGCCGGCGCCGCCGGCACGGCGATCAGCGGCGGCGCGCCCGCGGGCGCGTCGTCTTCCTGCGTGTTGAACAGGAGTTCTAGCTGATCAGTGCTGGGCATACCTTTCAGGGTTGAGACGCCGCATTTCCCCTTCGATCCAGTCCTGAACCTTCTTGTTCAGTTCCTCGGGGGTGAGTCCCTTGGATTCTATCGCGGGACCGATGGACAGGGTGACCATGCCGGGATACTTGACGAAGGCGTTGCGGCGCCAGCATTCGCCGGCGTTGTGCGCCACCGGGATGACCACGGCGCCGGTGCGCGAGGCCAGCAGCGCGCCGCCCATCTTGAAGCGTGCGGTCTGGCCGGGCGCCACGCGCGTGCCTTCCGGAAACAGCAGCGGCCAGCGGCCTTCGTTCAGGCGGGTCTGGCCTTGTTTGACCACCTGCTCGAAAGCGTCGCGGCCCTTGGCGCGGTCGATGGCGATCATGCGCAAGAGCGCCAGGCCCCAGCCGAAGAACGGCACCATGTGCAGTTCTTTCTTGTAGACGAAGCAGACCTCGCGCGGCATGTAGGCCGGGAAGAACAGGGTTTCCCAGGCCGACTGGTGCTTGGACAGCAGCACCGCGGGGCCGTCGGGCAGGTTTTCCCAGCCCTTGACCTGCCAGCGGATGCCGCAGAACACCTTGGCGCCCCAGATGGCCAGCCGGGGCCAGCCGACCGTCAGCTTGTAGCGCCAGTGCAGCGGCAGCGGCGCCCACAGGACACAGGCGAAGGCATACGGAATGACCGTGACGGCCAGGAACACGAAGTACAGGAACGAACGAAGCCAGGCCATCGGGTCACGCGTCCTGCAGCAGGGCGTCGACCAGGGCCGACAGGTCGTCGCAGACGCGCGTGTTGTCGGGCAGGCCGCCCTTGGCCAGCGTCTTGGCGCCATTGCCAGTCAGCACCAGCCACGGCGAGCATCCCGCTGCCGAAGAGGCCTGCAGGTCGCGCAGCGAATCGCCCACGGCCGGCACGCCGGCCAGGTCGACGTCGTAGCGGTGCCCGATCTGCTCGAACATGCCTGGACGGGGCTTGCGGCAGGTGCAGTCGTCGTCGGGGCCGTGCGGGCACATGAAGATGGCGTCAATGCTGCCGCCCACTGCGGCGAGTTCGCGCCGCATCTTGGTGTGGATGGCGGTCAGCGTGTCCATGTCGAACAGGCCGCGCGCCAGACCCGACTGGTTGGTGGCAACCACCACCTTCCAGCCGGCCTGCGTGAGGCGCGCGATGGCCTGAAGGCTGCCCGGCAGCGCGATCCATTCGTCGGGCGTCTTGACGAAGGCGTCGCTGTCCTGATTGATGACGCCGTCGCGGTCGAGGATGATGAGCTTCACTGGGCGAGCCTGGAGATGTCAGCGACCTGGTTCATCAGGCCATGCAGCTGGGCCAGGAGGGCCAGCCGGTTGGCGCGCACGGCCGGGTCTTCGGCCATGACCATGACGTCGGCAAAGAACGCGTCCACGGGTTCGCGGGCCTGAGCCAGCGTGGACAGGCTGCCGGTGAAGTCGCCGGCGGCCAGTTGCGCCTCGGCCTTCGGACGCAGGGCGGCCACGGCGGCGGCCAGGGCCTTTTCAGCCGGTTCCACCAGCGCCGCGTCGTTCACCGTGCCGATCTCGCCTTCGGCCTTCTTGAGCAGGTTGCCGATGCGCTTGTTGGCGGCGGCCAGGCTGGCGGCTTCGGGCAATTGCGCGAATGCCGCGGCGGCGCGCACGCGCTCGGCGACCTGATGCAGCGGCGGGGTCAGCGCGATCACGGCCTCGACGGCATTGCGGTCGAAGTCGTTGATGAGCTGGTTGCGGTAGCGCTCGTAGATGAAGGTGCGGACCTCGGCCAGCGTGCCGGACGGGATCTTGCCGTCCGCGAACGTGCTGGCGGCCAGCTGCAGCAGGCCGTCCAGGGTCAGCGGACCGTCCTGGCTGATCTTCAGCCAGCCGCCCGCGGCCAGTTGTTCGAAGGCGCTGATCAGGCCTAGCGCGGCGCGGCGCAGGCCGAAGGGGTCGCGCTCGCCGGTGGGGGCAAGACCGATCGCCCAGATGCCGACCAGCGTTTCGACGCGTTCGGCGATGAACAGCGTGGCGGCGGTCAGGGTGTCCTGGGTCACCGGCGTGTCGTAGCGGTTGCGGTACTGGGTGCGCAGGGCCTCGACGACGCTGGCGGGCTCGCCGTCGCCGGCGGCGTAGTAAGCGCCCATGATGCCTTGCAGCTCGGGGAATTCGCCCACCATGTTGGAGCCGAGGTCGGCCTTGGCCAGCATGGCGGCGCGGTCGGCGGCGGACACGTCACCGCCCAGTTCGCCGGCAATGCCGCGGGCAATCGCGCGCACGCGCTCCACGCGTTCGAGCTGGGTGCCCAGCTTGTTGTGATAGACGATGGAACCCAGTTGCTCGACGCGCGCGGCCAGCGGCGTCTTGCGGTCGGTTTCAAAGAAGAACTGCGCATCGGCCAGGCGCGGACGCACCACGCGCTGGTTGCCTTCGACGATGTTCACCGGGTTGTCCGTGCGCATGTTGCTCACGATCAGGAAGCGGTGCGTGAGGCGCCCGGTGGCCGGATCGAACAGCGGGAAGTACTTCTGGTTCAGCCGCATGGTCAGGATCAGGCATTCCTGCGGAACCTGCAGGAACTGTTCCTCGAACTGGCCCACGTAGACGGTGGGGTGTTCGACCAGCGCGGTCACTTCGTCCAGCAGCGCGGTCACTTCGGGGTCGTCGCCCAGCGTGGCGGACAGGCGGGTCGCTTCTTCTTGCAGCTGGCGCTGGATCTCGGCGCGGCGCGCTTCGAACGACGCCACGACGTGGCCCTTTTCGGCCAGCGTGGCGACATAGGCGTCGGCGTCGGCAATGGCAACGGCGCCCTGGCTCATGAAGCGGTGGCCCAGCGTCTCGCGGCCAGCGGACAGGCCCAGTGCCTGCACCGGCACCACGTCGGCGCCAAACAGCGCGATCAGGCCGTGCGCCGGGCGCACGAACTTGACGGTGGTGACGCCGTCGGCCAATTGGTAGCGCATGACCTTGGGGATGGGCAGGCCGTCGATGGCGGCCTCGATGCCTTCCTGCAGGCCGGCGGCCAGTTGCGCACCGGCGGCCGTGCCGCGCGCCACCAGGTAGTCCTGCTTGCCGTCGGATTCGCGGTCCAGCGTGGCGACATCGATGTTTTCAAGGCCCTTGGCGGCCAGCTTCTTTTGCAGCGCCGGCGTGGCCTTGCCGTCTTCGGTCAGGCCGATCTTCACGGGCATCAGCTTTTCGGCATAGGCCTGGTCCGGCGCCTGCGCCAGCACGGCGGACAGGTGGACGGCCAGGCGGCGCGGGGTCGAATACGGCGCCACGGCGCAGCCTTCGGCCAGCAGGCCGTGGCGGTCCAGTGTGGCGCGCACGCCTTCGGCAAAGGCCTGGCCCAGTTTCTGCAGGGCCTTGGGCGGGAGTTCTTCGGTCAGCAGTTCGACCAGCAGCGGGCGGATGTTCGTCGTCATTTATGCAGCCTCCCCGGCGGCCTTGTCGCGGCCCAGCATGGGAAAGCCCAGTCGTTCGCGGGAATCGTAATAGGCCTGCGCGACGGCGCGCGACAGGTTGCGGATGCGGCCGATGTAGGCGGCGCGCTCGGTCACGCTGATCGCGCCGCGCGCGTCCAGCATGTTGAAGGTGTGCGCGGCTTTCAGCGCGGCCTCGTAGGCCGGCAGCGCCAGCGGCACGTCCATCAGGCGCTTGGCCTCGGCTTCGTAGTCGTTGAAATGCGCAAACAGCATGTCGGCCGACGAGTGCTCGAAGTTGTACGTGGATTGCTCGACTTCGTTCTGGTGGAACACGTCGCGGTACAGCACCCGCTTGCCGTTGGCGCCTTCCGTCCAGACCAGGTCGTAGACGCTTTGCACGTCCTGCAGGTACATGGCCAGGCGTTCCAGGCCGTAGGTGATTTCACCGGTGGTGGGCGTGCAGTCCAGGCCGCCGACCTGCTGGAAATACGTGAACTGGGTCACTTCCATGCCATTCAGCCAGACTTCCCAGCCCAGGCCCCAGGCGCCGAGCGTGGGGTTTTCCCAGTCGTCCTCGACGAAGCGGATGTCGTGCTGCGTGGGATCGATGCCCAGCGCCTTCAGCGAACCGATGTACAGGTCCAGGATTTCAGGGGGCGCGGGCTTGAGCACGACCTGGTACTGGTAGTAGTGCTGCAGGCGGTTGGGGTTTTCGCCGTAGCGGCCATCCTTGGGGCGGCGCGAAGGCTGGACGTAGGCGGCGCGCCAGGGCTCCGGCCCGATGGCGCGCAGGAACGTGGCCGTGTGCGAGGTGCCGGCGCCGACTTCCATGTCGTAGGGCTGCAGCAGGGCGCAACCCTGTTTGTCCCAGTATTCCTGGAGCGTAAGGATGATTTGCTGAAAGGTGAGCATAGGATTCTTGGAATTCGGCCGCCGGGCAAGGGCTGCCCTGCGCGTGGGAAACCCGGCATTTTAACCGGCGGCGAGCGGCTCGTCCCGAAGAGGCCTAGTAGGTCGGCGGCGTGACCGCGCTGACGATTTCGCTGGGGCCGTCGTGAACGTTGCGAAATCGATGGGGAACCCGGCTGTCGAAGTAGTACGAATCGCCAGCCTGTAGCACCCGGTTCTTGTCGCCGACGGTCACTTCCACCGCCCCGGACAGCACCAGACCGGCTTCCTGGGCCGGATGGCTGAAGAGCTCGCCTGAGTCGGCGCCTGGCTGGTAGCGCTCCTGCATCATGAGCATGGCGCGGTTGGAGAAGCGGCTGCCGATCATCCGGTAGGAAATGGCGTTGGGATTGCCGATTTCCGGCAGGTCCTCCGGCGAGTAGAAGGGCGATTCCGCCACCAGCAGCCGGCTGTTCGAGAAAAACCCTACGATGGTCGTGCCCAAGGCGTCCAGCACCGCAGCCAGGGTGTCGAGCGATGGGCTGATCTTGTCGCGCTCGATCAGCGAAATCGAGGCGTGCGAAACGCCGGAGCGCTGGGCAACCTCGCGGATGCCCAGACCGCGGCGGCGGCGTAATTCCCTGATGTCTTCGCCAATTCTCGGCATCGTGTCTCCTCCTGCGAGCCGGGCGGGGGCCGGCGGTCGACGTGGTCTGCAGGATACACGGGGCGGTGGCTCAACCCGCCACCGCTTGCGGAACCCGCAATTCCACTATTTGGGGACGGTATGCAGGGGCGTCGAGCGGGTAGAGCGGCCTGGCCTTGTCGAACGGCAGGCGTTCGGGATGGTAGCCGGTCAGGCCAGGCGTCTCGGCGCAGGCGCAGTCCCCCCATTCATCGAAGGCCAGCTTGAAGTGATAGCCGGACTTGGCCACGATCAGGTCCACGTCGTTGAGATTGATGCCGGCGTCGAGGTAACAGCCAGGATCCTGCGACATGACAGCGTCCTGCGTGATCAGCAGGTCATAGCGCTCATTGCTCAGAACGGCGTACGGGCCCAGGCGCAGCGTGGCCCCGCGCATGAACGCGCCGCGGTTGCGGAAGACGCCGCTGCCCAGGGCTGCGACGTGCCCCGACACCCGCATCGGCGGACAGTCCACGCTGTACAGCCCGCCCGCCCGCAACTGCACGTGAGCGCCGACGCCGGCCCTTTCGCAGGCACTGAGCGCGGCCGGGTCCGTCACGATGGCGGCGATCCGTCCCTGCGTCAACGCAAGCGCCCGCTCCATCACATGCAGGCTGTCGCCGGGGCCGCCGGCAAGCACGCGGTCCCCGAAATCGCCAACGATGAGCCTGCGCCCAACGTCTGCATGACCGCGCAGCAGCGTATCGATGTCTGGCAGGTCGTGCACGAAGGCGGCGCGTTCGTCCCACAGTGCGCGAGCGAGCGTCCCTGCCAGCTTGCGCGCCTCGGCCATATGGTCCGCCGTGCGTGCGTAAACCAGGACGGTCTGCCCCACGCCTTCGCCGTCGATGAAGGGATTGACGTTGAAAAGGGAGACGTCCAGCACACCCTTGTTCGCTTGCACGGCGGCCTGCGCCTTGGCATGCAGTTTGGCCAGTGGGCCATGCGACGTCTCGTCGTTGCCGCGCGTCAGCATGGGCACCAGGACGCTGACGCCCGCGGGCCGCTCACCCGTGTCCAGCATATGCAGCAGCTGTTTCGCCACACGCGCGCCGGTCTCGGCGGCATCCGCGTGCGGATTGGTCTTGTAGGCCGAGGCAAAATCCAGTTGGCGCAGCAGCGCCGGCACGGCGTGGGCATGCAGATCGAAGCCCGCGACGATCGGCATGGCGGGCCCGACGATGGCGCGCAGGCCTTCCAGCAGGTCGGCTTCGGCACTATCCAATCCGACAGTCTGCATGCATCCGTGCAGGCACAGCGCGATGGCGTCGAAGTCGCCGGCGCGCGCGCCGTCCAGAATGCCCTCGCGCAGCAGCGAGTACGCGCCATCGTCGACCCGGCCGCCTGGCCGGGCGCGCGCCGCGAGGGTGGGCACGGCCTCGCATTCCTGCGCCTTCAAGGTGCGCAGGATGCCCCCCAGTACCGAGTCGGCGTCGGCATTGGCGGTCAACATGGTCCGTCCGCGTTCAATCTCGAACGCGGACAGCGGGGTATTCACAGGCGTGAATCCGTGCGTCTCCTGGAACAACTGGGCCACCAGGACGCGGTAGCGGGCAGGCATGTCTCGGTCTCCTGATGCGGGCGGAACACGCCCGGGATCTACTTTAGGCTGATGTTGGCGCGCTTCGCCGTGGCGCGCTGCTTGTCGATCTCGGCTTTGAGCTGTTCGGCGAATTCTGCGGGCGGGTTGCCCACCGGCACGGCCGAGAAGCCTGCCAGCTTTTCCTTCACGTCCGGCATGGCCAGAACCTGGGCGACTGCCTGGTAGATCTGCTCCACCACGGCGGGTGGCGTATTGCGCGGCGCCACCAGACCGAACCATGAAGCGTCGTTCACATCGGGTAGTCCTACCTCGGCAAACGTCGGCACATCGGGGAGCGCATTCAGACGTTGCGGGTAGGCAACCGCCAACGCTTTCAAGTCACCGCTGCGGATGAAGGGCAACGACGACGGCAGGTTGTCGAATACCGCGGCGATCTGGCCCCCCAATGCGTCCTGCAGCGCGGGGCTGGAGCCGCGGTAGGGCACGTGCATCATTTCAGTGCCTGTGCTGAGTTTGAATAACTCGCCCATCATGTTGGCCTCGGACCCGGCGCCGGCCGACCCATAGGTGTAGACGTTCGGCTTGTCCTTGAGCAGCTTCACGAAGGAGGCCATGTCCGAGGCAGGCACCTTCGGGCCGATCGTCAGGACGTTGGGCACCGATGCGAGCTTGGTGATGGGTGCCAGGTCGCGCGTGACGTCATACGAGATGTTGTCGTACACGACCGGCGTGACCGCGTGCGAACTGACCGTGGCAATGCCCAAGGTGTAGCCGTCGGGATCGGCTCGGATGACGTACTCGCTACCGATGCGGCCTGCCGCACCGTTGCGGTTTTCGACGACCACCGTCTGTTTCAACAGCTTGCCCAGCGGGTCGGCGATGGTTCTGGCCAGCACGTCGGTCGTGCCGCCGGGCGGAAAGGGCACGACCAATTTGATGGGACGCGACGGATAGGACGACTGTGCCTGGGCAGGTACCGCCAGGCTTGCGCCGGCGATCGCCAGCGCACTGAAGATGATGCCAAGCTTCATTGTTTTCCCCTTGTGGACAATTTTTAGAATGGCTGCCGGACTGTTTCAGCCCAGGCGTAGCGCAGCGGCGCGGCGGTGGCCTTCCATGCCTTCGGTGCGGCTCTGCCGCTCGGCCGGCGGTGCGACGGCGGCCACGCCCCGCGCATCCAGCCATTGGTGCGTGCAGATCTTCAGGAACGATCCCACCCACAAGCCGCCGGTGTAACGGCCTGCCCGCATCGTGGGCAGGGTATGGTTGGTGCCGCAGCATTTGTCGGAGTACACAACGCTGGCCAGCGTGCCGATGAAAAGCGATCCGTAGTTGCGTAACCGGCCGGCGGTCGCGTGCGGATCGCGGGTGTGGACCTGCAGGTGCTCGGCGGCCACGTAATCCGAGTACGCCAGCATCTCGTCCTCGGTGTCGCACAACACGATCTCTCCATAATCCGTCCACGCGCGGGCCGCCACGGGGGCGGTGGGCAGATCCTCGAGCTGGCGTTCCACGGCGCGCAGCGTTTCCCGGGCTAGACGCTCACTGGTGGTGATCAGGCCGACGCGCGTGCGCACATCATGCTCGGCTTGTGCCAGCAGATCCGTCGCAATCATGTCCGCGTCGCCGCTGTCGTCCGCGACGACGAAGATCTCGCTGGGCCCCGCGAGTTGGTCAATGCCGACTTCGCCGAACACCTGGCGTTTCGCCTCGTTCACGTAGGCGTTGCCGGGGCCGACGATCTTGTCCACGGCAGGAATGGATTCCGTGCCGCACGCCATGGCGGCGATGGCCTGCGCTCCGCCGACCAGGAAGATGCGGTCGGCGCCGGACAGGTGGCAGCCCGCGATCATCGCAGGATGGGCGCCAGGCGGCAGGCAGGCAATGACCTCATCGCATCCGGCGACCTTGGCGGGCACGATGGTCATCACGGGGGCCGACAGAATCGGATAGCGGCCGCCGGGCACGTACGCGCCGATGCGTTGCACCGGGATGACCCGGTGGCCCAGGTGCAGGCCGGGTAGCGTCTCGATTTCCAAGGGCAGCACCGTTGCCAATTGCGCTTCGGCAAAGGCGCGGACGCGATCGATGGCAAATTCCGTGTCCTTGCGGGTCTGCTCGTCCAGGTCGGCAACCGCCTGCAGGCGCGCCTCGATGGATACTTCCAGCGCCGGCGTCTCCATGCCGTCAAATTTCTGCGAATACTCGCGCACCGCCGCGTCGCCGCGGGCCCGGACTTGCGCGATGATCTCGCGCACGGTGTCCTCGATGGCGCTGGCGCTGTCCTCGGCGCGGGCGGCGGGGGCTTTGATGTAGTTTCGATCGGTTGTTGCGGGCATGAAGGGCTCTTTGTGGCTTAAGTGTTGCGGGTGAAGGCCACTATAAAAGCCGCTCCGGCGCTTGTTTCATGCCCGGACGCGTGTGGTCACTATATTGAACGGGACGGGCTGTCCCGGACGCAGATATCGGCTTCCCGGCGCATCGGGCAATGCGACGCGGCGCAGACTTGGCGCGCGTTGCGGTCTGGGGACGGAACGCGCACTGCTGGTGAATATTGTGATCGGCCGGTTGCGCCAGCACCCGCCGGCCAATGGTCGTATGATTCCAGGTTGAGTCTTGAGTCTTATATAAAACCCGGAACCCGATTCCGAGAATTCGCGAAAAAGGAGCAGTCCCATGTCCGACCTGATCACGGTGGAAGTCACTGACGGCATCCAGATCATTACGATCAACCGTCCCGAGGCCAAGAACGCCATCAACCTGGAAACTGCCGTGGCCATGGCCGCCGCGCTGGACCAGCTGGACAGCCGTGACGACGTTCGCATCGGCATCCTGACGGGTGGCGGCGGCACGTTTTCGTCGGGCATGGACCTGAAGGCGTTTGCCGCGTCGGGCCAGCGCCCCTACGTGGAAGGTCGCGGGTTCGCGGGCCTGAACGAGCGTCCGCCCAAGAAGCCGCTGATCGCCGCGGTCGAGGGTTATGCCCTGGCTGGCGGTTGCGAAATGGCGCTGGCTTCCGACCTGATCGTGGCCGCCAGCAACGCCAAGTTCGGGCTGCCCGAGGTCAAGCGCGGTCTGGTGGCCGGCGCCGGCGGCCTGTTGCGCCTGCCGCGCCGCCTGCCGTACCACATCGCCATGGAAGTGATCCTGACCGGCGAGATGCTGACCGCCGAGCGCGCGCACGCCTTTGGCCTGGTCAACCGCCTGACCGAGCCGGGCGGCGCCCTGGCCGGCGCGCTGGAACTGGCCCGCGCCATCGTCGAGAACGGCCCGCTGGCCGTGCAGACCGCCAAGAGCATCGTGGCGCAGGGCGGTGACTGGGACCAGGCAGACATGTTCGACCGCCAGCGTCCGCTGATCGCGCATATCTTTACGTCGGCCGACGCCAAGGAAGGCGCGACGGCTTTTGCCGAAAAGCGCAAGCCCGTGTGGCAAGGCAAATAAGTGGTTGGCCCCCACGCCGCGCACGCTTCGCGCGCTTGCTGCCCCCCGAGGGGGCGCATTTTGCCTTGGGGCGGCCCGGCGGCAAAAGGAGCCCCCACGCCGCGCACGCTTCGCGCGCTTGCTGCCCCCCGAGGGGGGCGCATTTTGCCTTGGGGCGGCCCGGCGGCAAAATAGTTCTTTTCACCTGCGGCTGATTACCTGATCAGCCGCGTTTTCACGTTTTCCATCCAGACCTGCAAACCGCCATGTCCGTCATCATTAAAGAAGAAGACTTGATCCAGTCGATTGCCGATGGCATCCAGTTCATCAGCTACTACCATCCCGTCGATTACATCCGCCACCTGGCGCGCGCCTACGAGCGCGAGGAAAGCCCGGCCGCGCGCGATGCGATGGCGCAGATCCTGACCAACTCGCGCATGTGCGCCGAAGGCAAGCGTCCGCTGTGCCAGGACACCGGCATCGTCAACGTCTTCCTGAAGATCGGCATGAGCGTGCGCTTTGACACCAAGCGCACCCTGCAGGAACTCTGTGACGAAGGCGTGCGCCGCGGCTATCTGAACCCGGACAATCCCCTGCGCGCTTCCGTGCTGGACGATCCGCTGTTCGCGCGCAAGAACACGCGCGACAACACGCCCTGTATCCTGCACGTCGAGCTTGTCCAGGGCGACAAGGTCGACGTGCAGATCGCCTCGAAGGGGGGCGGTTCCGAGAACAAGACCAAGTTCGCGATGCTCAATCCCAGCGATTCGCTGGTGGATTGGGTGCTCAAGACCGTTCCGTCGATGGGCGCCGGCTGGTGCCCGCCCGGCATGCTGGGCATCGGCGTTGGCGGCACCGCTGAAAAGGCGATGCTGATGGCCAAGCAGTCGCTGATGGAAGACATCGACATGTACGAGCTGCTGGCCCGCGGCCCGCAGAACAAGCTGGAAGAGCTGCGAATCGAGCTCTACGAAAAGGTCAACGCGCTGGGCATCGGCGCGCAGGGCCTGGGCGGCCTGACGACCGTGCTGGACGTCAAGATCAACACCTTCCCGACGCACGCGGCCTCCAAGCCCGTCGCCATGATCCCGAACTGCGCGGCCACGCGCCACGCGCACTTCGAACTGGACGGTTCGGGCCCCGCGCGCCTGGATCCGCCGTCGCTGTCCGAATGGCCCGAAGTGCACTGGGCGCCGGACTACAACAAGTCCAAGCAGGTCGACCTGAACACGCTGACCAAGGAAGAAGTCGCCAGCTGGAAGCCGGGCCAGACGCTGCTGCTGTCGGGCAAGATGCTGACCGGCCGCGATGCCGCGCACAAGCGCATTCAGGACATGCTGGCCAAGGGCGAACCGCTGCCCGTGGACTTCACCAACCGCGTCATCTACTACGTGGGTCCGGTGGATCCCGTGGGCGACGAAGTGGTCGGCCCCGCCGGCCCCACCACCGCCACGCGCATGGATAAGTTCACCGACATGATGCTGGAGAAGACCGGCCTGATCTCGATGATCGGCAAGTCCGAGCGCGGCCCGGTCGCCATCGAAGCCATCAAGAAGCACGGCTCGGCCTACCTGATGGCCGTTGGCGGCGCGGCCTACCTGGTGTCCAAGGCGATCCGCGGCGCCAAGGTGCTGGGCTTCGCCGACCTGGGCATGGAAGCCATCTATGAGTTCGACGTGAAGGACATGCCGGTGACCGTGGCGGTGGACGCCCAGGGCACCTCGGTCCACACGACCGGACCCAAGGAGTGGCAGGCCAAGATCGGCAAGATCCCGGTTGCCGTTGCCTAAGTGAAGATGAATTGGCCGCTGGAAACAGCGGCCAATTTTTTATGGGGTCCGGGCCAATCTTGGATCAGTCGATTTGCCGATTCTTGGACCTGTTTCACCGAAACGCCGGCGTGTAAGGTGGCGGGGTTCACTTTTCGACAGCAAAGGACTGAAATGACCCGCATGAACTGGCAAGAGATTGCACCGGAAGGCGCGAAGGCGCTCTTTGGCGTCCACCACTACGTCACGACACGCACGAACCTGCCGCAAGAGCTCGTTCATCTCGTTTTTCTGCGCGTCTCGCAGATCAATGGCTGCGCGCACTGCATCGACATGCACAGCCGGGACCTGCGCAAAACCATGTCGGTCGACAAGATCACGCTATTGCCGGTTTGGGACGAGGTGCCGCATCTGTTCTCCGACCAGGAACGCGCCGCGCTTGCGTGGGCGGAGGAGGTCACGCGGGTGAGCGAAACCCACGCCTCTGACGAAGCGTACGCCGCCGCCTCGGCCGCGTTCGAGCCCAAGGACCTTGTCGACCTCACGATCACGATTGCCGCAATGAATGCATTCAATCGGCTGGGCGCGCCGTTTCGGCTGCCCGTCGCCGCCAAGGCGTGATGGGATTACAACGCGCCGTCACGCCTGCGCTTTACCCTTGAACGCCGCAATCGCCTGCGCCGATTTGCCCAGCACGTCGCGCAGCACTTCCTCGGTGTGTTCGCCCAGCATCGGCGGCGCGCGCCGGTAGACGACCGGCGAATCCGAAAACCGCAGCGGGCTGGCCGTCACGGGCGCCACGCCGCCGGCCGGATGTGGCATGTCGCGCCGCAGTTGCCGCGCCTGCGCCTGCGGATGGGCGAAGGCCTGCGCAATGTCGTTGATCGGCCCGCACGGCACACCCACCGCTTCCAGCTTGGCGATCCAGTCGTCGCGCCGGCCTTCTCGCATGATGTCCGTCAGGATCCCGATCAGTTTCACGCGGTTTGTGACGCGCAGCCGGTTGGTGGCAAAGCGCGGATCGTCGCCCAGTTCGGGCACGCCGATGGCGCGGCAATAGGCGCGGTACTGCGATTCGTTGCCCGTGGCCACGATCAGGTGGCCGTCGCTGGCGGCAAACACCTGGTAGGGCACCACGTTCTGATGCGCGTTGCCGGCGCGCGTGGGCGCCACGCCCGAGCTGAAGTAGTTGGAGTTCTGGTTGGCCAGCAGGGCCACGTGGCTGTCCAGCAGCGCGATGTCCAGGTGCTGGCCCTGGCCGCTGCGATGGCGCTCTTGCAGGGCCGCCAGCACCGCCACGGTGGCGTACATGCCGGTGACGATATCGGTGACGGCCACGCCCGCCTTCTGCGGTCCGCCGCCGGGCAGGTCGTCGCGCTCGCCCGTGATGCTCATCAGCCCGCCCATGCCCTGGATCATGAAGTCGTAGCCGGGGCGCTGCGCAAACGGCCCATCCTGCCCGAAGCCCGTGACCGAGCAATAGATGAGGCGCGGGTTGACCTGCTTGAGGCTTTCGTAGTCCAGCCCGTACTTGGCCAAGCCGCCCACCTTGAAGTTCTCGACCAGAATGTCGCTGACAGCGGCCAGTTCCCGGATCAGCGCCGCGCCCTCGGGCGTGGCCATGTCGGCTTCGACCGAGCGCTTGTTGCGGTTGGCGCTGAGGTAATAGGCCGATTCGTTGGTGTCCTGGCCGTTGCCGTCCTTCAGGTAGGGCGGCCCCCACGCGCGGGTGTCGTCGCCCACGCGGGGGCGTTCGATCTTGATGACGTCGGCGCCCAGGTCGGCCAGGTTCTGCGTGCACCACGGGCCGGCCAGGATGCGCGACAGGTCCAGCACGCGGATGCCGTCAAGCGGAGGCGGGCGCGTCATGATTGCACCGTCGCGGTGCCGTGGCTCATGACCACGATGCCGCGCTCTTTGGCGCGGGCGATGAAGCGGATCTGGCCGTCCGGCATGCGCCACATGTCGCATTGCAGCGTCTCGCCCGGATAGACGGGCGCCGAAAAGCGCGTGTTCAGGCTGGTGAGCCGCGCCGCGTCGTAGCCGCAGTACGTCTTGACGAGGGCGTGCGCGGCAACGCCATACGAGCACAGGCCATGCAGGATGGGCCGGGGATAACCCGCCTGACGCGCCACGTCGGGATCCGCGTGCAGCGGATTGCGGTCCGCGTTCAGCCGGTACAGCAGCGCCGCGCTGGGCGGAATGCGCAGCTCGCAGCGCGAATCGGGGTCGCCATCGGGCGCGGCGGGCAGGGCCTGAGGGCTGGCGTCGCCCTCGCCAAAGCCGCCGTCGCCGCGGCAGAACGTGCTGGACTGCAGGGTTGCCAGGCACTGGCCGTCTTCGTCGTGCAGCGTGCGTTCGCTGACGATGATGGCGCCCTTGTCCGCGCCCTTGTCGATGACGTGCGTGTTGCGCGTCCTGCCCGTGACGACGCCCGCCACCGGCAGCGGCGCATGCAGCGTCAGCCGCTGCTCGCCATGCACGACCTTCACCCAGTCCACCGTCGAGCGCGGGTCGCTGACCCAGAACCCCGGGTAGCCCAGGATCACGCTCATCGTCGGAAACGTGCGCAGGTCCTTCTCGTACACATAACGAAGCTGGCCGGTGTCTTCGGGGTCCTGCCCCAGGCCGATGCCCAGCGCATACAGCATCGTGTCCTTCTGGTCGTAGCGCTGGCGCACGTCGTCAAAGCGCCAGTCCTTCACGGTTGCATAGTCCAACGGCATGTGGCGGCCTCAGATGGGATCCCAGTCGATCACGTCGGGCGAACGCTCCAACGCGTAGAAATGCTTGCGCATGGCGGGCGCCGCGATCTCGGCAATGCGCTCCGGCGTCCAGCCTTCGCCGTGATGCACCGTGCGCAAGGGCCGCGGCTGGCTCATCAGCATGATTTCGTTGGCGCGCACGGCAAAGATCTGCGCCGTGATCTCGCTGGCCGCGTCGCTGGCCAGGAACACGGCCATAGGCGCCACCTTGCCGGCTTCCATCTTCTTCAGCTTTTCGACGCGCGCCTTCTCTTCGTCCGTTTCGGCGGGGATCGAACTGGTCATGCGGCTCCAGGCAAACGGCGCGATGCAGTTCGAGCGCACGTTGTAGCGCGCCATGTCCAGCGCAATCGACTTGGACAACGCCACGATGCCCAGCTTGGCCGCCGCGTAGTTGGCCTGGCCGAAATTGCCGATCAATCCCGACGTGGAGGTCATGTGCACGAAGGCGCCGGATTCCTGTTCGCGAAAATAGGGCGCGGCCGCGCGGCTCATGTAGAACGAGCCGTTCAGGTGCACATCGATCACCTGGCGCCATTCCTCTTCGCTCATCTTGTGGAAAACCCGGTCGCGCAGATTGCCCGCGTTGTTGATCACGGCATCGACGCGGCCGAATGCATCGATGGCCGTCTGCACGATGCGGCTTGCGCTGTCGTACGCCGCCACGCTGTCGGTGTTGGCCACGGCCGCGCCGCCCGCGTCCACGATTTCCTTGACGACCGCCTGCGCGGGACCGTCCGCCCCGCCTTCGCCCGTGAGCGAGACGCCGATGTCGTTGACCACGACCTTCGCGCCCGCCTCGGCCATCGCCAGTGCAACGCCGCGGCCGATCCCTCCGCCCGCGCCCGTCACGATCACCACCTTTCCGGATACCAAGCCGCTCATTGCCTCTGACTCCTGTGCTGCGGCGCGCACGCCGTCTGTGGAAAACAGTTCCGCATCAACCCGTCTGGTTGATGGGCATGGCCTCATGGTAGATTCGACCCGGCATTCGAAGAATTCAAAATTAGAAATGCCCCCCTTCTGCGTGGTGGAACATGAGACATGATCTGACGGACCTGCGTTTGTTTCTGAACGTGGGCGAAACACTCAATCTGACCCGTGCTGCGGAACGCACTTTCCTGTCCTTGCCGGCGGCAAGCGCGCGGGTCAAGCACATGGAAGAGGCATTCAAGGCCCGGCTGCTGGTGCGCATGGCCACGGGCGTGGCGCTGACGCCGGCAGGCGAAGTGCTGCTCAAGCACGCCAATGCCGTCTTTCGCCAGCTTGAATGCCTGAATGCGGATCTGC
This sequence comes from Achromobacter sp. Root170, assembly GCF_001428165.1. Classification (NCBI taxonomy): domain Bacteria; kingdom Pseudomonadati; phylum Pseudomonadota; class Betaproteobacteria; order Burkholderiales; family Alcaligenaceae; genus Achromobacter; species Achromobacter sp. Root170. Next base: position 111,678 of record NZ_LMHN01000012.1, read on the forward strand.
AGCCTTACGCCAGCGGCCTGAAGGGACGCCTGCGCCTCTTGGCCAACACCACCGCCACCAACTCCTTCCTGGCCGATGCGCTGTCCACGTTCCTGTCCGAGAACCCCGACGTCGACGTCGAGCTGGAGGAAAAAATCTCCGGCGACATCGTCATCGCCATCCGCGCCGGCGCGGCGGACCTGGGCCTCGTGGCGGGCAACATCGACGTCGAAGGCCTGGACGTCACCCCGCTCTTTCGCGACGAGCTCACCGTGGTCACGTCGCTGGACCACCCGCTTGCCGCGCAGAAGACCGCGCACTTCGCCGACCTGGTCGATGCCTACCAGTTCGTCGGCATCCACCCGGACAGCGCCATCCAGACGTTTCTTGAAGACATCGCAAGCGGCCTGGGCAAGCGCATTTGCCAGCGTGTGCACGTGGGCAGTTTCGAAGCCGTGTGCCGCATGGTCGAGGCCGGCGCGGGCATCGCCGTCGTCCCGCGCGCCTGCGCGGCGCGCTACAGCCGCCCCGACGGGCTGCATGTGCTCAAGCTGGATGACGCCTGGGCGATGCGCGATCGCCTCTTGTGCCGCCAACGCGGCCGCGACCTGCCCAGCTTCGCCGAGTGCTTCATCGGCCACGTGCAGCGGGCCGCACGCGGCCAATAACGCACCCCGGCGCATCCAGTCCACGCTGCGCGCCAGGGCGCGGACAATGGCGCGGCGCCGGCAGCCCCCGTCCGGATCGGGGTTTGCCCTGACCCCTATGCCGTAGCCCATGCGCCGTAGTGCCGCGCCACAGGGGCGCACGCGCACATCCGCGGCCTGCTTCAGCCCGCGCGAAAGAGGGGCTTTTGCAAATACGTAGCGGCGTATCCCGGCATTCGGCAAATAATAAAAAAACGCGGCGGGTGGCAGTGCTGAAGGCCTGACCGCGACCAGAACAAGACTCAGGAGACTGCCGTGATCCATCAAGACCGCCGCCGCGTCCTCGCGGGGCTGGGCGCTGCATGCGCCGCCGCCATGCTTCCTTCCTGGGCCCGCGCCGCCACCTGGCCGGGCCACGCCGTCACCTTCATCGTTCCCTTTCCCGCAGGGGGACCGGTGGATACCACCGCACGATTCACGACGCAGCCGCTCGGCCAGCTATGGTCCGTGCCCACCGTGGTCGACAACAAATCCGGCGCCGGCGGCATCGTCGGCGCGCAATTCGCCGCCAAGGCCGAGCCGGACGGCTACAACTTTTTCTTCGCGTCCATCCATCACGCCGTGCTGCCCAGCCTGCGCAACAACCTCAGCTACGACATCACCACCGACTTCGTGCCGGTCGGCATGGCCGCCGTATTCCCCATCGTTCTTGTCGTCAACGCGTCGCTGCCGGTGAACACGGTCGGCGAACTCATCGCCTACGCCAAGCAGAACCCCGGCAAGCTGTCCTTCAGCTCGTCCGGCACCGGCGGCGGCACGCACCTGGCCGGTGAACTCTTCAACGCCATGGCCGGCGTGCGCATCCAGCACGTCCCATACCGCGGCAGCGCGCCCGCCATGCAGGATCTGCTCGGCGGCCAGGTCCAGGTCATGTTCGCAGACGGCCCCTCTGCCGTGCCTCACCTGAAGGGCGGCAAGATCCGCGCGCTCGGTGTCGGCAACCCCACGCGATCCAGCATGGTGCCCGACATCCCCACTATCGCCGAATCCGGCCTGCCGGGCTACGAGGCCTACTCCTGGAGCGGAGTCATGGCGCCCAAAGGCACGCCGCCCGACATCGTCAAGCGCATCAATGCGGACATGGTGAAAGTGCTGTCCGACGACAGCACGGCAAAGGCGATGATCGCGGCCGGCGCCGAGCCCAAGCCCGGATCGCCGGAAGCATTCGGCAAATTCGTGCGCGACGAAATCGCAAAGTGGCGCGACCTCATCAAGACCGCGAACATCAAACTGGAGTGACCCGTGCGCGGCGGGTGAGCACATCGCGGCTCACCCGTGCATCCCAAGAAAGCCCGATCAGCGCACCGCGAACCAGTCGCCGTGGAGGTTGCCGTTCATGCCGCAGAACGGCGGCCCGAAGCCGTCATCCTTGCCCCCCGGCGGCGGCGCCACCCGTGCCACCAGCACTGCCCCTTGGCGCTTGAGCGTCAACGTCCACGGCGGCCCATCCTGATAGGTCACCGTCAGCGTGTCGCCCGACACCACGGCCTTGCCGCTCAGATCGCACACCCAGCGTCCGTCATAGGGCGCGGAATTGGCCGCCACCAGCAGCTCGCCGTGGGCGTTTCGCGTGATCTCGATCTCGCCTTCGATGTTCTTCCACTTGCCCACAAAGCCCGCTGCCGGCTTGGGATTGATCGCCTTCAGGAACGCCAGCCGGTAACGCATGGTGTCGGTAAGCGCCTCGAACGGTGTGCTTTGCACGTACGGTTCCGCGTAGGCCGCGTCGCGCACGCTCAGAAAGTACTTCTGATCGGCCATCAACGCCTTGGCCGACTCCGCATCCATTTGATCGCGCACAGCCTTGTATTGCTGCGCAATCGCAGCATCCTGATCCCCAAGCCTGGAATTGCCGCAAAGGGATTTCTCAACCGGCGTGGAAGCCTTGGCGCAATTGAACGATGGTGCGGCTACCGCGCTGCCAACCATCGCCAGCGAAGCGGAAAGGACCAGAAGACGGATCATGGTGTGAAGCTCTCCAGAGGATGTACAAGTCGGACCGCCGACCGGCGCCGCATGAGCGCGCAGTTTACCGGTGTCATCTTGGAGTCGGTGTCAGACCCCCTGCGAAGACTGCCGTCGGGCATACGGTGTGCCCCAAGGGTGTCAGACACCCGAGCGATGCCGACGATGTACGTCAAGGGTGTCAGACACCCGAGCAGATACCCCAGCAGATAAGCGAGCAGATACCCGATCTCGAACCGGCCCCCGCAAGCGCGAAGCGTCATCCCCCGACGCAAGACACCGCGTAAGCGCCCGGAGGCCGCCCGCGCGGCCAACCGGGCGCGGGCCCCGCAAGAAGCTCCAAACCCGCGCAAACGCAGGCAAGAACCTAAAGAACCCCACCCACCCCAGCGACCGCCAAGTTCAAACCACCGGAGCCCGGCGTGGCGTCGGCCTGGGGCGCGCGGGGCGTGTAGATGCGCCCGAGGGAAACCGAAGGGAGCCGAAGGCGGACGAGGTTGACGAAGGGGCAGTCCGGAGCGAAGGCTCCGGACCGCAATCGTAGCCCCGCGCGCCCCAGGCCGACGCCGCGCCGGGCGTCAAAAGAACTCAACCCTTCCCCGGCACAGCAGCAATAGCCCCCAGATACTCCCCCTCCAACTGCGCCACCAACTCCGCCACAGCCAACACTTCCTGCACAGCCCCCACCCCCTGCCCAGCACTCCAGACATCCTTCCAAGCCTTCGGCCGCGAACTCTTGTCCATGTTCGCGGGCGGGGCCACTCCATTGCTGGCCAGCACAACAGGATCCAACCCCGCCGCCAAAATGCTCTCAGACAAGTAATTAGCCGGCACCCCCGAGAAGTACGGCGTATAGGTCACATCAGCCGCCTGCGCCGCCATCACCATTTCCCGGTAAGCATCTCCCGCCAACGACTCCTGCGTCGCAATGAACCGCGTCCCCATGTACGCAAAATCGCATCCCAGGACTTGCGCAGCCAGAATGTCCTTCCCGTGGCTGATGCACCCCGACAGCGCCAACGGCCCGTCGTAAAACGCCCGGATCTCGTTCACCAGCGCGATCGGATTGATCTGCCCCGCGTGTCCGCCCGCGCCCGCGGCAACCAGGATCAGCCCATCGGCCCCCGCATCCAGCGCCCGCTTCGCATGCCGCACATTCGTCACGTCGTGAAAGACCAGGCCGCCATAGGCATGCGCCACCTTCACCACCGCCTCCGGCGCGTGCAGCGATGTGATCAGCAGCGGCACCCGGCGTTCCGCGCAGATTGCCAGGTCTCCCTGCCAGCGCGGATTGCTTGGATGCACGATCAGATTTACCCCATACGGCGCCACCTTCTCGGACGGCGCGGCAAGCCGCCGCGCAGCCAGCCCGTCCTCGATCCGCGTGATCCACGCGTGCAACTGCTCTTGCGGCCGCGCGTTCAGCGACGGGAACGTCCCGATGATTCCCGCCGCGCACTGCGCGACCACCAGTTGCGGCCCCGAGACCAGAAACATCGGGGCGCCGATCACAGGCAGGCGGATCTGGTCGCGCAGGGCGGACGGGGGATTCATCGTGTTGCTCCGGGGTAGGTCAGTTGGCCTGGATGTTGGCGGTCTGGATCACGTCCGACCACAACGCGTACTCGCGGTCGATACGTTCCTGCAGGGCTTGGGAATCGCCCGTGTTGATCGAATAGCCGCCTTCGGTCATTGCCTGGCGGAAGGCGGGATCCTTCGACACCTCGGCCAATGCGCGGGTCAGACGCGCGGTGACGGCATCGGGCAGCTTCTTGGGGCCGACCAGCGCATACCACCCCACCACCTCGTAGTCCTTCATGCCCGCCTCTCTCATCGTCGGCACGTCGGGCAACTCGGGATTGCGCGTCTTGGACGTCACCGCCAGCGCCCGCGCCTTGCCGCTCTTGATGAACGGAATGGCCGTGCTCGTGATGTCGAACATGAACGTCACCTTGCCGCTCACCACGTCCATCATCGCCGGCGAATTGCCGCGATACGGCACGTGCAGCATCGACGCCTGCGCCTGCTTCTTGAGCAGCTCGGCCGACAGGTGATTCGAGGCGCCGATCCCCGCCGACCCGAACGACACCGCGTCCGGATGCTCGCGCGCGTAGGTCACCAGTTCGCCCACGTTCTTGGCTGGAATCTGCGGGCCGATCAGCAGCACGTTGGCGTAATCGACCACCAGGCCGATCAGCGAGAAATCCTTGCGCGGATCGAACAGCGTGCTGCGCTGGACCAGCGGTGACATCGTCAGCGTGGGGCTGGCGGCAAAGCCCAGCATGTACCCGTCCGGCGTTGCCTTGGCGGTGGCATCCGACGCGATCATGCCGCTCGCGCCCGCGCGGTTCTCCACCACCACCGCCTGCCCCAGCTTGTCTCCCAGGTACTTGGCGAAGACGCGGGCCGTCGTGTCGACCGGACCGCCCGGCGCGTAGCCCACGAGCAGACGGATGGGACGGTCGGGATACGTTTGCGCCGTCGCGCTCTGGGCGCCGGCCAGCGCAGCCACGGCGGCGGCCGCGGCAATAAGGGTCTTGATGTTCACGCTCTTGTCTCCTTGTGCATGGGTGGTCGGTCGTGGAGCGGAACGTCAGCCCGCGCCTACGCCAGCCTTTCTTTCAGCGGCTGCTTCAGGATCTTGCCGCTGACGGTGGTGGGAATCGTCTCGATGGGAATGATCTGTGCCGGCCGCTTGTACGGCGCAAGCTGGGCGCGCAGGTGCAGCATCAGCAGATTCGTGTCGATCGTCGCGCCGGGCAGGGGCTCGACAAACGCGATGACTTCTTCGTTGTGATCGGCGGTGTCGCGGCCTACCACGGCGGACAGGCGCACGCCGGGAAACGCATTGATCACCGACTCGACCTCGATCGGGTAGACGTTGAACCCCGAGCGGATGATGAGGTCCTTTGACCGGCCCGCGATGAACAGCGCGCCGCTCGCGTCCAGGTAGCCGATGTCGCCCGTATTGAGCCAGCCGCCCGGCAGCAGCGCCTGCGCGGTCTGGTCCGGATTGCGGTAGTAGCCCAGCATCACGCCCGGCCCGCGGATCAGCAGGTCGCCGCGCGTGCCGGGCTCAGGGAATACATCCGGGCTGCCGATGCGCAGCTCGACGCCTTCCACCGCATGACCCGCCGAGCAGTCGTCGCGCGGCGCGTCGATGTCGGTGATGAACATCGAACCCGCATATTCGGTGATGCCGTAGCCGTGATGCATCGGCACGCCGAAGTAGCGTTCCGCATCGCGCTTTTGCGTCGGGTCGAGCGCGGCGCCGCCGGTGTAGAGGTAGCGCAGGGCCGGCGCACGCAGTTCCGCGCGGGGCGGCGCCGCAGCCATCAGGCGGCTGAACATCGTCGGCACGCCCTGCAGGATGCTGACGCCGGGATGCGCCAGCGCCTTGAACACGTCTTGCGGATCGAAGCGGCTGCGCAGCACTAGGCTGGCACCCGCATGCAGCGTGGCCATCAGCACGGTTGCGATGCCGAAGATGTGCGACATGGGCAGCGCGGCATAGCCGATATCGTGCGGCGTCAGGCACCGCGAAGCCGCCGACACCCGCGCGAAATGCACCAGGCCCCGGTGCGGCACCATCACCCCCTTGGGCGCGCCGGTGGTGCCGGACGTGTAGATCACCGTGGCCACCTCGCCGGCCAGATCGCCCGTCTCGGCCTGGGTGGGAGAGGGCGCGCGCGCGGCAGCGATGCCCGGCCCCCAGACGGCAGCGTCGGCATCGGAAGCGCCCGCCGCTGCGGCGTGCGCGGCAGCCGCCGTCGACACGCCGCTGGTGTACAGCACCAATTCGGGCTGCGCATGGTGGCGGATATTCTCGACCTCGCGCGCCGACAGGCGCGCATTCACGCCCACCGGCCATGCGCCTGCTACGCCGCAGCCAAACAGCGTGGCGATCATCGCCGTGCAGTTCTCGCCCACCATCATCACGCGGTGGCCGGGCTGCACGCCTTGGCCGCGCAGCCAGTCGGCCGTATCCTGCACCCGCTGCCACAACTGCCCGTAGGTCAGCGTGCCGCCGCCTTCCTCGTACAGACAGATGGCGTCGGGCTGCCGGCGCGCCTGCAGCGCCAGGACCTCGTGGATGCGGGTGATCGATTCAGCGTGAGACATGGGTTGATACGTGGGGATCAAAGGGTTGCCTGGGTGCCCAGGATGGCGGTCGATTGGCTGGACAGCGTACCGCCATTGCCATGCACCAGCGCAAGCTGCGCATCCGCGACCTGCCGTTCGCCGCATTCCCCGCGAAGCTGGCGCACCGCCTCGATCATGATGAAGACGCCGTACATGCCCGGATGCACGCAGCACAGGCCGCCGCCATTGGTGTTGACGGGCAGCCTGCCGCCGGGCGCGATGGCCCCGTCCGCGATGAAGTCGCGGCTTTCCCCTTTGGCGCAAAAGCCCAGGTCTTCCAGGAACAGCAGCGTGTTGATGGTGAAGGCGTCGTAGAGTTCCACGACGTCGATGTCGCGCGGCGCGACGCCCGCCATCGCATGGGCGCGGCGTCCGGATTCGGCGGCGGCCGTGAGGGTCAGATCTTCCATGGAAGAGATCTGCCGGTTCCACACCGCCGTCGCGTTGCCCAGCACGTACACGGGCGGGCGCGGCAGGTCGCGCGCGCGGTCGGCGCGCACCAGCACGTAGGCGCCGGCGCCGTCGGTGACCAGGCAGCAGTCGCGCACGCTCAGCGGATCGGACACCATGCGCGCGGACAGGATCTGATCCAGCGTCGCCGGTTCGCGCAATTGCGCCTCGGGGTTCAGCTGCGCCCACTGGTTGGCCGCCAGCGCCACGCGCGCCAGATCTTCGCGCCGGGTGCCGTACTGATGCATGTGCCGCGCCGCCGCCAGCGCATACGAGGACAGCGGACTGAGCGGATCGTAGGGCGTTTCATACGGTTGCGGGTCGAACTGCTTGCGCACGCGCCCGATCTCGGCGCGGCTCAGCGTGGACGTGCGCTGCGTGCTGCCGTAGCAGACCAGCACCGCGTTGCATTGGCCCGAGGCCAGCGCATGCAGCGCCGGCATCAGGTGCGCCACGAAGCTGGACCCGCCCAGCATGGTGCTGTCGATGAACGTGGGGCGGATGCCCAGGTGTTCGATCACCGGCATGGCCCACATCGGGGCCGCGACGCTGGCGGTGCACAGGCCGTCGATGTCTCGCATCGTCAGGCCCGCGTCCGCGACGGCGCGCTGCGCCGCCTGGACCAGGATTTCCATTTCGGTAAAGCCAGCGGCCTGTCCCAGGCCGGCGTGGCCGACCCCGGCCACCGCGACGGCGCCGCGCAATTCGTTCAGCGTCATGGCGCCTCCTTGTTGGGCACGAAAACCACCAGTCCGCGCCCGTCCTGCTGGATCACCTGCGCGCGCACGCCCATGCCGATGCGGACTGCGTCCGGCGCCACGCCGTCGACGCGGCTCATGAGCCGGACGCCTTCCTGCAGGTCGATCAGCGCCACGTTGTAGTCGCCGCCGGCGTCGGGCTTGCGCCGCACGACGGTGGTGGAATAGACGGTGCCGCGTCCGTCGGGCGTGACCCAGCCAAGTTTGTCCGCGCCGCAGTGCGGGCAGATCATGCGGGGATAGAACACGGCGCGGTCGCAGCCGGCGCAATGCTGGATGAGGAAGCGGCCGTCGTCGAGCGCCTGGCGGTACTGCGCCTCGACGCCTTGCGACACGCCATCCGTCTGATCGGGAGCAGTCATGGTGCGATGGGATTCCTGTGGATCGGGTGAAACGGAACAGGCCCTAGTGTCCGCACTGCCACCCGCTTCGGCCATTCTTCATTGCTGAAGCAGGACTTTTGCCAATCCGTAGTGGGCGGCGCGCCCTACACGCAGCGCGAAGCCCGTCTTCGGAAGAGGCAGATTGTCCGGCCGTGCGCGCCGTGGCTAGATACCGGGCAAAGGAGGTGGACCATGAACCTGACCTGGACGCCGCAAGAGCGCCAATTCCGCGAGAGCGTGCGCGCCTTCGCCGCCGACAAACTGCCCGAGGACATCCGCGCCAAGGTGCTGCGGCACCAGCGGCTGGAACGCGACGACTACGTGCGCTGGCACAACGTCCTGGCCGACCAGGGCTGGGGCGCGCCGAACTGGCCGGTCGAACACGGTGGCACAGACTGGAACGCCTTGCAGCGCCTGATCTTCGAAGTGGAATGCTTCAAGGCGGGCGCGCCACGGCTGCTGCCGTTCGGCCTGTCGATGATCGGCCCCGTGCTGATGAAGTACGGCAGCGCGCAGCAGCAGGCCCGCTTCTTGCCCCGCATGATCCGCGTAGAGGACTGGTGGTGCCAGGGCTATTCCGAGCCCGGGTCGGGGTCGGACCTGGCGTCGCTCAAGACGCGCGCCGTGCGCGACGGCGACGAATACGTCGTCAATGGCCAGAAGACCTGGACCACGCTTGCCCAATACGCCGACTGGATGTTCTGCCTGGTGCGCACCGACCCCGAGGCGCGCGCGCAACGCGGCATCTCCATGCTGCTTATCGACATGCGTTCGCCGGGCGTCACGGTGCGGCCGATTCGCACGCTGGACGGCGGTCACGACGTCAACGAGGTCTGGCTGGAAAACGTGCGCGTGCCGGCCGCCAATCTCGTCGGCGAGGAAAACCAGGGCTGGACCTACGCCAAGTACCTGCTGGGCCACGAGCGCACGGGCATCGCGGGACTGGGCCACTGCCACCGCGAACTGGGCATCCTGAAGGACATGGCGGCGCGCGCGCAAACGCGCGGCAAGCCGCTCTTGCAGGACAGCCGCATGCGCGACCGCATCTCGCGCATCGAAGTCGACATCATGGCGCTGGAGATGCTGCTGCTGCGCGTGGCCGCCAGCAACGACGGCACGCCGGGCCCGGAGGCCTCGGTGCTGAAGATCCGCGGCTCGGAGATCCAGCAGGACCTGGCCATGTTGCAGATGGAGGTCGCGGGGCCGGACGCGTGGCCGTACGACCCGGACTGGATGGAGGCCGGCAGCGCGTTTCATGGCCCGGGTCCGGAGATGGCCGCGGCCGCGGGCGCCGGTTACGCGGATATGCGCAAGACCTCGATCTACGGCGGCACGACCGAAGTGCAGAAGGGCATCATCGCCCGCCTGGTGCTGGGCGTGTAGGCCCGCCGCGCAACCTCGACAGGAACACGACGCATGGATTTCATCTACACCGAAGAACAGCGCATGCTGGCCGACAGCCTTCGCCGCCTGGTGGACCAGGCATGGACCTTTCCGCAGCGGCGGGCCCGGCAGGCCGCGGGCAAGCTGGACCGGCAGGCGTGGCAGGCGCTGGCCGAACTGGGCGTGCTGGGCCTGAACATCTCGCAAGATCACGGCGGCTTCGGCGAAGTGCCCGCCAGCCTACTGCCGGTGCACGTCGAGCTGGGGCGCGGGCTCGTGTCCGAGCCGGTCATTCCGAGCGCGGTGATGGGCGCGGCGCTGGCCGACGCCTGCGGCGAGGCAACGCGAGGGCGCTGGCTGCCGGCCATTGCGTCGGGCGAGGCCATCGTCAGCGTGGCGTGGCAGGAGCCCGGCCGCCGTTACGCCGCCAACCCGCAGGACTGCCGCGCTGCCCGCACGGCCGAAGGCTGGCGGCTGGACGGCGCCAAGCACCTGGTGTGGCACGGCGCGGCGGCCGATGCGTGGTTCGTCAGTGCAAAGGGCGAGGACGGCCAGACGGTCCTGCTGGCGGTGCCCGCCGATGCCGCCGGCGTGCGTGTGACGGATACGCCCACGCTGGACGGCGCGCGCTGCGCGCGGCTGGACCTGGACGCGGTGCCGGTGCCGGCGCAGGCATTGCTGGCAGAAGGCGAGGCGGCCGACCACGCGCTGGCGCAGGCCTTGCTGTGGGGCACCGCCGCGCTGTGCGCGCACGCGGCAGGTGCGATGGAGCGCCTGCTGGAAATCACGGTCGATTACCTGAAGACCCGCAAGCAGTTCGGCCAGCCGCTGGCGTCGTTTCAGGCCTTGCAGCACCGGCTGGCCGAAATGCTGGTGGCCAAGGAGCTTGCGCTGTCGATGGCCTATGTGGCCGTCGCGGCGCTGACGGAATCCGACGCGGCGCAGCGGCGCCGCATGATCGCATCGGCCAAGCTCGAGGCCGCCCGCGCCGGGCGCCTGGTTGCGCAGCTGGCCGTGCAGTTGCACGGGGGCATGGGCATGACGGACGAACTGGAGGTGGGCGACTACTTCAAGCGGCTGACCGTGGTCGATCAACTGATGGGCGATACCGCCGAGCAACTGGCCGTTCTGGAGGAATTGGCATGAGCGCGCACGCACCGGCCTTCACGCAGATCCTGTTCACGCTGGATCGCGGCGTGGGCGTCATCACGCTGAACCGGCCCGATCGCATGAACAGTTTCACCGAGGTGATGCACGGCGAGCTGTCGCGCACGCTGGACCTGCTGGAAGGGCACGCGGGCCTGCGCGGGCTCGTGATCACCGGGGCCGGCCGCGGGTTCTGCGCCGGGCAGGATCTGGGTGAACGCAAGCCCGCCGAGGACGGCTCGCGCCGGGACCTGAGCGTCATGCTGGACAAGTGCTACCGGCCGCTCATCAACCGCCTGCGCGCCTTGCCCGTGCCGGTGGTGTGCGTCATGAATGGCGTGGCGGCCGGCGCGGGCGCAAGCCTGGTGCTGGCCTGCGACGTGGTGTTTGCGGTGGAATCGGCGCGCTTCGTGCAGGCGTTCAGCAAGATCGGCCTCTTGCCCGACGCGGGCGGAACGTGGTTCCTGCCGCGCCTTGTGGGATCGGCGCGCGCGATGGGGGCCGCGCTTTTCGGCGAACCGGTGTCGGCGGCGCAGGCGGAATCCTGGGGACTGATCTGGCGCGTCGTGCCCGACGCGGCGCTGGCGGACACGATCGGGCAGGTGACGGACACGCTGGCCGCCGGCCCCACGCGCGCCTACGCGGCCACCAAGGCGGCGCTGCAGGCCTCCAGCGGCAACACGCTGGCGCAGCAGTTCGATCTGGAATGCGGGCTGCAGCGCGAACTGGGGTACACCGACGATTACCTCGAAGGGATGCGCGCGTTCGCGGAAAAGCGGCCGCCGGCGTTCACGGGCAAATGAGGCGCGGCGAAAAATGGCGCCCCGGAAAAAAGGCGCCCCGGAAAAGCAGTCGCGCTGGATTCAGGCTTGTCGCGGCGTCTGGATCTGATCGATGAGTTCGCGCGCGCAGCCGGGCAGGGCGTCGATGTCGCGCACCAGCAGCTTGCGCTCGCGCACCACCCAGGGTTCGTCCAGTTCGACGACTTGCAGCTTGGTCTCCGACCCGTAACGGCGCGCGGCCGAGTCGGGAATGACGCCGATGCCCACGCCCGCCTGCACCATGCGGCAGATCGAGTCAAAGCTGTAGAGCTGGATGCGCTGCGGCAGGCGCTGGCCGATGCGTTCGAGCTGGTCGCGCAGAAAGGCCACCAGCGTGGAGCCTTCGTGCATGGTGATGAACGGGTAGCGCACGGCGTCCGCCAGTTTGACCTTGTCCTGATCCTGCAGCGGATGGCCATTGGGCACGACCAGCACGAGGCGGTCGGTGCTGAAGTGGATGGTCTGCAATTCCGGCGCATCCACCGGGCCCGCGACGATGCCCAGGTCGGTGGTGCCGTCCAGCACGCCGCGCACGATGTCGCGGGTCAGGCGTTCCTGCAGGTCCACCGTGACGCCGGGGTGGCCCGACAGGAATTGCGCCAGGATGTCCGGCATGAATTCGGTGACGGCGGTGGTGTTGGCGAAGATGCGGATGTGGCCCGCATCGCCGTCGGACTGTTCCTGGAAATCGTGCTTCAGGTGGTCCACCTGCCGCATGATGACGCGCGCGTGCTGCAAGAGTTTCTGCCCGGCGGGCGTGATCTCGACACCGCGGCTGTCGCGGTAGAGCAGGCGGGAATTGAGCTGGTTTTCCAGCGCCTTGATCCGCACGCTGACCGCGGCCAGGGACAGATGCGCCCGCTTGGCCGCCTGCGTCAGGCTGGGGGATTCGGCGATGTGGATGAACAGTCGGAGGTCGGCAAGGTCGAAGTGCATGGTCCATATATTACGGCGTGGCGCCGGGGGGCGGCCATTCGGGATAGGGATCGATTTGCGACGGCTAGCCGGGGCGCGGATGGCCGATTCAGGCGCAGCAAACCCCGCCTTGAGGAAAAACGAATTCACAGCCCAGACGGCTTGCGGGCATGCTTCAGTCTGTAAAAACACCACCAGAGGAACTCGGCATGACATCTACAGATCCGGCCGCATGGATCGGCAGCGGCGAGCGCAAGGCGGACGCCATGGATCCCGGCCACGCCGCGCGTATCGCCGCCACCTTGGGCGGACCGGTGCCGGCCCAGGGAGACGACCTGCCGCCGCTGTGGCAATGGGCGTTCTTCATTGCCACAGTCGGCATGGATGGATTGGGGACGGATGGGCATCCCTCGCGCGGCGGGTTCCTGCCGCCCGCGCAGGACCGCAACCGCATGTGGGCCGGCGGCCGGGTGGAATTCCGCCAGCCGCTCAAGGTCGGCGTGCCGGCCGAGCGCGTCTCCACCGTGGCCGAGGTCAAGGAGAAGGCGGGCCGCACCGGGGCATTGCTGTTCGTGACCGTTCGCCACGAATACCGGCAGTCTGGCGAGGTTGCGATTCTGGAAGAGCAGGACATCGTGTACCGCCAGCCCTCGCCGCCCAAGCTGACGGGCAGCGAACCCGCGCCGCAGGCCGAATGGCGCGACACGGTCAACCCCACGTCCGTACTGCTGTTTCGCTATTCGGCGGTCACGTTCAATGGCCACCGCATCCATTACGACCACCCCTACGTCACCGGCGTGGAAGGCTATCCCGGCCTCGTCGTGCACGGTCCGCTCATCGCCACCGAGATGGTTGCCGCGTTTGTCCGCGCCCATCCCAAGGCCCGTCTCACGCACCTGGCCTACCGCGGCTTGCGCCCGTTGATTTCCCCCACGCCTTTCCAGGTTGCCGGCCGCCTGTCCGAGCCGGGCGTCGCCCAGCTCTGGGCCGAGCAGGACGGCACGCTCGCCCACCAAGCCGAATTGAGGTTCACCGAATGAACATGCAGGCCTCCCGCCCTCTGGACGGCATCACCGTCGTCAGCCTGGAACACGCCATCGCCGCGCCTTTCTGCACCCGCCAGTTGGCGGACATGGGCGCGCGCGTCATCAAGATCGAACGTCCGGGCACAGGCGACTTCGCCCGCGGCTACGACGAGCGCGTGCGCGGGCTGTCCTCGCACTTCGTCTGGACCAACCGCTCCAAAGAGAGCCTGACGCTGGACCTGAAGCGCGACGAAGCGGCCGGGATCATGGACCGCCTGCTGGAATCGGCCGACGTGCTGGTGCAGAACCTGGCGCCCGGCGCCGCCGCGCGTCTGGGACTGTCCTTCGAGGCGTTGCACGCGAAGCATCCGCGCCTGATCGTCTGCGACATCTCGGGCTACGGCGAGGGCGGCCCCTACCAGGACAAGAAGGCCTATGACCTGCTGATCCAGAGCGAAAGCGGCTTCCTGTCGGTCACCGGCACGAAGGACGATCCGGTCAAGGCGGGGTGTTCCATCGCGGACATCGCTGCCGGTATGTACGCGTATTCGGCCATCCTGAACGCGCTGCTGCTGCGCCAGCGCACTGGCGTGGGCAGCCGCCTGGACGTCTCCATGCTCGAAAGCATGGTCGAGTGGATGGGCTTTCCCATGTACTACGCCTTCGATGGCGCGGCGCCGCCCGTGCGCGCGGGCGCGGCCCACGCGTCCATCTATCCGTACGGGCCGTTCCCGGTGGGCGGCGGGTCGACCATCATGCTGGGCCTGCAAAACGAACGCGAATGGCGCGTCTTCTGCGCTCAGGTGCTGCGCCAGGCCGATCTGGCCGAAGACCCGCGCTTCATTTCCAACTCGCTGCGCACCGCCAACCGCGACGCCCTGCGCGCGCTCATCGTGGCGGCGTTCGCGGACCTGTCGATCGAGCAAGTGACGCAGCGCCTGGAAGACGCGCAGATCGCCAATGCCCGCGTCAACGACATGGCGGGGGTGTGGGCGCATCCGCAATTGCAGGCGCGCCAGCGCTGGAGCGAGGTCGACAGCCCGGCCGGCGTGCTGCCGGCGCTGCTGCCGCCCGCCAGCAGCAACGCGTTCGCGCCGCGCATGGGCGCGGTGCCCGCGGTGGGCCAAAACACCGATGCGGTGCTAGCATCTCTGGGATACGCGCCGGATCAGGTGGCGCAGTTCCATGCCTCGGAGGTCGTGTGACACATCCCGTCGTTCGTAGCGCCCTGTTTGTGCCGGCCTCGCGGCCCGAGCGCATCCCCAAAGCGCTGGCCGCCGGTGCGGACGCCGTCATCGTGGACCTGGAAGACGCCGTGGAACACCTGGCCAAGGCGTCGGCCCGCGAAGCCCTGTGCGACTTCCTGGGCATGCATCGCGAGGCCCGCCTCTGGGTTCGCATCAACGACGCCTCCACCTCCTGGCACGACGACGATCTGAAGGCCTGCCGCGGCAAGGCCGGCGTGGCGGGCATCCTGCTGCCCAAGGCCGAAAGCATGATGCAGGTGCGGCACGCGGCGCAGGCCGGCTGTCCGGTGATCCCCATCCTTGAAACCGCGCAGGGCATTCTCAATGCGGGCGAGATCGCCGCTACCCCCGGCGTCGCGCGGCTGGCGTTCGGCAGCCTGGACTACGGCCTGGATCTGGGCCTGACGCCCGACACGCCGGGCGCCGAAACGGTGCTGGACCACGCGCGGGTGCAGGTGCTGCTCCACACGCGCGCGGCGGGTCTGGCGCCTGCGCTGGACGGCGTGTTTCCGGGCGTGCAGGATCAGGCGGGCCTGGCCGCCGCCGCGGGCCGCGCGCAGCAAATGGGTTTCGGCGGGATGCTGTGCATCCATCCCACGCAGGTTCCGGTCATTCACGCCGCGTTCGTGCCGGCGCAGCAGGAACTGGACTGGGCGCGGCGCGTTGTCGCCGCGCACCGCGACACGGCCGCGGGCACGTTCATGCTGGATGGCAAGATGGTCGACGCGCCCGTCATCGCACGGGCGCGTTTGGTGCTGGCGCAGGCGGGCGAGTCCGCGCGCGGCTGATTCTCGCGCCGGCGCCTCGTCCAGACCACACCGAGGCGCCCCGCGGGCAACTTACAGGGCGGGCCCATGGGTGATGCGCTTTTTATCGGACATACCTACATCGACGTAACCGTGCTGGCCGACGAATGGCCCACGGGCGACCAGAAAAGCGTGGCGCGCGATTACGCGGTGTCTTTCGGCGGCAATGCGGTCACGGCGGCCTTTGCCTGCGCGCGGCTGGGATTGCCGCCCGATCTGATCTGTTCCCTGGCGCCCGACTGGCTGGGGCACATGTACACGGACATGGCCGCCGCGCATGGTGTCACGCTGCACGCGCGGCACGTGCGGCGGTCGTCGCTGTCGTTCATCATGCCCAACAACGGCAAGCGCGCCATCCTGCGCGCCCGCGATGCCGATTACCTGAACGACTTTCCCCGACTGGACATTGCCGGTTATCGCGCGCTGCATCTGGACGGCCATCAGCCCGATGCCGCGCTGCATTACGCAAGGGCGTGCCGCCAGGCCGGCGTGCTGACGTCACTGGACGGAGGCGGCGTGCGCGAGAACACCGACGAACTGCTGCGTTACATCGATGTGGCCGTGTGCGCCGAGCGCATGTGCGAACAACTGAACCTGCCGCCCGAGGGCCTGCTGGACCTGCTCAAGGCGCGCGGCTGCCGCATCGGCGCCGTGACGATGGGCGAACGCGGGATGCTCTGGTACGACGAAACGGGGCGCGTCGACACGCTGCCTTCGCTGGATGTGCCCGCCTCGCGGATCATCGACACCTCGGGGGCGGGCGACGTGTTTCACGGCGCCTACGTATGGTCCTACCTGACGCGGCCGGACCAGCCCTGGATCGAGCACTTCACGTTCGCGCGCGCGGCCTCGGCGCACAAGATCCAGCATCTGGGCAATGAGGCGGGGCTGCCGGACGTGGAAGACGTCGAGCGCGCCATGATGGCCTTCACGCCCAAGCCCTGACGCCAGGCAGGCGGCGCGTCCCGATGGGCGTGATCAGCCCGCGAGCCGTTCGATGGGCTGGTCGTGGATCGCACCGATCCACGCATCCAGCGGTTTGCCGTGCACCGACAGGTCAGGCGCCAGGTCGCGCAGCGGCAGCAGCACGAAGGCGCGCAGATGCAGACGGGGATGGGGCAGGATCAGCCGTTCGTGATCAAGCTGCGCATCGCCGTGCAGCAGCAGATCAAGATCGAGCGTGCGAGGGGCATTGCGGTAGGGACGCAGGCGGCCGTGTTCGTGCTCCAGCGCCTGCAGGACATCCAGCAGCGCCAGCGGCGCAAGGACGGTATCCACGGCGGCCACGGCATTGATGAAGTCGGGGCCGGTGGCGTCGACCGGCGCGCTGCGGTAGAACGGCGAGGCCGTCACCCCGGAGACGCCGGGCGTGGCCTCAAGCTGCGCCAGGACCTGGCGCAGGGTGGCCGCGCTGTCGCCCAGATTGGCGCCCAGGCCCACGTAGGCGCGGACAGGCGGCTGCGGCACAGCGGTTACTCGCCGGCGGGCGCGCTGCGCGGCCCGCTGCGGCGCGGGCGGCGGCGGCGGCGCGCGGGCGCGGCGTCGTCGCTGGCTTCGCGCGGCTGGCGCGACACTTCTTCGATCATGTCGGCACGGGTGGCGTCGTCGGCATTGGCCAGATCCATCCACCACTGCGCCAGCACGCTGTCGAACTCGCCGGCGGCGGCGCGCAGCTGCAGGAAGTCGCAGGCGGCGCGGAAACGCGGCTGCTCGATCATGCGGTAGATGGTCTTGCCCATGCGCCGTTCGAAACGCGGCTGCATGAACCAGATCTCGCGCATGTCGGACGAGAAGCGGCGCTGGATGGCGAGCTTCTCGGTCTGTTCGTCCAGCACCGAGTCCGCGGCCGACGACAGGGCCGGAATGGTGTGCTCGCCCTGCGCGCGCAACTGCTTCCAGCGCACTTCGACCTGCTGCCACAGCAGCGCGGCAAACAGGAAGCTGGGGCTGATGGTCTTGCCGGCGCGCACGCGCGCATCGGTGCGTTCCAGCGCCAGTTCCACGAAGTGTTCGCCGCCGGGTTGTTCAAGCACCACGTCCAGCAGCGGCAGCAGGCCGTTGTGCAGGCCATCGGCGCGCAGCTGGCGCAGGCAGTCCATCGCATGGCCGCAGGTCAGCAGCTTGAGCATCTCGTCGAACAGGCGCGAGGCCGGCACGTTCTCGATGAGGTCGGCCATGGTGCTGATGGGCTCGCGCGTGGCCGGATCGATCGTGCCGTTCAGCTTGGCGGCAAAGCGCACGGCGCGCAGCATGCGGACCGGATCTTCGCGGTAGCGCTTGACGGGATCGCCGATGATGCGGATCTGGCGTTTCTTCAGGTCGGCCACGCCATTGTGGTAGTCGATGACTTCCTCGTTGTGCGGGTCGTAGTACAGCGCATTCATGGTGAAGTCGCGGCGCTTGGCGTCTTCTTCCTGGGATCCGAACACGTTGTCGCGCAGGATGCGGCCGTGCTCGTCGGTTTCCTGGTCTTCCGAGGCGGGCGCGCGGAAGGTGGAGGTCTCGATGATCTCCTGGCCGAACACCACGTGGACCAGCTGAAAGCGCCGGCCGATGATGCGCGCGCGGCGGAACAGCGGACGGATCTGTTCGGGCGTGGCGTTGGTGGCCACGTCGAAGTCCTTGGGCTCGAGCCCGACGATCAGGTCGCGCACCGCGCCGCCGACGATATAGGCTTCGTAGCCATGCTGGCGCAGCACCTCGCACACCTTGATGGCGTGGCGCGACACGTTGCGGCGGTCGATGCCGTGTTTGTCGCGCCCGATGCGCAACGGCCCCCTGGGTGTCGGCGCGAATAGCCGGCCGACGAATTTTTTTATGGTTTCAGTGATCATTTAGGACTTCGAATCTTCCATGTGGTCGAACAGGTCGATCACTTGCCAGCCGCGTTCCTGCGCAATGGCGCGCAGGGCGGGGCTGGGGTTGGCGGCAATCGGACGGGTCACTTTTTCGAGGAGCGGCACATCATTGACCGAATCGCTATAGAAAAACGATTCGGAGAAATCCGCAAGCCCCAAGCCCATGCTGCCCAGCCAGTCGTTCACGCGCACCACCTTGCCTTCCTTGAAGCTTGGCGTGCCCAGGATGCGGCCCGTGTAGCGGCCGCGCAGGTACTCGGCATCGGTTGCGACCAGATGGGGCACACCGAACGCGCGCGCGATCGGGGCGGTGACGAAACTGTTGGTGGCCGTGACGATGGCGCAGAGGTCCCCGGCTTCCAGGTGGCCGTCCACCAGGTCGCGCGCGGCGGGGGTGATGGACGGGCGGATGACTTCGCCCATGAAGGTTTCGTGCCAGACGGCCAGATCGTGAGGCGCGTGCGCGGCCAGCAGGCCGAGCATGAATTCGGCGGCCTGTTCGGCCGTGAGTTCGCCGCGGTTGTAGCGCTCCATCAGATCGTCATTCAGGCGGCGGGCTTGCTCGGGATCGCCCGCGCGGCCCGTGCGCGCCAGATAGTCGGCCCATTGATAGTCGCTGTCGAGCGGCAGCAAGGTGTGATCAAGGTCGAACAGGGCAAGACGTCGGGTGGTCATGTGCGTTGTGAATCAGGATCTGCGAGCATGGCGCGCAGCAGGGGGAGGGTGATGGGGCGGCCGGTGGCCAGGGAATAACGATCCAGCGCGTCGAGCAACGCCGCAAGCTTGCGGATGTCGCGCTCGTGGTGCGTGAGCATCCAGTTGATGATTTCGGGCGCCAGGTGCAGCCCGCGTTCGGCGGCCTGCGCCGACAGCGCGGCCAGCTTGTCGGCGTCGGACAGCGGATCCAGCCGGAACACCAGGTCCCAGCCCAGGCGCGTGCGCAGATCTTCGCGCAGCGGCATCGACAGCGGCGCGCGGTCGCCGGCCAGCGCAAGCGCAAAGGCTCGCTGCGTGGCGGCCGATTCGCGCCAGCGGTTGTACAGCGCAAACAGGGCGGCCTGGCGGCTGTCGTCCATGCGGTGCACGTCGTCGACGGCCACAAAGTGGGGCATCGGCGATTTGGAATCGGCTTCGGCCAGGCGGCGCAGCATGTTTTCGCCGTTGGCCGGGTCGATGTAGACGGCGTCCGGGCGCGCGGTCAGGGCGCGCAGCAGATGGGTGCGGCCGCAGCCGGCGGCGCCCCAGATGTACAGGGCACGGCCTGGCTTGAGCGCACGTACGGCTGCCACCGCTTCTCCGTTGGGGCCGGCGATGTAGTTGTTCAGCGATGGCGCTGGCGCGGGGAGAACGTCGAGCAGCAGCTGGCGGTTCATGAGAGTTAGCAATCAGGCGTTTTCGGGGGCGCCGGAAGGTCCAGGCCGGGCCGCCGCAAAAAGCCAAGAAAAATCGGTGATACAAGGGCCATGTAGAAACTGGCAAAATCAATACCGGCCAACCCTACACTTTAAACCACCTGAGGCGATGGTGTCGCGTCCGAACTCTTGGCCTGGCGGGGGTTTGCGCCCTTTAGCGCCTGTCCGCGGCCGGGTCATCGTAAAATGCAGGGCGTTCCACCAAAATCCCAGCAATTGTTACATACCCCACGGCATTTCTCATGACGAACCAACCTAAAGCCCCCCTGACCTACCGCGACGCCGGTGTCGACATCGACGCAGGCGACGCCCTGGTCGACCGAATCAAACCCCTTGCCGCGCGCACGATGCGCCCCGGGGTGCTGGCCGGTATCGGCGGCTTTGGCGGCCTGTTCGAAGTGCCCAAGACCTACAAGGAGCCCGTGCTGGTGTCCGGCACGGACGGCGTGGGCACCAAGCTGCGCCTGGCGTTCGACTGGAACCGCCACGACACGGTGGGCATCGACCTGGTCGCCATGAGCGTCAACGACATCCTGGTGCAGGGCGCAGAACCCCTGTTCTTCCTGGATTACTTCGGTTGCGGCAAGTTGTCGGTGGACACGGCGGCGGCAGTGGTGGGCGGCATTGCCAAGGGCTGCGAATTGTCGGGTTGCGCGCTGATCGGCGGCGAGACCGCCGAAATGCCGGGCATGTACCCGGACGGCGAATACGACCTGGCCGGTTTCGCGGTGGGCGCGGTGGAAAAGTCCAAGATCATCGACGGCAAGTCCATCAAGGCGGGCGACGTGGTGCTGGGCCTGGCTTCCAGCGGCGCGCACTCGAACGGCTACTCGCTGCTGCGCAAGATCCTGGAACGCGCGGGCGCCAAGCCCGATGACGATTTCCACGGCCAGAAAATGGTCGACGTGGTCATGGCCCCGACCCGCATCTACGTGAAGCAGGTGCTGGCCGCCCTGGCCAAGCACGGCACCGACATCAAGGGCCTGGCCCACATCACCGGCGGCGGCCTGCTGGACAACGTGCCGCGCATCCTGCAGGACGGCCTGGCCGCCAAGCTGCATCGCGACGCCTGGGAAATGCCCAAGCTGTTCCAGTGGCTGCAAGAGCAAGGCGGCGTCGAGGACACCGAGATGTACCGCGTCTTCAACTGCGGCATCGGCATGGTGCTGGTGGTGGATCCGGCCCAGGCCGACGCCATTGCCGCCACGCTGCGCGAGCAGGGCGAGACCGTCAGCAAGCTGGGCGAGATCGTGCCCCAGGAAGCCGGCATGGCGCAGACCTTCGTGGTGTGACGCCGCGGCGATCGCGCTGCAATGAAGATGACCGCCGTGATGGCGGTCATTTTTTTTTTGGCGCGGCGTTTGATGCCACGGGCGGGCGTCTGGGCGGCTCATTCAAAGGTGTCTGACACCCCCTGAGACGGCATCGCAGGATGAAGTCGGTCTCGTTGGGGTGTCAGACACCTTTGAATACAGCCCGTCAGTCCGCCAGCGCCAGCGCCACGGCGTCGATGGTCTGCGCCACGGCGTCGGCGGCCAGGCAGTCGACGATGACGCGATCGGGCTGCGCGCGCAGCCAGGTGATCTGGCGCTTGGCCAACTGCCGCGTCGCCGCGATGCCCTGTTCGCGGGCGGTGTCCAGGTCGATCTGGCCGTCCAGGTGTGCCCACATTTGACGATAGCCCACGCAGCGCACGGAGGGCAGGCCCGGGTGCAGGTCGGCGCGGTCGTGCAGGCCGCGCACCTCGTCCAGCAGGCCCTGGCGCAGCATGGCGTCAAAGCGCTGCTCGATGCGGGCGTGCAGCGCGGCGCGGTCCGAGGGCTCCAGGCTGATCGTCACGTAGCGGTTGCCGTCGTCGTCCGGCGTGCGCTGGGCGCGTTGCAGCAGGGCCGACATGGGTTGGCCGGAAAGCTGACAGATTTCGAGTGCGCGCTGGATGCGCTGGCTGTCGTTGGGCGCCAGGCGCGCGGCCGTGACGGGGTCCAGCTTCGCCAGTTCAGCGTGCAGCGCGGGCCAGCCCAGCCGGGCGGCGCGCGCTTCCAGTTCGGCGCGCAGCGCGGGATCGGCCTGCGGCAGATCGTCCAGGCCGTCGCGCAGCGCCTTGTAGTACATCATCGTGCCGCCCGCCAGCAGCGGGATGCGGCCGCGCGCGCGAATGCCGGCGATCAGGCGCAGCGCGTCGGCGCGGAATTCCGCGGCCGAATACGACTGCGCCGGGTCCAGGATGTCCAGCAGGTGCTGCGGAACGCGGGCCTGTTCTTCGGGCGAGGGCTTGGCGGTGCCGATATCCATGCCGCGGTAGATCGTGGCCGAGTCCACGTTGACGATCTCGAGCGGCCAGCGTTCGGCCAGGGCCAGCGTCGAGGCGCTCTTACCGGCTGCGGTGGGGCCCGCCAGGCAGATGACCGGGGGCAAAACGGGGGAGCGGGTCGCCGGCAAGCTATTGCCCACGCAGGAAGAGCTTGTCCAGGTCGGACATCGACCATTGCACCCAGGTGGGACGGCCGTGATTGCATTGGTCGGCCCGTTCCGTGGATTCCATCTGGCGCAGCAGGCCGTTCATCTCTTCGAGGGTGAGCTTGCGGTTGGCGCGCACGGAGCCGTGGCAGGCCATGGTCGAGAGCAGTTCGTTGCGCTGTTCGGTCAACAGGCGCGAGACGCCCACCGCGCCCAGATCGCGCAACACGGCGCGGGCCAGGGTTTCGATGTCCCCGCGGGCCAGGATGGCCGGCACCGATCGAACCGCGATCGAGGTGGGGCCGGACGGACGCATCTCAAAGCCCAGGTCGTTCAACTGTTCCTCGAATTCCTCGACCAGCGCCACGTCCTTTTCCTGGGCGTGGAACACCACGGGCACCAGCAGGTCCTGGCGCGGCAGGCTGCGCGCGTCCAGGGCCTGCTTGAGCTGTTCGTACACCACGCGCTCGTGGGCGGCGTGCATGTCGACCAGCACCATGCCGCGGCGGTTCTGCGCCAGGATGTACACGCCGTGCAGCTGCGCCACCGCCATGCCCAGCGGGTGTTCTTCGTCGGCGGGCAGCGCGGCGGGCGGGGGCGCCGGTTCACGCAGGGGCGCGGCCCGGGCGGCGGTGTCGTCGGTCAGGGGGCGGTAGAGCGATTGCCAGTCGGCGGCGGGAATGCCGGCCGGTTCGGCGTGCAGGCGGAAGGGCACCTGGGTATGCGGACGCTGCGGGGTAGGCGACGGGCGCAGGCCGTAGGCGGCGCCGTTGCCCGAGCTGGGGTGTGCACCTGCATGCGCGCCGCCCGCTGTGCTGCCTGCGGTGCCGCCATTCATGCCTCCATAGCCAGGGCGCGGCGATTCGGCCGGGGCCGGCATCGCAGGGCGGTAGGCGGGGGCGGCGGCGTCGGAGGAGGCGGCGTCGCCCGCCGGTCGCGCGACGGTTTCGAATCCGCCGTCATCGGCCTGTGCCGCAGGCGCCACGGCCGACGAGCCGCCGGTCTGCGCCAGCGTCTGGCTGACCGCGTGCGAGACGAAGCGGTGCACGGCGCCGCTGTCGCGGAAACGCACTTCGTGCTTGGCCGGGTGGACGTTCACATCCACTGCGGCCGGATCGATGTCCAGGAACAGCACATAAGCGGGCTGGCGGTCGCCGTGCAGCACGTCGGCGTAGGCCGCGCGCAGCGCGTGGCTGACGGTGCGGTCCCGCACGTAGCGGCCATTCACGTAGAGGTACTGACGGTCGGCGCGGGCGCGGGCGGCGGTTGGCCGGGTAATCATGCCGACCAGGCTGACCGTGCCGACCGAATGCGACAGCAGCAGGCCGTGCTCGGCGAATTCGGCGCCCAGCACGTCGCGGATGCGCTGCGGCGGTTCGGCCGGCAGCCACTGACGCTGCGCGCGGTCGTGGTGGAACAGGCGGAAGGCAATCTGCGGATGCGCCAGCGCGATGCGCTCCATGGCATCGACGCAATGGCCGAATTCGGTGGCTTCGGAGCGCAGGAACTTGCGGCGCGCGGGCACCGCGTCGAAGAGCTGGCGCACGTCGACGGTGGTGCCGGGCGGGCCGGAGGCGGGGCTGACCTGCATGCTGCCCGCGTCGATCTGCCAGGCATGGTCGCCGTCGCGGGTGCGCGAAATGATGGACACCTGGGCCACGGACGCAATCGAGGCCAGGGCCTCGCCGCGAAACCCCATGGATGCCACGGATTCCAGCTCGTTCAGCGAGCGGATCTTGCTGGTGGCGTGGCGGGCCAGCGCCAGCGGCAGTTCCTCGGGCGGGATGCCGCCGCCGTCATCCGTCACCGCAATACGCCGGATGCCGCCGCCTTCGAGACGGACCTCGATGGCGCGCCCGCCTGCGTCGATCGCGTTTTCCAGGATTTCCTTGAGCACGGACGCGGGGCGCTCGATGACCTCGCCAGCGGCGATCTGGCTGATCAGCAGGTCAGGAAGCGCAAGGATGGAACGACGTTCGGTCATGAGGCCCAGATCTTATGTAGCAGTGCGGACGATTTTAGCGTCATGCTCCGGTGGGCTATAGTCGCTGACAAATTCACATCGGATATCAGGGCCGCTTCAATGCTCGAGTTTTTCAATATGGTGCTCCACATCGACCAGACGCTGGGTCTCTGGGTCGAGCAATACGGCGTGTGGGTGTACCTGGTGCTGTTTCTCATCGTCTTTGCCGAGACGGGACTGGTCGTGCTGCCTTTCCTGCCGGGCGACTCGCTCTTGTTCATCGCCGGCGCCTTTGGCGCCACGGGCCATATCGACCCCATGCTGATGTCGGTGCTGCTCATCGTGGCGGCCGTGACCGGCAACTCGCTGAACTACGCGATCGGCCGCTACATCGGACCGCGGGTGTTCTCGATGAACCTGCGCTTCCTGGACCGCGGCGCGCTGATGCGCACGCATGCCTTCTATGAAAAGCACGGCGGCAAGACGATCGTCATGTCGCGCTTCATCCCGGTGGTGCGTACCTTTGCGCCCTTCGTGGCGGGCGTGGCCGAGATGTCGATGGCGCGCTTCCAGATGTTCAACATCATGGGCGCGCTGCTGTGGGTGATCAGCCTGGTCGCGGCGGGTTACTTCTTCGGCAATATCCCGATCATCCGCGATCACCTGAACACCATCGTCCTGGTGGGCCTGGCGGCGGCCGTCGTGCCGGTCGTGGGGGCCGGCCTGGTCAAGCTGGTGCGCGCGCGCCGGGCGCACTAGGGCGGCGCGACGCGCCCAAACAAAAAGGCTATGCGCCAAAGGGTGCATAGCCTTTTTTTCATGGGCCCGGCCAAAGGGCCCGGGATCGCGCGTAAAACCTAGCTCACGTCGCCCAGGCGCGCGAGCGGCGGGTTGGCCGTGAAGTAGCGCTGGATGCCGGTCATCATGGCCTGCGCCAGCTTGTCCTGGTGCCCTGCGCTGCGCAGCAGGGCTTCTTCCTGGGGGTTGCTGATGAAGGCGGTCTCGACCAGCACCGACGGAATGTCCGGCGCCTTCAGCACGGCAAAGCCGGCCTGTTCGACGCTGTTCTTGTGCAGGCGGTTGATCTTCTTGATCTCGTCCAGGAAGGCGTTGCCCACCTTGAGCGAGTCGTTGATCTGGGCCGTGGTGGACAGGTCCAGCAGCACCTTCGCGACCTGGCGGTCGTGGCTGCCCAGGTTGACGCCGCCGATCAGGTCGGCCGCGTTTTCCTTGTCGGCCATCCACCGGGCCTGCGCGCTGGTGGCGCCGCGCTGGGACAGCGCGAAGACCGACGAGCCGTTGGCGGAGGGCTTGACCCAGGCGTCCGCGTGGATGGAGATGAACAGGTCCGCATGCACACGGCGCGCCTTCTGCACGCGTACGTGCAGCGGCACGAAGTAATCGTCGTCCCGCGTCAGATAAGCACGCATGTACGGCTGGCTGTCGATCAGCGACTTCAGGCGCCGCGCAATGCGCAGCACCACGTCTTTTTCGCGCAGGCCGGATTTGCCGATGGCGCCCGGGTCTTCGCCGCCGTGGCCGGGGTCCAGCGCGATGGTCAGCATGCGCGGCTTGCCGCGGCTGGCGGTGGCAGGGGGCTTGGGCGGGGTCGGCAGGGCGGGCGCCGGCTGCTGGCCGCGCACGCGGGGCGGCTCGGGCGGATCCGCGCGGGTCACCGGGTTGCGCTGGATGTCTTCCAGGATGCGCGCCAGCGGATCGTCCACATCGGGACCGCTGGACTTGTTCAGGATCGCGATCAGCGGATCCTGGGCGATCTTGGGGTACAGGTCCAGCACCAGGCGGTACTGGTAGTCGGCAACGGGCTTGAGCGTGAACACCTGCGGCGCCACGGGCTGCTTCAGATCGAACACCAGCCGCACGACGTTCGGGCGGTTCTGCGCCACGCGCAGGCTCTGGATGTAGGGATCGTCGGGCCGGACCTTGGAGACCAGGTCGTTCAAGGCCGCGCTGAGGGTCAGTCCCTCGATGTCGACCACCAGGCGGTGGGGATTTTCCAGCGTGAACTGTTCAGCCTTGAGTTCGCTGTCGAGTTCCAGCGTGACGCGGGTGTATTCGTCGGCAGGCCAGGTCCGTACGGCCAGGATCGTGGCGGCCTGCGCCAGCCGCGGCACGACCGGCAGGACGAGCAGCGTGGCGGCGACGCTGATCAGGCGTCGGCGGGTGGCGCCTGCCGAGGGGAGGGCGCCGTCAGGGGCGGGGGGACAATCGCGTTCAACCATGTTTGTCCTCGGGCGGTGTACGCGGTCAGGGTGGCGTCACGTCCGTCGCCTGCATACGCAAGGCAGATCAGCAGGTCCGGCGGGGGCAAAAGGCCTTCTGCCCGCTCCGGCCATTCGATCAAAACGACCGCATCGTCACGCAGTAAATCCCGAAATCCTGCGTCCAACCATTCGCGCGAATCACTAAATCTATAAAAATCAAGGTGATAGAAGTATAAGTTAGAAAGTTTATAGGATTCAAGCAGGGCGTAGCTTGGACTCTTGATTCGGCCTGTGATGCCGCTTTCACGCAACAATGCCCTGGAGAAGGCCGTTTTTCCTGAGCCGAGGTCACCTTGGAGATGAATACACGCGCCTGGCAGGCCGGTTTTGGCGCCCGTGACCATCGGCGCCAGCTGGCGCGCGAGCGCCTCGGTGGCGGCTTCGTCGGGCAGGTGCAAAGTCAGGGTGGCAAGGGGGGCGGACATGGCGCGGGGCGAGTGGTAAAAAACGAGGATCGGAGCACAGTTTGGAGCAATTATAGGAATGCGGGTTTCTGCTAACCTATAACTGATATTTATTCTCAATATGTCGTGACCGACGGCGTCCCGCCGCCCGCGACTGACGCCGCCACGGAGTTGTACGCGCCATGAAGACCCGCATCGAAAAAGACACCTTTGGCCCCATCGAGGTGCCGCAAGACCATCTGTGGGGAGCCCAGACGCAGCGCTCGCTGCATTTCTTCGCGATCTCCACCGAAAAGATGCCGGAGCCGCTGGTCAATGCGATGGCGCGGCTAAAGCGTTCTGCGGCCAAGGTCAATGCCGACCTGGGTGAGCTGGACGCGCAGATCGCGGACGCGATCATGCGCGCCGCCGACGAAGTCATCGCTGGCAAGTGGCCCAACGAATTCCCGCTGTCCGTCTGGCAGACCGGGTCGGGCACGCAGAGCAACATGAACATGAACGAGGTGCTGGCCAACCGCGCCTCGGAGCTCCTGGGCGGCGAGCGCGGCGAAGCGCGCAAGGTGCATCCGAACGATCACGTCAACCGCGGGCAGTCGTCCAACGACACGTTCCCGACTGCCATGCACGTGGCGGCCGCCGTCGAGGTCGAGCATCGCCTGCTGCCGTCGCTGAAGGCGCTGCGCGCCACGCTGGCGGAAAAGAGCGCCGCGTTCTACGACATCGTCAAGATCGGCCGCACCCACCTGCAGGACGCCACGCCGTTGACGCTGGGCCAGGAGCTTTCGGGCTACGTGGCGCAGCTTGATCTGGCCGAACAGCAGATCCGCGCCACGCTGCCGGGCCTGCACCAGCTGGCCATCGGCGGCACGGCGGTGGGCACGGGCCTGAACGCGCACCCGCAATTCAGCGCCAAAGTGTCGGCCGATCTGGCCCATGCCACGGGCACGGCGTTCGTCTCGGCGCCCAACAAATTCCAGGCGCTGGCCTCGCACGAAGCGCTGCTGTTCGCCCACGGCGCACTGAAGTCGCTGGCGGCCGGCCTCATGAAGATCGCCAACGACGTGCGCTGGCTGTCGAGCGGCCCGCGGTCGGGCCTGGGCGAGATCAGCATCCCCGAGAACGAACCGGGCAGTTCGATCATGCCGGGCAAGGTCAACCCGACGCAGTGCGAAGCCATCACGATGCTGGCTGCGCAGGTCCTGGGCAACGACGTGGCGATCAACATCGGCGGCGCCAGCGGCAACTTCGAGCTGAACGTCTACAAGCCGCTGGTGATCCACAATTTCCTGCAGTCGGTGCGCCTTTTGACGGACGGCATGGCCAGCTTCGACAAGCATTGCGCCGCGGGCATCGAGCCCAACCACGAGCGCATTGCCGAACTCGTGGACCGTTCGCTGATGCTGGTGACCGCGCTGAATCCGCACATTGGCTACGACAAGGCCGCGCAGATCGCCAAGAAGGCGCACAAGGAAGGCCTGTCGCTGAAGGAATCGGCGCTGGCGCTGGGTTATGTGACCGAAGCGCAGTTTGCCGAATGGGTCGTGCCGGGCTCGATGACGAACGCGCACAAGCCTTCTTGAACGGGCTTGCGCCACCCGCATGAGATGGCCGCCCTTGCCGGGGCGGCCATTTTTTTGGGGGGGAAGGTCAGCCGCCGGCCAGCAGCAGCCACATCGGGATCGTGACGGCCGAGAACAAGGTGCCCAGCGAGATCAGCACGGCCACCATGCGGCCATCGCCGCCCATGCGCATCGCCAGCACGTAGGCCGCGGAGGCCGTCGGCAGCGCCGCGAAGAGCAGCAGCATGCGCGCTTCCAGCGGCGGCAGGCCGAGCAGGTGCGCCACCAGCAGCGCGACCGCGGGCAACGCGACGAGCTTGACCCCCAACATCCAGGCAATCAGCGATCCATAGCCCTTGCCGCCTTCCCATGCCAGGCTGGCCCCCACGCAGAGGATGCCCAGCGCGATCGCCGCCGCGCCCAGCCGCGCAAGCACGGTGTCCACGGCGCCGGGCAGTTGCAGTCCCGCGAGATTGCAGGCCAGGCCAAGCAGCGTGGAGACCACGAGCGGATTGCGCGCCAGTTCCCGCAGCAGGTTGCCGCCGTTGTGCCGCGCCAGGCCGTACACGGCCGCGACGTTGGCCATGGGCACCGCAAACCCGACGATCAGCGCCATGACGGTCTGGCCCTGGGTGCCCGCCAGACTGGCCGACAAGGCCAGGCCGATGTAGGTGTTGAAGCGGTAGCCGCATTGCGCCGACGAGGCCAGCCCGAGGGATGAGGGCCGCAGCACCGGGCCCGCCAGCCACGCCATCGCCACGCCCGCAGCCACGACCGCGGCAGAAGCCTGCAGCAGCAGCGCCGCGTTGCCCGCCGTGATGGGCGTGCGCACGATCGCCTGGAACAGCAAGGCGGGGAACAGCACGAAGTAGACGAGGCGTTCCGTTCCGGCGAAGAATTCGCGCGAGAAACCCAGCTTGTGACGTAGCGCCCAACCCAGCGCGACCAGCATGAAATCGGGGAAAACCAGGAGGGCAACAGACATGGGAGAAGAGGTTTTTGCCGAGCGCCGGGCGGTGACCGGCGCGCTATGCGGGTGTAAGCGTTTGCTGCTATTCTCCGACATTCTGGCGGGCGCTTGTGCCACAAGCAACTCATAAATGCAGCGCCGACACGCTGCGCACAAGCAATGCGCCCGCACCGTTATCTGCTGGTCCGTCTACAGGCGGACACAACACACAACGGGCCGTCTACAAACGGGCTCGCACTCTTGGAGGAAACACATCTATGAATAAGGTCCGCTCTCTGGCCGTGGCCATCGCCCTTGCTACCGGCGCAGCCGGCACGTTGGGCGCTTCGGTCGCGCACGCCGCAGACAAGTACCCCAGCAAGGCCATCCGCGTGATCGTTCCGTTCGCGCCTGGCGGTTCCACCGACATCATTGCGCGTCTCGTGACGCAGCGCATGAGCCAGGAACTCGGCCAGCCCATGGTCGTTGAGAACAAGGGCGGCGCGGGCGGCGCCATCGGTGCGGCCGAAGCCGCGCGCGCGCCGGCCGACGGCTACACGCTGTCCATCGCCACCGTCTCCACGATGGCCGTGAACCCCGCTTGCCGTCCGAAGGACCTGCCGTACGATCCGATCAAGGACTTCCAGCCGGTCACCAACTTCGCCAACACCGCCAACGTCGTGGCCGTGAACCCCAAGTTCCCCGCCAAGGACTTCAAGGGCTTCATCGAAGAGCTGAAGAAGAATCCGGGCAAGTACTCGTACGGCAGCTCGGGCACGTGCGGCGTGCTGCACCTGATGGGCGAATCCTTCAAGATGGCCACCGGCACCGACATCGTGCACGTGCCCTACAAGGGTTCGGGCCCGGCGCTGGCCGATGCCGTTGGCGGCCAGATCGAAATCCTGTTCGACAACCTGCCGTCGTCGATGCCGCAGATCCAGGCCGGCAAGCTGAACGCCATGGCCATCGCCTGGCCCGAGCAGATCGCCGCGGTCAAGGGCGTTCCGACCTTCAAGGAAGCCGGCTACCCGGTGCTGAACCAGCCGGTCTGGTATGGCCTCCTCGCGCCCAAGGGCACGCCGATGGAAGTCGTGAACAAGCTGCGTGACGCCGCCGTCGTCGCCCTGAAGGACCCGAAGGTCATCAAGGCGCTGGACGAGCAAGGCTCGGCGCCGTCGGGCAACACGCCGGAAGAGTTCGCCAAGGAAATCCAGGAACAGTTCGACTGGGCCCAGGACGTCGTGAAGAAGCAAAACATCAAGCTGGACTGATGTTTCGCGGGGCAGGCGGGTCTGCCCCGATCGACATTGCAGCGGGCGCCTTCGGGCGCCCGTTGTGCTTTGTGGCTATCAGACCCGCGCGTCCAGTCCTTCCAGGAGTGCGGCGCAGGCGGCGCGCAGGCGCTCGATCAGGTCGCGGTGCAGGGCGGAAAGCGGATCCTGGTTGCGCGTCATGATGCTGATCGGCACCCGCAGCGCGGGATCCAGGCGGCGCAGGGTCATGCCGGGACGCAGCATGGCTTGCGCGGTGATGGCGTCGACGATGGCGTCGCCGCAACCCGCGTCCACCAGCGCGCACGCCACGTAATGCGTCTGCACCTGGATGGCGACCTGCGGCGCCAGGCCCTGGGCGTCCAGCGCCAGTTGCAGCAATGCCCCGGAGGCGTCGCTGGCGTCCAGCACGATCAGCGTATCGGCTGCCGCGGGGGAACCCGACGCACTGGCGCCCAACGCCGCGGCGCCCGACGCTTCTACGCCTCTAGCTTCCGACAGCTCCGACAATCGCAGCGGACCCTGCGCGGCGCGGCGGCTCAGGTGCACGAGCTCGGTGTGCCCCAGCCCCATGCGCGTGAGGCCGGGATAGTCGTTGGTGTCGAACGTGATGGCCAGATCCAGTTCGCGCGTCAGCAGCCCCTGCACCAGCTCGGCGCTGTGATGCGTGTGGATATCGAACGTGATGCCGGGCTGCGCGTCGCGGCTGTCGCGCACGACGCCGGGCAGCAGGCCAAGTCCCAGCGCGGGCGCGCAGCCCAGGCGCAGGTGGCCGTTGGGCCGGTCGCGCAGGTTGGACGCCAGCCGGCGCACACTGCTCAGGTCCTGGCTCAGCCGCGCGATCTCGGGCGTCAGGATCTCTGCCTCGCGCGTGGCGACCAGCCGGCCCTTCACCCGGTCAAACAGCTTGAAGCCAAGCTGGCTTTCGGCATGCGCCAGCAGCTTGCTGGCGGCGGGCTGTGAAATGTGCAGCGCGGCGGCGGCTTCGGTCAGGGATCCGGTGCGGCGGATCGCTTCGAATATCTCGATGTGGCGCAGGCGCATGGCGCAAACGGGGGCTCTGGTGATCCGTAAACCGCGATTCTAAGCCGGAAGGCGCGCATGGGCAGCGGCGCGGGCCTTTGACTATCATGGACGCCTGCCGGACGTCCGGCGATCACTGGAGCTTTCCATGCGCCTACGCCGCCACGCCGCCCTGCTGCTCGCCGCCGCCATCGCCGGCCTGCCGTTCGCATCCGCCAGCTGGGCGCGCACGCCAGCGGCGGAAGACCTGAATCCCGAAGCCGCCAGCGGCGTCCAGACGCGCGAGCTCGTGCGCGCGCCGCATTTCATGATGGTGTCCGCCAACCCCCTTGCCAGCCGTGCGGGCGAAGCCATGCTGCGACGCGGGGGCAGCGTGGTCGACGCGGCCATTGCCACGCAACTGGTGCTCAATCTGGTCGAGCCGCAATCGTCGGGCATCGGCGGCGGCGCCTTCATGGTGGTGTATTCGGCGGCGGACGGACAGATCCGCACGTACGACAGCCGCGAGACCGCGCCCGCGGCGGCGCGGCCCGACCGCTTCCTGGATGCCGAGGGCAAGCCGCTGCCCTTTGCACAGGCCGTCAACAACGGCATGTCGGTCGCCGTGCCCGGCCTCTTGCGCGGGCTGGAACTGGCGCACAAGGCGCAGGGCAAGCTGCCCTGGGCCGATCTGTTCCAGCCGGCCATCGAACTGGCCGAATCGGGCTTTGCGGTGTCGCCGCGCCTGCATACGCTGCTGGCCGGCAACAAGGCGCTGCCGCAACAGGCCGCCGCCGCCGCGTACTTCTACGCGCCGGACGGCACGCCGTGGCCCGTGGGGCACGTGCTGAAGAATCCGGCGTTCGCGCGCACCCTGCGCGCCGTGGCCTCGCAGGGCGCCGACGCCTTCTACCAGGGCGACATCGCGCGCGACATCGTGGCGGCGGTGCAGGGCCACGAGAAGCCCGGCGATCTGGCCTTGGCGGACCTGGCGGACTATCGCGCCAAGACGCGCGATCCGGTCTGCGGCGCGTACCGCGGCTATCAGCTCTGCGGGATGGGGCCGCCCAGCAGCGGGCCCATTGCCGTGTTGCAGATGCTGGGCGAGCTGGAGCAGTTCCCGCTCAGCCGGTATGCGCCCGGCACGGTACAGGCCGTGCACTATTTCTCGGAAGCTGGCCGGCTGGCCTTTGCCGACCGCGATTTCTACGTGGCGGACCCCGACTTCGTGCGCGTGCCGGTGCGCGCCTTGCTGGACCCGGCGTATCTGCGCGCGCGCGGCGCTTTGATCCAGCCGGATCGCAGCATGAAGGTGGCGCTGCCCGGCGATCCCGAAGGCAAGCTGCTGTCGCTGGGCAAGGACAACGCGCTGGAGCTGCCGTCCACCAGCCACCTGGTGGCGGTCGACGCGCAGGGCAACGCCCTGACCATGACGACCACGATCGAAAGCGAATTCGGCAGCAAGATCTTCGTGCGGGGCTTTCTGCTCAACAACGAGATGACCGATTTTTCGTCGTCGTTCAAGGACCCCGAAGGCCGGCTCGTGGCCAATCGCATCGAACCGGGCAAGCGGCCGCGCAGCTCGATGGCGCCGATGATGGTGCTCAAGGAGGGCAAGCCGTACCTGCTGGTGGGCTCGCCGGGCGGCAGCGCCATCATCAACTACGTCGCCAAGACGCTGGTGGGCGTGCTGGACTGGAATCTGGACATCCAGTCGGCGATCGACCTGCCCAACATGGGCAGCCGCAACAAGGAAACCGAACTGGAGAAGGGCACGGCGCTGGAAGCGCTGGCGCCAGAGCTTGAGCGCATGGGACACCCGGTGCGGATCACCGAGTTTCCCAGCGGCATCCACGGCATCGTCATTGACGCCAAGGGACTGGAAGGCGGCGCGGATCCGCGCCGCGAAGGGCTTGCGGTGGGCGGCTGAAGCGCGCCCGGACCCGCGCCGCGCAGCCGCGCGCCAGCGGTCCGGGAGCCTGCGGCCCTTGCGGTATCACTCCAGCGACGACGGGTCCAGTTCCATCCTGGACTCGCGGCGCCGCGCCAGCCAGGTCACGAACCACATCACCACGCCCAGCAGCAGCAGCCAGCCGGCGACCTGGTACTGGATCACGTCACGGCCGGTCAGCGGGGTGACCAGGAACAGGCAGGCCGCGGCGCCCACCCACGGGACGAGGCGGTTGATGGAGAAGTGACGATGCGCGACCTTGTCGCGCCGCAGGACCAGCACCGCGACGTTCACGAAGGCGAACACGCCCAGCAGCAGCAACGCGGTGGTGCCGCCCAGCGCACGGATGGCCTGCGAGTCGGTCAGCGAGACCAGGATGATGAGGCCGAAGGCCAGCGCCGTCGTGAACAGGATGGCCGTCCACGGCGTCTGGTTCTTGCGGTGCACGTGCGCCAGGAAGGACGGCAGCACACCCTGGCGCGACATGCCGTACAGCAGGCGGCTGGCCATCATCATGTTGATGAGCGCCGAGTTCGCCACGGCGAACATCGAGATGATCGGCATGATGTATTCCACCGGCAGATCCGGCGCGGCGCGCTTGACCACCAGCACCAGCGGCGTGCTGCTCTTGGCCAGTTCGCCCACCGGCACCAGCGCAACGGCGCAGATGGACACCAGCACATAGATGAGCGCCGTGATGCCCAGGCCGGTCAGCATGACCTTCGGGAAGATGCGGCTGGGATCGTGCGTTTCCTCGGCCATGTTGACCGAGTCCTCGAAGCCGACCATGGCGAAGAACGCGAGCGCGGTGGCCGAGGTCACCGCCAGGAACACACTCTTGTCCTCGGGCGTATCGAACGCGACGACGCGCGAGAAATCCGCCTGGCCGTCGGAGATGGCGTAAAAGCCCAGCAGGATGACCATCAGCAGGCCCGACAGCTCGATCAGCGTGA
Organism: Achromobacter sp. Root170; assembly: GCF_001428165.1. Classification (NCBI taxonomy): domain Bacteria; kingdom Pseudomonadati; phylum Pseudomonadota; class Betaproteobacteria; order Burkholderiales; family Alcaligenaceae; genus Achromobacter; species Achromobacter sp. Root170. The sequence goes on from NZ_LMHN01000012.1 coordinate 146,467, forward strand.
GCACGACGTTGGCGCGCACGCTTTCAGTCGCGCCACGAAAATTGACCAGCATGACCAGCGTCATGAAGCCCAGCGCGCCAAGGGTGATCCAGTGCTTTTCGGCCTCGATGCCCATCGCCGCGAACAGGTTGGCGGCGAAGGCCTGCGAGGCGGTGGCGGCCGACGTCAGGCCGGAACACATGACGGTAAAGCAGACGATGAACGTCAGGAAGTGCACGCCGAACGCCTTGTGGACGTAGAGCGCGGCGCCGGCGGCGCGGGGGTACTTGGTGACCAGTTCAAGGTAGGAAAGCGCGGTCAGCAGGGCCACCCCGAAGGCCACCAGGAACGGCAGCCAGGCCGCACCGCCGACTTCGGCGGCCACCTGCCCGGTCAGCGCATACACGCCGGTGCCCAGGATGTCGCCAACAATGAATAGCAGCAGCAGTTTCGGGCCCATCACCCGTTTCAGCTGGCCGTGGTCTTGTGAGTCGTTCGTGGCCATAGTCTTTTATTTCCTCTTATGTGGCTCGGGAAAAGCGTGCGGGGAGCAACGCGAGATGCGGAAAAAAGTCTAAGGCGGCAATCGGGCGGCGTGCTGAAACCAAATGTCTAAGTTGTTGCGCGTGGGGCGGCGGCTCGCTTGGGAAAAAAAAGCCCGGCGGGCGCCGGGCGGTTCATCGATGCGGGATCAGCCCTGTCCAGATGGCGGCGCCAGGTCTGGCGGCAGCTTGCGCAGCGTGGCGGGCGTGCGCGACAGCTTGATGGGCGAGCCCACGCCCTTGTAATCGCCTTGTTCCAGCACCATGCCGCGATGCCGGGTGTGCGGATGGGCCAGCGCCTGGTCCACCGTCTGCACGGCGGCGGCAGGCACGCCCGCGCGTAGCAGCTGGTCCGAAAGTGCGGCGGCCTCGTGGCGGGCCAGCAGGGCGGAAAGGTCATCGCGCAGGGCCTGGCGGTTGCGCAGGCGGTCCGCGTTGGTGGCGTACCGCGGGTCCTCGGCCAGCGCCGGGGCATCCAGGGTCTGCGCCAGCATGGCAAATTGGCGGTTGTTGCCGACGGCCAGGAAGATCGGGCCGCTTGCGGTAGGCAGCGTTTCGTAAGGGGCGATGTTGGGGTGCGCGTTGCCGCTGCGCTGCGGCACCTTGCCGCTGTAGAAGTAATTCGGCGCATGCGGGTGCAGCAGCGACAGCGCGCAGTCGTACAGCGTGATGTCCAGGAATTGTCCCAGCCCGCTGCGCGTGCGCTCATTCAGGGCCAGCAGGATGGCCACCGCCGCGTTCAGGCCCGTCACCATGTCCACGACCGGCAGCCCCACCCGGGTTGCCTCGCCGTCCGCCTCGCCGTTCACGCTCATCAGGCCGCACATGGCCTGCGCGCAGGCGTCGTAGCCCGGCAGGCCGCCCAGCGGACCATCCGAGCCGAAACCGCTGACGCGGCAATGGATGAGCGCGGGGAAGGCCTGCTTCAGGTCGTCGTAGCCCAGGCCCCACTTTTCCAGCGTGCCGGGCTTGAAGTTCTCGACCAGCACGTCGGCGTCGGCCAGCAGGTGGCGCAGCAGTTCCTGTCCGGCGGGCTGCGACAGGTCCAGCGTCATGCCGTCCTTGTTGCGGTTCACGCCGACGAAATACGAGGCGGTCTCGCCCAGGAAGGGCGGGCCCCAGCCGCGCGTCTCGTCGCCGCCGGGCGGCTCGATCTTCAGCACGTCGGCGCCGTGGTCGGCCAGGATCTGGGTGCAGTACGGGCCGCCCAGCACGCGCGACAGATCGATCACCTTGCAGCCCGCGAGGGCGCCGGCATTGGGTAGGGTTTGGGCCATGGCTATGCTTCGCGTCAGTCGATGGAAACGTTGGCGCTCTGGATCAGTTCGCGCCACTTGGGGACTTCGGTGGTGATGAAGCTGGACAGGCCCTGCGGCGTCTTGTCCTGCGCCTCGACGATGCCCTGCGTGCGTAGCGTCTGCGCGATCGTGGGATCGGCGAGGGCGGTCTTGAAGGCCTGGTTCAGCGTGTTCACCACATCGGCGGGCGTGTCCTTGGGGGCGACGATGCCGAAGAAGACGCTGACGTCATAGCCTTTCAGGCCTTGCTCTGACAGCGTGGGCAGGTCGGGCAGCGCATCCGAACGCTGGGCGCTGGCCAGCCCGATGGGGCGCAGCTTGCCCGCCTTGATATAGGGCAGCGCGGTCAGGATGTCGGTGAACGACATCGACACCTGTCCGCCCAGCAGGTCGTTCAGCGCGGGGCCGGTGCCCTTGTACGGGATGTGCATGATCTTGGTGCCGGCCATGCGGTTGAACAGGATGCCGGCCAGGTGCGACGACGCGCCATTGCCGGACGAGGCGTAGCTCAGCTTGTCCGGGTTCTTCTGGGCGTACGCGATCAGTTCCTGCAGGTTGTTGGCGGGCACAGACGGGTTCACCACCAGGATGTTGGGCAGGTGGCCGATGCGGATGATGGGCGCGAAGCTGGTCTCGGGGTTGTAGTTCTGCTTTTTGTACAGGCTGACGTTGATGGCCAGCGGGCCGGACGTGCCGAACAGGATGGTGTAGCCGTCGGGCTTGGCCGAGGCGACATATTCGGAGCCGATGTTGCCGCCCGCGCCGCTGCGGTTCTCGACGATGACGTTCTGCATGAGCGGCTCGCGCAGCTTTTCGGCCAGGCGGCGCGCCAGCGCGTCGGTGGGGCCGCCCGGCGGAAAGGGCACCACCAGCGTGACCGGGCGGGCCGTGGGGAAGGCGTCGGCTGCCACGACGGGCGTGGCGGCGATGGCGGCGGCCGCCAGGAACAGGGGGGCAAAATAGCGTTTCATGCGTGTCTCCAGTGGATGACGCGCCGGCTGTGCCGCCGGCGTCGGGTTACAGCGAAAGCCCTGACAGGGGCTACAGCGCGTAGTGCAGGATGGCTTGGCAGGCCGCGCTTTCGTCAGGCGGGATGGCGTAGGGATCGCGCGGCGCCAGGCGGTGCAGCAGCACCTGGTCGGCCAGCCGGGCACGGGTTTCCAATCCCGCGCCGGTGGCTTCCCAGCGCAGCGCGGCCATGGATACGGCGTGATAAAGCAGCGACGCGGCCTGGCGGGCCAGCTGCGCGTGGTCGCCCTGCGCGGCGTGTTCCGCCAGCGCATAGGTCTTTTCCAGGGCGCTGGCCTGCATGCCGGCCAGTTCGGGCGGGCAGGGCGCGCCGTCCGCCAGCAGGCGGTCGATGTGGCTGCGCAGCGCCGGCAGGGAGTTTTCTTTCTTGATGGCGCGCAGCACGTCCAGCGCGACGATGTTGCTGGTGCCTTCCCAGATCGAGCCCAGATGCGCGTCGCGCACCAGGCGCGGCTCGGTCCATTCCTCGATGTAGCCGCAGCCGCCGCGCACTTCCATCGCGTCGCCCGTGACCTTGCGCGCGTCGCGGCACGCGCGGAACTTGATCAGCGGCGTCAGGATCCGGGCCAGCGCGGGGTCTGCCGCGCCTTGATCGGCGTCGGCCAGCGCACGCGCCGTCTGGAACATGACGCTGCGCGCCTGTTCCGCCCACACGGTCATCTTGACCAGCTGGCGCTGCATGAGCGGCATGTCGATCAGGCGCTTGCCGAACGCGCGGCGGTGCTGCGACACGTAGATGGCCTCGGTGACCGCGCGGCGCATCAGGCCCGCGGCGCGCATGCCGTTGGACAGGCGCGAGTTGTTGATCATGTCGGCCATGTGCTTGAAGCCGCGGCCGCGTTCACCGACCAGCCAGGCGACGGCGCCCTCCAGGCGGATCTCGCCGCTGGCCATCGAACGCGTGCCCAGCTTGTCCTTCAGGCGCAGGATGCGGTAGTGGTTGTGCGTGCCGTCGGCCAGGTCGCGCGGCAGCAGAAAGAGCGACACGCCCTTCAGGCCCGCGTCCGGTTCGCTGCGTGCCAGCACCATTGCGAAACCGGCGTCAGGGTTCGAGCAGAACCACTTGTCGCCGTGGATGCGCCAGGTGCCGTCATCCTGCGGCTGGGCCGTGACCTCGGTGGCGCTGACGTCCGAGCCCGCGCCCTGTTCGGTCATGAACATGGCGCCTTGGCGCAGCGTGTCGAAATCCTGCGAAGTCACCTGGGGCAACACGCGCTCGACCAGCGCGGGATCGCCGAACTTGCGCAGGGTGCGCGCCAGCGAGTCGGTCATGCTGACGGGGCAGCACAAGCCGAATTCGGCCTGCACGAAAAGATGGCTGAGCGCGTACTTGGCCGCGGCGGGCATGGGCTCGGGCCAACCCAGCACGCCGCCCCGGTGGGACAGCGCCGCCAGACCGAATTCGCTGTAGGCCAGGCGTTCAAGTTCGACGTAGGCGGGATGCTTGTCGATGCGCGATTCGTCCGTGCCGGCGCGGCTGCGCACCGATAGCGTGGGCGGGTGCTTGTCGGCGACCGACGCCAGTTCGTCCATGACGCCGCCGGCCAGTTCGCCCAGCCGGCTCAGATGCGGCAGCAGGTGCGCATGCAGCTCGGCGGGCAGGTAGCGTCGGCTCAGCGCCTCGGCGTAGGGGTCGGCATCGAACAGATTCAGCCCCCGGGAGTCCGGTACGGGCGTGACGGTGGCGGCAACAGGCAAGACGGGCGTATCCATGGCGGCATCCGGGTCGGGACGGGAGATGCCCTATGTTGCGGGGGTTGATTCATCTACTCAAATACTGTTTTGATGTAGATCAATCCAAAATAAATATAGATATGCCCAAAGGAGGGACGCATGGATCTCGAACCGCGTCTGCTGCGCTACTTCATCGCCGTGGCCGAAGAGCGCCATTTCAGCCGGGCGGCGGCGCGCCTGCATATTTCGCAGCCGCCGCTCAGCTACGCGATCCGCCAACTGGAAGAGAACATCGGCGCGCGCCTGCTGGCCCGCACCAGCCGGCACGTCGAGCTGACCGACGCCGGCCAGGCGCTGTACCACGAAGCGGTGATCCTGCTGCGCCAGGCCGAGGAGGTCCGCACGCTGGTGCGCCAGGTGGATGCGGGCCTGCGCGGCCGGCTGCGCATCGGCTTCGTGGGATCCATGCTGTATCGCGGGCTGCCCGCGCTCTTGAACGTCATGCGCAAGGAATTGCCCGACGTGGAACACGTGCTGACCGAACTGAACTCGAACGACCAGATCGAGGCGGTGCGGCGCGGCGAGCAGGACCTGGGCTTCATCCACGCCAATCCGGTGCCGGAAGGCGTGCAGGCGCGCGACCTGATGGCCGAGCCCTTCGTGGTGTGCCTGCCCGATGCGCATCCGCTGGCAGATCGCCAGACCCTGCGGCTGACGGAACTGGCGCGGGACGACTTCGTTTTCTTCGCGCGCGCGGCGTCGCCCAGCTATTACGAAACGGTATTGGCCATGTGCGTGTCGGCCGGCTTCATGCCGGCGATCCGGCACGAGGTGCGCCACTGGCTGAGCGTGGCCTCGCTGGTGTCGCAGGGCCTGGGGGTGTCGATCGTGCCGGCCTGCCTGTCGCGCAGCGGGCTGGCGGGCACGCGGTTCATCGCGTTCGAGCACGAGGCGCGCTCGATCAGCCAGGTGATCTGGCCGGATGCGGCGCGCTCGCCGTTGCAGGAGCGCGCGGTGGCGCTGGTGGCGCAGGCGTTTGCGCCGTTGCAACCCGCCCCTGCAAGGGCCTGAAAATCAGCGGAACACGACGGTCTTGTTGCGGTTCAGGAGGATGCGGTGTTCGACGTGGCTGCGCACCGCGCGCGAGAGCACCAGGGATTCGATGTCGCTGCCCACCTGGGTCAGGTCCTGCGCCGTCATCGTGTGGTCGACGCGTTCGATGTCCTGGTCGATGATCGGGCCTTCGTCCAGATCCGACGTCACGTAGTGCGCCGTGGCGCCGATGATCTTCACGCCGCGCGCATGCGCCTGGTGGTAAGGGCGCGCGCCCTTGAAGCTGGGCAGGAAGCTGTGGTGAATGTTGATCGCGCGGCCGGTCAGGGCACGGCACATGTCGGCCGACAGGATCTGCATGTAACGGGCCAGCACGACCAGGTCGATGTTTGCCTCGTCGACGATCTTGAGCACCTGCTTTTCCTGTTCCAGCTTGGTGTCGGGCGTGACCGGCAGGTAGTGGAACGGAATGTTGTAGGTTGCCGCCAGGCTGGCGTAGTCGTTGTGGTTCGAGACGATGGCCGCCACTTCGGCATGCAGGTGGCCGCTGTGTACGCGGAACAGCAGGTCGTTCAGGCAGTGGCCCTGCTTGCTGACCATGATGAGCAGGCGCTCCTTGCGGCGCGCGTCGTGCAGCTTGAGCTCCATGCCGTAGTCGGCGGACATCGCGTCCAGGCGGGCGCGCAGGTCGTCGGCGGACGCACTGACCGGCAGGTCGAAGTGCACGCGCAGGAAGAAGCGGCCCGTCTCTTCGTCGCCGAACTGCTGCGAATCCAGGATGTTGCAACCCAGTTCGAACAACAGGCCGCTGACGCGGTAGACGATGCCGGTGCGGTCGGGGCAGGACAGGGTCAGGATGTAGTCGTTGTGCTGCATGGCAGGAATGGCTGAATAAGAAAAAAGGGAAGCGGGCGGGGTCAGGCGGACAGGCGCGCCAGGGTTTCTTCCGCCAGGGCCAGGCTGGAGGTCAGCCCGGGGGATTCGATGCCGAACAGGTTCACCAGGCCGGGCACGCCGTGAACGGCGGGCCCCGCGATGACGAAGTCCGCGGCCGGTTCGTGCGGACCGGAGATTTTGGGGCGGATGCCCGTGTAGCCGGGCGCCAGCGCGCCGTCGGGCAGGGCGGGCCAATAGCTGCGCACGGCTTCGTAGAACACATCGGCGCGGGAGGGATCGAGGGTGTAGTCCTCGGTGTCCACCCATTCGGTGTCGGGGCCGAACTTGGCCTGGCCGCCCATGTCCAGCGTCAGGTGCACGCCCAACCCGGCATGCTGCGGCACCGGGTAGATCAGGCGCGAGAACGGCGCGCGGCCGGACAGCGTGAAATAGCTGCCCTTGCACAGGTAATCGGTGGGAATGCTGTCCGCCGGCACGCCCTCGATGCGGCGCGCCAGCGCGGGCGCCTGCAGGCCGGCCGAATTGATCAGCACGTTGCAGGTCAGGCTCATGGCGTCGTCGCCGCCGAATTGCAGCTCGAAGCCGCCTTCCGGCCGGACGCGGCCCGACGCGAGCGGCGTATGGAAGACGCACTGGGCGCCCGCGTTCTCGGCGTCGCCCTGGAACGACAGCATCAACGCGTGGCTGTCGACGATCCCGGTCGACGGCGACACCAGCGCGGCGGTGCATTGCAGCGCCGGTTCCAGGCGCATGGCTTCTTCGCCCGAAATGAATTGCAGGTCGTCCACGCCGTTGGCGCGGGCGCGCTGGGCGATGCCTTCAAGCTGGGTGGCCTGCTCGGGGCTGGTGGCCACGATGAGTTTGCCCAGCCGGCTGTGCGGCACGCCGCGTTCGGCGCAGTACGCGTACAGCAGATGCTTGCCGCGCACGCACAGGCGCGCCTTCAGGCTGCCGGCGGGGTAGTAGATGCCGGCGTGGATGACTTCGGAGTTGCGCGAGCTGGTGCCGGTGCCGATGGCCTCGGTGGCTTCGGCGACCAGGACTTCGCGGCCCGATTGGGCCAGTGCCCGGGCGATGGCCAGGCCGACGACGCCGGCGCCGATGACGACGCAATCGACGTCGGCGCTCATGGCTTGGCCTTTTCGGCGCGGGTGCCGGCCGGGGTCAGGTCGAACCCGCCGGCGTGAAAGACCAGCGGCGGTTCGCCGCTATGTCCGCAACGTTCGACTTCTCCGACCATGATGACGTGATCTCCCTCGACGTAGCGGCTGCGGTTGCGGCATTCGAACCAGGCGGCGCAGTGGCCGTCCAGCATCGGCGTGCCACCCGGGGCATGGTGCACCTGCAGCCCGGCATAACGGTCCCGCGTCTTGCCCGTCGCGAAGCGGCGCGCCAGCGCGATCTGGTCGGCGCTCAGCACGTTCACGACGTAGCGCTCGCACTGTTCGAAGGCGTCCAGCGACGACGAGCCCAGCGACAGGCTCCACAACACCAGCGGCGGATTCAGCGAGACCGAGTTGAACGAGCTGACGGTCAGGCCGATGGGGGCGCCGTCCAGGCCGGTGGTCGTCACGACCGTCACGCCGGTGGCGTATCGGCCCAACGCGGTGCGAAAGAAGACGGAGTCGAAATCAGGGGAGGAGGCGGACATGCAATAGACAGTTCGGTCGGGCGCAGGAGGCGCCCGGCGGATGGACGCCCCGCGTCGGGGCGCCCCGTATCAGGGAGACAGGCGTTCGATCTTCCAGCCCGCCCCGTCCGCCACGTAGCGCAGGCGGTCGTGCAGGCGGGACGGGCGGCCCTGCCAGAATTCAAAGGCCGTGGGCTTGAGGCGGTAGCCGCCCCAGTGCGGCGGACGCGGCGGCTGTTCGCCGAAACGCTCGCGGAATTCCTTTTCGCGGGCTTCCAGCTCTTCACGGGTGATGGGCTGGCTCTGGCGCGAAGCCCAGGCGCCGATGCGCGAGCCGGCCGGGCGGCTGTGATAGTAGGCGTCCGACTCTTCGGCCGCCACCTTTTCGACCACGCCCTCGATGCGGACCTGGCGTTCCAGCGGCTGCCAGAAGAACAGCAGGCTGGCGCGCGGCTCGGCTTGCAGGTCCAGGCCCTTGCGCGATTCGTAATTGGTGAAGAACGTGAAACCCTGCTCGTCAAACCCCTTGATGAGGACGATGCGGGCGCTGGGCTGGCCGCTGGCATCCACCGTGGCCAGGGTCATGGCGTTGGGTTCGGGCACCTTGGCGGCCAGGGCCTCGTCGAACCAACGGGTGAATTGCTCGAACGGCGAGGAGGCTGCCTGGCTTTCCAGCAGCACATTCTTTTCGTAGCTTTGACGCAGATCAGAGACGGACATGGTCTTGGGGGTTCAGCGTTGATAACACGGAGTTTATACCGCCTGGGAGACCGGCCCCTCATTGACCCCGCGCAGGCGCCGGACAAGTTTGCCGCCTCCAGCCGCGTGGGTGCGTCACGGGCCCTCGGGCAGCGGGTGGCCGTCCAGCTCCAGCCGGCGGGCAATGGCGTCGAGCCGGGCGTCGTGGATGCCGGCGGCCCGCAAGGCCTGGGCCGTCTGCACCACGTAATCCGTGCAGGGACCGTAGCGTCCCGCCGCGCGGCGCACGATGGCCAGCAGTTCCGCCTCGGGCAGGGCCCGGATATAGGCGGGGTTGTCGCGGTTCATGATGAAGACCAGCGCCCGGACGACGCCTTCGTCCGTGGCGCAGTTGATCCAGCGGGGCAGATAGGCGCCGGTGGACATCTCGCGCTCCCAGAGGGCGGGAAAGTAATGGGGGACCTGTTCGCCGGCCAGGCGGTACACCACGCCCCGGCAGGATCCGCCGCGGTCCAGGCCGAAAACCAGTCCCGGGCACTCGGGCGTGCCCCGGTTCACCCGCGACCACAGGCAAAGCGCCCGGTGGTGGCCGCGCAGCGTGGCCAGGCGGCGTTCCATGAAATCGAAATCCGGGCGCCAGATAAGCGATCCGTACCCGAATACCCATACATCTTCCCCAGCCGGCCAGTGCCGCAGCGCATCGTCGAGCGAGGCTTGCCGTTCCTCGGGCGTCCAGAGCCGGAAGGGCAAAGTGGCGCCGGAGAGGTCAGAGTGGGATGACTGCTTGTTCACGACTACGTATTCCGTTCAGACTCGTGCGGAGGGTTGCGGTTGGCCCAGCCCCCGGCCATCAGCGCCACGGAGTAGGCCCAGAAAAGCGGGGCAACGCCAATTACCGCACCCAGCGCCCCGAAGGTCAACGGCAGGGAGACCTGCGAACCGTTGATGAGCGCCATGCGCAGGCCCACCGCCTCGGCCGCGCGACCGGGGGGCGAGTGCTGGTGCAGCAGGGCCAGCATGCTGGGCTGACAGCAGCCCAGGGCCAGGCCCAGGATGAAAGACAACACGATCAGGACGGTAACGTCGGTGAACAGCGGGTAAAGCATGAAGTCGATGGCCGCGGTCGCCATCGCCACGCGCACCAAGGTCCAGGACCGGACGCGGCGCTGGATAAGGGGCAGAATCAGGCGGATGACGAACGTTGCCGCCGCGAAGGAGGCAAGAATGAGGCCGATGGTGGTGGCGGACAACCCGATCGCCACGCCAAAAATCGGCACGACGAACAGGTGGGTGTCCCATGCGCCGGACAAAATCGTGTTGACCATGAGAATGCGGCGCAGCGCGGGCACGGCCAGCAATTCGGTCACGCGACGGCGCTGGGCCTCGCGCACGCCGGTGATGGCCGCATCCACGGCCTTCAATTGATGACGCAGGCTGTACAGGCCGACCGCCGACAGCAGCGGGCCGACCGCCAGAAGGCCGAATGCCGTCCGCGTGCCCAGGTGGTCGATCGCCAGCCCGGCAATCAGCGGACCGGAGAAGCCTGACCCGGCCAGCGCCAGTGACATGAAGGAGAAGTTGCGCAGCCGCTGCTCGGGCTCGGCGTGCCCCAACAGATCCTGTGTGGCCACCTGGTGCAGCATGAAGCCGATCCCGATGGCGCAGGACGCCACCAACAGTGCGGACTGCGTTTGCGAGATAGAGGGCAGTAGCGTGCCGAAGGCGACCAAAGTGGTGCCGATGACGAGCGGTCGCACGATGCCGACGCGGTCCACCCAGCGTCCCGCGCGCACCGAGAACAGCATCGGCAGCACGGCAAACACGGCGACCAGCGTGCCGACCGTGAACGTGGACAGCCCCATCTGCAGCGCCGTCAGGGAAACGGTGATCCGTCCCCCGGTCAGCGCCACATGATTCATCATTGCCAGCAGGCACAAAAGCACCGCCCCGGAAAATTCCGGGGAACTGGATGGCGAGGAGGGGGATCTGTTGGAGGTAGACACGGCTTAACTGCATTCATTCTGTTCGTAACATCCGTCTATGTCGAGGCGACGCTTTTTTGCGCTGCGTCATCGGGTGACTAGTCACTCTGCGGAGTTAACAGGCTCTAGCGGACAAGTCCCGCGCTTATTCGGCAAGATGACGGCACGTTCACGGCAGGTGCGGTAAAACGGTTCCGCAACCTCCCGGGGATCGTTGTATCGTTCACGCAACGGAACCTTCCGCACGGTGCAATCCGTCTCTGGTTTCCACCGCTTTTTTGCCGCATTACGGCGCCGCAGATGGCGCCCGCCGTTCCCATCGTCCAGGTTCAATGAAAAAGTCCCGCAGCAAGTTCAAGCGCTACGCCCTGATAGCCGCCATCCTCCTGCTTCTCGTTGTTGGCGCGCGCGCCGCGTTCTTCTCGGCCCCGCCGCCGCCCACGTTTGCCGTGGCCGAGGTGTCGCGCGCGGACCTGGAGGACAGCGTGCTGGCCAGCGGCACCATCGATGCCATCGAGCGGGTCAGCGTGGGCGCGCAGGCCACCGGCCAGTTGAAGTCCCTGAAGGTGGAACTGGGCGACCGGGTGAAGAAGGGCCAGCTGGTGGCCGAGATCGACGACCTGACCCAGCAGAACGAGCTGCGAAACGCGCAAGCTGCGCTGCAGACCCGGCGCGCCGAGCGGGCCGCCAAGGTGGCCACGCTGAAACAGGCGGAGCTGGCGTTCAAGCGCCAGCGCCAGATGCTGGCGGCCGACGCCAGCTCGCGCGAGGCCTACGAAACGGCCGAGGCCACGCTGGCCGTGACCCGCGCCGAGATCGCCTCGCTGGACGCGCAGATCGCCCAGGCCGAGATCCAGGTCGACACCGCGCAGGTCAACCTGGGCTACACGCGGATCGTCTCGCCAATCGACGGGATGGTGGTGGCGGTGGTCACCAAGGAAGGCCAGACCGTCAACTCGATTCAGAGCGCGCCCACCATCATCAAGGTGGCGCAGGTGGACACCATGACGATCAAGGCGCAGATCTCCGAGGCGGACGTGACGCGGGTCAAGCCCGGCCTGCCGGTCTACTTCACCATTCTCGGCGAACCCGACGAGCGCTACCGCGCCACGCTAAGCGCGGTGGAACCGGCCCCGGATTCCATCCAGAAGGAAGACGCGGCGTCGTCGCTGACCACTTCATCCAGCACCTCCACCAGCGCCGCGGTCTATTACAACGGCCTCTTCGACGTGCCCAATCCCGACGAGAAGCTGCGCATCTCGATGACGGCGCAGGTCTTCATCGTGCTGGGTGAGGCCAAGGACGCCGTGGTGGTGCCCGCCTCGGCGCTGGGCAAGCGCGGCAAGGACGGGCGCTACGAGGTGCGCGTGGTGCTGGACGGCAACAAGACCGAGACGCGGCAAGTGCGCATCGGCATGAACAACAATGTGCAGGCGCAGGTGCTGGAAGGCCTGGAGGTGGGCGAACGCGTCGTGTCGGCGGATTCCTCGCCGGCCGTCGCCAAGCCGGGAGCCTGACATGGGCGGCCCGCTCATTTCCCTGTCTGGCGTGCGCCGCGAGTTTCCCGCGGGCGACCAGACGATTGCGGTCCTGAAGGACGTCAACCTGTCGATCGAGGCGGGCGAGATGGTCGCCATCGTGGGGGCGTCCGGCTCGGGCAAGTCCACGCTGATGAACATCCTGGGCTGCCTGGACCGGCCCACGCGCGGCGACTACAAGGTCGGCGGCCGCAGCACCGGCGAACTGGACCCCGACGAACTGGCCGAACTGCGCCGGGAGCACTTCGGATTCATTTTCCAGCGTTACCACCTGCTGGCGGACCTGAGCGCGCAGGGCAACGTGGAGGTGCCGGCCGTCTACGCGGGCAAGCGCCGCGAGGCCCGGCTGGAGCGCGCCTCGGCGCTGCTGGCGCGGCTGGGGCTGGCCGATCGCACCGGCCATCGGCCCGGCCAGCTGTCGGGCGGCCAGCAGCAGCGCGTGAGTATCGCGCGGGCGCTGATGAACGGCGGCGACATCATCCTGGCCGACGAGCCCACCGGCGCGCTGGACACGCATACCGGCCAGGAAGTGCTGCGCATCCTGGAGGAACTGAACGCGGCGGGGCACACGATCATCATCGTCACGCACGATATGAACGTGGCGCGCCACGCCCAGCGCATCATCGAGATCAGCGACGGGGAGATCGTCGCGGACAAGCGCAACCCCGACGCGCCGCGCCATCAGATGGCGCGTGACGAGACCCCGGACATGGCCCAGCGCCCGGCGTGGCAGGCCTATCTGGACCGCTGCGGCGAGGCGCTGCGCATGGCTTTGCTGGCCATGAACGCGCACCGCCTGCGCACGTCGCTGACGATGCTGGGCATCATCATCGGCATCGCCGCCGTGGTGTCGGTGGTGGCGCTGGGCGAGGGCTCGCGGCGCAAGATTCTGGAAGACATCAGCGCGATCGGCACGAACACGGTCGAGGTCTTCCCGGGCAAGGACTTCGGCGATGAAAAGGCGGTGAACATCCGCACGCTGGTGCCGGCCGATGCCGACGCGCTGGCGCGCGAGTCGTATGTGGACAGCGTGACGCCGGAAGTGGGCACGAGCAATACGCTGCGCTACCGCAATGTATCGGTGAACGGTTCGATCCAGGGCGTGGGCGAACAGTACTTCCGCGTGCGCGCGATCAAGCTGGCTGAAGGAAAGTTCTTCGACGAGACCAGCGTGGCGCGCCGGGCGCAGGAAGTGGTGATCGACGAGGGCACGCGGCGCGCGCTGTTCGGGTCGCACACCGAACCGATCGGGCAGGTGATCTTTTTGGGGTCGATGCCGGCGCGGGTGATCGGGGTGACGCAAAAGAAGGACACGGTGTTCGGCAACAACGATTCGCTGAACGTGTGGATCCCGTACACGACGGCGCTGTCGCGGGTGCTGGGGCAGCAGCACCTGAAAAGCATCACGGTGCGCGTGAACGACGCGACGCCGCCGGCCGCAGCCGAGCAGGCCATCGTGCGGGTGCTGACGCGCCGGCACGTGGTGAAGGATTTTTTCGTGTTCAACACGGACGCGGTGCGCAAGACGATCGAACGCACGACGGCGACGATGACGCTGCTGGTGTCGCTGATTGCGCTGATTTCGCTGATGGTGGGCGGTATCGGGGTGATGAACATCATGCTGGTGTCGGTCACCGAGCGCACGCGTGAGATCGGGGTGCGCATGGCGGTGGGCGCGCGGCGCAGCGACATCATGCAGCAGTTCCTGATCGAGGCGGTGCTGGTGTGCCTGATCGGCGGCGCGGTCGGAATCCTGTTGTCGCTGGGACTGGGCGTGCTGGTCAGCAAGGCCACGGGCGGCTCGTTCCAGATGATCTATTCCACGGCATCGATGGTGGCGGCATTCACGTGCTCGACGCTGATCGGTGTGATTTTTGGCTATCTGCCGGCGCGCAATGCGGCGCGCCTGGATCCCGTCGAGGCGTTGGCCCGGGAATGAGGAAGATGAGAGCAGTTTCTTTTTTGTGCAAACCGCTGGGCGTGGCGCTGCTGCTGGCGCTGGGCGGTTGCGGCGGCCTGCTGCGCACCGATTACGAGCCGCCGGCCGCAAGCGTGCCGGCGTCCTGGACCCACGCGCGCCCGGCTTCCGATGCCGGCGCAGCGGCGTGGCTGGCGGAGGGCGGGGCCTGGTGGCGCAATTTCGACGATCCGGTGCTCAATGGGCTGGTGGAGGCGGCGCTTGCGCGCAACAACGATCTGGCGGCGGCGGCGATTCGCGTGCGCCGGGCGCAGTATCAGGCGGGATTGGCGGATGACCAGCTGATGCCGCAGTTCGGTGGCGACGCGAACGTGTCGCGGGTGCGCAATCTGTATGGCGACCGCACGATCACGCGAGCCAATTCGGCCGAGCTGACGGTGAGCTATCAGGTCGACCTTTGGGGCAAGCTGGCGCGCCAGCGCGACGCGGCGCAGTGGGAGGCGCTGGCGACGGAACAGGACCGCCAGAGCGCCGCCCTGTCGCTGGTGGGCACGACGGCGACGCTATATTGGCAGACGGCATTCATCAATCAGCGCATCGCGAGCAGCGAGGAGAGCATCGCCTACGCGCGCCGCACGCAGGATCTGGTGCGGGCGCAGTACGCGGCGGGCGGGGCGTCGGCCCTGGAGCTTGCCGAGGCGGAGCAGACGGTGGCAAGCCAGCAGGCGGCGCATGCGCTGCTGGTGCAGCAGCGGGTGGAATACATCAATGCGCTGACGATTCTTTTCGATGGCCCGCCGGATCGCATCACGGCGGATCCGGCGCGGCTGCCGTCCAGCGCACTGCCCGAGGCGCGGGCGGGTGTGCCGGCGGAGTTGCTGGGGCGCCGTCCGGACTTGCGCGCGGCGGAGTTGCGGTTGCGGGAGTCGCTGGCAAACGTTGACGCGACACGGGCAAGCTTTTATCCGCCGGTGACGTTGACGGGGGCGCTGGGCAGTTCGAGCCCGACGTTGTCGGATGTGCTGAAAAATCCGATCGGGACGCTGGGGGCGGGGTTGACGCTGCCATTCCTGCAGTGGAATCAGATGCAGCTGAACATCAAGATCTCGAAGACGGATTACGAGGAACGGGTGGTGACGTTCCGGCAGGCGCTGTATCAGGCGATGGCGGATGTGGAGAACGCGTTGTCGAATCGCACGCAGTTGTCGGTGCGGGCGCAGCAGCTGGATCTGTCTTTGCGGGCGGCTCGGGAGGCTGAGCGGCTGTACGAAGTACGGTACCGGGCGGGGGCGGTGCCGCTGCGGGATTGGCTGGATGCGCAGGAAAAGCGCCGGGTGGCTGAGGTGGCGCGGGACGAGAACATGCTGAACCGGTTGGTGAATCAGGTGACGGTTTATCAGGCGTTGGGGGGGGATGATGTGGTGGCTGTTGACGGGGATGGGCTGCGGAGGTGAGGTTTGCAGCAGTCCGGCGCGTCGTTTTGCGTCGGAAGGCGGTGGCAGGCATCGATCTTGGTTCTTTTGACGCCCGGCGCGTCGGCGGCCTGGGGCGCGCGGGGCTACGATTGCGGTCCGGAGCCTTCGCTCCGGACTGGCCTAGGCGGCCCCCCCCGTCGTCATCGTCGTTGTCGCCTCCGGCGACTGCCTTCCGATTCCCTCGGGCG
The DNA here is from genome assembly GCF_001428165.1 of Achromobacter sp. Root170. NCBI lineage: Bacteria > Pseudomonadati > Pseudomonadota > Betaproteobacteria > Burkholderiales > Alcaligenaceae > Achromobacter > Achromobacter sp. Root170. Next base: position 162,369 of record NZ_LMHN01000012.1, read on the forward strand.
CATCTACACGCCCCGCGCACCCCAGGCCGCCGCCACGCCGGGCTCGGGTGAGTTCAGCTTGGCGGACGCCGGGGCGGGTGGGGTTCTTAAGGTTCTTGCCTGGGTTTGCGCGGCTTTGAAGCATTTTGCGGGGCCCGCGCCCGGTTGGCCGCGCGGGCGGCCTCCGGGCGCTTACGCGGTGTCTTGCGTCCGGGGATGACGCTTCGCGCTTGCGGTGGGGGCCGGGCGCCGCTGCTTCCGGTGTCTGACACCCTTGGGGCACATCCTTGGCATGACGGCAGTCTCTGCAGGGTGTCAGACACCTTGTCTATACCTTGTCTGCTTGAATGGGGCGGTTGGGTTGGCGGCCGGCTGCCATAAAATGCGGTCCATGAACTCGCCCGAACTCATTCCTGAACCCGCCGATCTCGACCGTCGTTTTGGCGCGCTGTCGCGCCTCTATGGTCCTGAGGCGCCTTCGCGTATCCGTAATGCCCATGTTGCCGTGGCCGGGCTTGGCGGCGTGGGGTCGTGGACGGTGGAGGCGCTTGCTCGTTGCGGGGTGGGGGCGTTGACGTTGATCGATCTGGATCACATTGCCGAATCCAACGTCAATCGGCAGATCCATGCGTTGAGTTCGACGCTTGGGCAATCCAAGGTCGACGCGATGGCCGAGCGGGTGTTGGCGATTAATCCGGAATGCCGCATCACACGGGTGGACGACTTTGTGTCGCCGGAGAACGTGGGCGAGGTGTTGCCGGGGCCTTATACGGTCATCATCGATTGCACGGATCAGGCGGCCGCGAAGATTGCGATGATTTTGCATGCGCGGGCGCTTGGGGTGCCGATGCTGCTGTGCGGCGGTGCGGGCGGGAAGACGGATCCGTTGGCGTTGCGGGCGGGGGATCTGTCGGGGGCGGTCAATGATGCGCTGCTCTCGAAGCTGCGCAACAAGTTGCGGCGCGAGCATGGGTTTCCGCGGGCGTCGGACAAGAACGGCAAGGCGCTCAAGCGGGTGCCGAAGATGGGCGTGCATGCGTTGTGGTTCGACCAGCCGGCGATTTTGCCGGATGCGTGGACCCGCCCTCTTGAAGGTGAAGATGATATGGGTGCGTCGGGGTTGAACCTGGCGCCGCAGGGGCTGTCCTGCGCGGGTTATGGGTCGGTGGTTACCGTGACCGCCGCCATGGGCATGGCGGCGGCGAACGAGGCTTTGCGGTTGGCGGTCTGAGGGCCGCCGGGGTGGGGGCGCCTCGATGCCCGAGCGCCGCGGTGCCTCAACGGTCAGACGCCACGTCGCTGCGTCCGGCGCGCAAATGACTCATAGCGCCACAAACACCACGCCATCCTCGATCCGCACGGGATACGTCGCGATGTTTTCCCGCAGCGGGGAACACAGGGCGCGGCCGTCGCGGATGTCGAAGCGGCCCTGGTGCAGGGGGCATTCGATTTCGTGGCCAGTCAGGAAGCCGTCGCAGAGTCTGGCATTGCCGTGCGTACAGAGGTTGTCGGTGGCGTAGACCTCGCCGTCGACGCCGTATAGCGCGATTTCCTTGCCGCCCGCCTCGACGGCGATGACGTCTTCTTCGGGCACGTCATCGCGTCCGATGGCCTTGATCCATTGCACACTCATGATTCGTCTCCTGGTCAGATGGGGTAGATCAGCGAGTTCGGGATCAGCTCGCTGTCGAAGATGCATAGCCGCGATTCGAATTTCAGGCCGTCGGGCGTCTGTCGTATGACGTCCAGATAGCGGCCGACGTTGAAGACGGTGGTGAGCTGGCTGGGTTTGGTGCGAAAGATGGCGTAGTTGGCCTCGGATTCGATGCGGCCATCCTGCGCCAGCAGCACGCGTGGGGCGCCGACGACGTGGCGCTGGTAGTAGGGGTCGTGGAAGATGGTTTCGGTGGCGCCGTAGATGCGGTCGCGCAGCATCCCGCGGCTCTCGAAGGCCATGGTCGCGAGCGGAAATCCGCGTTCGTGGTTCTCGCGCGGCAGCACCTTGTAGACGCAATCCTCCACGAAGAAGTCGGGCCATTTCTCCCATTCGCCGGCGTCCAGCGCGGCGGCGTAGTCGGTGTAGAGGCGGGTGAGCTGGTAATAAAGCGGAAAGTCCAGCATGTCACGCCTCCATGACGCGGCGCCAGTACGCGTACATGCCGCGTATGAGCGTCTCGGTGACCATGTGGTCGGTGTTTTCGGCGGTCTTGCCGCCCAGTTCGGCGACGCTGCGGTGCCACGGCTTCTGTTCAAAGCCGGATTGCGAGAATTCGATGACCTCGCCGTCGTCGGCGGACACGAAACCGGCGGGCCCGAACAGGTTGGCCTGGCGCAGGCGGCGTTGGGTCATGTCGGGGGTGTCGTCGGCAAATCCGAAATGGGTCCAGACAAAGTCGAAGGCGTCATGGCCGACGGGCTGGATGTGGCGGGTGGATAGCGAGTTGACCTGTTGCTGGATGATGACGCTGGGAAACAGCGTCATGAGCACGGCGGTGGGGCCGTTCCACCAGGGTTCCTGCACGATGTCCAGGAAGCGGTCGTCGTTCAGCGACATCTGCTCCTTGAAGCTGGACACGCCGCTGGTGACGGTGCTTTTGCCGCCCTGGCCGCGCGTGGAAATCATGGCGGCGTGGCGGAAGTGGCGGTCCATCTTCAATTCGGACCGGTTGTCCGCGCGCCATAGCCCGAAGGTGACGAACCAGGTGTGCAGGAGGCCGGGGTGGTAGGGGTCTTTGATGTTCTCCTGCATCAGCTTCCAGTTGCCGGGAATGCGCTGGCGGCTGTAGCCGTGGATCACCAGTTCGCGGCCGTCGAAGACGCGGTCGAAGTAATGCGCGATGTCGGGCCCCAGGTAGTCTTCCAGCGGTTCGACGTCATGGTCGAACGACGCGAAGACGACGCCGTTGCGCGCGGCCACCGCCAGCTTGGTCAGGCCGTGTTCCTCGGGCTTGAAGTCGGGCGGCATGCCGCCGTTGATCTTGCCGTCCTGCTTGACGCCGCGGCGGAAGGGCACGCCGATCAGGTTGCCTTGCAGGTCGTAATTCCATTGGTGGTAGGGGCAGACGAACTCGCTGCGGTTGCCGGCGCGTTCGCGGCAGAACTGCACGCCGCGATGGGCGCAGACGTTTTCCACGACGCGCACCTGGCCGTCGTTGTCGCGCAGCAGGATGACGGAGCGCTCGCCCACGACCGTGCGCTTGAAGTCGCCGGGATTGGGGACCTCGGCTTCAAGGCCCACGTAGTTCCAGTGGCCGCGGTAGAAGAAGCGCTCCAGTTCCCGCTGGTGCAGCGCCGCATCGGTGTAGACGCCGAACGGGATGCGATGCGAGCCGTCGCCTTTCCAGGGCGGGACGACATGGATGGGATGTTCGGGGGCGTTCATGGACGGCCCCTGCGACAGGACGTGAGGCGGCGATGCGTGCGGATGCGCATGATTTGTCTCCATTTTCAGCTGGCCGCGCGGCGGCCGGGCAGTGCCTTGCGCGGCATGGGCGCAGGCATTTTTCTGCATCATCGGGCACGCCCAGAGATTAATAAATAGAATCTGGCTTATTACATAAATCACCAAAATCAATATTGGTGGAGACAAACGCATGAACCTGAAAGACGTGGATCTGAATCTGCTCGTCGTCTTCAATGAATTGCACAAGCATGGCCGGGTGTCGGCGGCGGCGGAAAGCCTGGGGATTTCACAGCCGGGCGTCAGCAACGCGCTCGCCCGCTTGCGCAAGCTGCTGGGCGACGAGCTGTTTCTGCGGACCTCGCGCGGGATGGTGCCGACGCCCTATGCCGAAAGCCTGGCCCAGCCGATTGCCGATGCGCTTGCCGCGCTGCACGGCACGTTGAACGGGCGGGTGGCGTTCGATCCGGCCCGCAGCGAGCGGGCGTTTGTGATCGGGGTGAACGATGTGGGCGAGACCTACTTCCTGCCGCGCCTGATGCGGGCGCTGGATCAGGTCGCGCCGGGCGTGACCATCCGCACGGTGCGCACGACGTCGATCGACGTGCGGGACGAGATGGAGCGCGGGCGTATGGATCTGGCGATGGGCTTTCTGCCCGGGCTGAAAGGCGGATTCTTCCAGCGCCGGCTGTTCCGTCAGCCGTACGTCTGCATCTTCCGGCAGGACCATCCGCTGGCGCGCTCGGGGGTGTCGGCGCGGCAGTTTCGCGCGGCCGAACACGTGGCCATCGTGTCCGAGGGCACCGGCCACGGCGTGGTGGACGAAGTGATCGCGCGCGCTGGCATCCGCCGGCGGCTGCGGCTGACGGTGCCGCACTTCATGGCGGTGGGGCCGGTGCTGCAGGCCACCGACATGATTGCGGTGGTGCCGCAGCGCTTTGCCGACTGCGCCTGCGGCCCTTTTGGCCTGGCGTCCGCGCCCTGTCCGGTGAAGATCCCGGAATCCGTCATCAACGTGTTCTGGCACGCCCGCAACCACCGCGAAGCCGCCAATCAGTGGCTGCGGCAGGTGGTGGTGGACGTGTTTGCGGATTGATGCCGCGGTGGGCCGGGGGCTGCGCTACGCCTCGCGCAGCGACACCGTGAACCACCCGCGCAGCGCGTTCGACAACCGGATCTCGTCGGCGGCATGCAGGTCGGCCAGGGTCAGCACGCGTTCTTTCGCCTCGCCGGCATCGAGCAGCTGCGCGCGCTGCACGCCGGGCAGGCAGCCGCTGTCGACGGGCGGGGTGTACCAGTTGTCGTCCATGCGCAGGTAGACGTTGCTGCGGCTGCCTTCGCAGAGTTCGCCGCGCTCGTTCAGGTAGACCAGGTCGAAGATGTGCGGGTGCGAAGGCAGCCATTCGATCGTCTTGGTGTACCAGGGGCGGTGCGTGGTCTTGTAGCGCAGCAGGGGTTCCGAGGACCGCAGCGCCTCGGGCGCGAGCATCACTTCCTGGTGCGCGGGCAGCGGCGGCAGGACGGCCGTCTGGATGTGGCGGCTGCCGTCGCGCGCGACCAGCAGGCGCAGGCGATGCGGTCCGGCGGAGGACAGGGCCATGACGGCGAGAAGGATGTCGCCTTCGACGTCGCGGCCGCCCCAGACGTAACCCAGCGCCTTGCAGGACGCTTCCAGGCGCTGGAGGTGGCGCGCCAGCAGGGGCACGTTGCCGGACGATTCCACCAGGATGGTCTCGATCAGTTCGGGTTGCATGGGACTCTCCTGGAATAAGCCGGTCCAAGCCGCGCTCTATGCTACTACCGGCCGGGGGATTTGCGCCGTCAGGCGCGCAGGATGCGGGCCTTCCAGTGGCATTCCTGCCATTCGCCGGCGGGGTCCGAATCGTAAACGATGCCGCCGCCGACGCTGTAGACGCCGTGGCCGTGCTGGTCCAGGACCAGGGTGCGGATCGCGACGTTCAACGAAAAATCGCCATCCGGGGCCAGCCAGCCGATGCTGCCGCAATACAGGCCGCGCGGCGCGGCCTCCATCTGGCGGATGCGGCGCATGGCCGCGACTTTCGGGGCGCCCGTGATCGACCCGCAGGGAAACAGGGCGTGCAGCACGTCCGACAGCGTGGCGTGCGGCGCGGTGGCCGATACGGTTGAAGTCATCGTCCAGACCGTGGGGTAGCGCTCCAGCGAAAAGAGCGCGTCGACCTTGACCGATCCGGGGTCGGCCAGGCGGCCCAGGTCGTTGCGTAGCAGATCCACGATCATCAGGTTTTCGGCGCGGTTCTTGTCGCTGGCCAGCAGTTCCTGGCCCAGGCGTTCGTCTTCGGCCGGGTCGGGATGGCGTGGAGCGGTGCCTTTCATGGGCCGGGTCGTCAGCTGCGCGCCATCGCGCCGGACGAACAGCTCGGGCGAAAAGGACAGCACCGTGCGGGCGCCGTCCTGGATGTAGGCGCCATGGGCGACCGGATTGCGCGCCGCGATGCGGCGGTACAGCGTGGCCGGGTCGCCCTGAAAGCCCACATCGAGCGGCTGCGTGAAATTGACCTGATACAGCTCGCCGTCCTGGATCAGGCCGCGGATGGCGTCGATCTGGCGCACGTAGGCGGCCTCGGTCATGCGCGGCGCGGGCAGGCTGATGGATGCGGCCGGCGCGTCGGGGGCCGGCGCTTCCCACGGCGTCTCGTCGATCTTGCGGTCGAACACCTGCGCGGTCAGGCGGGGCGGCCCGTCGTCGCGCGGCGGCGTCCACGGGCCGGCCGGCGCGGGACGAGTGGCCTCGGGCAGCAGCCATTCGCCCAGCTCGTAATCCAGCAACAGCGCGATCCAGCGGCCTTCGCGCCGCGCGGCCTCGATGGCGGCCAGCGCGGGCGCGACCTCGGCGGCCGAGCGCGCCTCGATCCGGGCGCGAAAGCCGTCCAGGCGCAGGGCGCGCCCGGCCAGCCGGTCTTCAAAACGACAATCCATGATGGCTTACGGCTGTTGTTGCGCAAGGAACTCCGTCAGGACGCGGCCCGTATGGGAATGGTCGGCCAGCGTCATCACGTGCTCGGGCGAGCCTTCGCCCACCAGCTGGCCGCCGCCCGTGCCGCCCTCGGGACCCAGGTCCAGCAGCCAGTCGGCCTCGGCGATCACGTCCAGGTTGTGTTCGATCACCACCACCGTGTTGCCCGCCTCGACCAGGCGGTGCAGCACGTGGATGAGCTTTTCTACGTCCGCCATCGACAGGCCGACCGTCGGCTCGTCCAGCACGTACAGCGTGTGCGGGATGCGCGAGGCGCGGCCGGTCTTGATCAGCCCATCGGTCAGGCGGGCCTTGGACAGCTCGGTCACCAGCTTGATGCGCTGCGCCTCGCCGCCCGACAGCGTCGGCGACGGCTGGCCGAGCGTCAGGTAGCCCAGCCCCACGTCCTGCATCAGTTGCAACGGACGATGGATCTTGGGATGCGCCGCGAAGTAGCCGATGGCGTCGTCCACTTCCATGGACAGCAGATCGCCGGCGTTCTTGCCGCGCATCTGCACGCTGAGCGTGTCGTTGTTGAAGCGCGCGCCGTTGCAGGCGTCGCACGGCACCTTCACGTCGGGCAGGAAGTTCATTTCGATGGTCCGCATGCCCTGGCCTTCGCAGATCGGGCAGCGGCCGTCGCCGGTATTGAACGAGAAGCGCGCCGCCGTCCAGCCGCGCATGCGGGCCTCGCGGGTGTCGGCGAACTGCTTGCGCACGTCGTCCCAGAAGCCCACGTAGGTGGCCGGGCACGAACGCGGCGTCTTGCCGATGGGCGTCTGGTCCACTTCCAGCACGCGGTCGATGGCTTCCCAGCCCTTGATGCTTTCGCAGCCCGCCCAGCCGGGGGCCTTGCCCTGCGAGACGGCCTGGGTCAGGTTGTCCAGCAGGACCTCGCGCGCCAGCGTGGACTTGCCCGAGCCGGACACGCCGGTCACCACGCTCAGGCGGCCCACCGGAATGCGCGCGTCCACGCTGCGCAGGTTGTGCAGGCGCGCGCCACGGATCTCGATCATGGGCGTGTCGGCCTCGACCGGACGGCGGCCCTGCAGCGGATGCGCCAGCGGCGTCTTCAGGTAGCGGCCCGTCACGGATTCGGGCGCGTCGATCACGTCCTGCACCGTGCCTTGCGCCACCACGCGGCCGCCGCGGATGCCCGCGCCCGGCCCGATGTCGATGACGTGTGAGGCGCGGCGGATGGTGTCGTCATCGTGCTCGACCACCACCAGCGTGTTGCCGTTGCCTTCCAGGCGCGCCAGCGCGTCCAGCAGGATGCGGTTGTCGCGCGGATGCAGGCCGATGGTGGGTTCGTCCAGCACGTAGCAGACGCCCTGCAGGTTGGAGCCCAGCTGCGCGGCCAGCCGGATGCGCTGCGCCTCGCCGCCGGACAGCGTGGGCGCGGCGCGGTCCAGCGCCAGGTAGTTCAGGCCGACTTCCTGCATGAAGTTCAGGCGGCCCCGGATCTCGGCCAGGATGTCCCGGGCGATCTCGCCTTCGCGGCCACGCGCCACCAGGCCGGTGAAAAAGGTGTGCGCGTCCGACACCGGCAGCGAGGCCAGTTCGGCAATCGACTTGTCGCGCCAGCGCACGGCGCGCGCCACGCGGTTCAGCCGCTGGCCGTCGCACTGCGTGCAGGTCTTGGCCTCGCCTTCGTACCACGCGTTCCAGGCGGTTTCCTCGCCGGTCTGCTCTTCGTCAAAGCCCTGCAGTTGCAGGCCCGTGCCGTAGCAGCCCGTGCACCAGCCGTGCTTGGAGTTGTACGAGAAAAGGCGCGGATCGGGTTCGGGGAAGCTGGTGCCGCAGGACGGGCACGCGCGCTTGACCGAGAAGTGCTGCTGTTGCAGTTCGCTGTTCAGCGCCTCGTGCAGCTTGTTGACCGGCCACACCACCGACATCACGCCCTGGCCGTTTTCCAGCGCGCTCTTGACGGCCGCGCGCAGCTCGGCCTCGTTGGCCGGGTCCACGACCACGTCCGCCACCGGCAGTTCGATCGTGTGTTCCTTGTAGCGGTCCAGGCGCGGCCACGGGGCCACGGGAATGAACTCGCCGTCCACGCGCAGATGGGAATGGCCCTTTGAGCCGGCCCACTTGGCAAGATCCGTGTAGTAACCCTTGCGCGCGGTGACCAGCGGGGCCAGGAGGCCGATGTGTACGCCCTTGTGCTCGCGCAAGAGGCGCGCCACGATCTGGTCGGTGTTCTGCGGCTCGACCGCGACGTTGCAGTCCGGGCAGTACTGCGTGCCCAGTTTCACGTAGAGAAGGCGCAGGAAGTGGTGGATTTCCGTCATCGTGGCCACGGTGGACTTGCGGCCGCCGCGGCTGGTGCGCTGTTCGATCGCCACGGTGGGCGGGATGCCGAAGATGGCGTCCACGTCCGGCTTGCCCGCCGGCTGCACGATGGCGCGCGCGTAGGCGTTCAGGGATTCCAGATAGCGCCGCTGGCCTTCGTTGAACAGGATGTCGAACGCCAGCGTGGACTTGCCCGATCCGGACACGCCCGTGATGACCGTGAACTTGTCGTGCGGGATCTCGACGCTGATGTTCTTCAGGTTGTGTTCGCGCGCGTTGCGGATCTCGATGGCCATGCTGCCCTGGCGGCGTTCGCGCACCAAGGATTGCAGCGGCGTGCCCACGCCCGCGCCGTATTCGGCCTGCGGCTCGGCGATGCGCGCGGTCAGGCCCGCCTGCTCGGCTATCTGCGCGTCGGCGTCGCTGCTGACCACCACGTCGGCCGCGCCGCCGGCGACGGCGTCGGCCGGCAGGATGCTGACCTCGTAGTCGCGCAGGGCGGCGCCCGTGTGCGACTTGGGGTTGTCCATCAGATCTTGCGGCGTGCCGGTGCCCATGACCAGGCCGCCGGCGTCGCCGCCTTCCGGTCCCAGGTCGATCAGCCAGTCGGCCGCGCGGATCACGTCCAGGTTGTGTTCGATGACGAGCAGCGTATGGCCCGCGGCCAGCAGCTTGCGGAACGCGCGCATCAGGCGCGCCACGTCGTCAAAGTGCAGGCCGGTGGTGGGCTCGTCGAACAGGAACAGGCTGCCCTTCTTGGCGACCTTCGCGGTGGAGATGCCGCTGCGCGCCGCCTCGGCCAGGTGGCCGGCCAGCTTCAGGCGCTGCGCCTCGCCGCCCGACAGGGTCGGCACGGGCTGGCCCAGCCGCACGTATTCCAGGCCCACGTCGGCCAGCGGCGCCAGACCGGTCTGCACGTCGCGCAGGCCCTTGAAGAAGTCCAGCGCCTCGCTGACGGTCATTTCCAGCACTTCGTCGATGGACGCGCTCTTGCCCAGGTGCTCGACGCGCACTTCCAGGACTTCGGGACGGAAGCGCTTGCCGTCGCAATCCGGGCAGCGCAGGTAGACGTCGGACAGGAACTGCATTTCGACGTGTTCGAACCCGGTACCGCCGCAGGTCGGGCAGCGGCCGTCGCCGCCGTTGAAGCTGAATGTGCCCGCCGTGTAGGCGCGCTCGCGCGCCAGCGGGGCCTGGGCAAACAGCTTGCGGATGGCGTCGAACGCGCCGACGTAGCTGGCCGGATTGGAGCGCGCGGTCTTGCCGATGGGCGTCTGGTCCACCATCACGACGTCGGCAATCTGCTCGGCGCCCAGCAGGCGGTCGAATGCACCCGGCGCTTCCGACGGCTTGCCCTTCTGCTTGAGCAGGGCGGGGTAGAGCACGTCCTGCACCAGCGTGGACTTGCCCGAGCCGGACACGCCGGTCACGCAGACCAGGCGGCCCAGCGGCAGCTCGACCGACACGTTCTTCAGGTTGTGCGCATTGACGCCTTCGAGCAGCAGGCGCGGTGTGTTGGCCGCCACCGGCATGGGGCGCGGCGCTTCGACGCGAAGGCGGCCGCCCAGGTAGTCGCCCGTCAGCGAGGGCGCGGCGCGCAGTTGCGCGGGCGTGCCGTCGAAGACGATGCGGCCGCCGCGTTCGCCGGGGCCGGGGCCGATGTCGATGATGCGGTCCGCGGCCACCATGACCTGCGGATCGTGTTCCACGACGACCAGCGTGTTGCCGGCGTTGCGCAGGCGGTGCATGACTTCCACCACGCGGTGCATGTCGCGCGGGTGCAGGCCGATGGAGGGCTCGTCCAGCACGAACAGCGTGTTCACCAGCGAGGTGCCCAGCGCCGTGGTCAGGTTGATCCGTTGGACCTCGCCGCCGGACAGCGTGCGGCTCTGACGGTCCAGCGTCAGATAGCCCAGCCCCACGTCGCACAGGAACTTCAGGCGCGCGCGCACCTCGGTCATGAGCAGGTCGGTGGCGGCGTCCAGCGCGCCCGAGAACGACAGCGTGTCGAAGAATTTACGAACGCGTTCGATCGGCAGCAGCATCACGTCGTGCAGGCACAGCCCGTCCAGACCGTTGAGCTGTTCGCGGCTCCAGGTGGTGCCGACGGGCATGAAGCGCTTGTAGCGGCCGTCTTCCGGCGGCAGCACGGCGTCGGCTTCCTCCTTGTTGCCCAGGCGCCAGAGCAGGGCATCGGGCTTCAGGCGCGCGCCGTTGCAGGTGGGGCAGGGCGTGTAGCTGCGGTACTTGGACAGCAGCACGCGCACGTGCATCTTGTAGGCCTTGGTTTCCAGCCAGTCGAAGAAGCGCTGCACGCCGTACCACTGATGCTTCCAGGCGTCGTTGCCGCCCTTCCAGTCAGGGGTGCCGTACAGGACCCAGCGCTTGTGCTCGTCGCTCATGTCCTTCCAGGGCACGCCCAGCGGCACGCCCGCGCGCGGCGCGTACTTTTGCAGGTCGTCCTGGCATTCCTTGTAGGACGGCGTGGTCCACGGCTTGATGGCGCCTTCGAGCAGGGTTTTTTTCTCGTCGGGGATGACCAGGCCGAAGTCGATGCCGATGACGCGGCCAAAGCCGCGGCAGGCCTCGCAGGCGCCCAGCGGCGAGTTGAACGAGAAGCTGCTGGGCAGCGGGTCGGTGTATTCGATGTCGCAGTCGGCGCAGTGCAGCCGGTCGCTGTACTTCCAGATATGCGCGTTGCCGCCGTCGGCATCCATGACGTAGACGGCGATGTGGCCGGCGCCCATGCGCAGCGCCGTGTCCAGCGCTTCCATGATGCGTTCGCGTTCGGTGCCGGCGAAGCGGAAGCGATCCTGGATGACGTGCAGGATGCGGCGTTCCTCGGGGGCGGCCTTGGCGGTCTTCGTGGTCTTGGCCTTCTTGGCGCCCTTGGCGGGGGCGGCGGCGCGCGGCACGGCGGTTTCCTCGGCGTGCACGCGGGTGTAACCCTGCTGCTCAAGGAAGCCGCGCACTTCGTCTTCGGTGAAGTTGGCCGGCACGGCGATCGGGAACGTCACGACCAGGCGCGGGTCGCCCGCCTGCGCGGCGCGTTCGGCCAGCGAGTGATAGACGGATTCGGGCGTGTCGCGCCGCACCAGCTTACCGCAACCGCGGCAATAGAGCTTGGCGCCGCGCGCGAACAAGAGCTTCAGATGATCGTTCAGTTCGGTCATCGTGCCGACCGTGCTGCGCGAGCTGCGCACCGGATTGGTCTGGTCGATGGCGATGGCCGGCAGAATGCCCTCGATGCGGTCCACCTGCGGCTTGTCCATGCGGTCCAGGAACTGGCGCGCATAGGGCGAGAAGGTTTCCACGTAACGCCGCTGCCCCTCCGCGTACAGGGTGTCGAAAGCCAGCGAACTTTTGCCGGACCCCGACACCCCGGTGACGACGACCAGTTCGCCGGTGGCGATGGTCAGATCCAGGTTCTTGAGATTGTTCTGGCGGGCGCCAACGATGCGGATATGGGAGCTCATGGACGGTATCGTAGCCTGACGAAGGGAGCATGCCGGCGCGGCGACCCATCGCTGGTTCCGGGCGCGTCGATATGGAATAATTGACTATATTGTGAGGCGCCAGTCCATAATGTGGACAACCAGCACCTCGGTAGCTGTACAAATAAACAGTATCGCAGATTCGTCTGAAAATCGCGCTGGTCGCGTTGCGCATCTGCCTGGGCTATCGCCTTTATTTGGGGACGTGTGTGCAGGAATCCAAGGTGGCCGGCGCGGCGGCGTTCGGAAAATTCATGGCGGTGCTGCAAGCGGTGGCCGATGCGCCGCAGCCGCCGACGGCCCCCGTGCTGGCCCGCACCTGCGGCTATCCCCGCCCCACCGTCTACCGCATCCTGGCGGCGCTTGCCGAGCAGGGGATGGTCGCGGAAAGCGGGGGCGCCTATCGCCTGGGCACGCGCCTGATGTCGCTGGCCAGCAAGGCCTGGTCCCAGTTCGACCTGCGCGCCGCGCTGGCGCCGGAACTCCAGGCGCTGCGCGACCAGACCGGCGAGACGGTCCATCTGGCGGTTCCCGCCGGCCACGAAATGATCTACATCGACAAGCTGGAAAGCCCCGGCCCCGTGCGCATGGTGTCGCGCGTGGGCGCGTCGGTGGCGCTGCACTCCAGCGCCGTCGGCAAGGCCTACCTGGCCGCGCTGGATGAGGCCTCGCGGGAACGCCTGCTGCAGGATCTGCCCCTCCCGTCGCGGCTGCCCGCCACGCTGACCAGCCTGCCCGCGTTGCGCGAGGCGCTGGGCGCGGCGGCCGAGCAGGGCTACGCTATCGACAACGAGGAAAACGAACCCGGCATCGTCTGCTACGGCGTCGCGCTGTGCGACGGGGCGGGACGGCCGGTTGCGGGCGTCAGCGTCAGCACGCTGCTGTTCCGCCGGGCGGCCGACCCGCAGTCCGCCTACATCGACCCCTTGCTGCGGCTGCGCGACGCGGCCGCGGCCAAACTCGCCGTCCTGCCGGTATCGTCCGGCGGCATCTGACCGTTCGCTCCAGAGGAAATCCATGACCGCAACCGCTGCTCCCATCGCCTCCAAGCTCGCCGCCCTGCTGGCTGCCCGCGTCGTGCCCGTGCTGCGCTACACCGACGCGGCGGCTGCCGCCTATGCCGCGGAAGTCGCGGTCTCGGCCGGCTGCACCACGCTGGAACTGACCTGGACCATTCCCAACGTCACCGACCTGGTGCGCGCCCTGCGGGACAAGCACGGCGCCAGCCTGCTGCTCGGCGTGGGGACGGTACTGGACGAGGCCCAGGCGCGCGAGGCGCTGGTGGCGGGCGCGGACTTCCTGGTGTCGCCCGCCCTGGCGCACGAGATCGTGGACATGGCCCACGCCGCCGACGCGCTGTGCATGCTGGGCGCCTTCACCCCGACCGAAGTCCTGGCGGCGCGCCGCGCGGGCGTGGACGTGGTGAAGGTGTTTCCGGCCGACACAGGCGGCCCCAAGCACCTGGCCGCGCTGAAGTCGGTGTTTCCGGACACGATCTTCTGCCCCACGGGCGGCATCACGCAGGAAAACATGGGCACGTACTTCGCCGCGGGCGCGGGGCTCGTGGGCATCGGCAGCAATCTCTACGACAAGGCCGCCTTCGCGTCGCGCGACACCGCCGCGCTGGTGGCGCAGATCACCCAGACACGCGAGGCCGCCCATGGCTGATTTCGATATCGTGGCACTGGGTGAGCCGCTGGTCGAACTGAACCAGACGCACAAGGGCCAGCGGCAATACCTGCAGGGGTTCGGGGGCGACACCTCCAACGCGGTCATCGCGGCGGCCCGGCAGGGTGCGCGCTGCGCGTATCTGACCCGGGTCGGCAATGACGCCTTCGGCAAGCAGTTCCTGGACCTGTGGCAGGCCGAGGGCGTGGACACCACCGCCGTCGAGGTCGACGACGATGCCCACACTGGCCTGTACTTCGTGCAGCACGGGCCGGACGGCCACGCCTTCAGCTATCTGCGGCGCGGTTCGGCCGCCAGCCTGATGACGCCCGCCAGCCTGGATGCCGGCCTGATCGAACGCGCCCGGTTCCTGCACGTCTCGGGCATCAGCATGGCCATCAGCACCACGGCCTGCGACACGGCGTTTGCGGCCATCGCGCGGGCCCATGCCGCCGGCGTGCAGGTCAGCCTGGATTCCAACCTGCGGCTGCGCCTGTGGCCCGTGGACCGGGCCCGCGCCATCCTGCGCGAGGCGATGCGCGCCGCGGACGTGTTTCTGCCCAGCATGGACGACATGCAGCATCTCACCGGCAACGACGACCCGGAGCGCACGCTGGACTGGATCCGCGACGGCGGCGCGCCGGGCGTGGTGGTGCTCAAGCTGGGCAAGGACGGCTCCATCATCGACGACGGCCACACCCGCACCCCGATGCCGGCGCTGCGCGTGCAGGCCGTCGACGCGACGGGCGCCGGGGATTGCTTTGCCGGCAGCCTGCTGGCGCGCCGTTGCCAGGGCGACGCCTGGGAAGACGCCGTGCGCTACGCCAACGCGGCGGCAGCGCTGTCCACCCTGGGCTATGGCGCGGTCGATCCGCTGCCACGGGCCGAGCAGGTCTGGGAACGGCTGAAAGACGCCTCAACGTAGCCAAAAACCGGCCGGTTGGCGTCCTTTCCGGATTTCAGGCTAAAATGCCAAGTTATCCGAATTTTTTTCCGCCAGCCCGATTTCCGGTTGTGCGGGCCAATTTCCGCGAATTCAACAGGAGAAATCAACATGGCTGAACGCAAACGCGTGCGTCGTAACACCCTGGAACGCCGTTGCCTGGGCAAGGCTTTCAAGCGCTTGTTCGTCAAGTCGCCCAAGGGTGTGTTCAAGATGCTGGAAAAGATCAAGCGCGTCTAAATGACGCGTCTGGCTCGGCGGTCGTCAAGACCTGCTGCGCCTGATCAAAAAAAAACCGCAGGGCGCGAGCCTTGCGGTTTTTTTTCGTCTGCGCGGCGCGTCAGCCCTGAGGGGGGCCGAGCTTGGGGCGGATGAAATCCATGAATGCGCGGGTCTTGGCCGGCTGAATGCTGGACGGGTACACCACGTAGATGGAGATCGGATCCACCGACCAGCCGGGCAGCACCCGCCGCAGCGAATTGCGCTGGATGATGGGCTCCAGGGCATGGCAGTGCGGCATCCGCGTGATGGCCAGGTCCAGGCCGGCCAGCGTGCCGGCGATGCTCATGTTGTTGGCGGCCAGGTGACCGGTGACCGCGACGCGCTGCGAGATCGCGCCGTTGTTCAACGTCCAGTACGAGTGCTCCTCGTCGATCGTCGTGCGCAGGCATTGATGCTGCGACAGGTCGGCCGGCGTCTGTGGCGTGCCATGACGTTCTATATAGCGGTCGGACGCATACAGGTGTGTTTCCAGCGAAACCAGCTCCTGCACCACGGCGCCTTCGATGGCGCGATGCGGCGTGCCGTTGCCATTGCCGTTCCCGGCGGAGGCGCCCGGGTAGTCGGCCTCGCGGCCAAACCGCAGCACCACGTCGAATGGCGTGCCCTGCGCGTCCGATGCCGTCATCATGCTCAGGTCGAACTCGCACTCCACGTCGGGATAGCGATCGGTGAAATCGCTGATGGTCTCGGGCAGCAGCCAGATGGCCAGGCTATAGGGCATGGACACGCGCAGATTGCCCGACGGGCCGCCCGACAGCGAGAGCAGCTGCTCGTGCGCCAGGCGGGCTTCGTCGATGAGGCCTTGGCAACGGCGCATGTAGGCCGCGCCCGCATCCGTCAGATCGAGCCGGCGCGTGTTGCGGTTGATGAGCCGCAGGCCAATCGCGCGCTCCAGTTCGTTGATCCGGCGGGAAAGCGTGGAGGTGGGCATGTCCAGCGCGCGCGCCGCCTGGCTGAAGCTCTTGCGCTTGGCCACCTCGACGAACAAGGCGATGTCATTGAGCTGGACGGGCGAGGCTTCCATAGGCGTTCCGAATTGGGCCGCCCGAGTTTACGCCAGTCCGCTGCGCGCGCCAACGGCCGCGGCCGGGCGCGGTCTCAAAAAAAACCGCACGGTTTGTCAGATTTGATTGCAAATTCCAAAGACGTGCCATCGGTTGGCGCAGGCATATCCCCTACACTTCAGGCGAAATCATAAGAACCAAGACCGCAGCGGTTTCTGGAAGATCGCAAGGGGCACAGCAGGCATGACCGATACACCGATTTTTTTCACTGTTCTGACGCCGACCTACAACCGGGCAGGGACCCTGCACCGCGTCTACGAATCGCTCTGCCGGCAGACCTTCCGGGATTTCGAATGGGTCGTCGTGGACGATGGCTCCACCGACAACACGCACGAGTCCATCCTGCACTGGCAGTCGCTGGCGGATTTTCCGATCCGCTATGTCTGGCAGAACAACCAGCACAAGAAGACCGCCTTCAACCGTGGCGTGCGCGAGGCGCGCGGCCAGATGATCGTTGGCCTGGACAGCGACGACGAGATGCCCCCCGACGCGCTGGCCATCTTCCATGAAGCCTGGAACGCCATTCCGCCCGCGCGCCGCGACTCGTACTTCGCCATCACCGGCCTGTGCGCGCGGCCCGACGGCAGCATCGTGGGCGACCGCTATCCGCAGGATGTCTTCGACAGCACGGCGGTGGACGTGTATTTCCGCTATCGCATCAAGGGCGAGAAATTCGGCTGTATGCGCACCGACATCCTGCGCAAGTATCCGTTTCCCGAGGACGTGGCGGGCTTCGTGCCCGAAAGCCTGGTGTGGTGGGCCGTCGCCCGCGCCGGCTATTTAAGCCGCTTCATCAACCGCGTCGTGCGCACGTATCACGACACGCCCGGCGGGCTGAGCCAGGGGGCGGTATCGGTGGCGAACAACGCCCAGGGTCTGTATCTGCTGGCCTGGGACATGCTGCAGCATCACCTGGAATTCTTCCGCTACCGTCCGCGGGAATTCATGATGGCCGCGGCGCGCTACACGCGCTTCAGGCTGCACCTGAAACATTCAGGCGTGCCCACGGCCGTCCAGGCTTACCGCCTTACCCATCCGGTCGCGACGTTCCTCGTGGCCGTCATGTACCCGCTGGGCTACGCGCTATACCGCCGCGACCGGCGGCGCGGCGTGGCCTAATCCCAGATAGACCTCCACCACGCGCGGATCCTGCGCCACGTCGGCCGCGGGGCCTTCCAGCGTGACGGCGCCGGTTTCCAGCACGTAGGCGTAATCGGCCACTTGCAGCGCGGCACGCGCGTTCTGTTCGATCAGCAGGATGGACACGCCCATCTCGCGCAGCCGCGCCACGATGCGAAAGACCTCGCGCACGATGCGCGGCGCAAGCCCCAGGCTGGGTTCGTCCAGCATCAACAGGCGGGGTTTGGCCATCAGCGCGCGGCCCACCGCCAGCATCTGGCGCTCGCCGCCGGACAGCGTGCCGGCCAGTTGGACCCGCCGTTCGCGCAGCCGGGGAAACAGGTCATAGACCTCGGCCAGCGTCTGGTCCTGGTCGCGCAGGCCGCGGCGGTAGCGGTCGAAAGCGCCCAGCATCAGGTTGTCCTCGACCGTCATCTCGGCAAAGAGCTCGCGCTTTTCCGGCACCAGGTTCATGCCGGCGGCGACCATTTCCTCGATCTCGGCGTGCGCTTGCGTCTTGCCGCCAAAGACGATGCCGCCGTGCGACGGCAGCACGCCCATGATGGCCGACAGCAGCGTGGTCTTGCCCGCGCCGTTGGGACCGATGACGGTGACGATCTGGCCTTCGCCCACTTCCAGGCTGACGCCCGAGACCGCTTCCACCTTGTCGTAGGCCACGCGCAGGTCGCGCACTTGCAGCAGTTTCGCGCTCATTCTTCCACTCCGCCCAGATAGGCTTCAAGCACTGCGGGATTCTGCTGGATCTCGGCCGGCAGGCCTTCGGCGATCTTCTCGCCAAAGTCCATGACCACCACGCGATCCACCAGGCCCATCACGAAATCCATGTCATGTTCGACGAGCAGGATGGCCATGCCCTCGGCGCGCAGGCGTTTCAGCAATTCGGCCAGCTCGCATTTCTCCTGGTAGCGCAGGCCCGCCGCAGGTTCGTCCAGCAACAGGATGCACGGGTCCGACGCCAGGGCGCGCGCGATTTCCAGGATGCGCTGCTGACCCAACGCCAGCGAGCCGGCCTCGTCGTGCAGATGCTTGCCCAGTCCCACGCGCTCGACCTGGCGCGCGGCCTCGGCCAGCAGGCGGGCTTCTTCCGGACGGTCCAGCCGCCAGGCAGCCGGCAACACGCCGCGATGCCCGCGCAGGTGCGCGCCGATGGCCACGTTTTCCAGCACGCTCATGCGGCCCAGCAGCCGCACATGCTGGAAGGTGCGCGACAGTCCCAGGCGCGCGATCTTGCGCGCGCCCACGCCGGCCACCGGCTGGCCCAGCAGCGTGACCTGTCCCGAGGTCGGCGTGTCCACGCCGGATATCTGGTTGAACATCGTGCTTTTGCCCGCGCCGTTGGGGCCGATCAGCGCCAGCACTTCGCCCGCGCGGATCTCCAGGTTCATGGCGTTGTTGGCGACCAGGCCGCCGAACTTGCGGGTCACGTCCACGGCTTTGAGCACCACCTCGCCGCGCGGCGGCATGGTGCGGCGGGGCAGCGGCTCGGCGGTCATGTCGACCGTGCGCGGCTTGCGCTTGACCGGCACCCAGCGCGTCAGCACGGGCCACAGGCCGCTGCGGGCGCGGTGCAGCAGCAGCACCATGCCGAAGCCGAAGACGATCACTTCGAAGTTGCCGGTCTGGCCCAATACCTTGGGCAAGAGGTCCTGCAGCCATTGCTTGAGCACCGTGAAGACGCCCGCGCCCACCAGCGCGCCCCACACCTGCCCGGCGCCGCCGATGACGGTCATGAACAGGTACTCGATGCCCATCTGCAGGCCGAAGGGATTGGGGTTCACGAAGCGCTGCATGTGCGCGTACAGCCAGCCCGACGCGCAGGCCTGCAAGGCCGCGATGACGAAGATCACCATGCGCGAGCGCGCCGTGTCCACGCCCATCGATTCGGCCATCACGCGTCCGCCCTTGAGCGCGCGGATCGCGCGGCCTTCGCGCGAGTCCAGGAGGTTCTGCGTGGACCAGATGGCGACCAGCAGGAAGGCCCAGATCAGGTAGTAGATGTTGCCGCCCTGGTTGAGCGTCCAGCCGAACAGGCTGATGGCCGGAATGTCGGGGATGCCGGTGTGGCCGCCCAGACCTTCGACGGAACCGAACACGAAATACAGCGACAGGCCCCAGGCGATGGTGCCCAGCGGCAGGAAGTGGCCGGACAGCTTCAGCGTGATGGCGCCCAGCAGGTACGCAAGCGCCAGCGTCAGCGCCAGGCCGGCCAGCAGCGTGAGCCAGGGCGACGCGCCCAGCCAGCCCAGCCACGACGGCAGCGTGTCCGCGCGGGTGGTCAAGAGCGCCGTCGTGTAGGCGCCCACGCCCACGAAGGCGGCCTGCCCGAAGCTGGTCAGGCCGCCGACGCCGGTCAGCAGCACCAGGCCCAGGGCCACCAGCGCATACAGGCCGATGTAGTTCAGCAGCGTCACGTAGAAAGGCGGCAGCACCAGGGGGCCGAGCGCCAGCAGAGCCAGGAAGGCGAGGAGGATGTGGCGCGGGGTCATTCGTCTTCTTCCTCGACGTGATGGCTGTTGAGTGAACGCCAGAGCAGCACGGGGATGATCAGCGTGAACACGATGATCTCCTTGTAGGCGCTGGCCCAGAACGACGAGAACGCTTCGATCAGGCCGACCAGCACCGCGCCCGCCGCGGCCAGCGGGTAGCTCACCAGCCCGCCGATGATGGCGCCGACGAAGCCCTTCAGGCTGACCATGAAGCCCGAATCGAAATACATGGTCGTGATCGGCGCGATGAGAATGCCGGACACGGTGCCGATCAGCGCCGCCAGAAAGAACGTGGCCTTGCCCGCGAACACGGGCGAGATGCCCATCAGGCGCGCGCCGATCCGGTTGAACGCCGCAGCGCGCAGCGCCTTGCCGTACATCGAGCGTTCAAAGAACTGGTACAGCACGACGATCAGCACCACCGACACCGCTACGACCCACAGCGCCTGGCTGTTCACGTTGACCGGACCCAGTGTCAGGCTGGCGTCGCTGAAGGGCGCCGTGCGCGCGCCTTCCGCGCCGAAGGCCAGCAGCCCCAGGCCGACGAGCGCCAGGTGGACCGCGATGGACACGATCAGCAGCACCAGCGTCGAGGCCGACGCGATCGGCTGATAGAACAGGCGATAGAGCTGCGGTCCCATCGGCACCAGCAGCAGCAACGTCAGAAGCGCCTGAACGGCCATCGGCAACTGCGCCAGCGGCAGGCGGTACAGCAGCAGCGCAAGCGCTAGCGGATAGATCACCTTGGCCGCCATGCGCCAATGGGCGCCGCGCCGGGCGGGCCGTTTGCGGCGCGCCATCAGGTCGGCGGCGGTCTCGGCCAGCGCGAACGCGAGCAGCAGCCACACCAGCAGGATGGGCTTGCCGGCCTGCATGGCGGCCATGGTGAGCGCGCCGAAGGCGACGAACTCGCCCTGCGGGATGAACAGGACGCGGGTGACGGTGAAGACGAGCAGGATGGACAACGCCAAGAGCGCGTAGATGGCGCCATTGGTGATGCCGTCCTGCCCGAGTATCAAGGCAATCTGAGCATTCATACAAAATTCCAATAAGCGGATGTCCCCCCCGAAGCGCTGCGCGCTTCCCCCCAGGGGGCATGCCTGCGGACCGGCGGAGCCCGGATCCGCGGCATCCCGATGGGACGCGCAGAGCCTGCTTTCTGGCGACGCCCGCAGCGCATGTGAGCGTGGGGGGAGATCCTTTTACTTGACTAGCGTCCAGTTGCCGTCTTTGACGGTGATGAGCTCGCGGCCGCGTTCGTCAAAGCCGCTGTGGTCTGCCGCGCTCATGTTGTAGACGCCTTGCGTGCCGACCAGCTCCTTGGTCTGCTCCAGCGCATCGCGCAGCGCGCTGCGGAACTCCTTGGTGCCCGGCTTGCCGGCCTTCTCGGCGATCGGCACGGCCTTCTCCAGCAGCAGACCAGCGTCGTAGACGTTGGCGCCGAAGGTGGCGGGCTTGGAGCCGTTGAGCTTTTCGTAGGCGGCGATGTAGTCGGCGGCGACCTTCTTGGACGGATTGCTGTCCGGCATTTCGGGCAGCACCAGCATCAGGCTGGCGGCCAGCACGGTGCCTTCGACTTTCTTGCCGCCCAGCTTCAGGAAGTCGGGCAGCGCGGCGCCGTGGGTCTGGTAGAACTTGCCCTTGTAGCCCTGATCGAACAGCGTCGTCTGCGGCAGCACGCTGGCGGCGCCCGGCGCGGCCACCAGCACGGCGTCCGGCTTGGCCGACAGGATCTTCAGCGCCTGGCCCGTGACCGAGCTGTCAAAGCGCAGGTAGCGTTCGTTGGCGGTGATCTTGATGCCCTTTTCCGCGGCCAGTCCCGAGAAAACCTTGTACCAGTTCTCGCCGTACGGGTCGTTCAGGCCGATGAAGCCGACGGTCTTGATGCCGGTCTTGGCCATGTGGTCCACCAGCGCGCGCGCGATGATGTCGTCGTTCTGCGTGGTCTTGAACACCCACTTCTTCTGGTCGTTCATCGGCAGCACCACCGCGGCGGTGCCCACCGGCGCCAGCATCGGCACGCCGGCCTCGGCGGCGAACTGGATCACGCCCATGGCGTTGGGCGAACCCGACGGGCCGATCAGCGCGTCCACGTTCTGCTCCGTGATCAGTTTCTTGAAGGCCGTGACCGAGTTGGTCGAGTCGCTGGCGTCATCCAGCGAGATGTATTCCACGGTCAGGTCGCCGATCTTCTTGGGCAGTAGCGGCACCGTGTTCTTTTGCGGAATCCCGACCAGCGCGGTGGGGCCGGTGGACGAGGTGACCACGCCGACCTTGACTTGGGCCAGGGCGGGCAGGGCGAACAGGGCGGCGACGGCAGCGGCGGCGGCCAGGGGGAGTTTCTTCGACAGCATGGCAAAACCTCCGGGGTAGGGAGCAGAGTGGGAGTGCGGCTGGAAAGCGGAGAAAACGGGAACTGCGGGAATACTTGTTGCTTAAAGTTTCTTACCTTCAAGGATCAGCACTGTAGACCCGGGTCCCGGTGCTTACCTATCCGTCAAAACCCGAAGCGACGGTCAGATGGTGATGGAGCTGACGCTTGCGCCGCCGCAGACGAACAGCGTCTGGCCGGTCACGAAGCTGTTGGCCGGATCGGCAAAGAACATGACGGCGCGCGCCACGTCGTCCGAACGGCCCAGCCGCTTGACCGGGATGCCCTCGGCAAGCTGCCGTTCACGTTCGCTGCCGGCTTCGATCACCTCGTAGAACATGTCGGTCTGGATGGGGCCGGGCGCCACCACGTTGACCGTGATGCCGTAAGGCGCCAGTTCCAGCGACCAGGTGCGCGCCATGCCGATCATGCCGGCCTTGGTGGCCGAGTAGGCGGTGCGCGTGGGCAGGCCCAGCGCGCCGCGCGAGGACATCATCACGATGCGGCCGAACTTTCGTTCCTGCATGCCGGGCAGGGCCGCCTGGACCAGGCTGATCGCCGCGCCCAGGTGGATCTGCGTCAAGCCATGCAGTTCTTCCTGCGTGACTTGCGGCAGCAGATTCGGCCAGATCACGCCGGCGTTGTGGATAACGTGGCTGACCGGAAACTTCGCGGCGACGTCGGCGCCCGCCTGCGCGGTGGCGGCGGCGTCCAGCAGGTCCACCTGCACGTTGTGCAGCCGCGGATGCGAGAAATCCGCTGCGCGGCGCGCCATCGAGATCACCTCGTAGCCCGCGTCGAGCATGCTGCGGCAGATTTCCGCGCCGATGCCGGCGCTGCCGCCGGTCACGATGGCCACATGGGTTTGCGTCATGGTTTCCCCCTTTGATTATTGGTGTGGGCGGGACGGCGTCAGGCCGTGGGCGCCAGCGCCAGCACGCGCAGCGGGCTGCCCGAGCCGCTGCGGATCTTGAGCGGCGCCGAGAAGATCACCGCACCGGTGGCCGGCAACTGGTCCAGGTTGGTCAGGCACTGCAAGCCGTAGCGGTTGTTGCCGTGCATGTAGTAGTGGCAGGGATAGGGCGGATCCAGATGCTGGGCTTGCCCGGCGTCCGTGCCCACCGATTCGGTGCCGAACCCATGCACGTCGCGCTCCTTGATGAGCCAGGGCACGACGTCGGCGTCGGGGCCGGGAGAATGCGCGCCGTCCGCCTGCATGTTCAGGTAGTCGGCGGGCTTGGCGCGCTTGGACCAGTCGGTGCGCATCAGCACCCAGGACCGCGCGGGGATGCGGCCGTGCTGTTCTTCCCATTTCTTGACGAAGTCGATCGTCAAGAGGAAGTCCGGGTTGCCGGCCGCCTGGGCGGAACAGTCGATCACGCAGGCGCTGGCGATGAAGGCGTCGATGGGAATCGTGTCCACCGTGTTGTCCGGCTGGTCCTTGCCCGTGACCCAGTGCGCGGGCGCATCGAAGTGCGTGCCGGTGTGTTCGGAGCACGAGAAGTTGTTCCAGTACCAGGCCGGACCGCGCTCGTCGTAGCGCGAGATTTCCTCGATCCGGAATGGCCAGGCCTGCCCGAATTCCGGCGGCAGCACGATGGTCGGAAACTCCGGCGTCAGCGTTTCGGTCAGGTCCACCAGGCGGATGCGCCCGGAGACCAGCTCGGTCATGAACTGGGCAAGGATAGGTTGACTCACGATGCGCTCTCCTGTTGGTTCCTGCGGGTGTCGGACACCCTTTGCTTCGTAGGTGTCAGACACCCTTTGAGACGCCGTGCCAAGCTGCCGGCTGTCTCCCCAGGGTGTCAGACACCGGGTTCTTTTGCTGCGTAGGTGTCTGACACCGCGTGATCCAGCGGTCAGCCGCCCGCGCCCAGCTCCCGTTCCAGTCCCTTCGGGTTCTCAGCCAGTCGCGCCCGGAATTCCTGCGCCACGTCGCCCACGTACACGTCTTCGATGCCATCCTTCAGCGCGCGCACGATGGCGGCGGCGATGGCCGCTGGCGCAACACGCGGGGGCGGGGTGCGTTGTTCCCATTCGTGGTCGACGGGGCCGGGAAACACGTTCACCACCCGCACGCCCGCGCCGCGCATTTCCGCGCGCAGGCATTGCGCGAGCGACAGCGCGGCGGCCTTGGATGCCGACCACATGCCGCGCGCCGGCAGGTTCATGTGCGCGTAGATCGACAGCACGTTGACCCACGCGGCGGCGCTGTTCACGCCGTCGGCGGCGCGGCCGCACAGCGCGGGGCCGAAGCTCTGCGCCAGCCGCATCAGCCCCAGCACATTGACGTCCATGGCGTCGCGCGCGGTGTTCACGTCCTTGCGGCTCAGCAGCCCGCCCTCGCGCTCCAGGTCGGCCGTGTTGACCAGGATCTCGACCTTGCCGCCGATGGACGCGGCCACGCGCTCCACGGAATCGGTGTCGGTCACGTCCAGCGTTACGGCCTGCACGCGCGGGTCCGCCGCCAGGGCGTCGAACGCGGCATCGCGCCGCCACGCCTGCGGGTCGCCCAGGAAGACCAGCGGGCTGCCCGCATCGAGCAGCGCGCGCGCCACGGCCTGGCCCACGGCCGACTTGCCGTCGGTGACCAGTGCGCGGCGGAACTTCGGATCGCACGAGGTCTCGCGCAGTGTCTTGTCGTCTTCCATGTTCGGCGTATTCCTTTCGGGCAGGGCGATCATCACGGCCTGGCCGCTGCGGTCCAGCTTCAGGGCCAGGCGCACGCGCGCGCCGTCGGCGCAGTCCTGGTGGACGTGCGCCACCACGGAGGGACCGGCGTCCATCCGCACCGTGCCCACGCGCCACGGCAGGCGTTCGCGGAAGTACAGGTCGTTGCT
Source organism: Achromobacter sp. Root170 (assembly GCF_001428165.1). NCBI lineage: Bacteria > Pseudomonadati > Pseudomonadota > Betaproteobacteria > Burkholderiales > Alcaligenaceae > Achromobacter > Achromobacter sp. Root170. The sequence goes on from NZ_LMHN01000012.1 coordinate 187,320, forward strand.
GTGATGCAACGTCGTGCTGACGAGCAGCACGCCGTTCGGGTCGGCGGGCCGCCAGGGCAGGTGCTCGGAAAGGCAATGGCCGCACACCTCGCGCGGCGGGTACTGCACCGTGCCGCATTCCGCGCAGGTCTGCAGATCGAAACGCCCCTCGGCGGCGGCGGCGGTCAGGCCCAGCGCGGCGCGGCTGCGCGAGCCGGGCGGCAGCGTGGGCTGCCGCGTCCGGGCGACGGGGTTCTTGCGAGGCGGCTTGGCCAGCGGCTCGGTCATGCGTCGCTCCTTGCCAGGATGGCCGCGGCGGTGCACAGCCCGCGGTCGTAATTGATCATGCCAAAGCCGCTGACCAGCCCCATGCGCGCCTCGCGCACCTGCGTGCCGCCGGCCGTGCCCGTCAACTGGCGCAGCGCCTCGACCATGCCCAGGTAGCCGCCGGCCGCGCCGGCCTGGCCCACCGACAGCTGGCCGCCGTTGGTGTTGAACGGAAAGCTGCCGTCCACGGTGAAGGTGTGGTCCCGCACGAACTGCGGCGCGGCGCCTTTCTCGCAGAACCCCAGGTCTTCCATCTGCATCAGGTTGATGACGGGATAGTCGTCATAGGCCTGCAGGAAGTCCATGTCCGCGGGGCCGGCATTGGCCTGCCCATACAGTTCATCGATGTCCAGCGTCCAGCCGCCCCGGGTCTGGATGGGATCGTCGATCCATGCGTTGTGGCGCTCGATGGTGGACAGGATGCGCGCATAAGGCAGGTTCAGCGCGCGTGCCCGGTCCTCGCGCATGACCAGAAACGCGTCGGCGCCCGCGCACGGCATGACGCAGTCGAACAGGTGGATCGGTTCGGTGATCACGCGCGCGTCCAGGTATTGGGCGAGCGTCAGCGGCTTTTTCATCAGCGCGTGCGGATAGCGCAGGGCGTTGTCGCGTTGCGCCACACAGACTTTGCCGAAGTCCTCGCGCGTGGCGCCGGTCTGGCGCATGTAGTTGGCGGTCAGCAGCGCAAAGCTCGCATTCGGGCCGCCGGCGCCATACGGATAGACGGCGTCCTGCGCAAAGCGCGAGAACTGGCTGACCGTGTTGCGAAACGAGTCCACGTGGTTGGTGTCGCCGGCCAGGCAGGCCACGATGTCGGCATCGCCCGCCTGCACGGCGCGCGCGGCGCGGCGCAGCGCGGCCACGCCGCTCGCCCCGCCCATCGGAATGTGATCGAGCCAGCGCGGCGTCATGCCCAGATGCTGGACCAGGCCGACCGCCGTGTCCGGCGCCAGCGTGAAGCTGGACACGCACAGGCCGTCGACGTCGGTCTTGGCCAGCCCGGATTGCCGGATCAGCGCGCCCAGCGCGCGTCCCAGCCACCAGTGCGCGGCGTGCGTGGAATAGCGTTCATAGGGAATGGTGACGGGCAGGGCCGCCACGACGCCGTCGTAGCCCAGGCGGGTCATGGGCGAGTCCCCTCGGCCGGGCGCTTCTTCATGTGGCACGTGTCCACGCAGCGCGCCGTGCCCGGCAGGGTGGGCGCCAGGGCCTTCATCTCGCCGCGCTGGATCTTGTTGGTGGTGGTGAGCGGCAGGCTGTCCACGAACGCGACATACCCGGGCGCCTTGTAATACGCCAACTGCGACAGCGACCATTGCACGATGCTGCGCGCGGCCTCGGCCATCGCGTCCGCGCCGTCGGGCAGCGTTTCCGGCACGACGCAGGCCAACACCTCGTCGCCGCGCACGGCGTCCGGCACGGCGGCCACCGCCACGGCCTTCACCAGCGGATGCTGCATCAGCACGCTTTCCACTTCCACAGCCGAGATGTTCTCGCCGCTGCGGCGGATGACGTTCTTTTTGCGGTCGACAAAGCGCAGGGCGCCGTCGGCCTCGCGGCGCACGATGTCGCCGGTGTGGAACCAGCCGCCCTCCCAGGCTTCGCGGGTAGCGGCCTCGTCCTTCAGGTAGCCGGCAAAAAAGCCATAGCGCGGATCCTCTCCGGCATGGCGCACCAGCAGTTCGCCCGGTTCGCCGATGGCGGCCGGTTCGCCCGCGTCGGTCACGATGCGCACCTCGACGTCAGCTTCCTCGCTGCCGAAGCTGCTGGTGCCGACGTGGCGCGGTTCCTGGTTGGCGATGATGACGGCGCCCGCGCCGGTCTCGGTCATGGCCCAGGCCTCCAGCAGCGGAAAGCCGAAGCGCGCCTCGAAGGGCGCATGCAGCTTGCGGTCCACGCCCGCGCCGAAGCCGAAGCGGATGGCCGGCTGCAGGTCCCGCGGGGAAGGCTCGGCCTTCATCAGGATGGCGGGCATGACGCCCAGGTAGTGCAGCACGGTGGCGCGCGATTCGCGCACGCTGTCCCACCATGAGCGCGGATGAAAGCGGTCCAGCGGGATCAGGCAGCCGCCCGTCAGCACCATCGCCATCGCGGAATAGGCCATGGCGTTCATGTGCACCAGCGGCAGCGGCGTCAGCATGCGTTCCTGGCCGGGCCGCAGCGCGGCCAGGCCGCCGATGCGGGCGTACCAGCCGCCCGCATGCAGGAAATAGCGGTTGGGCAGGATGCAGCCCTTGGGCCGGCCGGTGGTGCCGGACGTGTAGAGCAGCGCGCACTCGGTCAGTTCGGAAGGCGGCGTGCCTTGCTGGGGCGCGGGGAAGGGCGCGGCGGGCGGCGCGTCGTCCGGGCCCATCACGCGCAGTTCCCGGCCCGCCCGGTCCGCTGCCGCCAGCAGGTCCGCGTGGCGTCCCGGCAGCGCGACCGCCAGCGCGATCTCGGAATGGCCGGCCAGATACTCCAGTTCGGCGGCGCGCAGATCCGGATTGATCGGCACGACGGACACGCCCAGCGCATTCAGGGCAAACCAGTGCAGGAAGAACGCGGGCCGGTTTTCCAGCAGCAGGCCAGCGCGGTGGCCGTGGCCATAGCCAGCCCTCTCATACGCGGCGCGCAGCGTCTCGATGGCGTCGGCCGCCTTGCCGTAGGTCAGTTCGCCGGCCTCGATCCCATAGGCATCCGCCGTTTCGGGCAGGATGCACAGGAACGGCTGGCCGCCGTGGCGGGATGCGGTGTCGGCAAAGGCCTGGTGGACGGTGGCGGTCACGGTCCGCTCCTACATGAACAGTTGGATGTTGCCGAAGGCCGCGTCGCAGTTGACGAGGTCCACGCGTTTCAGGCGGATGCGCAGCGCGCCGTCCTGTTCCACCAGGTGATGCGTGGCCCAGCCCGCAAAGAGGGTCTGCGTGTCCTGCCGCGTTTCGACGTAATGGAAGGCGGTGCGCACCACGTGCCGCCCTTCGGCAGGCGCCGATTCGGGATGGTCATGTTCGACCGTGGGCGCCTGCAGCAGGTGATGGCAGCGGCTCTTGGGCTGCTGCGAGAACGTGCGCTGGCCCGCCAGCCGCTCGACGCGCACGCGCAGCAGCAGCTTGTCCTCGTACATCAGCGAGGCGTGCAGCTTGGCATCGGTCTGGCCGTGCGCCAGCGGCATCCAGTAATAGCCGTCGTCCGTGTACAGGTTCAGCCATTCCTCGAAGCGCAGCTCGTCCAGCATGCGCGCCTCGGCATAGACAAAATCGATCAACTCGCGGTCGCTTGCGCTCATACCGACTCCGATCCGGTCATGTAGCGGCCCCATGCGCGGTACTGGTTGCGCATCTGCCATTCGTTGGTGCCATTGGTGACGACGTTCTTCTGGTCCGCTTCGCCGGGCGCGTAGAGCCGTCCCACGTTGACCCAGTCGCGTGCGCGCGAGTGCAGGCCGTCCTGGGCGCGTTCGTACATTTCCAGGTCGTCGTGGCCCACCACGGACGTCGGCGCGTTGATGAGCCGGTTGTACATGAGCGTGCGTTCAAGCAGCAGGTCCGGCGCGCCCACCAGGCGGAACGTCCAGGACTCCACCAGCGTGCGGTCGGCGGCGATCGGCTTGAAGATCCGCAGCGTCTGGATCGGCCCCTTGACCATGATGTTGGGGAAGTACACCGTGTTGTGGCGCACGTCGCCCAGGATCGCCTTGGCGCGGTCTTCGCCGTAGGCCTGCACCATCGAATCCCAATAGCCCGGGATGCCCGAATACGAGGCGTGGATGGAGTCGGAAACGCCGGTGTGCCCGTGTCCGTTTTCCCAGACGCGGATGCCCATGTTCTCGAAGAACTCGTAGGGCGAGATGAACGGCGCGAACAGCTCGACCGCCATCGGCTTGGGCGTGCCTTCGGGCGCCTGTTCCCAGACCTTGACCGCCGTGCCCGCCGAGGATTCGTGCGCGACCATCGGATGGCAGGTGTCGGTCTGGTTGTCGACCAGCATCTTCCAGTTGCAGCGGTGCATGTAGCGCAGCACGCCGCCGGCGACCTCAAGGCGGCCTTCGGGCGAGCGGTCGACCATGTTGTCCAGCGTCGAAAGCGAATCGCCGAAGAATTCCTCGAACGACTGGCCCTCGGGGTTCAGGCGGCAGAAGACGAAACCGCGATGGTTGCGCACGTCTTTCACGGCCGCCATGCCCTGGCTGGCTTCGCAGTTTTCCAGGCCGGTGTTCTCGTAGCCTTTTTTCAGCGGGATCGACAGCAGGCTGCCGTCCGTCTTGAACGTCCAGGCGTGATAAGGGCAGCGAAAGAACTTGCCTGTGTTGCCGCAGGCCTCGCCCGCGACCATGGTGCCCTTGTGCGGGCAGCGGTTGTGCAGCACGCGCACGGTTTTGTCGCTGTGGCGGATCATCACCACCGGCTGGTCGCCGACGGTGGTGGTGATGTAGTCGCCCGGGTTGGGCACCTGGCTGTCATGGCCGACATAGACCCAGGTGTTGGCGTACAGGCGCTCCATTTCCAGGTCGAACAGTTCCTGGTCGATGAAAAGGTCCTTGTGCACCTCGGTGTCGCGGAGCAGCGCGCGGATGGCGTCGGGATTGTCGCGGTATTTGCCCATGGTCGCTTCCTTGTCGGGGACTACAGGTCCAGCACCAGGCGCGCGGACTTGGCGCGCGAGATGCAGATCTGGATGATCTTGCCGCTCGCCTTCTCGGTGTCGGAAAGGTAATAGTCGCGGTGGTCGGGCTCGCCTTCCAGCACGGTGGCCTGGCACACGCCGCATTCGCCGCGCTTGCAGTCGACCATCGGGTCGCAGCCTTCTTCCTCCATGACCTCGACGATGGTCTTGTCGGCAGGAATCGTCAGCACGCGGCCGGATTGGCGCAGTTCGACCTCGAAGGCCTGGTCGCCAGCCTGCGGCGCGGCCGTCGCGAAAAGCTCGAAATGGATGTGGGCGTCGGGCCAGTGGCGCGCGTGCGCGCCCTGGATGACGGCGTCGATCAGCCCCTTGGGTCCGCAGACGTACAGGTGCTGGCGCGGCGTGGCCGATGCCAGCAGCGCCTGCAGGTCGAACCGGCTCGCGGGATCGTCGTCGGCGTGCACCGTCAGGTCGCCGCCCGCCAGCGCCTGCAGCTCGGGCAGGAAGGCAAGCTGATCCTTGCTGCGGCCGCAGTAATGCAGATGGAACGCGCGGCCGGCGGACTTGAGCGCGGCGGCCATGGACGCAATCGGCGTGATGCCGATGCCGCCCGCAATCAGAATGACCGGCTCGTCGCCGGCAGGCGATTCGTGCAGCGGAAAGTCGTTCTTCGGGCCTTCCACGGTCAGCACGTCGCCCTCCGCCAGCGCGTGCATGTGGCGCGATCCGCCCTGGCTGGTTTCTTCCAGCCGCACGCCCAGGCGGTACTCGGCGGGTTCGGCAAAGCGTCCCGCCTCGGGCGCCAATTGCACCAGCGAATAGCAGCGCGGGTCGCGCAGGCTGGGGATCGTCACCTTCAGGTGCGCGCCGGGGCCGAAGGCGGGCAGCGCGCCGCCGTCTTCGCGCGCCAGCCGGAACGAGCGGATCAGCGGCGATTCCTGCCGGACTTCCCGGACGATCAGTTTGAGTGTCTGCACGATGTCTGTCTCTTTCTGTTGGCGGCCTCAGGCGGCCAGTTTTTCCGCAATCTGGCGTTCCATGGGCTCGCACTTCACGTTGGCAAGCGCCGTGTCGCGCAGCGCGCGCAGCGCGTCGGCGGCGTCGGGACGGCCGGCCAGCTGGTCCGCCGCCGCGATGAGCTGCCGGTACTTGCCGCCGCCGCGCACATGGGTATCGCTGTAGCCCTTGACCAGGCGGCGGCAGTTGACGGTCTCGACCGCCAGCGCGTAGTCGCGCGGCGCCAGCCGGGCCACCAGCGCCAGCCACGTTTCCAGGGATTCGGCTTCGATCTGATGGCGCAGCGTGCCGCGCCGGAAGCGCCGCATGCCGGCCAGCGTGTACAGCATCAGGAATCCGCCCAGCGTGCCGCTGCGCAGGCGGCGGCCCTTGCCGAGCCGGCGCCCCACGAAGCCGCTGAAGGCCTTGGAGCCCTCCAGCCAGCGGCCCAGCCGCGCCGGCAGCGTGCCGCAGATCTCTTCCAGCCGGGGGTGCATGAATTCGGTTGTGTCCACGAGCTGGCCGGGGCGCGCGCCGACTTCCGAACGCACGCGGTCAAAGCGCGCGCCGCGCGTCTTCAGGTCCGCCACGCGGATCACGTCGTCGTACGCCATGGCCGTGGCCACGTAGCGCGCGGCGGCACAGGTCAGCGCCCATTGGCGGGCGTCGCCGCCGTGCTGCGCGTCCAGGTCGCGGATCGCCTTCATGCGGCGCAGGTAGTCTTCGGCGTAGGCCAGGTCCTGGAATTCGATCTGGCGGCGCACGCCCGCGGTCAGCATGGGCTGCGCACAGGCCGGAAAGTCGCGCCGGATGGCGTCCAGCAAGGCCTGCGCGCGCGGGCTGGCGGCGCGCTCGGGCACAGGCGGAACGGGACGCGCGAGGTCGATGGCGGCGGGCGCGTCCGGCGCCTTGTCGGCCGACTCGAAGCCCAGCGCAAACGCCCGCAGGCTCGCGTCCACGCCCAGGCCCGCGCGCCGCACGGTGGCCTCGAAGTCGTCGCGGCTAAAGGGCAGGGCGCCGCTGCCGGCCACCGCCCCAAAAAGGCTGGCGCTGATGACGCTGCCGGCACGGTCCGCCAGATCCTGCAGGTCGAAACACAGGAAGCGGCGCGCGGCGGCGCGTCCCGCTTCCAGCACTTTGTTCGGGTCCGCGATCCCGTTGCCGGGCGCGGACTTTTCGCTGACTGCAAAGCTGCGGTGCGACGACGCGATCAGGACCGTGCGTTCGGGCGTCACAAGACCGCGCTGGATGGCGCGGCCGCCTTCCATCAATTCGGCGGCCACCACCAGGTCCACGTCGCCCGGCGTGGGCATCAGCGCCAGGGCCGGCTGGCGGCCCGCGCGCTGCACGTCGGCCTCGGGCAGCAGCTCCAGGTAGTAGATCGTGGCGCCGGTGCGCTGCGCCACGCCCGGCACCGAGGTGGTCTGCGCCCACCAGCCCGCGTGCTCGGCCATGTCGACGATCCAGTCGGCCAGCACGCCGCCGCCCTGGCCGCCCATGGCCAGGATGGCGATCTTGATGGGGTTGCCTTGTTGCATCACCGCCGCGTTCATGGTGCTGGGTTCCTCAAAGGGCGTCGTGCGCCAGGCGCGCCGCGCGGCGCCGTTGCAGAAAGCCGATCACCGCGCCGCGCAGGCGCGCCACGAAGCGGTCGGCGCCGGTCGGGTTGTGGATGATGTCGGCGCGGTAGAACGATGGGCACAGCACGGCCGCATGCGCGACCTCGCCACAGTTGCCGCAGCCCACGCAGCTGCTTTCCACGTGCGCGACCGGATCTTCCTTGAGGGGATCGCCGCTGTCCTTGACCGTCAGCGACGGGCAGCCGGACAGCCGGATACAGGCGTGGTCGCCCGTGCAGACATCCGGATCCACGCCAAAGCGTTCCTTCACGACCCGCTTGCCCTCCTTGACCGCCTTATTGAAGAGCGGCTTCACGCGCCGCTGCTTGTTCAGCATGCACTCGGACTGCGCGATGATGACCTTCGGACCCTTGATGTCGGTGGTCAGCGCCTCTTCGATCGTGGCGCGCACCTTGGCGACGTCGTAGGTCCGGTCCAGCGTGCGCACCCACTTCACGCCCACGCCGCGCACGGCCTGGTCGATCGGGTTGTTGGTCGAGCGGTCGGGATTGTCGGCGCGCGAGGACAGGATGTCCTGCCCGCCGGTGGCCGAGGCGTAGAAGTTGTCGACGATGACGATGACGCCGTCGTACTTGTTGAACACCGCGTTGCCGATGCCGGACGCCAGCCCGTTATGCCAGAAGCCGCCGTCGCCCATGATGGAGATGGGCCGCTTGGCGGCCGGCACGTTGAACGCGGCCGCGCTGGAGGCGCCCAGCCCGTAGCCCATCGTCGTGGCGCCCAGGTTGAACGGCGGCAGGATGGAAAACAGGTGGCAGCCGATGTCACACGAGATATGGTGCTGGCCCAGCGTTTCCTGCGCCAGCGTCAGCGCCGAAAAGATCGGCCGCTCCGGACAGCCCGTACAGAAGCCTGCGGGCCGCGGCGGCACCACGGCGGCCAGCCCTTCGACGTGCTTGTGGAAGGTGATGGGCTGCTCGGCGGGGCGCGGCGGTTTGGGCCGCGAGATTTCGGTGATCGAGATCGCGGCAGGTTCCGCCTGCGGTTCAGCCGGGGCTTGCGCCTGGCCATCCGCCGCCACGGCCGGATGCGTCTGCAGCGATTCGGGCCGGTTGCGCTTGAGGAATTCGCGCAGGCCGTCGCGCATGACCTGGGTGGTGTATTCGCCTGCCATCGGCAGCACGTCCTTGCCGGACAACTGCGTGCTCACACCCGCGCGGCGCAGCACCGCATGCAGGTTCTGCTCGATGTAGTCGGGCTGGCCTTCCTCCAGCAGCAGCACGGCGCGCTTACCCCGGCAGAAGTCGATGACCTCGTCCTCGATGACGGGGTAGGTCACGTTCATGACGTACAGCGGGATGCGGCTGTTGCCGAAGTTGTCCGCCAGGCCCAGGAGCTGCAGCCCGCGAATCACGCCGTTGTACAGGCCGCCCTGCAGGATCAGTCCGATATCGTCCTGCTCGCCGTCGAAGTGTTCGTTGAGCTGGTGTTCCTTGATGTAGCGGATGGCCGCGGGCCAGCGCTCCTTGATCTTTTCCTGTTCGTGCAGGAACGACGCCGGCGGCAGCACGATGCGGCTGGTGTCGCGCGCCGGGCTTTCCAGCGCCTCGGCCAGGCTGAAGGCCGGGCGCTTGTTTTCCTTGGCGATGAAGCGCCCGTGCACGTGGCAGCCGCGGATGCGCAGTTGCAGCATCACGGGCGTCTTGCTGGCTTCGGACAGCGCAAAGCCGTCTTCCACCGCCTTGACCATGCTTTCCAGGTTCGGACGCGGGTCCAGCAGCCAGATCTGCGACTTCATGGCGAACGCGTGCGAGCGTTCCTGCATGATCGACGAGCCTTCGCCGTAGTCTTCGCCCACGATGACCAGCGCGCCGCCCGTGACGCCGCCCGACGCCAGGTTGGCCAGCGCGTCGGATGCGACGTTGGTGCCCACCGTGGATTTCCAGGTGACGGCGCCGCGGATGGGGTACATGACGGAGGCGGCCAGCGTGGCCGCGGCGGTGGCTTCCGAGGCGCTGGCCTCGAAGTGCACGCCCAGTTCCTGCAGGATGTCGTTGGCGTCGGCCAGCACGTCCATCAGATGCGAGATCGGCGAACCCTGATAGCCGGCGACGTAGCCCACGCCCGATTGAAGCAGCGCCTTCGTGACGGCAAGAATCCCTTCGCCGCGAAATTCCTCACCCGCGCCGATGCGCAGCTGCTGGACTTCTTTCTTGAAAGATCTTTCCGCCATCTGGATCCCTTACGCGGACCCGGGCGGGTCCTTAATCCGTGCTGCCGTGCAGCATCGTCCTGCCACGAAAACATCGCCTGAAAAATACTTTAGGAGTCAACGTTTTAGCTGTCAATAAAAAAGATGAAATTTCATGGAAATTAAAAAATATCACGCAAAAACAAGGGTGTATATACTGGTTGTCCTTTAGCTTTTTGACGGTTTCGGAGCGCTGCAATGGTGCAAAAACGGGTTGCGATTTGGGGTATACCCTGTGCTGCGCAACAGCATTGCGGTACATCATGGCGCGCGGCTGCGCCGTCGTGGTGCAATGCGCTTTTCGGCAACGGGGCGGACCTTCGAAATGGGTGCGTGGGAGCAAACCAACATGCAGGCAGATAAGCCACGCGGCACGCGCGCGGCCGCAACGGGCCCGCGGTTCGTCGATGGCTACCTGGCCTACCTGCTCGCGCAGGCCAGCCAGCGCATCTCGGCGGAATTCCATCAACAGGTCAAGGCCGCCGGGTTGTCCGTGACCGAATGGCGCGTGCTGGCCAGTCTTCAGGGCAGCGCCGGCGAAACCATCGGCAGCCTGGCGGTGCTGGCCATCACCAAGCAGCCCACGCTCAGTAAGGTCGTGCAGCGCATGGAGGCCGACGGGCTGGTGGCCCGCACCGGCGTACGCGCAGACCGCCGTCAGACGCGGGTCTGCATCACGGCCAAGGGCTCAAACCTCATCGGCGGGCTGTGCGAGCAGGCCTTGCAGCATCAAAAGGCGGTGCTCGCGCCCTTCGGCGAAGCCAAGGCCGCGATGCTGATCGAAATGCTCGATGTTCTGATGACCGAGCACGTGCCGCTGGAACTGCCCATCGACACCGACGAGTGACGCCTTCCGTTGCAAGCACGCACTCGAACATCGTTCGGTCCGATTATTTCGTTACATGCTTATGCGTCCCTGATTGCTCCCGCTCTCTGAAAACCCCCTCCGGTACGCACAAACCCTGAATTGACGCGGGTCTCGCCGCTAGGCACACTCGCGCCGGTATTCAGACTACTGTCAGGAGTTGACACTTATGCGCCGCACTTTGATTGCTATCGCGATCGCCGCCGCCGTGGCAGTGCCCTCGATCGGGCAAGCCAAGACCTTCCGCTGGGCCGCCCAGGGCGACATCCTCACGTTCGATCCGCACTCGCAAAACGAGGGCATGACGATCGCCGCCAACAGCTACATCTACGAGCCGCTCGTCGACTACGACAAGTCCTTCAAGGTGTCGCCGCGACTGGCCACGGAATGGGAGCAGGTGTCGCCCACGCTGTATCGCTTCAAGCTGCGCCCCAACGTCAAGTTCCATGACGGCGCCGCGTTCACCGCCGACGACGTGGTGTTCTCGATCCACCGCGCCATGGCGCCCACGTCCAACTACAAGGCCTACACCACCGGCATCAAGGAAGCGCGCAAGATCGACGACCTGACGGTCGAGATCGAAACCTCCGCGCCCAACCCCGTGCTGCTGCGCCAGCTGACCAACGTGTTCATCATGAACAAGGCCTGGTCCGAAAAGAACAAAATCGCCAAGCCGCAGGACTTCGTCAACAAGGAAGAAACCTACGGCGCGCGCAACACCAACGGCACCGGTCCCTACAAGCTCAAGAGCCGCGAAGTCGACGTGCGCACGGTCTTCGAGGAAAACAAGGACTGGTGGAACAAGGCCGGCAAGGTCGGCAACGTGACCGAAGTCGTGTTCACCCCGATCAAGCAGAACGCCACGCGCACCGCCGCGCTGTTGTCCGGCGAGATCGACTTCGTGCTGGATCCGGCCGCGCAAGACCTGGACCGCCTGCGCCAGTCGCAGAAGGTCGTCGAGGGCAACGAATACCGCACCATCTACCTGGGCCTGGACCAGAAGCGTCCGGAGCTGCAGTACTCCAACATCAAGGGCAAGAACCCGTTCCAGGACGTGCGCGTGCGCGAAGCGCTGTACCGCGCCATCGACGTCGACGCCATCAAACGCGCCGTGATGCGCGGCCTGTCGGCGCCCACCGGCACGATGATCGCGCCGCAGGTGCATGGCTGGGCCGAATCTCTGCACAAGCGCGTGCCCTACGACCCCGAAAAGGCCCGCGCCCTGCTGAAGGAAGCCGGCTACGACGGCACGCTGAACTTCACGCTGGACTGCCCGAACAACCGCTACATCAACGACGAAGCCATCTGTCAGGCTGTCGTCGGCATGTGGGCCAAGGTCGGCGTCAAGGCCACCATGAATGCCATGCCGCGTTCCACCTACTTCCCGAAGGTGCAGTCGTTCGACACCAGCGCCTACCTGTTCGGCTGGGGCGTGCCCACGTTCGACGCCATGTACACGCTGCAGAACCTGATCCGCACCAAGGGCGAGGGCGCGGACGGGATGTACAACCTGGGCAACTACAGCAACAAGGAACTGGACGTCATCATCGACCGGATCAAGACCGAGACCGATCCGAAGAAGCGCGACGCCGACATCATCACCGTGCTGGAAGGGCACGCCAAGGACTTCGGGCACATCCCGCTGCATGACCAGGTCATCCCCTGGGCCATGCGCAAGAACGTCACGGTCATCCACCGTGCCGACAACCGCCTCGTTGCCGATTGGGTCAAGGTTGACTGATCCAGGCTAACCAGACGGCGGGACCTACCCGGTTCCGCCGTCTTGCTTTTTTCCGCCTATGTTCGCTTTCATACTGCGTCGCCTGTTGCAGGCCGTAGCGGTGATGCTCACCGTCGCGCTACTGGCCTTCGTGCTTTTTCAATACGTCGGCGACCCTGTCACCATCATGCTGGGACAGGACGCCACCGATGCCGAGCGCATCGAACTGCGTGAACGCCTGGGCCTGAACGAGCCCGCCATCGTTCAATTCGGCCATTTCGTGGCCAACGCCGTGCAGGGCAATTTCGGCATCTCCCTGCGCCAGAGCGAACCCGTTTCCACCCTGCTGAAATCCCGCCTGCCCGCCACGCTTGAGCTGTCGATGGTGGCTGCCTTGCTGGCGCTGGTCGTGGGCGTGCCGCTGGGCGTGTACACCGCGCTCAAGCGCAACAGCCTGGTCTCGCAGATGCTGCTGGCCGGGTCGCTGCTGGGCGTGTCGCTGCCGACCTTCCTGATCGGCATCCTGCTGATCCTGGTGTTCTCGGTGCAACTGGGCTGGCTGCCCAGTTACGGGCGCGGCGATACCGTCAGCCTGGGCTGGTGGACCTCGGGCCTGTTCACCGCCACGGGCTGGAAGCATCTCATCCTGCCGTCCATCACGCTGTCGCTCTTCCAGATGACGCTGGTGCTGCGGCTGGTGCGCTCCGAAATGCTGGAGGTCCTGCGCTCGGACTACATCAAGTTCGCGCGCGCCCGGGGCCTGAAGCGCCGCGCCATCCACTTCGGCCACGCGCTCAAGAACACGATGGTGCCCGTCATCACCATCACCGGCCTGCAGCTGGGCGGCATCATCGCCTTCGCCATCGTGACCGAGACCGTGTTCCAGTGGCCGGGCATGGGCCTGCTCTTCATCCAGGCCGTCCAATTCGCCGACGTGCCGGTGATGGCCGCCTACCTGTGCCTGATCGCGCTGGTGTTCGTGGTCATCAACCTGATCGTCGATCTTCTGTATTTCGTCGTGGACCCGCGGCTGCGTTCCGGGCTGACTCGCGGCGGGGGGGCTCACTGATGCGCGCCGTACTCAAACGCTGGTGGGACAGCGACATTGCCTGGGCCTGGCGCCGGGCGCCCGTGGCCATCGTGGCCACCCTGCTGCTCGCGGCCCTTCTGATCGGCTCCTTCGGGGCCGGCTGGGTCGCGCCGCACAATCCGTTCGACCTGACCAAGGTTGAACTGCTGGACGCGCTGCTGCCGCCGGCCTGGGAACCCAACGGGCAGGCCACGTACCTGCTGGGCACCGACAGCCAGGGCCGCGACCTGTACTCGGCCATCCTGTACGGCACGCGCGTGTCGTTGCTGATCGGCCTGGCCTCGGTGCTGCTGTCCATGCTGATCGGCATCGTGCTCGGGCTGGTGTCGGGTTATGCCGGCGGCCGCATCGACGCCTTCATCATGCGGGTCGCCGACGTGCAGCTCTCGTTCCCCGCCATCCTGATCGCGCTCCTGATCGACGGCGTGGCGCGGGCGGCGGTGCCGCGCGAGATGCACGAGATCATCGCCTTTCCGGTGCTGATCGGCGCCATCGCGCTGGCCGGCTGGCCGCAGTACGCCCGCACGGTGCGCGGTTCGACGCTGGTCGAAAAGAACCGCGAATACGTGCAGGCCGCGCGCGTGATCGGCGTGGCCTCGCCCGTCATCATGTTCCGCCACGTGTTGCCCAACGTGCTGGGTCCGGTGCTGGTGCTGGCCACGGTGCACCTGGCCACCGCCATCATCACCGAGGCGACGCTGTCGTTCCTGGGGGTGGGGGTGCCGCCGACCGCGCCGTCGCTGGGCACGCTGATCCGGATCGGCAACGATTTCCTGTTTTCCGGAGAGTGGTGGATCACCATTTTCCCGGGCGCGGCGCTGGTGCTGCTGGTGCTGTCGGTCAACCTGCTGGGTGACTGGCTGCGCGACGCACTCAACCCGCGTCTGAACTGAGGGTAACCATGAGCGCATTACTCGAAGTCCGCAACCTGCGCGTGGAATTTCCCACGCGCCGCGGCACGCTACGCGCCCTGGACGATGTGTCCTTTTCCATCCAGGCTGGCGAAGTCCTGGGCGTGGTGGGCGAATCCGGCGCCGGCAAATCGCTGACCGGCGCTTCCATCATCGGCCTGCTCGAACCGCCGGGCCGCATTGCCGCCGGCGAGATCCTGCTGGCGGGCCGGCGCATCGACAATCTGCCCGACGAACAGATGCGCCGCGTGCGCGGCCGCGAGATCGGCGCGGTGTTCCAGGACCCGCTGACCTCCCTGAACCCGCTGTACACGGTGGGCAGGCAACTGGCCGAAACCATCGTCACGCATCTGGACATGACGTGGTCGCAGGCGCGCAACCGCGCGGTGGAACTGCTGGCGTCCACTGGCATTCCCGCCGCGCGCGAGCGCATCGACCACTACCCGCACCAGTTTTCCGGCGGCATGCGCCAGCGCGTGGTGATCGCGCTGGCCCTGGCCGCCGAGCCGAAGCTGGTGGTGGCCGACGAACCCACCACCGCGCTGGACGTGTCGATCCAGGCGCAGATCATCGAACTGCTCAAGCGCCTGTGCCGCGAGAACGGCACGGCCGTCATGCTGATCACGCACGACATGGGCGTGATCGCCGAGACCGCCGACCGCGTGGCGGTGATGTACGCCGGCCGCGTGGCCGAGATCGGGCCGGTGGCCGACGTGATCCACAAGCCGCGCCACCCCTACACGGCGGGGCTGATGGGGTCCATTCCCACGCTCGAAGGCCACATCGAGCGGCTGGTGCAGATCGACGGCAGCATGCCGCGGCTGAACGCCATTCCCCCGGGCTGTGCGTTCAACCCGCGCTGCGGCCAGCGCCTGCCGCGCTGCGCGCACGACCGCCCCGAGCTGATGCCTGCGGGCACGTCGCGCGCGGCCTGTTGGCTGCATGACAAAGGCAATACGTTGGAGGTGGCCGCATGAGCACGCCCTTGGTTCAAGTAAAGGACGCGGCGCGCTGGTTCGACGTGTCGCCGCCCTGGCTGGAGCGCACGCTGGCGCGCAAGCCCAAAGTGATGCTGCGCGCGGTGGACGGGGTGTCGTTCGACATCGCCCGCGGCGAGACGCTCGCATTGGTGGGCGAATCCGGCTGCGGAAAATCGACGGTCGCCCGCATGCTGGTGGGGCTGTACGGCCTGACCCGCGGCGACATCCAGTTCGATGGCCAGCCGCTGTCGCGCATGTCCGAGTCGGGCGGCCGCGTCCTGCGAAAGCGCCTGCAGATGATCTTCCAGGATCCCTATGCCAGCCTGAATCCGCGCTGGCGCGTGGGCCGCATCATCGCCGAGCCGATGCTGACCCACACACAGATGACGCAAGACGAGCGCGTCGCGCGCGTGGGCGATCTGCTCCGGCAGGTGGGGCTGGACCCGGCGGACCAGGGCCGCTATCCGCACCAGTTCTCGGGCGGTCAGCGCCAGCGCATCTCGATCGCGCGGGCGCTGGCGGTCAATCCGGAGTTCCTGGTGTGCGACGAGCCCACCTCGGCGCTGGACGTGTCGGTGCAGGCGCAGGTGCTGAACCTGATGAAGGACCTGCAACGCAAGCTGGGGCTGACGTACCTGTTCATTTCCCACAACCTGGCCGTCGTGCACCACGTCGCCGACCGCGTGGGGGTGATGTACCTGGGGCGCATGGTGGAAGTGGCGCCGCGCGACGAACTCTTTGCACGGCCGCGGCATCCCTACACGCGGATGCTGCTCGAGGCGATTCCGGACATCAACGGCGCGGGCAAGCCGCGCACGGCGGTGGCGGGCGAGGTGCCCAATCCCCTGAATCCGCCGTCCGGCTGCACCTTCCATCCGCGCTGCCCGCACGCCAACGACCGATGCAAGGCCGAGGCGCCGGCCGCGAAGCTGGCGGGGGTGTCGATCGTGGCCTGCCATGCCGTCGAGGAAGGCCGGATCACCGTGTGATCCTGCCGCCGCCGCGGACCGGGCGCCTGCCCGGGCTGCGGCGCGCCGCGCTCAATGGCGGTGGTTGTGGACGTCGTCGTAGGGCGTGTCGTCGTCCTCGTCGTCCGCGTCGTCGTCCTCTTCCTCGTCTTCTTCGTCCGGATCGGGCTGCGGCTCCTCGGTTAGGGCGAAAGGCAGCACTTCCTCAAGGTTGTCGGACCAGGCGGATTCTTCGCCGTCGTGGTCCAGCTTGATGAAGCGCTCGCCGTCGTTCAGCGAGATCTGGATCGCCCACAGGTACAGGCAGTCGTAGGTGTCGTCATCGGACTGCGGCAGGCCGCCGCGGTTGCCGAGCAGGCGCGCGCCCGGCCCGCCCATCTGCACGTGCGTCTGTTCCTCGTCGGCCTCGGCTTTCTCGTCCATTGGGACGCCGTAGGTCACCCATTCGGTGCCTTCGTCGCCCAGCACCACTTCCGCCAGCACAGGCTTGCCCAGATAGGCGCTGAGGGCGTCCGCGGTCTTGGCCAGCATGTCCAGTTCGGGGGCGCTGAAATGGGTCAAGGAAGCGGGCGGAGTGGCTGAGGCGGACATGTTGGTTCCTGGGCGCGATGAAGCCGCGACGGCACGGCAGATACGTCAGGCGCTATTGTCGCGCGAACGGCGCTGCGTTGCATCGGGCGCTTGGATTACGAACAAACGTGTGCGGTATCCGGATGGCGTGCCGGGGCGGCTGCATATCGGTGACGTATACATCAAGCCGGACGAGGCCTACACTGGCCGGCTTTCGTCTTCCTGCCTTTCCGTTTCAAACATGCGCGCCGACGCTCCGCAGCTTCCCCTCCGCTTTTTCCTGTTTCCCCTGCTGGCCGCCCTGATCTGGTCGGTCAACATGATCGTGACCAAGATGGCGGCCGGCGTGATCGCGCCCGCCGCCATCGGCTTTTACCGCTGGGCGCTGGCGGGCATCGTGCTCACCCCCTTTGCGTTGCCTGGCGTCTGGGCGCAGCGACGCCAGGTGCTGGCGCATCTGCCGAAGTTCGCGGTGCTGGGCGGACTGGGCATGGCGCTGTATCAGGGCCTCGCGTACGTGGCGGCCGCCTCGACCACCGCCACCAACATGGGTTTCATCACCGCGATGATTCCGCTCATGACCATCGCCGTCATGGCGGTCATCATGCGTGAGCGGCCCTCGGCGATGGCCGTGCTGGGCAGCCTGGTCTCGCTGGCCGGGCTGGCGCTGCTGATCGGCGAGGGCGATCCGGCCCGGCTGCTGTCGGTGGGCGCCAACCATGGCGACGTGCTGATGGGGCTGGGCGCGCTGGCCTATGCGCTGTACGGCGTGCTGCTGCGGCGCTGGGCGCTGCCGGTGGGGCCGTGGCAGTCGCTGTACGTGCAGGTCGCGTTCGGCATCCTGTTCCAGCTTCCCGCCTTCCTGATGGCCGCGCCGTCGCCCCTCAATGCCGCCAACGTGCCGCTGGTGCTGTATGCCGCGGTGTTCCCGTCGCTGTTCGCGCCATATCTGTGGATGCAGGGCGTGCGCCATCTGGGGCCCAACCGCGCCAGCATCTTCCTGAACGTCATGCCCGTGTTCACGGTGGCCATCGCGGCGCTGTTCCTCGATGAAAAGCCGCATCTCTTTCACATCGCCGGCGGCGCGCTGGCGCTGGCCGGCGTGATGCTGGCGCAGATGCGCACGCCGGGCATGCCGGGGCGCGCGGCAAAAACCCGCTGAGGCGGCATGGGGCCGGATCACGCCTGCCGCACGCCGGTCAGGGTTCCGGCCTACAATCAACGGTTTCTCAGCTATATCTCACCTACGAGCCCATGGCCCAATACGTCTACACCATGAACCGCGTCGGCAAGATCGTGCCGCCCAAGCGGCAGATCCTGCGCGATATCTCGCTTTCGTTTTTTCCTGGCGCCAAGATCGGCGTGCTGGGCCTGAACGGCTCGGGCAAGTCGACGCTGCTGAAGATCATGGCGGGCGTCGACCGCGAGATCGAAGGCGAAGCCGTGCCCATGCCCGGCCTGAACATCGGTTACCTGCCGCAGGAACCGCAGCTCAATCCCGAGCACACCGTCCGCCAGGCGGTCGAGGAAGGCCTGGGCGCCGTCGTCACCGCCAAGAAGCGCCTGGACGAGGTCTACGCCGCGTACGCGGAACCCGACGCCGATTTCGATGCGCTGGCCGCTGAACAGGCCGAACTCGAAGCCATCATCGCCGCCGCCGCTTCCAGCGGCGCGGACGACATCGAACACCAGATGGAAATCGCCGCCGACGCGCTGCGCCTGCCGCCCTGGGACGCCATCGTCGGCAAGCTGTCCGGCGGTGAAAAGCGCCGCGTGGCCCTGTGCCGCCTGCTGCTGTCCAAGCCCGACATGCTGCTGCTGGACGAGCCCACCAACCACTTGGACGCCGAGAGCGTGGAGTGGCTGGAGCAATTCCTGCACAAGTTCCCCGGCACCGTCGTCGGCGTGACCCACGATCGCTACTTCCTGGACAACGCGGCCGAATGGATCCTGGAACTGGACCGCGGCTACGGCATCCCCTGGAAGGGCAACTACAGCTCGTGGCTCGAACAGAAGGAAGACCGCCTCAAGCAGGAAGAGTCCTCCGAATCCGCGCGCCAGAAGACCATCAAGAAGGAACTGGAGTGGGTGCGCCAGAACCCGAAGGGCCGCCAGGCCAAGGCCAAGGCGCGTCTGGCGCGTTTCGAGGAACTGTCTTCGTACGAATACCAGAAGCGCAACGAAACCCAGGAAATCTTCATTCCCGTGGGCGAGCGCCTGGGCAACGAGGTCATCGAGTTCAACAACGTCAGCAAGGCCTACGGCGACCGCCTGCTGATCGACAACCTCAGCTTCAAGGTGCCGCCGGGCGCCATCGTCGGCATCATCGGCGCGAACGGCGCCGGTAAGTCCACGCTGTTCCGCATGATCGCCGGCCGCGAGCAACCGGATTCGGGCGAAGTGAAGATCGGCCAGACCGTCAAGCTGGCGTACGTCGACCAGTCGCGCGACGCGCTGGAAGACAAGAAGACGGTATTCGACGCGGTGGCTGACGGCGCCGACCTCTTGACCGTGGGCAAGTTCGAAATGTCGTCGCGCGCCTATCTGGGCCGCTTCAACTTCAAGGGCGGCGACCAGAACAAGGTCGTGGGCCAGCTCTCGGGCGGCGAACGCGGCCGCCTGCACATGGCCAAGACGCTGATCGCTGGCGGCAACGTCCTCTTGCTTGACGAACCGTCCAACGACCTCGACGTCGAAACGCTGCGCGCCCTGGAAGACGCGCTGCTCGAGTTCCCGGGCAGCGTCATGGTCATCAGCCACGATCGCTGGTTCCTGGACCGTATCGCCACGCACATCCTTGCGTTCGAAGGCGATTCGCAAGTCGTGTTCTTTGACGGCAACTACCAGGAATACGAAGCCGACAAGAAGCGCCGCCTGGGCGAAGAGGGCGCCAAGCCCAAGCGCCTGCGCTACAAGGCGCTGAAGTAAAAAGACGAAAGCCGATTCCTCTGGTGTCTGACACCCAGGTGGCACTGGCGTCAATTCAAGACGCCGCCGCAAGGGTGTCAGACCACCAGCCAGTAGGAATACACGCCAAGCATCCCGGCCAAGCGCCGGGATTTTTTTCGGCCAGGCGTTATGCTGACAGCTTGTCCTGGGAGTCTTCACCATGCTGCTGTCCGCCACCGATTCCACCCTGCTGATCGTCGACATGCAGGGCCGCCTGATGCCTGTCATCCACGACGGCGATGCCGTGCTCAACGCCGCGCACAAGCTGGCGCAGGCGGCGCGGCTGCTTGATGTGCCGGTCGTGGCCACCGAGCACCACAGCAAGATGCTGGGCGTGACCGTGGACCCGTTGCGCGAACTGGTCCAGGCCACCTTCCAGAAGATGCACTTTTCCTCGGCCCGGGAACCGGGTTTCGACGGCTGGCTGCCGGCCTCGCGCCGCACGGTGCTGGTGGCCGGCTGCGAGGCGCACATCTGCGTGTTGCAAACCGTCATCGGCCTGGTGGAACTGGGCTACAAGGCCGTGCTGGTCGCGGACGCGGCAGGCTCGCGCAAGCCGTCGGACCATCATGCCGCGTTGCGCCGCGCCCGCGCGCACGGCGCGGAAATCGTCACGTCGGAAATGGCGATTTTCGACTGGATGGAAACCTGCGAGCACCCGCGCTTTCGCGACGTGTTACGTCTGGTCAAATAGCGGCCCGCGCCTGCAACATCGTCCCCAGGAGAGCGCAACGATTTGCTCTCCCTTTGACACAATTCCTGGGCAAACCTAACACCATGTCCCCGGATATTTTGCGATCCTGAAGGCTCCTAACCCCAAAAAAGGTCCGCGCGCTCGCGTTTGGGTTCACCGGTGCGGCCCCGGGTAAAAGAACAGGAGCTTCATCATGAAAATCGCATCGCTTTCCAAGATCTGTGCCGCCGTGGCGCTGGCTGCCACCATGGCGGGTTGTTCATCGTGGGATGGCATGAGCCATCGCCAGAAGAGTACCGTGGGCGGCGCCGCACTGGGCGGCGTGGCGGGCGCCGTCATCACCAACGGCGGCGTGCTCGGCACGGTCGGCGGCGCGGCGATCGGCGGTGTGATCGGCGACCAGGTGGGCAAGCGCTAAGCCTTCGTCGCCCCAAAAGCAACGCCCGGCAATGCCGGGCGTTTTTTTTGCGCAATGCGCGCCGGCAAGGCCGGCGCACAGCAGAGACATCAGGTCTCGTTCTGCGGCATTTCGATCTTCACTTCCAACACCTCGAGCGTGTCCTGGCGTTCCAGGTGCACCTTGATGTCTTCGGGATTGATCTTCACGTACTTGGAAATGACCGCGATCAGTTCCTGCTGGAGTTGCGGCAGGTAATCGGGGGAATCCCCGCGGCCACGCTCGTGGGCAAGGATGATCTGCAACCGTTCTTTGGCGACGGACGCGGAGGTCTTCTTTTGACCGAGCAGAAACGACAGGAAGGACATCGCTTACTTGCCTCCGAACAGGCGTTTCAGGAAACCCGGCTTTTCGTAGTCGGTAAAGCGCAGGGCCTTGTCTTCGCCAAGGTAACGGCTGACCACGTCCTTGTAGGCTTCCGAGACGTCGGTGTCTTTCAGGTGGATGGCCGGCAAACCCTGGTTCGAGGCCTGCAGCACGGCTTCCGATTCGGGAATCACACCGATGAGCTTGATGCGCAGGATGTCTTCGATGTCG
The DNA here is from genome assembly GCF_001428165.1 of Achromobacter sp. Root170. NCBI lineage: Bacteria > Pseudomonadati > Pseudomonadota > Betaproteobacteria > Burkholderiales > Alcaligenaceae > Achromobacter > Achromobacter sp. Root170. The sequence continues at coordinate 208,796 of NZ_LMHN01000012.1, forward strand.
GTCAGCGACAGCATTTCGCCGTCGGACACGCGCTTGGGGTTGTAGCGCGTGAGCAGCAGGTATTCCTTGACGGGCTCGTCACCCTCGACGGCGCGCTTGGACTTGGCGGCCAGGATGCCCAGGATACGGTCGGAGTCGCGCACCGACGAGACTTCGGGGTTGGTGACCACCAGCGCGTCGTCCGCGAAGTAGGCCGCCATCAGCGCACCGGTCTCGATGCCCGCGGGGGAGTCGCAGACGATGTAGTCGAAACCCATTTCCTTCAGGTCGTTGATGACCTTTTCCACGCCTTCCTGCGTCAGCGCATCCTTGTCGCGCGTTTGCGAAGCCGGCAGGATGAAAAGGTTTTCGAGCTGCTTGTCCTTGATGAGCGCTTGCTTGAGGGTCGCCTCGCCCTGGATCACATTGACGAAGTCATACACCACGCGACGCTCGCAACCCATGATGAGGTCGAGGTTGCGCAGGCCGACGTCGAAGTCGATGACAGCGGTCTTGTGGCCCCGCATCGCGAGGCCCGCGGAAAAACTGGCGCTCGTCGTGGTTTTGCCCACGCCGCCTTTGCCGGAAGTCACCACAACAATGCGTGTCATGACGATCAAACCCTTATGTTCGAATAAATCGCGTTATCGTAAAGCAAAAAGCCCGTGTAAGGCTTCTTACAGGATGTGTTGAGATTTGAGCGGGCCGCTGCCGGGCCGCCGTCTTGCAGGATGCCGCACACAGCGCGCGGCATCAGGCCTTCAGCGCTTCGATGCGCAGCGTGTCGCCATCCAGCCGGACCAGCGCGGGCTGGTTCTGCAGCGTGCGGTCGAGCTTGTCCTCGACCACGCGATACACGCCCGCCACTGCCAGCAGTTCCGCATCCAGATGCGTCGTGAAGATGCGCGCCGACGTATCGCCGCGCGCGCCGGCCATGGCCTTGCCGCGCAGCGGACCGTAGACGTGCACGTTGCCGTCGGCGATGACCTCGGCGCCCTGGCTGACCATGCCGATCACCACCAGGTCCGTGTGGCGGGCATAGACGCGTTGCCCCGAACGCAGCGGGCGCGTGATCACCAGCGCCGAAGACGAGTGCGGCGCCGCGGCCGTCGGACTGGACGCGGACGTGGTGCTGCTGGCCGCGCGGGCGGGCAGGGGATCCGCATCGGGCGCCGGGGCGGCAGCCTGCGCATCGGCGGCTTCATCGGCCGCGGGCTTGTCTTGCGCGGCCGCATCGGACGCAGGCGCCGGCGCGGCCTGGGCCGAGGTGTCGGTGGGCGCGGGCGCGATTTCGACCGCAGCCGCGGGCACGGACGGCACCGGCGTGGCGACGTCGTTGGGCGGCGCGGTGTCCACCACGGGGGCGGGGCGCGCTGCCGGCGTGGACAGTTCGACGGGCGTCAGGCCGGCTTCGCGCGCGGCCTGCAGGTTGGCGCCTTCGGCCACCACGCCGATCGGGGGCAGGTTGTGGCCGCGCAGCGCCGCCACCAATGCCGTCCAATCGATCTTTTCCTCGACGCGGCTGGCGTCGATGACGACGGGCTCGTTTTCAAAGAAGCTGCCGGCATCGGCCATGCGTTTGGCGAGCGCAGCGTTCAGGCGTTCGGGATCGGCACTATGCAAAACCACCCGGATGGCATAAAGGGTGGCGCTCTTGAAGTCCAGGGCTAGCGATTCAGTGTTCATCTTGATTTTGGCTGGSGGTCTGGACGCCGGAAAACGGCGTCCTCGACCGGCTGCGGGATGTCGGGGATGATAACCCGCCCGGGACGGCCTGCGCCGGGCGCACGGCGAAAGAAAAAGGCGCCGCAAGGCGCCTTTTCCCGGTATTGCGCGCGTGGGCGCGTCAACCCTGGGCCCAGGAATCGCGCAGGGTCACGATGCGGTTGAGCACCGGCGCGTCAGGCGTCGAGTCCTTCAGGTCGGCCGTGAAATAGCCCAGGCGCTCGAATTGCCAGGTGGCGCCGGGCGTGGCCACGGTGCCGGGCTCCAGCCAGGCCGTGACGGTCTGCTTGGAGTTGGGGTTCAGGCAGGCCAGGAAGTCCTTGTCGCCGCCGTCCGGACGCGGATCGGCAAAGAGGCGGTCGTACAGGTGAATCTGGGCAGGCACCGCGTGCGCCGCGCTCACCCACGTGATGTTGCCCTTGACCTTGACGCTGTCCGCGCCCGGCGTGCCGCTCTTGGTGTCGGGCAGGTACTCGGCCTGCACTTCGACGACCTCGCCGGCTTCGTTCTTGGTAAAGCCGGTGCAGCGCACGACGTAGCCGTACTTCAGGCGCACGGTGTTGCCCGGGAACAGGCGGAAATACTTCTTGGGCGCTTCCTCGCGGAAGTCGTCGCGTTCGATCCACAGTTCGCGCGACAGCGGGAATTCACGCACGCCGGCTTCGGGGTCATGCGGATTGCGCGGCGCGGTGCAGGTTTCGGTCTGGCCTTCGGGGTAGTTGGTGATGACCAGCTTGATCGGGTCCAGCACGGCGACCGAACGCGCTGCGATGGGGTCCAGATCGTCGCGCACGGCTTGCTCGAGCAGGCTGTAGTCGATGCGCGAGTCGGACTTGGACACCGCGGTGCGGTCGCAGAACAGGCGGATCGACGCGGGCGTGTAGCCGCGGCGGCGCAGGCCGAAGATGGTGGGCATGCGCGGATCGTCCCAGCCGTCCACGTGGCCTTCCTTCACCAGTTGCAGCAGCTTGCGCTTGCTGGTGACCACGTAGCTCAGGTTCAGGCGGGCGAATTCGTATTGATGCGGCAGCGGCTGGGCCAGCTTGCCCAGTTCGGCCAGGCGCGCCAGGATCCAGTCGTAGAACGGACGCTGGTCTTCGAATTCCAGCGTGCAGACGCTGTGCGTGATGCCTTCCAGCGCGTCTTCCACCGGGTGCGCCCAGCTGTACATCGGGTAGATGCACCACTGGTCGCCGGTGCGGTGGTGCGTGGCGTGGCGGACGCGATACATGACCGGGTCGCGCAGGTTGATGTTGGGCGAAGCCATGTTGATCTTCGCGCGCAGCACCAGGCTGCCGTCCGGATGCTTGCCGTCGCGCATCTCGCGCAACAGCGCGATGGACTCGGCGGCCGGGCGGTTGCGCCAGGGCGAATCCGTGCCGGGTTCGGTCAGGGTGCCGCGATTGGCGCGAATCTCGTCGGCGCTTTGCTCGTCGACGTAGGCATGGCCGGCTTCGACCAGGGCTTCGGCGAACTCATACATATAGCCGAAGTAGTCGCTGGCGAAATACAGGTTCTCGCGGCCGTCGGCCTTCCAGTCGAAGCCCAGCCAGTGGACGGCCTCGATGATGGCGTCGACGTATTCCTGGTCTTCCTTCTCGGGGTTGGTGTCGTCAAAGCGCAGGTGGCAGACACCGCCGAAGTCGCGCGCCAGGCCGAAGTTCACGCAGATGCTCTTGGCGTGGCCGATGTGCAGGTAGCCGTTGGGCTCCGGCGGAAAGCGCGTGCGGATGCGGGCCGGGTCCGCTTCCCCCTGCTGCTGCAAGGCCGCCGGGCCAGGCTTGCCCGCCCAGCGTTTGCCCTGGAAGCGGTTGGCTTCGAGGTCGTCTTGGACGATGTTGAGCAGGAAGTTTGATGCGGCGGGGGTCGGCGTCGTGGCGGAGGTCATTCTTGAAAGAATAGGAAAAAGCAGCGACAAAGCGTCAATTTTGCCACGTTCCGCACCGCGCCCCTTTTCGTCACGCCTGCAACCGGTTTCAATCCGCCCCCGTAGTCGTGTAACTGGCTCTACACTACGGGCCATTATGGATATCTCGACCCTATCCCTGGCCCGGGCGCAGTTCGTGGCCAGTCTTAGCTTCCTGGCGCTGTTTCTCGCCGTCTCCCTGGCCCTGGCCTGGGTGCTGCTGTTCTTCAAGATCCGCGCGCGGTGGTCCAGCCATGGCGGCTGGACGGCGGCCTACCGCTTCTGGGTCCGCATCTTCGCCCTATCCTTCGTGCTGACGCTGGCCGCCAGCGTGCCCGTCCTGATCCAGATCGGCAGCCTGTGGGCGGGGCTGATGGACAAGATCGGCAACGTGGCCGGTCCGCTGCTGGGCTACGGCATCCTGTCGGTCTTCATTCTCAAATCCTGTTTCCTGGGCGTCATGCTGTTCGGCCAGCGCCGCGTGTCCGATGGCGCGCACACGCTGGCCGTCCTGATGGTGGCGGTGGGGCAGGTCGTGGCCGTGTTCTGGGTGCTGGCCCTGCAATCCTGGATGCAGACGCCCGATGGCGCGCTGCTGGTCGACGGCCGCTATCAGGTCTACGACTGGATGAAAGTGGTGCTCAATCCCTCGGTCGGCTGGCGTCTGGCCGTGGTGATGGTCGGCGCGGCGCTGGCCGCCTCGTTCCTGATGATGGGCGTGACCGCGCTGCAGGCGTTGCGCCGGCCGCTGGGCGAGGGCGAGCGCAGCGCGTTCAAGACGGCGCTGGTGGTGGCCGTGGTGGCCGCCTTCCTGCAAGTGCCGGTCGCAACCGGCGCGGGCCAGATGATGGCCAAGCTGCAACCGGCCAAGGCCGCCGCCGCGGCGGGCTTCTGGCAGAGCGGTCCCGTGCCGCAGCTGGTGCTGTTCGGCTGGCCGGACGCCCGGGCGCACGTCAATGTCGGCGACCTTACCTTCAACAATGCGGGCGGCATGTGGCTGCACCGCAATGCGGACGGCACCTACCAGGGCCTGGACAAGTATTCGGGCATGCTGCCCCCGGTGGCCGTGACCTTCTGGTCGGTGCGCGTGGCCGTGGGCCTGGGCCTGCTGATGCTGGCCGTGGCCTGCGTGACCTTCCTGTGGACCTTCCGCCGCGGCCTGGACCCGTCGGCCCTGCCGCCGTGGTGGCAGCGGGTCCTGTGCGGCATGATGTTTTCCGGCGGCATCGCCGTCGTGGCGGGCTGGTGGGTGTCCATCATCGGACTGCAGCCCTTCGTCGTGAACGGCACGGTCACGCAATCCGAAGTCCTGGGCTCCATGCCGTCCAGCACCGTGCTGTATGGCCTGGCCGGCTACGGGGTGCTGTATGCGCTGCTGCTCGCCGCGTTCGCCGGCATGCTGTTCCATGCCGCGCGCTACGGCGTCGTGCCCGTGCGCAAGCTGAGCGGAGGTGCGCCATGATCGCCATGCTGGCGGCCTCCCAAGGCCTGAGCCCCGACGATCCTTCTTTCTGGATGCCGCTCGCCTTAATGGCGCTGCTGTTCGTCGTGATTGCCGCGGGCATGGTCCTGGACGGCTTCGATCTCGGCGTGGGCATCCTGCTGCAGATCGCGCCGGAGCACGAGCGCGGCCGCATGATGAGCCTGCTCAGCCCGTGGCGCGACGCCAATGAATTCTGGCTGCTGCTGGGCATGGGGTTGTTCGCGGCGGCGTTTCCGTTTGCCTGGGGCGCCGTGCTGGGCAAACTCTACGGACCGCTGACGCTCATGGTGCTGGGGGTGGTGCTGCGCAGCGTTGCGTTCGAATTCCGCATCCGCGCCCGCAACGAATTGAAGCCGCGCTGGATCTTCGCTTTCTGGGCGGGCTCGCTCATCACCGCCTTTGGCCAGGGCGTGCTGCTTGGCCGCATTGCCACGGGCTACCAGTCCGATGCGGGCTATGGCTGGTTCGCGATGTTCGTGGGCCTGTGCGCGGTGGCGGCCTACGTGCTGCTGGGCGCCGCGTGGCTGGTCATGCGCGTCGATGGCGACCTGCAGCGCCGCGCGGCCAACTGGGCGCGCCACGCGATCCGCTGGACCGCCGTGGGCATGGTGTCGATCGCGGTCACCCTGGGCCTGGCCAATGCCGGCATCTTCTACAAATGGAGCAACATCGCGCACCTGAGCCTCGCGGCGTCGGTGTGGGTGCTGATGCTGGCCGGTTTCGTGGCCGCGGAAATGCTGCTGGCACGGCTGCCCGGCCGCGCCGACCGCTTCAGCTGGCTGCCGTTCGTGCTGACGGTCGCGCTGTTCCTGCTGATGCTGAGCGGACTGGCCTACAGCCTGTTCCCGTACCTGATCCTGGACGACATGACGCTGTGGGACGGCGCGGGCGCGCTGGGCTCGATGCGGCTCGTGATGGCCGGCGCGGTGGTGGGGATACCGGTCGTGCTGGTGTTCAACATCCTGGCGTACCGGTCCGTGTTCGGCAAGGAACGCCGCCGCGTGCCGCTGCTGCCGCCGCCGTCTTACTAAGGGTCTTGCGGGCCGGGCGCCATGCCGCAAAGGCGTGGCGCCCGGGCCGGCGCTACAGCACCGGCCGCGCCACCCGCTGCAGGATTTCTTCGCCGTAGGCTTCCAGCTTGCGGGCCCCCACGCCGTTGATGTGGCTCAGGTCGTCCATGGACTCGGGCTGCGCCAGCGCGATCTCGCGCAGCGTGGCGTCGTGAAAGATCACGTAGGCGGGCACGCCGTGGCTCTTGGCGACTTCGCCGCGCCACGCGCGCAGGGCTTCGAACACGGGCTGCAATTCGGCCGGCAGGTCGATCGCCGCCGCCTTGGGCCGTCCGCTGCCCGTCTTGCCGGACCGCGGTTTCTTTTCGGACTCGCGCCGCAGCATGAGCTGGCGTTCGCCCTTGAGCACCGCGCGGCTGCCTTCGGTCAGGGCCAGCGTGCCGAAGCCTTCGTTGTCCACCGTCAAGAGGCCCTGCGCCAAAAGCTGTCGCAGCACGCCGCGCCAGGCGGTGTCGGACAGGTCGGCGCCCACGCCGAATACGCTGAGCGTCTCGTGGCCATGCTGCTGGGTGCGGTCGGTGACCTTGCCGCGCAGGATGTCGATGATGTGGCCGGCGCCATAGCGCTGGCCGCGTTCCTTCCAGAGCCGGTACACCGCCGACAGCACCTTCTGCGCCGCGACGGTGCCGTCCCACGCCTGGGGCGGGTCCAGGCAGACGTCGCAGTTGCCGCACGCGGTGATCTGCTGGCCAAAGTACGCCAGCAGGCGCACGCGCCGGCATTCCACGGTTTCGCACAGGCCCAGCATGGCGTCGAGCTGCTGGCCCAGGCGCCGCCGATAGGACTCGTCGCCAGGCGATTCGTCGATCATGCGGCGCTGCTGCACCACGTCCTGCAAGCCGTAGGCCAGCCATGCGGTGGCGGGCAGGCCGTCGCGGCCGGCGCGGCCGGTTTCCTGGTAGTAGCCTTCGACCGACTTGGGCAGGTCGATGTGCGCCACGAAGCGCACGTCCGGCTTGTCGATGCCCATGCCGAACGCAATGGTGGCGACCATCACCACGCCGTCCTCGCGCAGGAAGCGCGACTGGTTGGCCGCCCGCACCTGGGCGCTCAGGCCCGCGTGGTAGGGCATCGCATCGATGCCCTGGTTGCACAGGAATTCGGCCGTTTCTTCCACCCGGGCGCGCGACAGGCAGTACACCACGCCGGATTCGCCTTCGTGCTCGGTGCGGATCATGTCCAGCAGCTGCTTGCGCACCTCGTTCTTTTCGACGATGCGGTAGCGGATGTTGGGGCGGTCGAAGCTCGAGACGAAATGGCGCGCTTCGTCCAGCGACAGGCGCTGCGCGATCTCGGTACGGGTGACGGCGGTGGCCGTGGCCGTGAGCGCGATGCGCGGCACGTCCGGCCAGCGCTCGTGCAGCATGGACAGGCCCAGGTATTCGGGACGGAAATCGTGACCCCATTGGGACACGCAATGCGCTTCGTCGATGGCGAACAGCGCGATGCGGCCGCGGTCCAGCAACTGCAGGCAGCGGTCGGTCAGGAGGCGTTCGGGCGCGACATACAGAAGGTCGAGCTCCCCATCCAGGAACGCCTGCTCCACGTCGCGGGCCACGCGCCATTCCTGCGTCGAATTCAGGAACGCCGCGCGCACGCCCAGTTCCGTCAGGGCGTCGACCTGGTCCTGCATCAGCGCGATCAGGGGCGACACGACGATGCCCGTGCCTTCGCGCACCAGCGAGGGAATCTGGTAGCACAGCGACTTGCCGCCGCCGGTGGGCATGAGGACGAGCGCGTCGCCGCCGCCGATCACCTGATCGACAATGGCTTGCTGGTCGCCGCGGAAGGATTCGTAACCGAAAACGCGCTGCAACACGCCGAGGGCGCGCGCGTCAGACATGGGGGTAGGCCGGAAGCATCATGGCAGGGATTTTAAGCCCCAATTCCGGCCGGTCCCATCCCAGGGGGATTTTTTGGTCCGCGTTCCCGGCGCTTACCAACTGAGCCAGGTGCCGCGCATGAAGGTGTCCACGGGCATGCTCAGGTTGGCGCGCCAGCCATAGTCGCCCGTCACGATGTCGCGGTCCGCGCCCACGGCCAGCTTGACCTTGGGGGCGACGAACATGCTGTGGGACAGGCCCACGCGCTGCTCGGCCAGCACCGACCCTTCACGCAGGCCGGAATACGTGCCGCTCAACGTGCCCCAGCCCGACAGCGGCACGCCCGCAGAGACCGTATTGCGGGTCTGCGGGGCGGACGCGACGCCGTCGGAATAGGTCGACAGGTCGCCGTAGCCCGCGCCGATCTGTTCGTTGGTGTAGCCCAGCGTCACGGAGTCGGCCACATCGACGCTGTAGCCGAAGCGGTAGCGGTAGCCGCTGGCCGCGTCGAACGAACTTTGCGTGGCGCCTGCCCGGAAGGTGCCGAATTCGCCGGCGTTGTAGGTGGTGCCCACGCCGCGCGTGGTGAGCGACGGCGCGCTCTGCATCTGGCCTTCCACCGTCAGCACCGGCGTGAGCCCGTAGCGCACGCTGCCGCTGCCGACGGACGCGCCGTAGTCCACGGCCCCGGACTGGGCGGCAGGGTCCATGAGATTGAGCTTGCCCAGCGAGGACGAATAACCGAAGCTGCCTTCCGGCAACGTGGCGCCGCTGCCGCCCCAGTTGGCGATCTGCAGCCCGCCCACCGGTGCGCCGCTGCCCCAGGCGGGCGCATTGGGGTTGACGTTGCCCACCGTGAGGGACGGGCCCGAGGTATTGCGGTACACCCAGTTGCGGCTGCCGCCATAGCGCAGGCCGTCCTGTCCGCTCACCGACGAAAACCAGGGGCGGGAGGGGCGGGAGACGCCGGAGATCACCACGACCGGCACGCTCGGCAGGTCGCCGTCTTCAAGCGCAAAGGAATAATCCGGCGGGATGTCCGCCGCGGACGCGGGCGCCGCCAGCGGATCGCACGTCAGCGGTACCGGCGGTGCGCTGCCGGTCAGGCCCAGACCCGTGCCGGGGATGAACCCGTCGGCCGCATCCGGGCCGCCGTCGCGCACCGAGGTGTCCATGCCGGGTTCGGTCGCGTGCAGGTCGCAGGGCGTGGGGTCCAGCGGCACGGCCCGGTCGTCCAGCGACGGGGCGGGGCGCACCGGCAGGGATTGAACCGGCGAGAGCACGCCAATGCCGCGCGCCACGCGCGTGACCTCGCCCGCCGGGGGCGGCGTCAAGGTAAACGGGGGCACGTCGGGCTCGTCGCCAAACGCAGGCGCCATCGGCCAGGCAAGGCCCGCCGTCAACGCCGCGTGCAACAGCCCTCTGCGCCAGATGTTAGCTGTGGCGACCATGGGGACAGTGTAGAGAGCGCGCTGCCGCGCATCTGTAAACGATCTTTAGAAAAGTCCACGAGGGGCGGCAGGCGAAGCGCCATTCTAGGGCAGTCGCGTGTCTGGGGCACGTCCGATCGCGAAAAGCCCGAAACATCCGGCCAACATCGTGCAACGGGTATATTTCAGATGATTTCCTGCCCCTTGCAGGCTAGCGCGCCGCGCCGCACTATCACGCCCATGGACAATTCCCACACCAAGCTGCTGGTCGTCGACGATGATCCGGCGCTGCGCCAGCTGCTGGCCGACTACCTGAACCGGCATGGCTACGACACGCTGCTGGCCCCGGACGCGACCGACCTCTCCTCGCGCATCACCCGTTACGCGCCCGATTTGCTGGTGCTGGACCGCATGCTGCCCGGCGGCGACGGCGCCGATGCCTGCCGCCGCCTGCGCGAGCAGGGCGAGGACATCCCCGTCATCCTGCTGACCGCGCGCGACGAAGCCGTGGATCGCATCATCGGCCTGGAGGCCGGCGCCGACGATTACGTTGGCAAGCCCTTCGACCCCCGCGAACTGCTGGCCCGCATCGAGGCCGTGCTGCGCCGCAAGCGCGGCCCGTCCGCGCTCACCAAGGACGCGCCGGTCGCTTTCGGCCCGTTTGTCTTTGACCCCTCCACGCGTCAGCTGTCCCGCGAGGGCACCGTGGTCAAGCTGACCGGCGGTGAAATCAACCTGCTTGAAGCCCTGGTGCGCAATGCGGGCAAGCCGCTGTCGCGCGAACGCCTGCTGGCGCTGGCCCGCGACGACGACGCCGGCGAGCGCAACGACCGCGCCATCGACATCGCGATCCTGCGCCTGCGCCGCGTGATCGAGGACGATCCCAAGCAGCCGCGCTGGATCCAGACCGTCTGGGGCATCGGTTACCGGTTCTCTCCCTGATGCGCTTTTCCCCCGGCATTCTCGTGCCCCGCTCGCTGCGGGCGCGGCTGATCCTGCTGATCCTCGGATCGGTCCTGCTGACGCAGGCCGCCACGCTGGTGACGGTGTCGTACTTCCGGCACAAGTTCATGGAAGACGTGGCCATCGGCTATATCGTCACCACCATCCGCACGCTGCGCGCCGCCGTGTCACAGGTGCCGGCCGAAGACCGCGCCGACTTCGTGCGCGCCGCATCGCAGAACCAGTGGCGGTTGTGGTCGCGCGTGCTGCCCGCCGAAGCCAAGCTGCAGCGCTTCAATGGCCGCCGTCCGCCGCCGCGTGCCGCGCCGCGCCCGCCGCCTCCCGCACCCCCGCCCGCCCAGGATTCGCAATTGCACGGTCCGCCGCCGCCGCCCCCGCCGGAGGTGCACGGCGACGAACGCGAAACCGATGCGGCGCAAGCAGACGCTGGCAGCGATGCCCAGCGCGACGGCGACCGTGCCCGCGAGGAGCACGCGCGCCGCCACAAGTCCGAGCCCGAGCCCGACGATATTCGCCGCGACCTGCGCGTGCTGGTTCAGCAGCTCAACGAACGCCTGAACGACGGCACGCGCGTGGCGCTGTCGCGCGGCCCCACGCCGGAGATCTTCATTTCGCTGGCGCCCAACCCGGCCACCGAAGATGCGCCGCGGCTGCGCGAGTGGCTGGTCATTCCGCTGGACCGGCTGGATCCGCCCGTCGCCACGCCCTTCATCGCCGCCTGGCTGGGCGGGCTGGGATTGCTGCTGCTGTTGGCGGTGGGTTTTTCGTGGCACATCACGCGCCCGATCACACGGCTGGCCGACGCCGCGGACCAGCTTGCCGCGGGCCAGCCCCAGCGCGTGGAACCCTCGGGTCCGCACGAAACCCGCGTGCTGGGCGAACGCTTCAATGCCATGCTGGACGCCTTGTCCGAGTCCGATTCCGTGCGGCGCACGCTGCTTTCCGGGCTGCCGCACGACCTGAAAGGGCCGCTGTCGCGCATGTGGCTGCGCGTCGAGATGGCCGACGACTCGACGCTGAAGGAAGGGCTGCGCACCGACCTGCGCGACATGCAGCACATGGTGGACCAGTTCATCGGTTTCGTGCGCGGCACCGATCCGGCGGCCTACCGCTATGCGCCCATCGTGCTGTCCGAATGGCTGACCGAGCGCGTGGGCGCCTGGCAGGGCGCCGGCACCGCGATCGGCCTGAACACCGATGCTCAGGCCAGCGGCGCCGTGGTGCAGGCCGACGCCGTGGCGTTGGGGCGCCTGCTGGACAACCTGATCGGCAACGCGCTGAATCACGGCGCGCCGCCGGTGGACGTCGCGCTACGGCGCGAGGAAGGCTACGCGGTCCTGGACGTGGCCGATCACGGGCCGGGCATCGTGCCGGAACGCCGCCAGGAAGCCTTGCGGCCCTTCAGCCGGCTTGACGACGCGCGTACCCGGACCGGCAGCGTGGGCCTGGGCCTGGCGCTGGCCGAGGCCATTGCGCGGGCGCATGGCGGATCGCTCGAATTGCGCGAGGCTCCGTCCGGCGGGTTGTGCGTGCGCGTGCGGCTGCCGCTTTCCCAGGCCGCCTGACCGACCTGGCCCCGGGGACGGCCCCGGGGCAGCCCGCGCTACGGTACGATTCATCCTGCTTCGTCCTTTGCCCGTACCCCGCACCATGGCCATCCAGTCCGATTCGCTTTCCTCCCGTCCCGACGCCCCCCGCATCGTGACGCCGCAGCCGGTGTCGCCCAACGAGGAGTCGATCGAACGCGCGTTGCGGCCCAAGGCGCTGGAAGAATATGTCGGGCAGCAGCGCGCCCGCGAACAGCTCGAAATCTTCATCGCCGCGGCCAGAAAGCGGGGCGAGGCGCTGGACCACGTGCTGCTGTTCGGCCCCCCGGGCCTGGGCAAGACCACGCTGGCGCACATCATTGCGCACGAAATGGGCGTGCAATTGCGGCAGACGTCCGGCCCCGTTCTCGAACGCCCGGGCGACCTGGCCGCGCTGCTGACCAACCTGGAAAAGAACGACGTCCTCTTCATCGACGAGATCCACCGCCTGTCGCCCGTAGTCGAAGAAATCCTTTACCCTGCGCTCGAAGACTTCCAGATCGACATCCTGATCGGCGAGGGGCCGGCCGCGCGCAGCGTGAAGCTGGACCTGCAGCCCTTCACGCTGGTGGGCGCCACGACCCGCGCGGGCATGCTGACCAATCCGCTGCGCGACCGCTTCGGCATCGTGTCGCGGCTCGAGTTCTATAACGCCGCGGATCTGGGCCGCATCGTGACGCGCAGCGCGGGCCTGCTCAATGCCGTCATCACGCCGGACGGCGCGGCCGAGGTGGCGCGCCGCGCCCGCGGCACGCCGCGTATCGCCAACCGCCTGCTGCGCCGCGTGCGGGACTACGCCGAAGTGAAGGCGGGCGGCACCATCGACGCCGACGTGGCGGGCCGCGCGCTCGCCATGCTGGAAGTCGATCCGCAGGGCCTGGACCTGATGGACCGCAAGCTGCTCGAAGCCATCGTCCACAAGTTCGATGGCGGTCCGGTCGGCGTGGACAGCTTGGCCGCGGCCATCGGCGAAGAGCGCGACACGATCGAGGACGTCATCGAGCCGTACCTGATCCAGCACGGTTATCTGCAACGCACGCCGCGCGGCCGCACGGCCACGCTGACCACGTGGCGCCACCTGGGCCTCGCGCCGCCCGCAGGCACCACGGGCGGCAGCGGCGACCTCTTCGGCAAATAGGCTGCCCTCGCGCCGTCATGCCTTCGGGCGGCGCGCAAATCGCGCCGGCGGGTTTATGATCCGAGGGTTTCGTTTCCCCCTCGCGATCTAAGGACCTTATTCCATGCAGCCCGAATTGCCCTCCTATGATGATGTCGCGCGCGCCAGCGAGCGCCTGGCCGGCAACGCACACCGCACGCCCGTCCTGACCTCGGCCACCGCCGATGCCATCGCCGGCGCGTCGCTGTTCTTCAAGTGCGAGAACTTCCAGCGCATGGGCGCCTTCAAGTTCCGGGGCGGCTACAACGCGATCGCGCGCCTCACGCCCGAGCAACGGGCCGCGGGCGTCGTGACATTCTCGTCGGGCAATCACGCGCAGGCCATCGCGCTGGCCTCCCGGCTGCAAGGGGTCCAGGCCACCATCATCATGCCGCTGGACGCGCCCGCGGCCAAACGCGCGGCCACCGAAGGCTACGGCGGCAAGATCGTCACGTACGACCGCTACACCGAAGACCGCGAGACCATCGCCCGCCGCATCCAGGCCGAAACCGGCGCCACGCTGATCCCGCCGTACGACCACGAAGACGTGATCGCGGGGCAGGGCACGGCCGCCAAGGAATTGTTCGAGGAAGTCGGCGAGCTCGATTATCTTTTCGTGTGCCTGGGCGGCGGCGGCCTGCTGTCGGGCTCGGCCCTGTCCGCCTTCGCGCTCAGCCCGCGCTGCCTGGTCTACGGCGTGGAGCCCGAAGCCGGCAATGACGGGCAGCAGTCCTTGCGCAAGGGTGAAATCGTCCGAATCCCCGCGCCCAAGACCTTGGCGGACGGCGCCGCCACCACGCATCTGGGCAATCTCACCTTCCCCCTCATCCAGAAGTACGTGCGCGACATCGTCACGGTGACGGATGAACAGCTCGTGACGACCATGAAGTTCTTTGCCGAACGCATGAAGATGGTCGTGGAACCCACGGGCTGCCTGGCGGCGGCGGCCGTCATGCAGAACGTGGTGCCGGTGCGCGGGGCCCGGGTTGGCGTCATCATCAGCGGCGGCAACGTCGATCTTCCGGCCTACGCAAAGCTGCTGGCAGGCTGACGCGCATCAAGCGGCGCGCGCGGCGCCTCGCTCGCGCGCGCTTGCGCATGCCGACCTTGCAGGGCAGAATCGAACCTCGATCCTGACGAACCGGAGGCTACGCCATGCGTATCCTTGTCATTGGCGGCACGGGCTTCATCGGCCGCCACTTGGTAGCACGGCTTTGCGCGGACCCGCATCAGATCGTCGTGCCCACGCGGCTTCTTGCCCGCGGACGCGACCTGCAATTACTTCCCACCGTCACCCTGCTTCAGGCTGACATCCACGACGACGCCGCGCTCGATGGCATGGTGCAAGGGTGCGATGCCGTCGTGAACCTGGTGGGCATCCTGCACGGCAACGTGGGCCGGCCGTATGGGTCCGATTTCGCGCGCGCTCACGTGCATCTGCCGCAGCGCATTGCGCAGGCTTGTGTGCGCTATGGCGTGCGGCGCCTGCTTCACGTCAGCGCGCTGGGCGCCGACTCCAGCGGCGACAGCATGTACCAGCGTTCCAAGGGCGACGGCGAGGCAGCCATCAAAGCGGCCTACCAGGACCGGCGCGACATTGGCTGGACCATCTTCCGCCCGTCGGTGCTTTTCGGACCCGACGACAACTTCACCAATATGTTCGCGTCGCTGGCGCGTTGGCTGCCGGTGCTGCCGCTGGCGGGCGCCAATGCGCGCATGCAGCCCATCTATGTGGGCGATGTGGTGACCGCCATGGTCAACGCGCTGGCCGACACCCACACCTGCGGCAAGACCTACGAACTGGGCGGGCCGCAGGTCTACACGCTGGGCGAGATCGCGCGGCTGTGCGCCGCCTGGAGCGGGCATCCGCGCCCCGTCATCAGCATGCCGATGGGAGTGGGGCGCATGCAGGCCCGGCTGTTCGAATGCATGCCGGGCACGCCGTTGATGTCGCGGGACAACCTGGACTCCCTGCGCCGCGACAACGTCTGCGGCGGGCCCATCGCCCCCGAGTTGCACGTGGTGCCCACGGGCCTGGAGGCTGTGGCGCCGCGCTACCTGCAGCACGGCAAGGCAGCCTAGCGCCAGTTAACGCACCAGCGCCTTGAGCGCCTGCTTGATGCCGTCGGACACGCCCACGCCTTCGGGCAGCGTCTTCAGCGCCGACAGCGATTCTTTTTCCGAGTAACCCAGCGCCAGCAAGGCATTCAGGATGTCGGACTGGTTGTCGTGCGTGACGTGCGCCGTTGCGCCGATGTCCGCGCCCAGCTTGCCGCGCATCTCCAGCAGCAGCCGTTCCGCGGTTTTCTTGCCGATGCCGGGCACGCGGGTCAGGCGGCCCGATTCCTGCAGTGTGATGGCTTGCGCCAGGTCCGCGACCGACAGGCCGGACAGCACGGACAGCGCCGTGCGCGCGCCGATGCCGCTGACCTTGATGAGCTCACGGAACGCGCTGCGCTCGCCGGCCGAGGCAAATCCATACAGGATGTGCGCGTCTTCACGCACGGTCAGGTGCGTGTAGAGCGTGACGCGCGCGCCCGTCTCGGGCAGCGAATACAGCGTGCTCATGGGCACGTCGATGTCATACCCGATTCCGCCCACATCCACGCAGATCGTGGGGGGCAGTTTTTCGATCAGGGTTCCGGTGATTCTTCCGATCATGGTGAGAGGCCTGCAATGGTGGCGGCCGCGGAACGCGCGGCGAATGCGGGGATTCTATACGGGAGGGCGCTCAGCCGATCAGCCGGCCATTGCGGATGCGGGTCTTGCCACCCATGCGCAGCGCGCTGCCCAGGCGTTCCAGCTTGTCCTGCAGCGGTCCCACGTGCGCGTGGCAGATCGCGCAGGCCAGCGCGTCGGCCGAGTCGGGGGCCGGCATGCCATCCAGCGCCAGCAGGTGCTGCACCATCATCTGCACCTGCTCTTTCGCGGCGCGGCCGGTGCCGACCACGGCCTTCTTGATCTGCAGCGCGGTGTACTCGTGCACGTCCAGCGAACTGTCGGCCAGCGCGCAAAGCGCCGCGCCGCGGGCCTGGCCCAGCAGCAGGGTGGAAGCGGGATTGGTGTTCAGAAAGACGATTTCCAGCGCGGCCACGTCGGGTTGCGTGTCGCGGGCCACCTGGCGCAGGTTGTCCAGGATGACCTTCAGGCGTTCGGACAGCGTCAGCGCCGGCGGGACCACGATGGTCCCGCTGGCCACGTAACGCAGCCGCGAGCCTTCGGCATCGATCACACCGAAGCCGGTGCGGCGCAGGCCGGGATCGATGCCGAGGACGCGCATCAGTGGCGGAAGTGGCGGGTGCCGGTCAGCACCATGGCGATGCCGTGCTCGTCGGCGGCGGCGATGACTTCGTCGTCGCGCACGCTGCCGCCGGGCTGGATCACGCAGGTTGCGCCCGCCGCCACCACCACGTCCAGGCCGTCACGGAACGGGAAGAACGCGTCGGATGCCACGGCCGAGCCCTTCAGGGTCAGGCCGGCGTTTTCCGCCTTGATGGACGCGATGCGCGCCGAGTCGATGCGGCTCATCTGGCCTGCGCCCACGCCCAGGGTCATGCCGCCGCCCACGAACACGATGGCGTTGGACTTGACGTACTTGGCAACCTTCCAGGCGAACGACAGGTCGTTCATTTCCTGCTCGGTGGGTTGGCGCTTGGTGACGACCTTCAGGGCGTCGCGCGGCACGTTGTAGGCGTCCGGCGTCTGCACCAGCCAGCCGCCGCCCACGCGCTTGATGTCGAAGGCGTTCTGGCCGGTGCCCATCGGCACTTCCAGCACGCGCACGTTCTTCTTGGCGGCCAGGATGGCCAGCGCGGCGCCGTCGTAGGCGGGGGCGAGCAGCACTTCCAGGAACTGCGCGCTCACGGCCTCGGCCGTCGCGGCGTCGACCGGACGGTTGAAGGCGATGATGCCGCCGAAGGCCGACGTCGGGTCGGTCTTGAAGGCTTGCTGGTACGCGCCCAGCGTGTCGGCTGCAACGGCCACGCCGCAGGGGTTGGCATGCTTGACGATGACGCAGGCGGGCGCTTCGAAGCTGCGCGCGCATTCCCACGCCGCGTCGGCGTCGGCGATGTTGTTGTAGGACAGTTCCTTGCCCTGCAGCTGGCGGTAGTTGCCCAGCAGGCCCGCCGGACGCTGCGCGTCCACGTAGAAGGCGGCGCTTTGATGGGGGTTCTCGCCGTAGCGCAGCGCCTGTTCCTGCTTGACCTGCAGGGTCAGCGTGCCGGGCCATTCGTTACGGGCGGGCACGGCGTCCTGCTCGGGCTCGGCCGCGGTCAGGCTGGTCAGGTAGGCGGCGATGGCGCCGTCGTAGGCGGCCGTGTGGGCGTAGACCTTGGCGGCCAGCGCGAGGCGCAGGCCGTAGGAGGTGGCGCCGCCCTTGTCCATTTCGGCCAGGACGCGCGAATAGTCGACCGGGTCGATCACGACCGTGACGCCGCCGGCTTCGGTGCCGTGGTTCTTGGCGGCGGCGCGCAGCATGGCGGGCCCGCCGATGTCGATGTTTTCGACGGCGTCGGCAAACGTGCAATCGGGCTTGGCCACGGTTTCACGGAACGGATACAGGTTGACCACCAGCATGTCGATGCGATCGATGCCAGCCGCCTTGATGGTGTCCATGTGCTCTGCGCTGTCGCGGCGGGCCAGCAGGCCGCCGTGGATCTTGGGGTGCAGCGTCTTCACGCGGCCGTCCAGGATCTCGGGCGAACCGGTGTGAGCGGCCACTTCGGTGACGGTCAGGCCGGATTCGGCGAGCAGCTTGGCGGTGCCGCCGGTCGAGAGCAGGCGCACGCCACGCGCGGCCAGGGCGCGGGCAAATTCAACGATGCCGGTCTTGTCGGACACCGAAAGCAGGGCGGTTTCGATTTTCATGATGGGACGGAGTGGGGCGGGAGCGCCTTTCTCGTTCTGGTCGGATGGGAAATCTGGAAGCGGCGGCGGCGCGACGCGTGCGCCGCCCGCGCGAGGGAAATCTATACCTGGATATTGTGCGCCAGCAACTTCTTGCGCAGGGTGTTGCGGGTGATGCCCAGCATCTCGGACGCCCGGGACTGGTTGCCGCCCGACCGCTCCAACGCTACTTCAAGCACCGGGCGCTCCACGCAGCGCATGACCATGTCCCACATATCGTGGGGCTCGGACTCGCCCAAGTCTTCGAAATAGCGCTCCAGGCTGGCGCGCACGCATTCTTCCAGGACATCTTTCTTGCTCATTTGAGTACAGATATTTTTATGTTGGTGTTGAGGCGGTCATGCCGCCAGCAGGGCTTCTGCGGCCGGCGCCGGGGTACAGCTGCCGTCGCTTGAGAGGGTGTCGAACCAGTCCGCCACCGCCCGCCATTGGTCGCGGGTGTTGTCGATCAGGTTCATGCGGGCGCAAAACGAATCCGCGCCCGGCAGGCCGTCCACATACCAGCCTATGTGCTTGCGCGCGGTACGTACGCCGGTGTGCTCGCCATAGAAACGGTAGTGGTCGTCGAGATGTTCGAGCAGCAGCTCGCGCATTTCCCCGTAAGAGGGAGGGGCCAGTGTTTCGCCCGTGCGCAGGTAGTGGTCGATTTCGCGGAAGATCCACGGGCGGCCCTGGGCCGCCCGGCCAATCATGACCGCATCGGCGCCAGTGTAATCCAGGACGTGCCTGGCTTTGGCGGGCGAGTCGATATCTCCGTTCGCAATCACGGGGATGCCGATTTCAGCCTTGACGGCGCGGATGGTGTCATATTCCGCCTCGCCCGTATAGAGGTCGGCCCGCGTGCGCCCGTGCAGGGTGAGGGCGGCGATGCCCGCGTTTTCGGCCAGCTTGGCCACGCGCAGCGCATTGCGGCTGCTGCGGTCCCAGCCGGTCCGGGTCTTCAGGGTGACGGGCACGCCAAGCGGCGCGCAGGCGGCCACCACGGCGTCCAGGATGCGGACGATCAGGTCTTCGTGGCGCAACAGCGCCGACCCGGACGCCACGTTGCACACTTTCTTGACCGGACAGCCCATGTTGATGTCGATGATCCGGGCGCCCTTGTTGGCGTTGAACGCCGCGGCCTCGGCCATCATGGCCGGATCCGCCCCCGCTATTTGCACGGAAATCGGGGCGATCTCGCCGTCGTGGTTCAGGCGGCGCGATGTCTTGACGCTATCCCACAGTTTGGGGTTGCTGGCGGCCATCTCGGACACCGCGTAACCCGCCCCCAGCTTCTTGCAAAGCTGGCGGAAAGGACGGTCCGTCACGCCCGCCATGGGCGCGACAAGAACGTTGTTGGGAAGGGTCCACTGGCCTATGCGCATGCTCACATTTTAACCGGCTCGATCGAACCCTCATTTTTGGAGGGGCGATGGCCTGGTAACAGATGGGGGGAACGAGGGGAAGCCGGCCCCTGAACGGGGCCGGATCCGACGGGGATTTACGCGCGGAATCCTTGGAGCAGGTGCTGGGCGAGCGGGGCGCGCAACGGGGAGGCCAGATCCATCCCCAGCAGGGCGGCGCCGCAGGCGTGCTCCACGGGCGCCAGCCCCGTGGCGAAGATGCGCGGCATGAAATCGGTAAGTCCGGCCGTGATGAAGCGATCCAGATGGCGCGCGCTGGCGAACTCGGCCAGGGCCGGTCCGGGATTGGCGCCGGGACGGGCCAGCCAGCCGGTCAGCGTCTGGGCAAGGCGCGCCGCATCGCGCAGGCCGAGGTTCAATCCCTGGCCCGCCACCGGGTGCAGGGTCTGCGCGGCGTTGCCGATGGCCGCGACCCGGCCGTGCACCTGGGCGCGCCGGGCGGACAGCGCCAGCGGAAAGACATGGCGCGGCGCATGGCTGGTCAGGCGGCCCAGGCGGTCGCCAAAAGCCTGCGTCAGCGCATGCGAGAAAGCGACGTTGTCCAGGGCCGCGAGTTCGGCCGCGCGGTCCGGCGCGCTGCACCAGACGACGGAGTAGGCATCCGGGGTCTGCGGGTGCGGCAGCAGCGCCAGCGGACCTTCGGAGGTGAAGCGCTCCCAGGCCCAGCCGCGCCGCGGCAGGGTGGCGTGGGCGGTGGTCAGCACGGCGTGCTGGTCGTAATCGCGCCGCACATCCGTGGCGCCGGCGCCGTCGGACTGCACGGCGACGCCGCAGAGGATTTCCGTGTCGCCCTGCTGGATGCGCACGCCGTCGGCGTCCTGCATGCCGATCTGCGCCGGGGGGCCGGCCAGCACGGAGACGCCGCACGCGGCCACGCAGTCGTCCAGCTTGGCGTACAGGCCGGAATAGGTCACCACGCTGCCCAGCTGGGGCACGCCAAAATCGGTGTTCTGGATGAGCGTTCGGCCCAGCCGGCCGCGCTGCGACACGTGGATGTTGCGAATGTCGGCCGAGCGTTCGGGCCAGGCATGCAGCGACTCCAGCAGCACCCGGCTGCCGTGGTTCATGGCCAGCACGCGCGGATCGGCGGCGGGCACGGCCGCGGCCGGGGTGACGGGTGCCGGTGCGCTGCCCGCGAGCAGGGCGATGCGCGCCGGGTCCGGCGCCACGCGCGCCAGCATCAGGGCCAATACGCGGCCCACGGGGCCGGCGCCAAGAATCGCAATGTCGAAGGCGGAGGAAGTCATGCCCGGATTTTAACCGTCCACTACAATCGCGGCAGCCGCCGCCGCTTGGCGCCTACGCCCCTTTTCCGGTTGATTGACATGACGCAGGCTCAGGCTTCCTCTTCGCTTTCCGCCGTCTCCGCGCGCCGCCCCCGCAGCAAGGTCGCGGTGGGACTCCTGGCCTGCCTGTTCGGCGCGTTTGGCGCGCACTGGTGGTATCTGGGCCGGCGCCACGCCTGGCTGGTGACCATGTTCGCCGCCGTGTGCCTGTTCTGCGCCGTGCGCTTTTACCCGGTCTGGTACGACAACCCCGCTTTCTTCCTGCTTTTCATTCCCATGATCGACGGGTTCATCGAAAGCGCGGTCTATTCCCTGATGCCGGACGAGAAGTTCGACCGGATCTGCAATCCGGGCCTGGGCAAGGTGTCTTCGACGGGCTGGGGGCCCGTGCTGGTCGCCATCCTGGCGTGCCTGGTCGGCGCCATCGCCACCATGTTCGCCATCGCGATGGTGGTGGTCTATGTCTGGGTGGCCATGGGCTGGCTGGACGGCTACGTGCTGTAGGCCGCCAGCCGCGTCATTCGCGCATCAGCGCCTCGATCTCGCTGGCCTGCACCGGCACGCCGCGGGTGATCAGTTCACATCCTTCGTCCGTGACCAGCGCATCGTCTTCCGTGCGGATGCCGATGTTCCAATAGGCCTCTGGCACGTCGTCGGCGGGGCGCACGTAGATGCCCGGCTCGATGGTCAGCATCATCCCGGTTTGCAGCGTGCGCCACGGCCGATCGGTGCCGGGCGCGCCGGGCTGGCGGTAGTCGCCGACATCATGCACGTCCAGGCCCAGCCAGTGTCCGGTGCGGTGCATGTAGAAGCGGCTGTAGTCGCCCGATTCCAGCACGCCGTCCAGCGATCCCTTCAGCAGTTTCAGATCCAGCATGCCCTGCGCCAGGACGCGCAGCGCGGCCTCGTGCGCATCGTTGAAGCTGCGGCCCGGCGCGGTGGCCTGGGCGGCCGCGTCCTGCGCCGCGACGGTCAGGTCATAAAGCGCGCGCTGCGGGCCGCTGTAGCGGCCGTTCGCCGGAAAGGTGCGCGTGATGTCGCTGGCGTAGCTGTCCACTTCGCAGCCCGCATCGACCAGCACCAGATCGCCGTCGCGCAGCACCGCCTCGCCCGCCGGGTAGTGCAGGACACAGGCGTTGGCCCCGGCTGCGACGATGCTGTTGTACGCCACGGACTGGGCGCCGTGGCGGCGGAATTCATAAAGCAGCTCGGCCTCGATCTCGTACTCGCGCATGCCGGGCCGCGCCACGCGCATGGCGCGCGCGTGGGCGCCTGCCGAAATCTTGGCCGCGCGCCGCATGGCGGCGATTTCCGAGGCGTCCTTGATGAGCCGCATGTCGGCCAGCAGTGGCCGCACGTCCTGCTGCCGGCTGGGCGGCAGGCGCCCGCCCCGGCTTTTCTCGCGCGCCGCCGCCAGCCAGCGGTGCAAGCGCCCGTCCGTGCGCTTGTCCCCGGCCAACGGGGCGTACAGGGTCGGATGGTCCAGCATCAGCGCGGGCACCAGTTCGTCCAGCGCGTCGATGGGATGGGCGTCGTCGAAACCGAAGTGGGCGGCCGCGGCCTCGGGGCCAAAGCGCTTGCCCTCCCACAATTCATGCTCCACGTGACGCGGCCGGCAGAACAGCACGGCGCGGTCTGTCGCGCCCGCCACCAGCACCACCCAGGCGTCGGGTTCGGTAAAGCCCGTCAGGTAGAAGAAATCGCTGTCGTGCCGGTAAGGAAATTCCGCGTCGCGGTTGCGGATGGCTTCCGTCGCGGTTGCCAGGATGGCGATGCCGCCGCCTTCCGCGCGCATGCGATCCATCAGGCGCTGGCGCCGCGCGGCGAAAGGGGCGAGGTCGTCGGGAGGCAGGCTCATGTCGGGCGGGCCGGGCGCGCAGCCCCGGCAAGGGCGGAAGATGGGGCTACTTTACCTGCCATCCCGCGAATGCAACACCCCGTGGCGTATCCGCGTTGGCCGTGCGGCGATGACTGGACAACGTGCCGGCCGCTGCTACAATCGCCGCTCTGTCATTGGGGAGTAGCCATCCTTTGTCCCCAAAGGAGTCAGCGTCAACAGACTTGGTGGTTCAGTGCTGCGGAGCAGCCGCTAGAACCCCATGGCGCTGACGGCACCCACGTCCGGCTTGCAGCCGCGTGGATCAGCCAGGCGAGACCTTTGGCCGCGTAGCGTTCACCCTTGGCCGGGCGAGCCGCTGCGTCGCGCCAATGGTATCCGCTCGTCCGGCCGCATTCCCATGTTGCTCACCCTTTTTCTGTTCTTCCTGTCCGCGGCAGTGATCTACGTCGCGTGCGAGTTCTTCGTCAATGGCGTCGAATGGGTCGGTCACCGCTTCCAACTGGGCGCGACCGCCACCGGCACCGTGCTCGCCGCCTTCGGCACCGCGCTGCCGGAAAGCGCGGTCACCTTCATGGCCGTGGTCTTCGGCGATACCCCCGAACAAAAAGACATCGGCGTCGGCGCCGCGATGGGCGGTCCCCTGGTGCTTGCCACGCTGGCCTATGCGGTCGTCGGCCTGGCCCTGTGGCGCGCCCGCCGCGGCAAGCCCACGCAGGCGAACTGTATCAACGCGGACCAGCGCCGGCTGGCCCGCGACCAGGCCTGGTTCATGGGCATCTTCATCTTCAAGGTGGGCCTGGGCCTGCTGGCCTTTGCCTGGAAGCCCTGGCTGGGATTCGTGTTCCTGGTCACCTATGCGCTCTACATCAAGCGTGAACTCAGCAACGACGAGGCATCCCTGGACAGCGATGACCTCGAACCCCTGAAGCTGCGGCCGCGCGACGAAGACCCCTCCATGTTCTGGGCCGTCACGCAGACGGTCATGGCGCTGGTCGTGATCGCCGGCGCCTCGCACGTGTTCGTGAACCAGATCGAACTGCTGGGCATCGCCATGGGCGCCTCGCCCCACGTGGCCGCGCTGCTGCTGGCCCCGGTGGCCACCGAGCTGCCGGAGATCATGAATGCGCTGATCTGGGTGCGCCAGGGCAAGGAACGCCTGGCACTGGCCAACATTTCGGGCGCCATGATGATCCAGGCCACGATCCCCAGCGCGCTGGGCATCTTCATGACGCCGTGGCTGCTGGACGCCCCGCTGCTGGCGGCGGGCTTTTTCACGATGCTGTCGATCGGACTGCTGTGGCTGCGTTTCCGCCGGTCTGCCATGAGCGTGCCGGCGCTGTCGGCGGTGGGCGGGCTGTACGCGATTTTCGCGGGCTACCTGGGCTGGCACTTTTACGGGTAAAGACGGGCAGGCCGGGCAGGCGCGCGCGTCTGTCTGGCCTTGGCGCTTTTCTGCGTCAAAAATGCACCCAACCCTTGTCCATCAGTACAAACCCGCGTAAACTTTCGCTGTTTTCCATCCCAGGAGCAGTCTTCGTGAATACCGATTCCGGCGAAAGTTGTCGATCTTGCATCGACGTCGCTGTCTGACAGGATCCACGCAGAACTCCGTCTGCCGCATCCTGTCATTCAGCAGGTTGCGGTGTATCCCAGGCGCCAGGCTTCAGCCCGGCCAGTAGCGCAGGCTCTCAGCCTGCCGGGACTCTCCCCAACGTAAACCGCCAGAACCGCCGCTAGTCGCAGCGCCAGCGTTCGTGCACGTTCGTCGTGCCCGCCGCCAGGGCGCTGTCCGGCTGCGCACGTGTTCGCGATCACGCTCCGCCTTCTTGTCATGGAGGTCGTTATGCGTTTCTTCGACTTGTTCCTGCGCCGTGCCGGCGTGGACCGCGCCACCGCCCTGGGCCGCCGCCGCGGCACTTCCCGGCTGACGGTGATCTGTCCGCGCGGCGAGCTCGGCGCACTGCGCAAGCAGATCTGCCTGGACTTCAGCGCCGCTGGCCTGGATGTCGCCCAAGTGCAGGTCGACCAAGGCCAGGATCCCGATCTCGCGTCGGCTTGCATCACGGTCAATTGCCCGCCCGAACTGCGGGCCGAATTGATGACGCAAGCGCGCCGTTTGAGCGCCAACCCCGCCGTGCGCCACGTGCATTTCGGCGCACAGGCCGCGATGGCCTGACCCCCCACAAACATTTCCTTCCCCCGGAGAAATCATGCCTAGCGCCTTAGACCCAGAGCCTCGATTGCGCCCTGTGCGCGGCTCCGGCATGCCTATCTGACCCGTCACTCACTGCGAGCCGACTGGCCGGATAGACATCCCGGTCCGTACGGAACCCGCAGCCTGGAATCCCCGGCCCCGCCCGCGTCCTGCGAGCATCGGCGTCCGGTCCCGGTTCCACAGCCCGCTTCCCTTCCGTTTTCCGCACCCGGCGCGCTATAGACGCGATCCGGACACCGGCAACATTGCTCCGGCGCCTTCGCACGCCCGTCAGTGGCGGCCTCACGGCATTTCCCAGGAAACGCCGCGGTCCGCTGCTGCCTGCGCGCGGCCGCCACCGGCAGGGTCGTCCGTGTCTCCCGCAACAACACCAATAAATGCGGAGCACTCCCATGTTTGCTTTCCTGAAATCCTTTTTTTCCTCCGCCGCGCGTCTGCGCCGCACCGGCCGGCACTTTCGCCGCGCCCCCATCCTTGAACAAGGCGCGGACAACGCCGCGGTTTCCTCCGAAGCCGCCCGCCGCGCCAGCCAGCGCATGGTCGAGACGTCCCGGCTGGGCTTCGATTCCCTGTTCGAGCGGTTCGGCAGCGGCTGGGGCGGATTGTCCGACGCCCAGGCGCAGGCCGCCCGCGATCGGCATGGCGCCAATGAAGTCGACCACGAGAAGCCGCTTTCCTGGCCGCATCACCTGTGGCTGTCCTATCGCAATCCGTTCAACCTGCTGCTGACCGCGCTGGCGGTCCTGTCATGGCTGACCGACGTGCGCATGGCGGCGCCCGAGGACCAGTCGTGGACGGCCGTTGCCATCATCGGCTCGATGGTGCTGATCTCGACCGTGCTGCGCTTTGTGCAGGAGCAGCGTTCGAACCGCGCCGCCGAAGCCCTGAAGGCGATGGTGCGCAACACCGCGACGGTTCTGCGCAGCGATGCCGGATCGCCTGACGCGGGCAATGGCCGGCGCTTCTTTGGCGCGGCCTTGCACGCCACCGGGTCGCAACAGCGTGAAGTGCCGCTGGCCGATCTGGTGCCCGGCGACGTCGTGCTGCTCTCCGCCGGCGACATGGTCCCCGCCGATTGCCGCATTCTGAACGCCAAGGACCTCTTCGTGGCGCAGGCCGCGCTGACGGGCGAATCGCTGCCTGTTGAAAAGCATATGTCTCCGCGCATGCAGTCGGCCAACCCGCTCGAACTGGAGAACATGGCCTTCATGGGCACCAACGTGGTCAGCGGCGCGGGCAGCGCGCTGGTGGTGGCGACCGGCTCGGACACGTACTTCGGCCAGTTGGCTGGCCGCGTCACGCAGACCTCGCGCGCGCCCACGCAATTCCAGCAAGGCATCAACCGCGTGAGCTGGATCCTGATCCGCTTCATGCTGGTGATGGCGCCGGTGGTGATGCTCATCAACGGCTTTACCAAGGGCGACTGGCTGGAGGCGCTGCTGTTCGCGCTGGCCATCGCCGTGGGCCTGACGCCCGAAATGCTGCCCATGATCGTCACGGCCACGCTTGCCAAGGGCGCCGTGCGCATGTCCCGCCGCAAGGTCGTTGTCAAGCGTCTGGACGCGATCCAGAACCTGGGCGCCATGAACGTGCTGTGCACCGACAAGACCGGCACGCTGACGCAGGACCGCATCGTGCTCGAGCGCCACACCGACGTCTATGGCGCGGCCAGCGACGACGTGCTGGCCTATGCCTACCTGAACAGCTACTACCAGACGGGCCTGAAGAACCTGCTGGACGTGGCCGTGCTGGAGCATGCGGAAGTGGCGCGCAGCCTGGACCTGGCGGGCCGCTACCGGAAGATCGACGAGATTCCGTTCGACTTCTCGCGCCGTCGCATGTCCGTCGTGGTGAACGAGACCGAGAACGGCCGCGACCACCACGAACTGATCTGCAAGGGAGCGCTCGAGGAAATGCTGGAAGCCTGCACGCGTCTGCGCGTGGGCAGTGAGGTGCATCCGCTGACCGACGCGCGCCGCGCCGACATCCGTCACGTGACGGCGGGTCTGAACCGGGAGGGCCTTCGCGTCATTGCGGTCGCCGTGAAGGAACTGCCGCCCACGCAGCAGGCCTACGGCGTGGCGGACGAATCCGACCTGGTGCTGGTGGGATACATCGCATTCCTGGATCCGCCCAAGGAGTCGACCGGGCCCGCGCTGGCCGCGTTGAAGGACTCGGGCATCGAGGTCAAGGTGCTGACCGGCGACGTCGAACTCGTCACGCGCAAGGTCTGCCGCGAGGTGGGACTGGACGTGCGCAAGGTGTACCTGGGCGCCGAGATCGAGGCGATGGACGACGCCGAGCTGGCGGTCGCCGTGCGCGAGGCCAACGTGTTTGCCCGGCTGGCGCCGATTCACAAGGAACGCATCGTTCGCAGCCTGCGCGCGCAGGGCGACACGGTGGGCTTCATGGGAGACGGCATCAACGACGCCCCGGCGCTGCGCGCGGCGGACGTGGGCATCTCGGTGGATTCCGCGGTGGATATCTCGAAGGAGGCCGCCGACATCATCCTGCTGGAAAAGAGCCTGATGGTGCTGGAGGACGGCGTGATCGAAGGCCGCAAGACCTTCTGCAACATGCTCAAGTACCTGAAGATGACGGCCAGCTCGAATTTCGGCAACGTGTTTTCGGTGCTGGTCGCCAGCGCCTTCCTGCCCTTTCTGCCGATGCTGCCCATCCATCTGCTGCTGCAGAACCTGATGTACGACATCTCGCAGACGGCGATTCCGTTTGACAATGTCGACGAAGAATTGCTGAAGCAGCCGCAGCGCTGGGATCCGGAAGGCCTGGGCCGATTCATGGTGTTCTTCGGCCCGATCAGCTCGATCTTCGATATCGCGATGTACGCCGTCATGTGGTTCGTGTTCCAGGCCAATTCGCCCGAGCATCAGACGCTGTTCCAGTCCGGCTGGTTTGTCGAAGGCCTGTTGTCGCAGACGCTGATCGTGCATATGATCCGCACTCGCCGGATTCCTTTCCTGCAAAGCCGCGCGTCCTGGCCCCTGATGGGAATGACGCTGATGGTGATCACGTTGGGGCTGGTGCTGCCGTTCTCGCCGCTGGCGGAGTACTTTCAGTTGCAGGCGCTGCCCTGGAGCTACTTCCCCTGGCTCGTCGGCATTCTCCTGGGATATTGCGTGCTGACGCAGACGCTCAAGCACTTCTGGGTCCGCCGCTACGGCTGGCAGTAGGCTGATGCAACCGGCGGCGGGCTCCGCGCCCGCCGCCAACGCAAGGAAAGATCATGAGAATTGCATTTTTCGCCGCCTTGGCGGCGGCCGGCCTGATGCCCTCCTGCGCGGCGGTGGCTGCGGATGGCGGCACCAGCTTGCAGCTGTACGGCATTGTGGACGCCGGCGTTGCCGTGACCCGGGTGTCGGGGCAGGGCAGCCAAAGCGGCTTGCTGAATGGCGGCCTGACGGACTCGCTGTGGGGCCTGCAGGGGACGGAAGACCTGGGCTCCGGGTGGGCCGCCAGTTTCCAGCTTGAAAGCGGCTTTGACCCGTCCAGCGGCACCGCGGCCGATAGCAGCCGGCTCTTCAACTATGGCGCCTGGGTCGGCTTGGCCCATGCCAGCTACGGCGACCTGCGCCTTGGCCGCCAGTACACGGTCGGCCAGACCTATGGCAACGCGCTTGAGATCGCCTCGTGGAAAGACATGGGCATGGGGGCGACCTTCAAGGCGTCCGACAATTACCAATTCAGCAACATGGTGAACTGGTATTCCCCGCAATGGCAGGGGTTCCAGGCCGGGGTCGGCTATGCCTTCGACGCGGATGGACAGGACCAATTTCGCACCAACCGGAACACTCGTGCGATCAGTCTCGGCCTGAAGTATGAGGACGGGCCGCTCCTGGCCGTGGCCACCTGGGAACAATTGCGCCTGGCCACCCCGCCCGCGCAGGCGGGCGGGCGTCCGCAGGCGTTCCAGGTGGGCGCCTCGTACGACTTCGAGGTGGTCAAGGTGTCGCTTGCCTGGTCGCGCCAGCGCAACGGTTATGTGGGGCTGGACGGCGGCGACCCCGACGGACTGGGCCTCGGGCTGGGACCCGCGGCCTTCGTGCAGGGCGGCACGGTCGACGCCTGGCTGGTCGGGGTCAGTGTTCCGGCCGGGTCGGGCGCCGTCCTGGTGCAATGGTCGCTGGCCCGGCCCGACTGGCGTTGGGACAACGGCATGAGGGCGCGCAATGCGCAGGTTGCGACGCTGGGCTATACCTACGACCTGTCCCCGCGCACGACGCTCTACGCCTTCGCCGGCTACGCGTCGAACTACACGCTGGATAACCAGTTCGACCCCGGCAACGCCCACACCACGCGCATCGGCACGGGCGTGTCACACCGTTTCTGACACGTTCCAGCCCGGGCCGGCGCCCGGCAGCGCGCGATGGCGGGGTCTACTACAATCGCCGAAAGACGGCGCCGGGCGCCGGCCCTTGTCTTCGCGTCGTTTCTCGGATGGCACGCATGGATAGTCTCGAATGGCTCGTACCCTGGGAGTTCTCTCCCACGCTGGTGGCTTCCTTCCTGGTGGCCATCGTGCTGTTCGTACGCGGGCAGCGGGTCCACCATGTCACGCGCGCGCGCCAGATCCTTTTCTGGACGGGGATGGTCCTCCTGTACCTGTCCCTGCACACCCGGCTCGACTACTACGCCGAGCGCATGTTTTTCATCCATCGCATCCAGCATCTGGTGCTGCACCATCTTGGGCCGCTGCTCGTCATGGCGGCCTTCCCGGGGCAGGTGATGCGGGCGGGTTTGCCGATGCGGTGGCGTTTGCGGCTGCGCGATTTCCTGCGCACCGGCACGGGCCGGGCCACGGTGGCGGTGCTGACCCACAAGATCTTCGTGCCTGCGCTTTTCGTGTTCCTGGTGCTGATCTGGCTGATTCCGTCGGTGCAGTTCTACTCGATGCTCGACTGGCGTCTTTACCGCCTCATGAACTGGTCGGTCGTGATCAGCGGGTTCATGTACTGGAACCTGATCCTGGACCGACGTCCCGCGCCCCCCGCGGCCATGTCGCCCGGCGGACGCGTCATTTCGCCCGTGGCGACCATGCTGCCGCAAATGGTGGCGGGCGCCGTCATCGCCTTCACGGAAAGCGACATCTATCCGCTCTTTGAGCTATGCGGGCGGGCGATCGCCATGTCGGCGCAAACCGACCAGACGATCGGCGGGCTGACCATGTGGATTCCTGCCGCGCTCGTTGAGGTGATCGGGCTGATGGTGGCGTTGGGCACGCTGATGCGCCTGTCGGCCAAGGGGCGGCTGCGCAAGGCGGACCGCGATGCGCGCGCGCGCGCCAAGTCGGGCGCGGCGCTGTCTTCCTGAACCCGGCGGGGAACGCGGCACTGATGTGCCCATTCCCGCCAGGCCGCGCCGGTCACTCCGGCAGCAGGCCGTGATACTTCTTGCCCAGCGCCACGGTGGCCTGGAACATCCCCGCCTTGTTGCCGCAGTCGTAGCGCACGCCATCGAAGCGGTGCGCATAGACCTCGCGCTCACGCATCAGCGAGGCGATGCCGTCGGTCAACTGGATTTCATTGCCCGCGCCCATCTTGGTCGAGCGCAGATGGTCGAAGATCGCGGCTTCCAGCACGTAGCGGCCCACCACGGCCAGCGTCGAGGGCGCGGCTTCGGGATCCGGCTTTTCAACGATGTGCGTGACGCGTTCGGTGCGGCCATCCGCCTGCGTGTCGCCTGTGTGCGTGGCCACGATGCCGTACTTGCGGGTGTCGGCGCGCGGCACGTCCTGCACACCCAGCACGCTGGCGTTGCGCGCCACGGCGACGTCCACAAGCTGCTTCATCGCGGGCGTATCGGCGTCGATCAGGTCGTCGGCCAGCAGGACCGCAAAGGGCTCGTCGCCCACGGCAGGGGCGGCCGACAGCACGGCATGGCCCAGGCCCAGCGGGGCCGATTGGCGAATATAGAGGCAATTGACGTGCGCGGGTAGAATGCCCCGCACCATCGCCAGCAGTTCATGCTTGCCCTTGCTTTCCAGGTCGGATTCCAGCTCGGGCGCGGAGTCGAAATGATCTTCGATGGCGCGCTTGTTTCGGCCAGTCACGAATATGAGATCGGTAATCCCCGCGGCGACGGCTTCTTCCACCGCGTACTGAATGAGGGGCTTGTCGACCACGGGCAGCATTTCCTTGGGCATCGCCTTGGTGGCGGGCAGGAAGCGGGTGCCCATGCCGGCGACAGGGAAAACGGCTTTACGGACGGGACGCATTGAGACCTCGTTGAGGATTCGATGAAACATTTTAAGCTCATCGCTATCATAGGCTTATGAACCGCAGGAAAATGCCATCCATTTGCTCGATTGCGAAACGGGGCGCGATCGCGAGCCTTTGCGCGGCGCTCGCCATGCCCGTGGCTCCCGTCACGGCGTGGGCGCAGCCGGTCGGGCTGCCTTCCATGGGCGCCGCCTCGTCGTCCGACCTGTCGCCCATGCTGGAGCGCACGCTGGGCGAAGCGATCATGGCGCAGGGCCGCCGCGACCCTTCCTATATCGATGATTCCGAACTCAGCCAGTACCTCACGACGATGGGGCGCAAGCTTGCGGCGTTTGCGCCGGGCGGCGTGCCCGAGGTCGAGATGTTCGGCGTGCGGGATCCCGAGATCAACGCGTTCGCGATGCCGGGCGGCTTCATCGGGATCAATACGGGCCTGATCGTGTCGTCGGCCAGCGAATCCGAACTGGCCGCCGTGGTGGCCCACGAAATCGGACACGTCGTGCAGCGCCACATTGCGCGCGGCATGACCCAGCAGAACCAGAACGGCATGCTGATGCTGGCCAGCCTGGCGGGCGCGCTGCTGGCGGCGTTGGCGGGCGGCGGCGGCAACCTGTCGATGGGCGTGGCCGCCTTCGGGCAGGCGGCGGCCATCAACCGCCAACTGGGATTCTCGCGCGACGCGGAACGCGAGGCCGACCGCGCTGGCTTGCAGATGCTGACGAAGGCTGGCTACGACGCCGACGGCATGTCTCAGATGTTCGCACGGCTGATGAACGCATCGCGCCTGAACGAAGGCGCGGGCGGCGGCTCGTGGGCCAGCACCCACCCGTTGTCGATCGAGCGTATGTCGGACGTGCAGAACCGCGCCCGCGCGCTGCCGGCCTCGCGGCATCTGGACAGCGACGACTTCTGGTACATCCGCGCCAAGATGCGCGTGGTGCAGGGCCGCGACACGGTCGGTCTGCGCACGGCCGGCCAGCAGTTGCAGGACGAGGCCCAGGCCCTCTCGGGCGTGCGGCAGTCCGCCGCGTATTACGGGCTGGCCCTGCAGAACTTCCAGCGCAACAACCTGCCGGAAGCGGAGCGCTACTGGAACCTGGCTTCCGCCAATGGCCGCAGTTCGCCGCAGCTGGCAAAGCTTGCTGTGGATATCGCGCTGGCGCGCAAGGATTATCCGCAGGCAATGTCGCTTGCCCAGGCGGGCACCAAGCGCTATCCCGAACATCGCGCGCTGGGCATTGCCTACGCCCAGGCGCTGCAGGCCAATGGCCGGCATGCCGAGGCGCAGGATTACCTGCGCGAGAAGATCAAGCAGTGGGGCAGCGACGAACCGAGCCTTTATCAGATGCTGGCGCAAAGCGAAGAGCGCAACGGCAAGCCGGTACAGGCGCGCCGCGACCTGGCCCGCTACTACGTCATGACGGGTGCGTACGCCGCCGCGGAGTCGCAGCTGCAACAGGCGCGCGGCCTGTCCAACGACTTCTACGAGCAGTCGCAGATCGACGTGCAGATCAAGGAAGTCAAGGACAAGCTGGCCGAAGAGCGCCGGCTGCTCGAGCGCTTCAAGTCAGGTTGATACAAGGGGTCTGACACCTTGAGACAGCGTCGCAAGTCTGCGGTTGGATCTCGGGGGTGTCAGACACCTACTGAGCTGGCCGCAGCTTTTACAGCCCGGTTTCGAAGAACCGTCCCAGGCGCTGGGGCAGCCAGTTCAGGTGCCCCGGAAAGCTGCCCGTGGGAAAGCCCGCGTGCCCGCCATCGGAAGGTTGATGCAGCAGGATGCCCGGCGCGCAGTCTTGCGGCTTGGGCAGCGAGGCGGCCGGGATGAACGGGTCGTTGCGCGCGTTGAGCACCAGCGTCGGCACGGCGATCTTCGGCAGCCACGGCTTGCTGGACGCGCGCGTCCAGTAATCCAGCGCATTGCGAAAGCCGTGCATCGGCGCGGTGTAGGTGTCGTCGAATTCGCGCAGGTCGTGCGCATGCGCGATCCGCATGACATCGATGGAACCGGGAAAACGATGCGCTTTTTCCAGCACCTTGTGCTTGAGCGTCTTCAGGAAGTGCGCCGTGTAGACGCGCCGGTTGAAGATGCCGGTCGACAGCGTCTTGCCGCAGGCGACCAGATCCAGCGGCGCCGACACGCCGGCGCAGGCGGTCAGCCAGGTGGTGTCTTCCTGGTGTTCTCCCAGATACTTCAGCAGCGCGTTGCCGCCCAATGACACGCCGACGGCGTGCCAGCGCGCGTGCGGAATGCGCTGGCGCACGGTGTTCAGCAGGAAGCCCACCTCGGCCGAGTCGCCGGAGTAATACGCGCGGGCCAGGCGGTTGGGCACACCCGAGCAACCCCTAAAGTGCGCGATCACCACGATCCAGCCGCGTGCCCGGAAGTAATGCGCGATGGACTGCGCATAGCGGCTGTTGCTGCCGCCTTCCAGGCCGTGGAACAGGATCAGGGCAGGGGTGTCGGGGGTTTGCGGCAGCGACTTCCAGTCGGCGTCCGTCATCCAGCGTGCTGCGGCGGTCTTGCCGTTGCCGACCGGGCGTTGCCCGCTTACCGGCGCACCGTCGGCGGCCTTGTGCGGAAACAGCCCAGGGCCGGTCCAGTCGAAATCGACGAAGTCCGTGTCCGGCGTGTCGACGCGGTCGCGCACGAACGCGATGCGGTGATACTGCGCGAACAGGGCGGCGTAGACCGTCTGGCTGTCGCCCCCGGGAAGCCAGGGCGGGACGGGGCAGGGCGTTGTATCAAGACGAGCAGGGGCCAACTGGGAATCCACCCGGGTCAGTGAAGCATGTCGGGCACGTCGTGCAGGTCGAGCACCCCGGCTTCCGAGGGCGCCTGCGAGGCATGGTGCATGACCATGCGCCAGCCGGTGGGGCCCTTGTGGTAGATGTTGGTGGCGTAGCAGTTGGCGAACTGCGTGCCCTCACGCGTGCGCACCGCCACCTGTTCGACCAGGACGTGCACCGCGCACATCATGCTGAGCATGACGAGCGGGCGCAGCGGACGCACATGCAGCGGACCGTTGGACAGCACCTGTTGCCAGGACTCGTGCACCGCGGAATGACCGACGACGCGCAGGCCTCCCGGATGGATGCATACGACTTCCTCGTCGTCGGCCCAGACCTGCATCAGGCGGACGGCGTCCGCCTGCTCAAGGGCTTCGTAGAACGCGTGTTCTGCTTCTTCGGGCGTGGCGAACATGGCTGCTGAAACGGTTAAGCGTATTGTGGGGCGGCGAGGTCAGTGGTGGCCGTGCAGCACCGTGCCCGCCTTCAGGCGGTACTCGGCGCCACAGTAGGCGCAGCTTGCGGAACCCGTGCGGGCCACATCCAGGAAGACGCGGGGGTGCATGCTCCAGAGCGGGGCCTTGGGGCCGGGACAGAACACGGGCAGGTCTTCAGCGCCGACCTCGATGACTTCGTGAGCGCGGGAGACGGCGGCCGGGGCAGCAGCGGTCATGAATATTCCTGAAAAAAGAACCGATGAACGGCAGGTTGAAACAATGATGCGGTCTTGCTGGGCAAAAGCGCGCCAATCAGAATTGAAAATCAGACTTTACTTAGCCAGTGATGGTACTTCGGGTTGCGGCCATTCACCACGTCAAAAAACGCGTTCTGCAATTGTTCGGTGACTGGACCGCGCCGGCCCGAGCCGATCCGGCGGTTGTCGACTTCGCGGATGGGCGTGACTTCGGCGGCCGTGCCGGTGAAGAAGGCCTCGTCCGCGATGTAGACGTCGTCGCGCGTCAGGCGCTTGGTCAACACGCGCAGGCCCAGGTCGGCCGCCAAGGCGTGAATCGTGGAGCGGGTAATGCCCGTCAGCGCCGAGGCGATCTCGGGCTCGCAGAGCACCCCGTCCTTGACGATGAACAGGTTCTCGCCGGAGCCTTCGGCGACAAAGCCGTCGGTGTCCAGCAGCAGGGCCTCGTCGTAGCCGTCCTGCAGGGCTTCGGTGTTGGCGAGGATGGAATTGGCGTACGTGGTGGCGACCTTGGCGCGCGGCATGGTGACATTCACATGCTGGCGCGCGAACGACGACACCTTCACGCGGATGCCGTTGGACAGCGCCTCTTCGCCCAGGTACGCGCCCCACGGCCAGGCCGCGATGGCCACGTGCACCCGCGCGCCCTTGGGCGACACGCCCATTTTTTCGGGACCGTAGAACACGAGGGGACGCAGGTAGCCGGATTCCAGCTGGTTTTCGCGCACGACCATCCGTTGGGCTTCGTTGATCGTGTCGCGATCGAACGGCATGGGTATCTGGTAGATGTGCGCCGAATTGAAGAGCCGGTTGGTGTGGTCTTCGAGGCGGAAGATGGCGGTGCCGAGCGTGGAGCGATACGCGCGCACGCCTTCGAAAACGGACAGCCCGTAGTGCAGCGAATGCGTCAGGACATGCGTGGTCGCGTCTCGCCATGGAACGAGCTTGCCGTCATACCAGATGAAACCGTCGCGGTCAGCCATCGACATGGTCTTCTCCACACAGTGCGCGCCAGACCTGCCGCCGCGCGCCAGGCCCCAAGGGCTCAAGAATCTTGAGGGCGTTATTGTATCAAGCAGCGAGGTTACAATACGCGCCTATTCGCGCACCGGTCTGGGGCCAACGCCCTTGCAGCATGATGCCGGCGGGCGAACGGGCCGTCGCGTGTTCATTCCATAGAGTTTCCATGTCGTCCTGTCTGCATCGCCAGGGGCCAGCCGTTGTCCTCTGAATCCGCGCTTCCTGAATCCGAAGACCCAGGCCTGGTTCGCCAGGAACGCCTGACCGCCTTTCGCGCCGGCGTCCACGCCATCGTGCCCGCCCTCATCGCCACCGCGACCTGGGGTCTGGTGACCGGCGTGGCCATGGTCAAGTCCGGACTGACCGAATCCATGGCGCTCGCCATGACGCTGCTGCTGTACGCCGGCTCGGCCCAGCTCACTTCGTTGCCCCTGATCGCGGCGGGCGCGCCGCTGTGGCTGATCTTCGCCGCCGGCTGCGTGGTCAACCTGCGTTTCATCATCTTCGGTGCGGCGTTGCAGCCGTACTTCCGCCATCTGTCCTGGCCCAAGCGCCTGGGACTCGGCTATTTCACGACCGACATGGGCTTCGTGCTCTTCATGCCGCGCTTTGGCGACTCGGTCGAGCGCGGCACGCGCGAGCAGCTCTGGTTCTTCCTGGGCTCCATCGTGCCAGGCTGGCTGGTCTGGCAGTCCTCGTCGATCATCGGGATTTATCTGGGCGCCCAGGTGCCGACCAATTGGTCCCTGGATTTCGCCGCCGTGCTGGCGCTGCTGGCCATCACGGTGCCGCTGGCCAGCTCCAAGCCCATGCTGGTGTCCATGCTGGCGGCCGGGGTCGTCGCCTGGGTGGGGCAAGCCATGCCCTTGCGCCTGGGACTGGCCGCGGCGGTCATCTCCGGCGTTATCGCCGGCATGTGGGCCGAACGCTTCTTCAAGGCGCGTGCATGACGAATTGGTCCTGGGAACTCTACGTCTATTCCGCCATTCTGCTGCTCGCGCTGTGCAGCGTCCTGACGCGGGCCGGCTTCATGCTGTTTGGCGACTACATTCCGCTGTCCGACAATGTGCGGCGCGCCTTGCGCTATGCGCCCGCCGCCGCGCTCACCGCCATCGTGGTCCCGGACCTGCTGCCCTGGAAAGCCGGACTTGGCCCCGTGTTCGATTACAAGCTGGTCGCCGGTCTGGTCGCCATTCTGGTCTTTCTGCGCACGCGCAGCGCCGTATTGGTCATTGTGGTTGGCATGCTGGTGCTCTGGGGTTTGCGCTGGCTGGCCGGCTGACGGCCACGATTTCCCCGCCGATATGTCCGCCTGATGGACGCTCGCAGTGTCTTTTTCGCCTCGGCGGGCGCTTTGAACGCGCGGTTAACCGGCCGTTGAATGGTCCGTTTGACCGTGTGGTAAGGCGGCTGCGCTAAAATTCATCAATCCACAGCAATCCGGGCCTGGTACTGCCCACATAAGTATCGACTCCAGCATGGTTGCCCCGATGCTTATGTAGTGCAGTGCATGCAGCACTCTCGTTTTGTTCTTTTTCACTGGTCCCGGTACTTGCCTAACCCTGATGACTGAATCCACTCAAACCGTAGCACCCACCGCTGACGCGCCCGCGCCGACGTTCGACGATTTCGGGTTGCACCCCCTGTTGTTGCAGTCCATCGCCGAAACCGGCTACACCACCCCGACGCCCATCCAGGCGCAAGCCATTCCCGTGGTGGTGTCGGGCCGCGACGTCATGGGCGCCGCCCAGACCGGCACCGGCAAGACGGCGGCGTTCACGGTACCGATCCTGCATCGCCTCATGCCGCTGGCCAACACCAGCGCTTCGCCCGCCCGGCATCCGGTGCGCGCGCTGATCCTGGCGCCCACGCGCGAACTCGCGGACCAGGTCTTCGAGAGCGTCAAGCGCTACAGCAAGAAGACGCCGTTGCGCTCGGCCGTGGTGTTCGGCGGCGTGGATATCGGTCCGCAAAAGGAAGCGCTGCGCCGCGGCTGCGAAGTGCTGGTTGCCACGCCGGGCCGTCTGCTCGATCACGTTGAACAGAAGAACGTGAACCTCAGCCAGGTCGGCATCCTGGTGCTGGACGAAGCGGACCGCATGCTCGACATGGGCTTCCTGCCCGATCTGGAACGCATCATCCGCCTGCTGCCCGCGCAGCGTCAGGGCCTTTTGTTCTCGGCCACGTTCAGCAACGAAATCCGCAAGCTGGGCCGGTCGTACCTGAACCACCCCGTCGAAATCGAAGTGGCGGCGCGCAACGCCACCGCCACGACCATCACGCAGATCGCCTACAAGATGACCAGCGACGCCAAGCGCGCCGCCGTCGTGCATCTGGTGAAGTCGCGCGGCCTCAATCAGGTCATCGTCTTCTCGAACACCAAGATCGGCACCGCACGCCTGGCGCGCGACCTGGAACGTGATGGCGTCAAGGCCGAATCGATCCACGGCGACAAGACCCAGGCCGACCGCATGAAGGCCCTTGAGGCCTTCAAGGCTGGCGAACTCGAAGTGCTGGTCGCCACCGACGTGGCCGCGCGCGGCCTGGATGTGGCGGGCGTGCCCTGCGTCATCAACTACGACCTGCCGTACAACGCCGAAGACTACGTGCACCGCATCGGCCGCACGGGCCGCGCGGGCGCATCGGGCGAAGCCATTGCGCTGTTCACCGCCGACGAAGAGCGGTTCCTGCTCGACATCGAAAAGCTCATCAAGCGCGAAGTGCCGCGCGGCACGCTCGACGTGCCGGCCGACCTGATCGCGCGCAGCCATCGCCGCAGCGACAGCAGCTCGCATTCGCGCGAAGGGCGCGAAGGCGGCCGCGAAAGCCGCGGCGACCGGGGCCGTTCTTCCGAGCGCCGTTCCAGTCACCATGCCGGCGGCTCGCGCCAGCCCGTGGACGACTTCTTCTTCAAGCCCTACGAGCCGTCTGCGCCCGCCGCGCCGGCCGAAGAACAGGAATCGCGCGGCAACGCCACGCCGTCTTCCGCGCCCAAGCGCCAACTGGCCGTTCTGCTTGGCGGCAGCCGCAAGCCCTGATCGCAATCGGGTTCCGGCCCATGAAAAAACCCGCAAGGCCAGCCGGCGTTGCGGGTTTTTTGTTGGGCGCGACGCGCGTCAGGCGGCCAGCATCCGGGGCAGATCGGGCAGGGCGGTGTTCACGGCCGCGCTCTCTGCGTTCAGGCTTGCCAGAAGACGCTCCAGATGGCCGATATGCGGCAGCATGGGGCCGTAGAACACGACGCGATCGCCGATCTGCACCAACAGGGTCGGGAAGTTTTCGACGTCCACGTCGCCCAGCAGTTCAGCGTGGTCCTCGATGTCGATCCACGCAAAGACATGCTGCGGCATTGCGTCGGCCAAGGCTTGCAGCTTGGGCTTGTATTCTTCGCAGGTGTCGCACCAGGCGGCGCAGAAGCAGGCGATGAGCCAGGCGCCGGGCGTGGCGTCCAGCCGCGCGCGCAGCGGGGCAAGATCGGTACCGGGGGTGAGCAGTGACATGTGAGCGGATCGGGGCGGGTTTGACTATGATACCCGGGTTGTTCACCCCTCACTTCGACTGCCATGACCGCTCTGCGTACTGATCCTCCCACCCCCGGGAACGGCCGCCTGTCCGGCGCCGGCGCGGGCGCGGTAAGCGTGGGCCAGGCGTTCAAGCGCGCGCTTGTGTCGCAGTGCCACCCGACCATGCTGTTCGCGGTGTTGCTGCCCTTTCTGATCGCGCTGGTTGGCGCGATCCTGCTGCTCTGGTTTTTCTGGACGCCCCTGACCGACTGGCTGCGCGCCGAGGTCTCGCACTGGGATGTCGTCAATCGCGTTGACGAATGGCTGGTCGCGGTGGGCCTGTTCTCGCTCAAGATCTGGCTGATTCCCGTCATCGCCGCAGCCATCCTGCTGCCGGTGTCCGGCATCCTGGGGTTGGCCATCGCCGCCGTGTTCGTCATGCCACTGGTGTTGCGCCACGTCGGCCAGCGTGAATATTCCACCGTCGCCCGCCGCGGCAAGTATTCGACGGCGGTCAGCGTGTGGAACGCGGTGTGGGTGTCCGCCGCCTTTGCCGCCGGCTGGGTGTTGACGCTGCCCCTCTGGCTGGTGCCGCCCATGGCCGTGGTGCTGTCGATCTTCTGGTGGGCCTTTGCGTTCTCGCGCATGATGCGCGTGGACGCCATCGTCGAACACGCCAGCCCAGAGGAACGCAAGCTGATCCTGGAACGGAACAACGGCGGCTTCTGGAGCATCGGCCTGATTTGCTCGCTCTTGAACCTGCTGCCGCCCGCGTGGATTATCCTGCCGGTGTTTTCCGCCCTGGTCTATGCGCATTACGGCCTGGAAGCTCTGAAGCGCCTGCGGCAGGACCGCGTCATCGACGTCTGACCGGCGTCATTTCTCACCTTTGGAATTGGACATGGCTGCAGAATCCACCGCCCGCCGTATCGGTCTCATCATCGTCGGCGATGAAATCCTGTCGGGACGACGTCAGGACAAGCATTTTTCCAAGATCGTCGAGATGCTGGGCGCGCGCGGCATGCATCTGAGCTGGGCCGAATTCCTGCCTGACGAGCGCGACCGCCTGGTGGACGCCTACAAGCGCAGCTTCGCCACCGGCGATGTCGTGTTTTCGTGTGGCGGCATTGGCGGCACGCCGGACGACCATACCCGCCAGGCCGCGGCCGCCGCGCTGGGCCTGCCGCTGGCGCTGCACCCGGAAGCCGAAGCCGCCATCGCGCTGCGCACCCGGGAAATGGCCGAGAAAGGCCAAGGCACCGCCGACATGAGCGCGCCCGAAAATCAGCAGCGCCTGCAGATGGGCATGTTCCCCGAAGGCTGCGAGATCGTTCCCAACCCTTACAACCGGATCCCCGGCTTCTTCATCAAGGACCACACCTTCGTGCCGGGCTTTCCCGTCATGGCGTGGCCGATGCTGGAATTGACCCTGGACACGCGATATCGTGCGCTGCAGCATGTGCGCGTTCATGCCGAACACTCGTTCCTGGTTTTCAGCATGCCGGAATCACGCA
The DNA here is from genome assembly GCF_001428165.1 of Achromobacter sp. Root170. Classification (NCBI taxonomy): domain Bacteria; kingdom Pseudomonadati; phylum Pseudomonadota; class Betaproteobacteria; order Burkholderiales; family Alcaligenaceae; genus Achromobacter; species Achromobacter sp. Root170. Next base: position 249,326 of record NZ_LMHN01000012.1, read on the forward strand.
TCACGCCGTCGATGGTCAGCGTGGAATCCCGCTGGCCCGGCGTGCGCGCCTTCAGCCTGCCCAGCGTCGGCGAGGCGGGCGGAATGCCCCACATCGAGCTCGGCGTGAAGGGCGATCCCGAGGCAGCGGCCGAGGCGCTGGAGTTTTTGCGGGCGGAAGTGCTGCGCCTGGGCGGTAAGCTGGCGCCCCCGGCGGCAGCCTGACCGGGGTGCCGGCGGGACACCGCCGGTTGCACTGCCCGATCAAATTCTGATTGCAAAACCGGCTCGTAAATTTCACAATACGGGAAAGAACCGCTTGCTGCAGTGCCGCAACGCACCCCCGTGCGCGGCGGCGCCAGCCCAAATCTTCCATGGCCCGTCTTCCAACGCCCCGCAATCCCCTGGACGCCGAAACCGAAGGCGCGTCCGCTCATCCGATCGCCATTCAGGTCATCGAACGCGCCATGCGGCTGCTCGACGCCCTGGCCGCGCAGCCCGATCCGGTCACGCTCAAAGAGCTGTCGGCAACCACCGGCCTGCACGCGTCCACCGCGCACCGCATCCTGAATGACCTCGTGGTGGGCCGCTACGTCGAGCGGGTCGACAACGGCCTGTATCAGCTCGGCATGCGCCTTCTGGAGCTGGGCTCGCTGGTGAAGGGACGCCTGAACGTGCGCGAGGCCGCCATTCCCGCCATGCGGTCGCTTCACAAGCTGACGGGGCAGACCATCAATCTTTCTGTCCAGCAGGGCGACGAGATCGTCTATATCGACCGCGCCTGGAGCGAACGCTCCGGCATGCAGGTGGTGCGGGCCATCGGCGGCCGCGCGCCGCTGCACCTGACCTCCACCGGCAAGCTGTTCCTGTCCACGGGCGACACGCGCCAGGTGCGGGCCTATGCGTTGCGCACGGGGCTTGCCGGCCACACGCGCAACAGCCTGACCGATCTGGACAAGCTCGAACGCGAACTCGCCCTGGTGCGCCGCCATGGCTATGCGCGCGACAACGAAGAACTCGAACTCGGCGTGCGCTGCATCGCCGCGGGCATCTTCGATGACACCGGCAAACTGGTGGCGGGGCTGTCGATTTCCGCGCCGGCCGAACGCCTGCAGGACGACTGGATCAAGGCGCTGGTCGATACGGCTGCCAGCATTTCCGAGGCCCTGGGCTACGAGCCCTCGGTTTCCACCGGCTTCAACGGCCTGGGCATGGCGGCCGAAGCGATGCGCCCGTAGCGCAGTGCCTGGCCCCAAATACAAAAGCCCCCGCGAGGGGGCTTTCGTTTTTCAGGCATTGCCGCCCGAGGCCGCCACGGTCGTGGACGGCCCCATGGGCTGCGCTTATTGCTTTTCGATGCCGGCCTTCTTGAACAGCTCGGCCCATTGCGGGACTTGCTGCTTGACCTTGGCGGTCAGCGCGTCGGGATTGGCTTCCGAAGTCAGCACGGTGGCGCCCAGCTGCTTCATGCGCTCCTGGAACTTGGGATCGGCCAGGCCTGCCTGCAGGCTCTTGACCAGCTTGTCCACGACGGGCTTGGGCGTGCCCTTCGGCACCCACATGCCATGCCAGATGCCCACTTCGAAGCCCTTGTAGCCGGACTCGTCCATGGTCGGCAGCTTGGGCAGGGTGGGAACGCGCTTCAGGCTGGTCACGGCGTAGGCCTTTACCTTGCCGGCCTCGATCTGTTGCGTCGTGTTGGTGGTCTGGTCGCACATCAGGTCGACCTGCTTGCCCAGCAGGTCGTTCATGGCGGGGGCGGTGCCCTTGTACGGGATGGTCAGCAGTTGAACGCCAAGCGCTTCCACCAGCATGGTGCCGCACAGGTGGCTGGCCGCGCCGATGCCCGCGTTGGCCAGCGACACCTTGTCCTTGTTCTTTTTGACGTAGTCCGCCAGCTCGGCGATGTTGTTGGGCGGGAAGTCCGAGCGCGCGACGATCGTCATCGGCACGTCGACCACCAGGCCGATCGGTTCGAAGCTGGTGAAGGGGTCGTACCCCGGATTCTTATAGAGAGAAGGCGCGGTCGAGAAGCCGGCGTGCATCAACAGGATGGAATAGCCGTCCGGCTGCGCGCGGGCGACCTGGGTGGTGCCGATGGTGCCGCCGGCGCCGCCCTTGTTTTCGACCACGACCGTCTGGCCCAGGCTGGTGCGCATGGCTTCCGCGAGAGAGCGGGCGACGTTGTCGGTCGGGCCGCCTGCAGCGAACGGCACCACCATGTTGATGGGGCGTTCCGGGTATTCCGCGTGCGCGGCGCCGGCCGCGAACAGGGCACCGGCCGCGAGCAGGGCCGAAAGCGTGCGGGGGATCAGGGTCATGAGGTCTCCGATTGCAGGGTTTTGCTTGCTGCGATTTAGTTATCAACCGCTGACATGTATTTGGTATTTGTCTGTCATCGGCGTGAAAGCAGTGTAGAAAAGAATTGATACCGCGTCATGTCCGGTATTTCCCGAGTTCTGGGAAATCATTGAGCGCAATCAAGCCGGGCAAAGCGCCGCACCGATAAAGTGCAAACACTTGTTGCGCCGCACAAAAAGCGCTTGACAAGTTTTTTACCGAGTCTAGAATGGCAATTGTGCAGTGCATCAAACGGGCCGGCGGTAGCTTGTAGTACCAGTTTCCGCGCACGTTTCTTATTTCGTCGCAGACAACCATCCTTATTGCCGGACAGCCTCCGGCTACCCTGAGAGGAGCATTCTATGAGCGCAATCCCGCAACAAGTCCTGGACCGCCAGAAGGCCAGCATCAACACCATCGTGGCTGCCCAGTCCGCCGTTTTCGCCGGCTTTGAAAAGCTGGTCGAACTGAACCTGAAGGTCGTGAAGGCCACCCTGGACGAAGTCGCCCAGAAGTCGCAGCAAGCTTCCGAAGTGAAGGATCCCCAGGAAGCCGCCGCGTTTGCCACCGGCCTGCTGCAACCGGGCGCCGAAAAGGCCCTGGCCTACACCAAGCACGTGTATGACATCGTTGCCGGCGTGCAAGGCAGCCTGGTCAAGCTGACCGAAGAACAGATCGCCGAAAGCCAGCAGCAGCTGAGCGAAGCCGTCGACCAGTTCTCCAAGAACGCCCCGACCGGTTCCGAAAGCGCCGTCGCCCTGATCAAGTCCTCGCTGGCCACCGCGACCAGCGCCTACGATTCGATGACCAAGGCCGCCAAGCAGGCCGCCGAAGTCGCCGAGTCGAACCTGAATGCCGCCGCCAACGCGACCTTCAAGGCTGCCACGGACGCTGCCGATGCCGCCACCAAGGTCGCCAGCCGCAGCCGCCGCAGCGCCTAAGTATTTGGCGCACGGTGCTGCGCGAATCGCAGTAATGTAGTACTGTTGAGTGACAGAGCAGAGCTGGAATTAGGGCCACCCACAGGGTGGCCCCTTTTTTTGCCTGCATTTTGTGGGGCAGGTTCCGCGGTCAGCGGCGCGCCACGGCGCGCACGCATTCGCCGACCAGCCCCGGGCCGCGGTAGATCAGGCCCGTGTAGAGCTGCACCGCATCGGCGCCGGCGTCCATCTTTTCGCGGGCTTGCTGGCCAGACAGCACGCCGCCCACGCCGATGATGGCAAGGCTATTGCCCAGCCGCTCCTTCAGGCGGCGGATCACCGCCAGCGACAATTCATGCACGGGCGCGCCGGACAGGCCGCCTGCTTCTTGCGCGTGGGCCTGGCCTTGCACCGCATCGCGCGACAGCGTGGTGTTGGTGGCGATGACACCATCGATGCCGTGGCGCGGCAGGATCTCGGCGATGGCGTCGATCTGCTCCTGCGTCAGGTCCGGCGCAATCTTCACGGCCATCGGCACCCGGCGCTGGTGCTGGTCTTCCAATGCGCGGCGCTTGTCGGCCAATTGCCCGAGCAGGGCAGAGAGCTCGTCGCCGCTTTGCAGCGCGCGCAGATTCTTGGTGTTGGGCGACGAGATGTTCACGGTGACGTAGTCGGCATGCGGGTACACCCCGTCCAGTCCGATCAGGTAGTCGTCCGCCGCGCGTTCGATGGGAGTATCCGCGTTCTTGCCGATGTTCAGGCCCAGGATCCCGCCCTGCTTGCGCCACGTGCTACGTTGCACGTTGGCCAGGAACGCTTCCAGTCCCTGGTTGTTGAAGCCCAGCCGGTTGATCAGCGCATTGGCGCGCGGCAGGCGGAACATGCGGGGCTTGGGGTTGCCGGGCTGCGCGCGCGGCGTGACCGTGCCGACCTCGATGAAGCCGAAGCCCAGGTTGCCCAGCGCGTCGATATAGGCGCCGTTCTTGTCCAGGCCGGCGGCCAGCCCGATCGGGTTGGCCAGCTGCATCCCCATCAGCGTGCAGGGCGCCTTGGGCTGCGCGTGCATGAGCTTGCGCGTGGCGCCGCACTCATAGGCGCGCTGCAGGCCCGACAAGGTGACTTCGTGGGCGGTTTCCGCGTCCATGGCGAACAGCGCCGGGCGGGCCAGGGGGTAGGCGTGAAAGAGGATAGACATGGGGCGGAATTGTAGAGCGATTTGATGTGTCCCCGCCGCTCATGGACCCACCGCAAGGCCGATTCAGGCGGGCGGCCGCTCGGGCGTGTCGCGCCATTGCCCGTCGACCAGGAATTGCGCCGGACGGAAGGCCGATTTATAGGACATTTTCCGGCTGTCCGCGATCCAGTACCCCAGATAGAGCCAGGGCAGGTTCAATGCGCGGCATTGTTCGACCTGCCAGAGGATGCTGTAGGTGCCCAGGCCGTCGGCAATGTCCGGGTCATAAAACGTGTAGACCGAGGACAGGCCATCGTCCAGCACGTCGATGATGGACACCATCACCAGCACCCCTTCGGCGTTGCGGAACTCGACCAGCCGCGTGTTGACGCGGCTGGTGAGCAGGAACTGCGCGTACTGGGTGCGGCTGTCTTCGTCCATGCCGCCGCCCGGATGCCGGCCCTGCTGGTAGCGCGTATAGAGCCGGTAGTGCTCGGGCGACCATGCAAGTTCGGCCACGAACGACTGCAGATGCTGATGATTGCGCCAAGCCCGGCGCTGGCTGCGATTGGGGGCGAAGGCGGCCGCGTCCACGCGCACGGGGATACAGGCCTGGCAGTTGTCGCAATGGGGACGATAGGTAAAGAGTCCGCTGCGGCGAAAGCCCTGTTCCACCAGTTGCGAATACGTACCCGCGTTGATCAGATGGCCGGGCGCGGCAACCTGCGACCGGGCCTGGCGACCCGGCAGATAACTGCACGGGTAGGGAGCGGTTGCATAGAACTGCAGCGTGGAGAAGGGAAGTTCTTTCAGCTGGCTCATGGGAGCTGGCTCATTGGCGCTGTCGCATGGAATATCCCTTGAGGGCGGCGGGCCCGGGACAGGAATCGCTCCATATTAACGCTTAACTCGGGCGGCAATCCGTCCCCTCGGGTGTGTCCGGATGCAGCGTTCCCTGCGTATCCAACCTGCCGCGGGACCACGCGATGCCGGGTTGCATCGTGGCCTGGCGGACATGCCGCAGAAAGCGTTCGCGCGGCAGGGGGCGTGCGCCCATGCTGGCCAGGTGGCGCGTCTGCTGCTGGCAGTCGATCCACTCGACGCCCTGCGCCTCCAGGTAGCGAACCAGATGCGCCAGCGCGATCTTGGAGGCGTTCGGGACACGGGTGAACATGGATTCGCCAAAGAACATGCGGCCCAGGCTGATGCCGTACAGGCCGCCCGCCAACTCGCCGTCGATCCAGGTTTCGATACTGTGCACGACCCCGGCCTCATGCCACTGGCGGTAAGCCTCCTGCATGGCCGCCGTGATCCACGTGCCCGGCTGTCCGTCGCGCGGCGCGGCGCAGGCCGCCATGACCTGCGCAAACACGGTGTCGACCCGCACCTGCACCCTCGGCGCCGCGTCGTGCTCGCGCGCGGCGATCTGCCGCAGCAGCTTGCGCAGAGAGTGCGACGGCGCGAAATCCTTCACGCGCAGCACCATCCGCGGATCCGGGCTCCACCACAGGACGGGTTCGCCTTCCGAGTACCACGGAAAGATACCGTTGGAGTACGCCTGGGTAAGCCGTTCCGGGGACAGATCCGCGCCTGCGGCCAGCAGACCATCCGGATCCGTCAGCGCGAATTCCGCAGGGGGAAACGGGGTGTCGGCGGCCAGCCAGGGCAGTTTCAACGGTGAGATTCGAGGGTGTAGTGATGAGGACCGAAGGTGCCGCGTTTGCGGTCCTCGAAAAACAGGCGCAGGGTGCTTGCCACGGTGCGAAACGCCAGGTCGTCCCAGGGGATCTCGGCTTCGTCGTACCAGCGCGCTTCCAGGCTCTCCGGGCCGGGGTCCAGTTCGGGACCCACCGCCTGCGCCAGATAGAACACGTGCACCTGCTCGATCTGCGGCACGTCGATGATGGTGTAGATGTCGCCCAGCTGGATCTTGGCGCCGGATTCTTCCAGTGTCTCGCGCGCGGCGCCCTGCGCGGTGCTCTCGCCCAGTTCCATGAAGCCGGCGGGCAGCGTCCACGTGTTGTAGCGCGGCTCGATCGCGCGCAGGCAGAGCAGCACGCGGTTTTCCCAGACGGGCACGGTGCCGACCACCAGCCGGGGATTCTGGTAATGGATCGCCCCGCAGTGATCGCAGATGTCGCGCTCGCGGTTGTCGCCTTCCGGCACGCGGCGGTTTACCGGCGTGCCGCATTGGCTGCAAAAGAGGGAACGGCGCGGGGCGGGAAAGTATACGAGGGGCGATTTGGCGGTCATGGGTACGATTCTAACGGCTGCGGCGGGTCGTGGCGCGCCGTCCCGGCGGCGTGGGCGCGGGGCTGCCGAATCGGGCTTCCAGGTGTTCCACGAACGACCGCACCTTGGGCGACAGGAAGCGGCGGTGCGGGTAGACGGCGACCATGGAGATGGGGGTGTGGGCGTAGCCGGTCAGCAAGGCGGTAAGGCGGCCGGCGCGAATGTCGTCGCCCACCAGGAATTCCGGTTGCAGAATGATCCCGTGGCCGGCCAGCGCGGCGGTGCGCAGCACGTCGCCGTTATTGGCCCGCAGCGCCGCATTCACGCGCACCAGGTGCGTCACGCCATCCTTTTCGAAATGCCATTCGTTGCCCGTGCTTGCGTAGGCGTAGTGCAGGCAGCGATGCTGCTTCAGGTCTTCAGGCACGGCAGGGGCGCCGTGGCGTTGCAGGTACGAGGGCGCCGCGCAGACGAGCAGTTGCTGCGGCGCCAGCGGCCGTGCCACGAGCGATGAATCCACCAGCGGGCCGATGCGCACCGCGACGTCGTAGCCGTCCTCGACCAGATCCACCACGCGATCGTTCAGGTCCAGGTCGATCACCACGTCCGGATAGCGCTGCAGGTATTCGGCAATCGCCGGTCCCAGATGCAGGATGCCGAAGGACACGGGGGCGCTGACCCGCAACCGCCCGCTGGGCCGCTGGCCTTCCGCCTGCAGCGACAGTTCCAGGTCGGCGACCTCGGCCAGGATGGGCCGGACCCGCTCGTAGAAGGCGCGCCCGGCATCGGTCATGCTCAGCTTGCGGGTGGTGCGGTTGAGCAGGCGCACGCCGTACTTCTGTTCCAGATAGGCAATCTGCCGCGTGACCACGGAGCGCGCCTGGCCCATCTTGTCGGCGGCCGCCGCGAATGAACCCAGTTCAACGACCTTGGCGTAGGTCTGCATGGCGGTGTGGGTGTCCAAGATTGTTTCCTATAGAGGAACAATAATTTGCAATTCTGCATGTTTATCTTTGTTTTTGGAATCGCAAGAATACGGCTCCATGAAGGTTCGCCCCGTTTTGAGCGATCCGTTTCTGCACAAGGATGACTGCAATGATTGATTCCCGTACCGCGCCGTATGCGGCACTGCTCCTGCGCGTGGCGCTGGGCGTGATGTTCCTGGCCCACGGCCTGACCAAGCTGCTGGTCTTCACGCTGCCCGGCACGGCGCAGTTTTTCACGAAGATCGGCTTTGCCGGCTGGCTGGCCTATCCCGTGACGTTCTTTGAGGTGGCGGGCGGCATTCTGCTGATTTTGGGCGTGGTGCCGCGCTGGGTGGCCGCCATTGCCGTGGTGCAGCTCTTCGCGGCGTCGACGGTTCACTTCGGCAACGGCTGGGGATTCGGCAACCCGGGCGGCGGCTGGGAATATCCCATCTTCCTGACCGTCGCGGCTGCCGTGCTGGCGCTGCTGGGCGACGGCAAGTTCGCCCTAATCAAGAGCGGCCGGCGCTGAACGCGCTTTTTCAGCCCGCGCCGGCGTGCGGCGCGGGGTCGAACGCCAGGCGATCGGCAACGTCCGCCTGCGCAATCGAATGCAGCGGCGCGTCCCCATAAACGCCTGGCCACGCTACGTTGATCGACTGGCCGGGCATCAAGCCCGCCAGCGCGTCCATCAGGGGCGCGCCCGCAGCCGTCTGCAGGGTTTCGAGCAGCGGCTGCAGATCGCGGTCCAGCACAATGCCGGCGCCCAGGGGCGTCGATGCGAAGAGCTGGCCTGCATCATCCAGCCACCACCCGGTGACCGAGCCGACGGCCGCATCGGTATGCGTGACGAGGCCGCGATTGTCATCGGCCAGGCGCAACACATAAGGCGCCGCGTCCAACCGCACGAAGACGCGCTGCGGCCCGTTCTGGAAAAACCAGCGGCCCACATCGTCATGGTCGAAATTGCGGCCGATGAACTCCAGGATCTGCGTATTGGTGATCGGCTCGCCCGGCCCGCCTTCGTTGGCCTGACCTTGCGGATGAAGGCGCCAACGCCCGCGCGCATCGAGCGACAGCCAGCCGTACACCGCCGGCACATTGGGCCAGCGGGCGAGGGCGTCTTTCACCGATTGATCCATGGTGTTATGGGCGTATGACGATGGTGGGCGAGATGACGATGCCAGGCTGAACGGGCATCACAGGCACGGCCACGGGCTGCGGCGCGTAGCCATACGCATAGTCGTCGCGGCATTTGCGCTTTTCGCTGTAGTCGCCATTGCGCTTCCACTTGCGCTCGACCTTACAGGCGCCATCCCAGTACTTTTCCTTGTACTCGCCACCTTTGTGGCGGTGGTGATGGTGCTTGTCGTGCGCCTCCGCGGCAAGGGGCGCAAGTGCGATCAACGCGGCGGCGGACAGGCTCAGGAAAGCGGGGCAGGTAGCAAAGCGGCGCGGGTGCGATTCCGGGATGTTGTGCATGGACTCATCGTTCAAATGAAAACGGGGTCACCATAACAATCATCCGGCTAACCGGGCGTAGGGATGGGTAACGAGATGCAGGGGGGAGGGAGAAAGATGCTGGAGGCGCAAGCCGGAATCGAACCGACGTACACGGATTTGCAATCCGCTGCATAACCACTCTGCCATTGCGCCAGCACTTGCAAGAAAAAAGGAAGCGCGGTGTGTGCCGTTGCTTCCTCTTTGTATTTGGAGCGGGAGACGAGTCTCGAACTCGCGACCTCAACCTTGGCAAGGTTGCGCTCTACCAACTGAGCTACTCCCGCTTGGGGTACTGCTTTGCTGTACTACTTTGCTACTGCTTTATTTGCTTTTAGTGAAAGCCTGTATTGGTATCAGGGCTGTTCAGCAAAGAAAGCGATTGTACATGCTTTTAAGGGTCTTTGCACTGCAGACCGAAATCTGGAGCGGGAGACGAGTCTCGAACTCGCGACCTCAACCTTGGCAAGGTTGCGCTCTACCAACTGAGCTACTCCCGCATTTGCACACTGACCGCATCGCTGAGGGTCCGTTTGAATTTTGAGAATTCTGGCGGCTGGCCGATCAGCGAGGCGAGAGTATACATTAATTTTTTCATCCATCAAGCCGATGCGCCTGCGTTGGCGAACCCGGTGTTTCAGGCATGAAAAAAGGGCCTTTCGGCCCTTGCTTTCAACGATTTGCAGCATTGAAAAAACGCTGCAGACCAAAATCTGGAGCGGGAGACGAGTCTCGAACTCGCGACCTCAACCTTGGCAAGGTTGCGCTCTACCAACTGAGCTACTCCCGCATTGGTTCCGTAAACTGCCCAGAACCGCTTTTCTTATTCACGCTGATCAACTTGGTTATCGATCAGAAGGCGCGCAGTCTAGCACGATTTTTTGAGCTTGTCCTGAGCCTGTCTGGCTGGCTGCGATTTACGCTGTAAATCGGGTCAAGCACTCAATCAAGTAAACTGAGCGAAGACAGAAACTATAGCATACCTCGTAGCACTCATGTCAAATTCCTTCGCGGGATCCGCGCCCGATTCCTTGTCTCCGTCCGTGCAGGACCTCACTGGTCTGAATACGTTGGGACTGGCATCCCGGGCCGATGCGTTCGTCGCGCTGCGCGAGCCCGCGCAATTGCCCGCGTTGTCCGCCCTGGCGCAAACGGCGCCGTCGTTGCTCGTGCTGGGCGGCGGCAGCAACGTGGTGCTGCCCGAGCGCGTGCCGGGCCTGGTTGCCCGCGTGGCCTTCCAAGGTGTGCGGCTGCTGGAATCGCGGCCGGACGCGTGGATCGTCGAAGCCGCGGGGGGCGAAAGCTGGCATGGATTCGTATCGGCCTGCGTCGCGCAGGGATGGGATGGCCTGGAAAATCTGGCGTTGATCCCCGGCACCGTGGGCGCGGCGCCCGTGCAGAACATCGGCGCCTATGGCGTCGAGCTGCAGGAACGCCTTCACAGCCTGACGGCCTGGGATGTGCGCGAGGCGCGCTTCGTGGAAATGCAGGCGGCCGATTGCCGGTTCTCGTACCGCGACAGCGTGTTCAAGCATGATGCGCCCGGGCGCTGGATCATCGTGAGCGTGCGCTTTGCCTTGCCGCGGCCGTGGCGGCCGGTGCTGGCGTATCCCGATCTGCAACGCCATCCGCGGCTGTCGGGCGCATCGCCCAGCGCGCGCGATGTCTTCGATGCGGTGTGCGAGATCCGGCGCGCCAAGCTGCCCGATCCCGCGGTCACGGGCAATGCCGGCAGCTTCTTCAAGAATCCCATCGTGCCGGCCGCGCAGCGTGACGCGTTGGCGCAGCGCTTTCCTGGCCTGGTGTCGTACGCGCAGGCGGACGGCCGGTTCAAGCTGGCCGCAGGCTGGCTGATCGATCAGTGCGGCTGGAAGGGAAGGGCGCTGGGGGCGGCGGGCGTGCATGATCGCCAGGCGCTCGTGCTCGTCAATCGCGGGGGCGCCACCGCCGCGGACATCATGGGATTGGCGCGCGCGGTGCAGGATGCGGTGGCCGATCGCTATGGCGTGCGCCTGGAGCCCGAGCCGGTCGTGGTGTGACCGGGCAGGCTTTCCGGAATGAAAAAAGGACCCCGCGGGGTCCTTTGCTTTTGGCGCCGGAAATTACAGCCCCAGCACGGACTGCATGTCGTAAAGACCGTTGGTCTTGCCCTCGAGGAAGCGCGCAGCGCGCAGCGCGCCTTCGGCGTAAGTGGCCCGGCTGGACGAGCGGTGCGTGATCTCGATGCGCTCGCCGATGCCGCAGAACGACACCGTGTGATCGCCAACGATATCGCCGCCGCGCAGCACCGAAAAACCGATGGTGCCGGGCTTGCGCACGCCGGTGTCGCCGTGGCGGCTCCAGGTGGCAACGTCGGGCAGCGCGACGTCCCAGGCCGACGCGATGGTCTCGCCCATCTTCAGCGCCGTGCCGGAAGGCGCATCGACCTTGTTGCGGTGATGGGCTTCGAACACTTCGACGTCGTAGCCGGCGTTCAGGATGCGGGCCGCCATGTCCAGCAGCTTGAGCGTCGCGTTGACGCCCACGCTCATGTTGGGGGCGAACACGATGGCGGTCTTTTGCGCGGCAACCTCGATTGCGGCGCGGCCGTTGTCGTCAAACCCGGTGGTGCCAATGACGGCCTTCACGCCGTGCTTCACGCAAGCCTGCAGATGCTTGAGCGTGCCTTCCGGACGGGTGAAATCGATGAGGCAGTCAGCGCCGGCAAGCGCGTCCAGGTCGTCGGTGATGGCAACCCCGGTCTGCTTGCCCAGCGTGGCGCCGGCATCGCGGCCCAGCGCGGCCGAGCCCGGCACGTCCAGCGCAACGGCCAGTTCCAGGCCGTCGGCCTTCAGGATGGCCTCGATCAACATCTGGCCCATGCGGCCGTTTGCGCCGGCGATAGCAATACGCATAAAAAAGTCCTTGGATTTAACGCAGCGGCTCGGGTGAGATGCCGGGCTGGCCCGGGTACTGGTTGAGCGGGCTGGCGGGTGCATCGGCGTCGCGCTTCTGTTCGTCCTGCTCTTCCTCGGCGCGGGCTTCGTCCCGGGCCAGGCGCTTGTCGGCCTTTTCGTCGGCAACGGCGTCCGGCGTGTTGATCTGGTAGGGCTGCAGATCGGGCTGCTTGTCGCCTTCCCAGCGCGTGAGACGGTCGTTTTCGAACCAGACGGTGAACTTGCGCTCTTGCGGGTTGCCGTAGCCCGGCTTGAAGTAGTACGGGTAGTCCCAGCGATTGGCGTGCAGCACGCTGGTGAGCGTGGGGCTGCCGAGCGCGAAGCGGACTTGTTCACGGGTCATGCCGGGCTGGAGCAGCGCAACCTGTTCCTGCGTGATCCAGTTACCCTGCTGGACCGGCGCCTTGTACGGGAAGCCCCATTTGTTCGAGGTGCAGCCCGCCAAGGCAACGGCCAGGGCGGCAACGGCCAAACCGGTCTTCAGTGAGCGGGAGGGAATACGTGCAAACATGGACACTACGCGCCCCTATTATTTGGAAGCAAGCAAAACCGTTATCATAAAGGTTTCATAAAGATAGTTCCGCGAGGCGGCATGAATTCGGCGAGCCGGCTTGCGGTGACCCCAGTCCTTGCCCATGCCAACGCGGACGGAGAGCGATTACACCATGAGCGACCAAAGCGAACTGAAAAACATGGGTTTGAAGGCGACTTTCCCGCGCCTGAAGATTCTTGATATTTTCCGCAAATCGGGTGAGCGGCACCTGAGCGCCGAAGACGTCTACCGCGCCCTGATCGGCGAAAACGTCGAAATCGGCCTGGCTACCGTCTACCGCGTGCTGACGCAGTTCGAGCAGGCCGGCATCCTGGCGCGCAGCCAATTCGACAGCGGCAAGGCCGTTTTCGAGCTCAACGACGGCGACCACCACGACCACCTGATCTGCACCAACTGCGGAAAGGTCGTCGAGTTCTCGGATCCCGAGATCGAAAAGCGCCAGCAAAAGATCGCCAAGGACAACGCCTTCGCGCTGGAAAGCCACGCGATGGTGCTGTACGGCATCTGCGGCAGCTGCCTCAAAGGCCGCTAAGCCTGGGCGGGCAGCCGTGAGGCCGGTACATCCGGCTGCGTAGCCAAAAACAAAAGCCCCTTCTGAACGAAGGGGCTTTTTGCGTGTCGGGGCCAGTGACGCCGGCAGGCCGCAGACTCAAGGCGTTGTCTGGCCGAACCCTTCCAGCATTTCACGCGCGTGTTCGCGCGTGGTGGCCGTGAGCGTCATGCCGCCCAGCATCCGCGCGATTTCCTCGACGCGGGCCGGGGCGTCCAGCGGTTCGATGCTGGACCGCGTGGTGCCGCGGGACTCGGCCTTGCTGACCAGGAACTGGTTGTTGGCGCACGCGGCCACCTGGGGCAAGTGGGTGACGCACAGCACCTGATGGCGTTCGCCCAGTTCGCGCAGCAGCTTGCCGACGGATTCGGCCACCGCGCCGCCCACGCCGCTGTCCACTTCGTCGAAGATCAGCGTGGGCACGCGCGCCGCGCGGCTGGCGATGACCGACAGCGCAAGCGAGATACGCGACAGTTCGCCGCCCGAGGCGACCTTGGCCAGCGGACGCGGCGTGGTGCCGGCGTGACCGGCCACCAGGAATTCGACCTGTTCGTTGCCGTGCGCGGACGGCGCCGACGGGGCGAGCGTGGGTTCAAAGCGGCCACCCTGCATCGCGAGCGTCTGCATGGCCTGGGTGACCTGTTTGCCCAGATCCTTGGCGACCTTGCGCCGGGCGGTGGTCAGCTTGGCGGCGGCCGCGTCGTATTGCGTCTGTGCCGTGGCCGCCTGGGCGCGCAGCGCGTCGATGTCGCCGGCGGCCTGCAAGGCCGCAAGCTCCGAATGCAGCGATTCGCGCAGCTCGCACAGGGCATCGGGATCGGTGCGGAATTTGCGGGCGGTCTCGAACACCAGTCCCAGCCGCGCTTCCACGTCGGCGAGTCGCTTGGGATCCAGGTCGACCCGGCTGACATAGTTGTTCAGGTCGGACACGGCTTCGCTGATGGCGATGCGTGCCGATTCCAGTTCGTCATGGACGCCCTTGAGGCCCGGATCGTGCCGCAGCATCTGCTGCAGGCGCTGGTTCGCGGCCGTCAGGCGGTGATGCGCCGAATCGCCTTCGCCGTCCAGCATTTCAAGGATTTGCGAGGCGCCATCCAGCAGCGATTGCGCATGCGACAGGCGCGTGTGCTCGGATTGCAGGGCGTCCCATTCGTCCGGTCCGAGGTTCAGCCGGTCCAGTTCGTCGACCTGCCATTGCAGGCGTTCACGTTCAGAGGCCAGGCTTTCGGCGTCTTTTTCGGCCGATTCCAGCTGGCGTGCCAAGGCGCGCCACTGCTTCCACGCCTGGCCAACCGCGTGGCGAAGCTCGCCGTGGCCGCCGTGCGCGTCCAGCAGGTCGCGCTGGGCGTCGGGACGCATCAGGCTCTGGTGCGCGTGCTGGCCATGGATGTCGACCAGGCTGTTGCCCAGTTCGCGCAGTTGCGCCACGGTGGCCGGGGTGCCGTTGATGTAAGCGCGGCTGCGGCCTTGCGCATCGATGACGCGGCGCAGCGAGAGTTCGTCGTCGGCGTCGATTTCGCGTTCGGCCAGCCACGCCTGCAGCGCCGCCGGGGTGTCGAACACCGCGGTGATGTCGGCACGGGCCGCGCCTTCGCGCAACATGCTGGCATCGCCGCGCTCTCCCAGGGTGAGCGCCAGCGCATCGACCAGGATGGATTTGCCGGCGCCCGTTTCCCCGGAAAAGACGGTGAAGCCGGGGCCAAAGTGGATCTCGGTCTGTTCGACGATGACGAAGTCGCGGATGTGCAGGGTGCGCAGCATAAGGGGCGCTAATTACTCTACGTTGTCGGAGGCTTCGGGCATCAGGTTCCAGTGCAGTTTGCGGCGCAGGGTGGAAAAGAAGCTGTAGCCTTCGGGATGCACGAATCGGATGGTGTAGGGCGCGCGCTGCACGACGATGCGGTCGCCCGGTTGCAGGTCGGACCAGGTCTGCATGTCGAAGTGCACGCTGGCGCCGACTTCGACGCGGCCCATGGCCGTGAGCGTCATGTTGAGCACGCCGGTGTCCGGGATGACGATGGGCCGGTTCGACAGCGTTTGCGGCGCCACCGGCACCAGCACCATGGCGTTCATGCCCGGGTGCAGGATGGGGCCATTGGCCGACAGCGCATAGGCCGTGGAGCCGGTGGGCGTGGCGATGATCAGGCCGTCGGCGCGCTGCGTATACATGAAGGCGCCGTCAAGTTCGACCCGGACCTCGATCATGCCGCCGCGGCCCGCGCGGTTCAGGACCACGTCGTTCAAGGCCGACGCGGAATACATCTTTTGGTCGCCGCGCCACACGCTGCCTTCGAGCAGCATGCGGTCTTCGATCTGGAAGCTGCCTTCGAGCACCCGGGCGAGCGCCGCGTGCGCGTCCTGCAGGGCGATGTCGGTGATGAAGCCCAGGCGCCCGTGGTTGATGCCGATCAGCGGCATGCCGTAGGGCGCGAGATGGCGGCTGGCGCCCAGCACGGTGCCGTCGCCGCCCATGACCACGGTGAGCGAGGCGGTCTTGCCGATTTCCTCGAGCGTGGCGATGGGGTATTCGGTCAGCCCGGTATTGCGCGCCGTGTCCGCATCGATCAGCACATGGCGGCCCGCCTGCGTCAGCGCGTGCGCAAGTGCTCTCAGCGGTGTGTCCAGGCCGGTGTCCTGGTATCTGCCGATCAGGGCGACTATAGGAAAATGCATGGCTGCGTAAGAATGAAAAGGGCGAAACCGCAAAGCTGAACGCGCCCAGAATGGGCCAATTAGCCGATTATATGGGGCCGTATATTGTGTTGCGGGACAAAAATCGCCTCAACCTGAAAAGATTCCCTAAAATAGCCGCTATGGATGACCGCGCACGCGCTTTACTGAAAGCGTTGATAGAACGCTACATCGCCGATGGGCAGCCAGTCGGCTCGCGGACGCTATCTAAAGTCTTTGACTTGTCTCCGGCCACCATCCGCAATGTCATGGCGGACCTGGAAGAGCTGGGACTGATCCACAGTCCGCACACCTCCGCCGGCCGTGTTCCCACGCCGCGCGGATACCGCATGTTCGTCGATTCGCTGCTGTCGGTGCAGTCGTACCAGCTGCAGCCGCACAACATGGGCGAAATGCTCTCGGCCGCCGAACCTACCCGCGCCGTCAATGCGGCCGCGGCGCTGCTGTCCAACCTGACGCAGTTCGCCGGCGTGGTCCTCACGCCCAAGCGGGCGCAGGTGTTCCGGCAGATCGAATTCATCCGCCTGTCCGACAAGCGTGTCCTGCTCATCATCGTGACGCCCGATGGCGACGTGCAGAACCGCATCCTTTTCGTCCAGCGGGATTACTCCGAATCCGAGCTCCTGGAAGCCGGCAACTTCTTCAACATGCACTTCGCCGGCAAGTCGTTCAATGCCGTGCGCCAGACGTTGTCGACCGAGCTGGCCCAGTTGCGGGAGGACATCTCGCGCCTGATGCAGGCCGCCGTCGAGGCCAGCGCCGAAGCCGCCGAGGACGGCGATGCCGTGGTCATATCGGGCGAACGCAAGCTGCTGGACGTCACCGACATCGCGTCCGACATGGACCGGCTGCGCAAGATGTTTTCGCTGTTCGAGAAAAAAACCGATCTGCTGCAATTGCTGGACGTCTCGAGCCGCGCGCAGGGCGTGCAGATCTACATCGGCGGCGATTCGCAACTGGTGCCCCTGGAAGACGTCTCCGTCATCACGGCGCCTTACGGCGTGGACGGCAAGGTGGTCGGCACCCTGGGTGTCATCGGTCCGACCCGCATGGCCTACGAGCGTGTCATACCCATCGTGGACATCACAGCGCGCCTGCTGTCCAACGCCCTCAGCCACAACCAGTAGTCCCATTCAAAGCTACATCCTCCTTGCGGAGGAAGGGGAGTTTTTGTGTTTCTTCGCCTGTTCAAGTATCTCTGGCCTGAGCGCTACCTTCCTGAGCCCCACCAAGAAGACCCCTTCAACGAGGATCCGCCGCCGCGCGTGCCCGGCAAGGTCGGCGTGCTGCTCGTCAACCTGGGCACCCCCGACACGACGTCGCCCAAGGACATCCGCAAGTATCTCGGCGAATTCCTCTCCGACCCGCGCGTCATCGAAATCCCGCGCTATCTCTGGAAGCCCATTCTGCACGGGATCGTGCTCGTGCGCCGGCCCAAGCGGCTGGAGCCGCGCTACGCCGGCATCTGGATGGAGGGCGGCTCGCCCCTGATGGTCTACAGCCAACGCCAGACCGACGGCGTTCGCGCCGCCCTGCAGGCGGCTGGCGTGGATGCCGTGGTCGAGCTGGGCATGCGCTATGGCAACCCCTCCATCCCCCAGGTGATCGCAAATATGCGCAATCAGGGCTGCGAGCGCATCCTGACGGTGCCGCTGTATCCCCAGTACGCCGCCAGCACCACCGCCACCGTGGTCGACGCGGTCACCCGCTACATGGGCAAGCTGCGCGATCAGCCGGAGATGCGCTTCATCAAGCGTTTTCACGACGAGCCCGCCTACCTGGATCCGCTCGCCGCGCGCATCGAGCGCTACTGGGCCGAGCATGGCAAGCCGCAGAAACTCGTCATGAGCTTTCACGGCCTGCCGCGCTACTCCATCGAACTGGGCGATCCCTACTACCGCGACTGCATGGAAACCGCCCGGCTCCTGGCGCAGCGGCTGTCCCTGCCCCGCGACCAGATCGAAGTGACCTTCCAGAGCCGATTCGGATCGGCCCGCTGGCTGGAGCCCTATACCGAGCCGACCCTGAAGGCCCTGGCGGCCTCCGGCGTCACGGAGGTCGATGTGGTGTGCCCGGGATTTGTGGCAGACTGTCTGGAAACCCTGGAAGAAATCAGCCTGGAATGCCGCGACGCCTTTCTCGAGGCGGGGGGCAAACAGTTCCGTTACATTCCTGCCATCAATGACGACCCGGCCTGGATCGCGGGGCTGTCCAGTCTGGTGGAACGAAACTTGCAGGGGTGGATACCAGCAGCCACGGACTTGAAGGAGAAGGCGCATGCACCATGATCCCAAGACTGGAAAGACGGTCAAGAAGGGCAAAGTCACCACTCCCGTCGACGAGGACCGCGTCGAACATGACCTGGACGAGGCCCTGGCCGATACCTTCCCGGCCAGCGACCCGGTCGCGATTCCATCGGATCCGGACGCCGATGACAAGCGCGTGGACCGCGCGCTGAAGGAAAGTTTTCCGGCCAGCGACCCCGTGGCCCCCGCCCAGCCCAGCAAGAAGTAGCCGTTCGGTCAGCGGGCGCCCGGCCTTCGGGCCGCGCCCCGGGGAATATTTCGCTTAACCGGGCTTGAATTAGGGGTATTGGCCCCCATTCATGTCTGCGAAAGCCATTCTTTTTGGAGGATTCCCCATGACGGCACCCCACGAGCCTGCTGACCAGGCGCCCGAAGTCGGCCAGAGCGCCGATGCGGCTCCCGCCGCCCAGGACGCCGCGCAGGCCGAGCTGAACGAGTTGCGCGCCCAGTTGGACGCCGCCCAGGCTACCGTCAACGAGCAGCACGACCAGCTTCTGCGTGTGCAAGCCGAAGCCGAAAACGTGCGCCGCCGCGCCCAGGAAGAAGTATCCAAGGCGCGCAAGTTCGGCATCGAGTCGTTCGCCGAAAGCCTGGTTCCGGTCAAGGACAGCCTGGAAGCTGCCCTGGCCCAGCCCGATCAGACGGTCGAAACCCTGCGCGAAGGCGTCGAAGTCACCCTCAAGCAGCTTGCCGCCGCGTTCGAGCGCAATCTGCTCAAGGAAATCGCGCCGGCCCAGGGCGACAAGTTCGATCCGCACCAGCACCAGGCCATTTCGTCCATTCCCAACGAGCAGCCCGCTAACACGGTGGTGCAACTGCTGCAGAAGGGCTATGTGATTGCCGACCGTACCCTGCGCCCGGCGCTGGTGGTCGTGTCGGCCGGCCAGGGCTGAACCGCGTCCCACCATGACCGACCCGCGCTTTGACCCGGCCCAGGTATTCCGGGTGTTCGGCATGCGCCATGTCGACACCGCGGGATTCGATGCGGCCGTGGTGCAAGCGCCCGGGGCGGACCTGCGCTGTGTCTTCCTGTGGGGCCAGGATTGCTACAACTGCAATCTGTTCAAACAGGCGGCGCTGCTGCACCAGGAAACGCTGGTAGGGCTTGGCCTGACGTGGTTCGAAGCCGATGTCTATGCGGATGAGCCGCTGGGACGCCGCTTTTCGTTGCATGGCGTCCCCACTTTTGTGCTGTACCGGTCCGGCAAGCGCCTGGGGCGCATCACCGGCTGGCCCGGATTGCCCCAGTTCACGGCGGCGATCCACCGCCTGCAGGAATCGGGCGCCGAAAATTCCAGCCCGGCGTCTTGAAAAACCCTTTGGGCAGCCCCAGTTATGGGGGGACAAGCAGTTTTCCCCAATTTTTCATAGATTTAATAATCAAGGTAACCCACCATGAGCAAGATTATTGGCATTGACCTGGGAACGACCAACAGCTGCGTGGCTGTCATGGACGGCGGGCAGGTCAAGATCATCGAAAACGCCGAAGGTGCTCGCACCACCCCCTCCATCGTTGCTTACATGGATGACGGCGAGACTCTGGTCGGCGCGCCTGCCAAGCGCCAGGCCGTGACCAACCCGCGCAACACGCTCTACGCCGTGAAGCGCCTGATTGGTCGCAAGTTCGAAGAAAAGGCAGTGCAGAAGGACATCAACCTGATGCCCTACGCCATCGTCAAGGCCGACAACGGCGACGCCTGGGTTGAAGTGCGCGGCAAGAAGATGGCGCCTCCCCAAGTGTCGGCTGACGTGCTGCGCAAGATGAAGAAGACCGCCGAGGACTACCTGGGCGAAGAAGTGACCGAGGCCGTCATCACCGTGCCCGCCTACTTCAACGACAGCCAGCGCCAGGCCACCAAGGACGCCGGCCGCATCGCGGGCCTGGAAGTCAAGCGCATCATCAACGAACCCACCGCCGCGGCGCTGGCGTTCGGCCTGGACAAGACCGAAAAGGGCGACCGCAAGATCGCTGTCTATGACCTGGGCGGCGGCACGTTCGACGTGTCCATCATCGAAATCGCCGACGTGGACGGCGAAAAGCAGTTCGAAGTGCTGTCGACCAACGGCGACACCTTCCTGGGCGGCGAAGACTTCGACCAGCGCATCATCGACTACATCATTGCCGAGTTCAAGAAGGAACAAGGCGTTGACCTGTCCAAGGACGTGCTGGCGCTGCAACGCCTGAAGGAAGCCGCCGAAAAGGCCAAGATCGAACTGTCGTCCGCGCAGCAGACCGAAATCAACCTGCCGTACATCACGGCTGATGCCTCCGGTCCCAAGCACTTGAACCTGAAGATCACGCGTGCCAAGCTGGAAGCGCTGGTCGAAGAACTGATCGAACGCACGATCGAGCCCTGCCGCGTCGCCATCAAGGACGCCGGCGTGAAGGTCTCCGACATCGACGACGTGATCCTGGTCGGCGGCATGACCCGCATGCCCAAGGTTCAGGAAAAGGTGAAGGAATTCTTCGGCAAGGATCCGCGCAAGGACGTGAACCCCGATGAAGCCGTCGCCGCTGGCGCCGCCATTCAGGGCTCCGTGCTGTCGGGCGACCGCAAGGACGTGCTGCTGCTGGACGTCACGCCGTTGTCCCTGGGTATCGAAACCCTGGGCGGCGTCATGACCAAGATGATCCAGAAGAACACCACGATCCCGACCCGGTTCTCGCAGACGTTCTCGACCGCCGACGACAACCAGCCGGCCGTGACGATCAAGGTGTTCCAGGGCGAGCGCGAAATCGCTGCGGGCAACAAGGCCCTGGGCGAGTTCAACCTCGAAGGTATCCCGCCGTCGCCGCGCGGCATGCCGCAGATCGAAGTCACGTTCGACATCGACGCCAACGGCATCCTGCACGTGTCCGCCAAGGACAAGGGCACCGGCAAGGAAAACAAGATCACCATCAAGGCCAACTCGGGTCTGTCGGAAGACGAGATCCAGCGCATGGTCAAGGATGCCGAGGCCAACGCCGAGGAAGATCACCGCGTTGCCGAACTGGCCCAGTCGCGTAACCAGGCCGATGCGCTGGTGCATGCCACCCGCAAGTCGTTGACCGAGTACGGCGACAAGCTCGAAGCTTCCGAAAAGGAAAGCATCGAAGCCGCCATCAAGGACCTGGAAGACACGCTGAAGGAAGGCGACAAGGCCGCGATCGACGCCAAGGTGGAAGCCCTGTCGACCGCATCGCAAAAGCTCGGCGAAAAGATGTACGCCGACATGCAGGCGCAGCAAGCCGCCGGCCAGCAGCAAGCGGCCGACAACGCGAAGCCGGTGGACGACAACGTCGTCGACGCCGACTTCAAGGAAGTCAAGCGCGACCAATAATGGCCGGGCGCTGACCTGCCTCTGCCGCCCGGTAGCCGGAGAAATCCGCCTACCGGGCGAACTCATTCTGTAGCACTGAAAAGAAGGCTCGGTTTCGAGCCCACGGATCATGGCAAAACGCGACTATTACGACGTCTTGGGCGTGGCAAAAAACGCCTCGGACGACGATCTCAAGAAGGCCTATCGAAAGCTGGCCATGAAATACCATCCGGACCGCAATCCGGACAGCAAAGAAGCCGAAGAGAAGTTCAAGGAAGCCAAGGAAGCCTACGAGGTCCTGGGCGATGAGCAAAAGCGCGCCGCGTACGACCGCTACGGTCACGCCGGCGTCGACCCCAATGCCGCCGGCATGGGCGGCGCGGGCATGGGCGGCGGTTTCGCCGACGCGTTCGGCGACATCTTTGGCGAAATCTTCGGCGGCGGCGGCGGCGGGCGTCGCGGCGGAGGTCCCCAGGTGTACCGCGGTGCCGACCTCAAATACGCGCTGGAAATCACCCTCGAACAGGCAGCCGCCGGTTTCGACACGGAAATCCGCGTCCCCAGCTGGGAAAACTGCGACACCTGCCACGGCTCCGGCGCCAAGCCCGGCACCTCGCCCAAGACCTGCCGCACCTGCGGCGGCTCGGGCGCCGTGCGCATGCAGCAAGGCTTCTTCAGCGTCCAGCAAACCTGCCCGACCTGCCACGGCAACGGCAAGGAAATCACCGACCCGTGCCCGTCCTGCGACGGCGTTGGCCGCATCCGCCGCAACAAGACCCTCCAGGTCAAGATCCCGGCCGGCATCGACGACGGCATGCGCATCCGCTCCAGCGGCAATGGCGAACCCGGCATCAATGGCGGGCCTCCGGGCGACTTGTATGTGGAAATCCACATCAAGCAGCACAAGATCTTCCAGCGCGACGGCGACGACCTGCACTGCGAGCTGACCATCCCGTTCACCACCGCGGCATTGGGCGGCGAACTTCAGGTGCCCACGCTGGGCGGCAAGGCCGAGATCTCCATCCCCGAAGGCACCCAGTCCGGCAAGACCTTCCGCCTGCGCGGCAAGGGCATCCGCGGCGTGCGCGGCAGCTACCCCGGCGACCTCTACTGCCACGTCGTGGTGGAAACGCCGGTGCGCCTGAGCGAAGACCAGAAGAACATCCTGCGCCAGTTCGAAGCGTCGTTGAACGACGGCGGCGACCGCCACTCGCCGCAAAGCAAATCCTGGACGGACCGCGTCAAGGAATTCTTCAGCTGATCACGCCGATCTTCAACAAAAAAGCCGCGACGAGAGTCGCGGCTTTTTTTTCGGGCCTTTCAATATCGGCCCGCCCACATCCGGCTGCTTATCGAGCGACCGGCGGGTAATCCAGTTCGCCAAAGGTGTATTCGCCATTGGCCTTGGCTTGTTGAAGCTCGGCCCGCACTTCCTGTTCGGTCAGGCCGGAGGTGCGGGGCAAAGCGGCGGGATAGTCCATTTCGCCAAACGTGTACTGGCCGGTCAGCTTGGCTTCCTGCAACTCGGCCGCGACCTGAGAGCCGGACTTCCCGTGTTCAGCGCCCGCCGCATGTGCGCCGGTGCTGGCCAGGGCCAGGGAAAAGAACAGCGTGGTGGCCAGGATTTTCATGTGTGAGAGCTCCAGTTTGTTTTAAGAGAGATCGAGCCCTGCGTCGCTGCCTCACGACCCAGTCCATATCAAGTGGGCCGATGCGGCGTACCGTAAGAAACTCGAATAAACCCGCACGCATGAAACCACCTTCCAAATAGCCAAGAAATCGAAGGGTTTCTAAAAATTACGGATATGCGGAATGCGGATGCCGGAGCCAGTCGCTGACACCCCGCTGCATTCACTAGCCACTATCGCCGGATACAGCCACCCCGTACTCAGATCCAGCTTCCCGCAGCTTGCCATCCGCGCGCAGCGAGCACCCGAAACCGAACCACATCGCGTAAGCGCTGCGAGGCCGCCCGCGCGGCCGACGCAGCGCGGGCCCCGCAAGATCCTCCAAACAACTAAAACCGCGAAAAAAACGCCAAGCAAACCACCCGCCCCGACGCCCGTCTTGTTTCCGACACCGCGAGCCCGGTGTGGCTGCGGTGCCCGGTGCGTGGGGCGTCGATAAGCCCAACGGAATCCGAAGGAATCGCCGTAGGCGATGACGAGGATGAGGCAGGGGAAGTCCGGAGCGAAGGCTCCGGACCGCAATCGTGGCCCCGCGCGCCGGGCGCCGTGGCCGCGCCGGGCGCCATAAGAGCCCAGATCCCCGCCAGTCCTGAACCGGCAAAAAAAAAGAGACCGTGACGCATCGCCACGGCCTCTCCGCTACTGCTACTGCAACTACTAATCCAGCAACTTCAAACTTCAACTGCGAACTTCAACTGCGAACTTCAACTGCTGACTGCAACTACATCACAGCAACTTCAACTGCTACCTCAACTACAACTGCAACTACTGCAACTTCAACTACTGCTACTTCAACCGCCGATGTATGCCGAAAATACCGGCCTCAGGCCATGATGCCGCCCGAGGCCGGCCGGGCTACAGCAAGCAGCTCACCGGCTGATCGGCGGGTATTCGAGCTCGCCGAACGTGTATTGACCGCTGGCCTTCGCTTGCGCCAGTTCCTGCTGGACATCGGCGCGCGACTTCGCGGCGGCCGTGGCGGCGGCGACCGGCGGGTACTGCAATTCGCCGAACGTGTATTGGCCGCTGACCTTGGCCTGTTGCAACTGGGCTTGCACTTCCTGCGAGCTCAGGCTGGTCTTTTGGGGCAGGGCGGGCGGATAGTCCAGCTCGCCGAAGGTGTACTGGCCGCTGACTTTCGCTTCGTGCAGTTCAGTCGCCACCTGGGCGCTGCTCTTTGCTTGCTCGACGCCGGCGGCTTGTGCGCCGACACCGGCCAGGGCCAGGGATAGGAAAAGGGTAGTGGCTAGGGTTTTCATGATGAGACCTCCAATTCGTCGTAAATGGGGACCGAATCCGGCGGCGCTCCGTCGTGTTCGTTTGCTGTTCCCGATGAACTGAATTGTCCTCGTCATCCATCCTGGGATAAACCCTTATTCCTTGAAAACATCTTTCCAAATAACCGAGTAATAGATTCAGGACGACAAATTATCCCCATCAATGGAATGGTTGAATCCATTTCCCGCCTTCCCGCTCCAGGGGAACAAATCGACTATGCAAAAAAAACCCCTGCCGAAGCAGGGGTTTTGCAATTGGCGATGCGTCAGGGCTTCTTGAAGTCACCCGCCAGCGCCGTGCTGAATCCGTCCGGACGCACGTACTTGCGCAGCGCGGCGTTCACCGCCTCTGGCGTCAAGGCAGAGATCTTCTTGTCCATCTCGGCCGACCACGCAAACGTGCGACCACGCTCCAGATAGTCCAGCCAGGTGCTGGCCAATACATCGTCCTGCGCGCGCGCCAGATTGCGGTAGTTCAGCAGCGCCGTGATGCCCTCCGAGATTTCCTTGTCCGAGAAGCCATCCTTCAGGACCCGCGCCAGTTCCTCATTGATTGCCTTCTCGAGGCGCTCGCGGTTCTGCGGCGCGTAGATCGCATAGATGCTCCAGCTTGCGGCAGGTTCGAACGACGATACCGACAGCGAGCTGCGCACGTTGTACGACAGACCTTCGGTCTCGCGCACCCGGTTCCACAGCCGCGACGTTTCCGACGCGCCGAACAGATAGTTGGCCAGATACAGCGCCGCATAATCCGCGTCCGTGTCCTGCAGCTTCAGCGGCATGCGCGACAGATAGAACGCGTTGGCCTTGTCCGGCGTATTGATGTCGAACTGCTTGGCCGGCACGTCGCGATACGGGTTTGGCACGCGGGTATAGGCCGGCGCCTTCTTCCAGCCGGCAAGTCCCGCGCGCAGCGATTTTTCCACCGCTTCCGGCTCGAAATCGCCCACCGCCGAGAACTCGATGTCGCCCGCGCCGTAGAACTTCGCGTGGAACTTGGCCAGTGCCTCGCGATTCAGCGCGCGCACGCCGGCCAGCGACTCCTCGAACGTCGGCACGTAACGCAGGTCGTCGGCAGGCCACGGATTGTCGTGGCGGGCCAGCGTACGGCTGGCCAGGGCCGACGGCTCCGTCATCGCGTTCTGGATCGAGGTCTCGAGCTGACGCTGGTATTCCTCGACTTGTTCCTTCGGGAAGCTGGCGTTGCGGATGATCTCCAGCGCCAGCGCCGTCAGTTCGGGCAGATTTTCGCCCTTGGTCGACATCGCTACCTTCAGCGTCGTGCCGCCGCCGCTAAAGCCCAGCTCGGCCTGCAGCTTGTCCAGACGGTCCTGAATGTCCTGGCGCGTCAGCTTGTCCGTGCCGCGCAGCAGCAGGTCGGCGGCCGCGCTGGAATTCACGCGTTGGCCCAGCAGGTCCTTTTCGTTGCCGAATTGAATCAGCATCTGCGCCTGCACGCGGCTGCCGCGCGTGGCCTTGGGCAACAGCGCCAGTTTCACCGGGCCATTGGGCAGGTCAAGCGTCGTGCGCTTTGTCAGCTTGTCGATGTTGGCCGGCGAGGGATCGAACGCCGAGGCGGCCTTGAAGTCCGGATCGCCCTTGTAGTCCTTGAACACCGCCGTGAGGTCCACGCGCTGTGTCTGCGGCGCGCGCACCGGCTTTTCGGTCGGGATGTAGCGGCCTTCGATGCGGTTGCTCTGCACCAGATAGGTCGTCGCGGCCTTTTGCACTTCGGCCAGCGTGGCCTGACGCGCGCGGTCGCGCTGCAGGAAAAAGAGGCGCCAGTCACCCGCGGCGATCGCTTCAGATAGCGCGACGCCGACTTGTTCGGGGTCGCTGTAGGTCTGTTCCCACGAGGTCAGCCACTTGCTGCGCGCGCGGTCCAGCTCCTGCTGCGTGAACGGCTTTTTGTCGAGCGACTCCAGCGTGCCCGTCAGCGCCGTCATGGCCGCGTCCAGGTCCTTGCCCGGCGTCAGTTGCGCGGCGAACATCGCCAGTCCCGGATCCAGATTTTCCATCGTGAAACCGAACACGCCCGAGGCCAGCTTGGTCGGAACCAGCGCATGGTACAGACGGCCCGACGGCGTGTCGGCCAGGATCGTGGTGGCCAGGTCGAACGGCACGAAGTCCGCGCTGGCGCCGGCGGGGATGTGATACATCGCCGCGACCAGCGGCGTGCCGCCCGTGCGGCGCAGCGTCACCGACCGCTCGCCGTCCTGCGCCGGCTCTACCGTGTATTCCGGCGGCAGCTTGCGGTCGGGCTTGGGCAGCTTGCCCAGCGTGGCCTCGATGTCCGCCAGCGTCGTCTGCGGGTCGAACTTGCCCGCCACGATCAGCACGGCGTTATCGGGCTGGTAGTACTCGTGGTAGAAGGCGCGCAACTGCGCGATGTCCACGTTTTCAACGTCCGAGCGGGCGCCGATCGTGTTCTTGCCGTAGCTGTGCCACTGGTAGGCCGCCGACTGCATCTTCTGCATCAGGATGCGGAAAGGACTGTTCTCGCCGCTTTCCATTTCATTGCGGACCACGGTCATTTCCGAGTCCAGGTCTTCCTTGGCGATCAGCGAATTGACCATCGCATCGGCCTGCCAGCCGAGATACCACTTCAGTGTTTCGGGGTTGGCCGCGAAGCTGGCGAAGTAGTTGGTGCGGTCACTGGAAGTCGACCCGTTGGCCTGCAGGCCGCGGCGCGAGAACTCGCCCATCGCGTTACGCGTGGTGGACGTGCCCTTGAACAGCATGTGTTCCAAGAGGTGCGCCATGCCGGTCTGGCCGTAGTTTTCGTTGCGCGAGCCCACCAGGTAAGTCATGTTGACCGTGGTGGACGGCTTGGATTCGTCGGGTACCAGGAGCACCCGCAGGCCATTGGCCAGGCGGTATTCGGTGATGCCTTCGATCGAGGCGGCCTCCGTGACGCCGGCCGGCAGGCTGGCGGCTCCGGCCTGAAAGGCCAGGAAGGAGGAAAACAGCAGCACGCCCAGGGGGCGCGGCAGCTTCGACAGGGACAAGCGCATGGCGGATCATTCCTTTGGCATGGCAGAATCCGTTGGAGTGTATACGTTGGCAATGGTTCAGGCGCTGCGGCGGGCCTCCCTCCAAAGCCGCCGCATCGCTTAAGCGCCAGCCGCGATGCCGAGGAAATTGCTATGTCCCTGACCGTCGAAGTCCAAACGCCCCGCCTGGTGCTGCGGCAATGGCGGGCCTCCGATCGCAAGCCCTTTGCGGCCCTGAACGCGGACCCGACAGTGACGCAGTTCCTGCTGCCGCTCACGCCCCAGGAAAGCGATGCCCTGGCCGACAGGCTGGCCGCGGGCATCGACGAGCACGGCTGGGGCTTCTGGGCGGTGGAAGCGCCCGGCGTGGCGCCGTTCATCGGCTTCGTGGGCATCAAGCCGCTGGCGCCTGCGTTGCCCTTTGCGCCCGGGGTGGAGATCGGCTGGCGTCTCGCGCAGTCATTCTGGGGACGGGGCTACGCCAGCGAGGCGGCCGGCGCGGCCCTTGGCGTGGGCTTCGAGCAGGTCGCGCTGGATGAGATCGTCGCCTTCACCGCCACGGACAACCAGCGGTCCCGCACCGTAATGGACCGCCTGGGCATGGTGGCCGACCCGCAGCCCTTCGATCACCCCGCCGTGCCGCCAGGCCATCCTTTGCGCGCCCATGTGCTGTACCGCATCGGGCGGGACGCCTGGCGCCGCCGGCGCGACGCGGGGGGCGCTACAGACGGTGCGGTGTTTGCGGCAGCATAAGCGGCGCGAAGCCGCATCCGGCTTGATGCTGCGGCGCAGCAACTGTGATTTCCCAGGGGATTTGAATCGGTTCCGGTCGCGGGTGTAAGCTTTTAAGCACGCATTCGCTGTTGCTGACGGGATGCGCGACAGCCGTTTTACCGGCTTCCCGTCCAACGCCAGACGCCGCCGCAGCGCGGCGCCGGTGCTTGTCGTTCGCGCCTTCGCCGCCGGCATCCTGCTGGCGCATTCTACGGAGGAACGACCCATGCTGACCGAGATCGTCACGCGTGCCTTGTCCCAACTGACCGGCAATGCCCTGAATGGCGACGGCATCAAAGGACAGTTTCAGTACGCTTATGCCAGTGATGACGGCCAATACGTGGCCATATTGACCCATGACATGACCACCTACGTGGTGGACCTGAGTTCCCAGCGGTATTTCGCGGAGTGCGGCGGATCGCCTCGCGGATTTGCCGGCCATGTGCTTGAAATGGAGGGCGCCACCGCGCGCTCCCATCCGTGGCCCGCCGCGCAAGATTTGTTCGACCTGGACATGGACGCCGACGAATTGGCATGGCGGCAGTGCCCGGGTTTGCGCCATGCGGGAAACGGCGCGCATCGATCTGTGGAGAGCCGCGCCGCCTGAGAGTGGCCAGAAGCGGCAACATTTCACTGAACCGGCGACATCGCCGGTTTTTTTTCGCCCTGTGCCCCGTTTACGCCGGTAGGCGGCGCCCGGCCCGGTCGCTAAAATCCTGGCCATGACAACGCCCGCCGAACTCCGCGCCCCGCAAGGCTGCACCCTGGTCCTGTGCACGCACGCGCGCCACGCCGACCAGATCCTGGCCATTTTCAATGACGCCATTGCGAACTCCACCGCGCTGTACGACTACAAGCCGCGGCCGCGCGAGGCGATGCAGGGCTGGTTCCAGGCCAAGGAGCAGGGCGGTTTTCCGGTCTTGGGTCTGGAAAACGAAGACGGCGAATTGATGGCGTTCGCGACCTACGGCACGTTCCGCGCATTTCCGGCGTTCAAGTATTCGGTCGAGCATTCCGTCTACGTGGACGGGCGCTTTCGCGGACGCGGCCTGGGCGAGGCGATGATGGGCCTCCTGATCGAACGGGCGCGCGCCGATGGCGTGCACGTCATGGTCGGCGGCATCGACGCGTCCAATCAGGGCAGCATCCGGCTGCATGAAAAGCTGGGGTTCGTGCACGCCGGCACCATCCGCGAGGCCGGCTTCAAATTCGGCCGCTGGCTCGACCTGGCCTTTTACCAGCTGACGCTTAACACGCCGGAAAACCCGGTCGACGGCTGAGATCGGCGGCTGGCGCCCTCGGCCTCTACTTCGACAGCATCCGCATCGCCTGCTCCAGGCCGGCGACGGTCACGGGATACATACGGTCTTGCATGATGTCGCGCATCAAGGCAATGGACTGGCGGTACTGCCAGGAGGCCGTGGGCTCGGGGTTCAGCCACACCGACTTGGGCCAGGCGTCCAGCAACCGGCGCATCCATTCGGCGCCGGGTTCCTTGTTGTAGTGTTCGACCGAGCCCCCGGGCTGCAGGATCTCGTAGGGACTCATGGTGGCGTCGCCCACGATGATCAGGCGCCAGTCCGGGTTGTACTTGCGCAGCACGTCCCAGGTGTCGAAGCGCTCGTTCTGGCGCCGGCGGTTGCTTTGCCACAGGCTTTCGTACGGGCAGTTGTGGAAGTAATAGACCTCGAGGTTGCGGAACTCGCTGCGGGCCGCCGAAAACAGTTCCTCGACGCGGCCGATGTGGTCGTCCATGCTGCCGCCCACGTCCAGCAGCATCAGCACTTTCACCGTGTTGTGGCGTTCCGGGACCATGCGCAGGTCCAGATGGCCGGCGTTGCGCGCGGTGCTGGCGATGGTGTCGTCCAGGTCCAGTTCCAGATCGGCGCCTTGGCGCGCGAAGCGGCGCAGGCGGCGCAATGCCACCTTGAAGTTGCGCGTGCCCAGTTCGACCTGGTCGTCGTAGTCCTTGAACTGGCGCATGTCCCAGACCTTGACCGCCGTGCGGTTGCCGGCCGATGCGCCGCCCACGCGGATGCCTTCGGGGTGATAGCCGCCGTTGCCGAAGGGCGAGGTGCCACCCGTGCCGATCCATTTGCTGCCACCCGCGTGGCGCTCCTTCTGCTCATCCATGCGCTCCTTGAAGAGCTCCATGAGCTTGTCCCAGCCGTGCTTTTCGATGGCGGCCTTTTCTTCAGGCGACAGGCTTTTTTCGAACTGCTTGATGAGCCAGTCGAGCGGGATCTCCTTGCCTGCGGGCAACGCGGCCTCGATGCCGCGGTAGTACGCGCCAAACGCCTTGTCGTAGCGGTCGTAGAGCGATTCGTCCTTGACCAGCGTGGCGCGCGCCAGGAAGTAGAACTCGTCCAGCGTGGGCGACATCAGGTCCTGGCGCAAGGCGTCCACCAGCGTCAGGTATTCCTTGACCGAGACCGGCAGCTTGTGCGCCCGGAGGTGATAGAAGAAGTCGATCAGCATGTGCGTGCCGCCCTTGGATGCGGGATCAGCGGCGCTGGCCGCCGCGCGTCATGGCCGCCAGGCGTTCAAGAAGATGCACGTCCTGCTCGTTCTTGAGCAGCGCGCCGGCCATCAGCGGCACGGCGGTGGCGGTGTGCGCGTCGATCTGCGCGGCCGAGACGTCCTCGGCCAGCAAGAGGCGCAGCCAATCCAGCAGTTCGGACGTGGATGGCTTTTTCTTCAGGCCGGGCGCATCGCGCAGCGCGAAGAACGTGTCCAGCGCGGCGCGCAGCACGTCCTGCTTCAGATCCGGATAGTGGACCGCCACGATGTCGCGCATCGTGTCGCGATCGGGAAAGCGGATGTAGTGAAAGAAGCAGCGGCGCAGGAACGCGTCGGGCAGGTCCTTTTCGTTGTTGGACGTGATGATGACGAGCGGACGGTGGCGCGCGGAGATGGTCTCGCGCGTCTCGTACACATGGAACTCCATGCGGTCCAGTTCGCGCAGCAGGTCATTGGGGAATTCGATGTCGGCCTTGTCGATCTCGTCGATCAGCAGCACCACCGGCTCGTGCGACTGGAACGCCTGCCACAGCGTGCCCTGCACGATGTAGTTGCGGATATCGCGGACTTTCTCGTCGCCCAGCTGCGAATCGCGCAGCCGCGAGACGGCGTCGTATTCATACAGGCCCTGGTGCGCCTTGGTGGTGGACTTGATGTGCCATTGCAGCAGCGGCCGTCCCAGCGCGCGGGCCACTTCCTCGGCCAGCATCGTCTTGCCGGTGCCGGGTTCGCCTTTGATCAGCAGCGGGCGCTGCAAGGTGAGGGCGGCGTTCACGGCGAGCTTGAGATCGTCGGTGGCGACGTAGCTGTCGGTGCCATCGAAGCGGACTGGCTTGGCGGAGGAGGCGGTCTGGGCTGCGGACATGGTCTGATGGCTTCTGTGGTTTGATTGGGATCAACACTAACGCAAGGTATTAATCCTGAGCAATTATCGTACAATCAGGCGGTTTTGCTTTGGGTTCCACCCGCAACGTGTTTGCAGAGGGCCTTTTCGTGTGAGCAGGCCCTAGTCCTTAGCCATACCAAGAAGAGTCATTCCAATGAAGTTGCGAACCTCTCTGAAGTACACGGTTTCCGTGTTGGCCACGATGGCGTCCTGTGCGATCGCCGGCCAGGCTGTTGCTGCAGACGCAGCGCCGGTCGGTAATGTCCAGAATGCCCGAGACAAGGTTTCGATGTGCATCGGTTGCCATGGCATCCCAGGCTACAAGGCATCGTTTCCCGAGCTTTACCATGTTCCGATGATTGCTGGCCAAAACGCCAAATACATCGAAACGGCCCTCAACGAGTACAAGAAAGGCGCGCGCAGCCATCCCACGATGGATGCCATCGCCGGCAGCTTGACCGACCAGGATATCGCCGACCTGGCCGCGTACTACTCGAATCTCAAGTAAGGGGGCAACACCATGAACCGCACCATGCTTGCCCTTGCGGGCGCGACCCTGGCCATTTCGGGCGCAGCCGCCCAGGCGCAGGACCTGGCGGCCGGCAAGGCCGTCTTCGATAAATTCAACTGCGCCTCGTGCCACGGCGTCGACGCCAAGACGGCGGTGGATCCCGCCTATCCGACGCTGGCCGGCCAGCATGCTGATTACCTGGTGCATGCCCTGAAGGCCTACAAGCGTGGCGCCTCCGGCAGCGCGGCCACGGCCAATGTGCGCAAGAACCCGATCATGGGCGCCTTTGCCACGCAGCTGTCCGACCAGGACATCTCCAACGTGTCGGCGTGGCTGGCGTCGCTGCCCAGCGACCTGGGCGTCCGGCGCTAAGACGCGCCCGCTGCGGCGGGTGTGCAAGCAAAAAACCCTCGCGAGCGAGGGTTTTTTTGTTTGGATCAGAGGCTGGCGCGGCGGCGGATCAGGTCGATGTAGGTGTCGCTGTCCAGCGGCGTGCCCAGGCGTTGCGCTTCCCAGACGACCTGGCCCAGGCATTCCATGATTTCGTGGGCGGCGTGGTGCGCGTCCGAGCGCGCCGTCAGCTGCTGGTAGGCCTGGCGGATGCCGGGCGGATGGTCGATGGACAGTTGTTCCGCAATCGCCAGGTGCATGGAAAGGTGCAGGAACGGATTCGTCCGGCCTTTTTCCACCGCGTATTCGGCCGTCATGGCGTCGGGGCTTTCGAGGTCCGCGTGGTATTCCGGGTGCTCGATGATCCAGTCCAGCGCGATCGCCTCCAGCGGGGTCAGGACCTCGTTGGCGCGGTGCTTGCGCCAGGTTTCGATAAAGAATTCGCGAACTTGGTCGCGGGAGGGATTGAACATCGGGAGGGGGCCAAAAGCAGGATGGAGTCGCGTTATTTTACCGCCCCACGATGCAGCTCAGGTTTCGCCCGGCGCTTTGCGATATAGAATGGGCTGCTATCCGCCATCCGGTGTGCGGTTCGCAGGAGGCGGTATGACCCGCGGAATCGGACGTTGTCCGATCCTGGCGCGTGCAGAAAAACCACCCGGAGCAAATGGAGCATTCATGTCCTACCAACATATCAAGGTTCCCGCCGGCGGCCAGAAAATCACGGTCAACGCCGATTTCTCGCTGAATGTGCCTGACCAGCCCGTCATCCCCTTCATCGAAGGCGACGGCACGGGCGCCGACATCACCCCCGTCATGATCAAGGTCGTCGACGCGGCAGTGCAGAAGGCGTATGGCGGCAAGCGCAAGATCCATTGGATGGAGGTCTACGCCGGCGAAAAGGCCACCAAGGTCTACGGCCCGGACGTGTGGTTGCCCGACGAAACCCTGGAAGTCGTCAAAGACTACGTGGTTTCCATCAAGGGACCGCTGACCACCCCGGTCGGCGGCGGCATCCGGTCGCTGAACGTGGCCCTGCGCCAGCAGCTGGACCTGTACGTGTGCTTGCGCCCCGTGGCCTACTTCAAGGGCGTGCCGTCCCCGGTGCGCGAGCCCGAAAAGACCAACATGGTGATCTTCCGCGAGAACTCGGAAGACATCTACGCCGGCATCGAATACATGGCCGAAAGCGAGCAGGCCAAGGAACTGATCCAGTTCCTGCAGACCAAGCTCGGCGTCAAGAAGATCCGTTTCCCGAACACTTCGTCCATCGGCATCAAGCCGGTGTCGCGTGAAGGCACCGAGCGCCTGGTGCGCAAGGCCGCCCAGTACGTCATCGACAACGACCGTACGTCGCTGACGCTGGTGCACAAGGGCAACATCATGAAGTTCACCGAAGGCGGCTTCCGCGATTGGGGTTACGAGCTCCTGCAGAAGGAGTTCGGCGCGCAGCTGATCGACGGCGGCCCGTGGTGCAAGTTCAAGAATCCCAAGACCGGCCGCGAGATCATCGTCAAGGACGTGATTGCCGATGCGTTCCTGCAGCAGATCCTGCTGCGTCCCGCGGAATACGATGTCATCGCCACCCTGAACCTGAATGGCGACTACATTTCGGACGCGCTGGCCGCGCAAGTGGGCGGCATCGGCATCGCCCCGGGCGCCAACATGTCCGATTCCGTGGCCATGTTCGAGGCCACCCACGGCACGGCGCCCAAGTATGCCGGCAAGGACTACGTGAACCCCGGTTCCGAAATCCTGTCCGCCGAAATGATGCTGCGCCACATGGGCTGGACCGAAGCCGCGGACCTGATCATCTCCAGCATGGAAAAGTCGATCCAGTCCAAGAAGGTCACGTACGACTTTGCCCGTCTGCTCGAAGGCGCGACGCAGGTGTCGTGCTCCGGCTTTGGCCAGGTGATGATCGAAAACATGTAAGCCGCGAAAAGGGCCCCCCGCAAGGCTGTCTGCCGTGCAAGGCCCGGCTCCCGCTCTTTCGCCAAACCCGCCCGCCTTCATGGCCGGCGGGTTTTCTCTAACCACCGGCATGACGCGCATCGTGCGTGCTTTGTTCTTTTCAGGTTGATTGTTGTGCCCCGACTGTATGTAACCCTGGCCGCCTGGCTGGTGCTGCTGATGCCCGCCCTGGCGCTGACCAGCCCCGTGGGCGGCCCCGCCGTTCTGTATCTGAGCGCCTTGATCGCCCTGACCGCGATCACCATGAACGCCGTCAAGCGCTACGAGCCCATGGATTTCCGCGCGCTCTGGCCCCTTTCCCTGGCGCTGCTGTCGCCGCTGGCCTGTCTGCTGATCACCTCGGCCGTGAAAGGCATGTGGAGCAGTTCCGAACTTGAGAAACTGCTTCGGTTTGCCTTGGCGCTTCCCGTCCTGTGGTTGCTGCTGCGCGCGCCGCAACGCCTGCTTCGCCATATCGAATGGACCATCCTGGCCGGCGCGCTGGCCGGGTCCATCCTCTTGATCGTGACGATGCTCTCGGGCGGCCGCGGCGCGGTGGTCGAGGTGGGCGGACGCTACAACGCCGTGGCCTTTGCCAACATGGTGCTGCTGTTGGGCGGCATGACGTTGCTGTCGCTGGGCTGGGGGCCGGGCTCGCGCTGGCCGCGCCTGGAAACGGCGGTCAAGCTGGTGGCCGTGGCGCTGGCCGTGGTCGCGACCTGGCTGTCCGAAACCCGCAGCAGCTGGATGCTGTTGCCCATTCTGGGCCTGGTCTTTCTGCTTGGGCTGCGCAACTGGCGCCGGCGCCACAAGGTGTACTGCGCGCTGGCTGTCTGCGTGGCGCTCGTCGCCAGCGCGGCGGCCATCTGGACCTTCAGCAGCCGCATGCAGCAGATCACCCACGACGTTCAGGGCTTTTCCACGTCGGCCAACCGCGATACGTCGTTCGGCATCCGGCTGCAGCTGTGGCATGCCTCGTTCCTGATGTTCGAAAAGAGCCCGATCGTGGGCATCGGCCCAAGCCGGTTCCGCGAGGAACTGCGCGAGCTGCAGAAGCAGGGCATCGTGACGCAGGAAGTGGTGGATGGTTTTGGCGAGCCGCACAACGACCTGCTGGCCGCCATGGCGGGATACGGCCTGCTGGGTCTGTTGAGCATGCTGGCGCTGTATCTGGTGCCGGCGGGCGTGTTCTTCCGGCGCCTGGCCAGCGACGACCGGGTGATCCGGGTGGGTGCGCAGATGGGGCTCTTGTTCTGCCTGAGCTACTGCGCGTTCAGCATGACCGAGATGATGTTCCGCAATATGCGCAGCGTGCCCACCTATGCGCTCATCATGGTGGCGCTGATTGCCCTGACGACGGCGCGGCCGCAACGCGTCGCCCCGCCCGGGGCCTAGGGCACGGGCGGGCGTCGTCCCGCCGTCCGGTTTGAAGCAGAACGCAAGGCGCGAGTCGCCTTGCGTTTTTTTTTTATGGAAATTGAGCTAGATCAAAGTGACTAGTCAAATCGAATTCAAACGAAGTTTGAAATAGTATCCTCGTCGGCCAATCTACATAAAAAGTCACAATCCGCCGATTTTTGTTTCGAGTCGCGGTCATGCAGAAGAGAGTCGATGAGTCATTCCAGCTTGCGCAGGGAACTGTTGTGGTTCGTGTTTGCCATTGGCGCCGCCGTCCTGGCGCTGGGCGTGTGGGACGCCTGGCAGCGGCGCGCCGAGATGATGGAGGACCGCAAGACGGAGCTTCGCCACGTGATCGACATGGCTGCGGGCGTCGTCAGCGGGGGCAAGCGGCGCGTGCAGGAAGGCGTGCCGCTGGCCGAAGCCAAGCGCGACGTGGCGCGCCAGCTGTCGGCAATGCGGTACGGCGCAGATGGTTATGTGGGCGCGTTTGGCGACGACTACGATCTATTGGTGCATCCCGACGCGAAGCGGGTGGGCACGAACGTGCGCGCCACGCGCGACAGCGACGGGCAGCCGCTCTTTGAGAACCTTTACGCGCAAGGCAAGGCGGGCGGCGGCTACGTGCGCTACCTGTTCCCGCGGCCGGGCGCCGAGGATCCGCTGCCCAAACTGACCTACGCGGCCTACGACCCGGAATGGGGCTGGCTGATGTTCACGGGCCTGTATGTCGACGACGTCGACGCGGCGTTCTACGGCACGCTATGGCGGCAGGGCAGCGTGACGCTGGTGTTGCTGGCTCTGGTGCTGACGGCGGCGCTGCGCTTTTTCAGCACGCACATCCTGCGGCCGCTGAACGAGGCGGTGGCCGTGTGCGAGCGGGTGGCCAACGGCGACCTGTCCAGCGCCATCTCGCACCACCATCGCGGCGAAATCGGCCGGCTGTTTGGCGCGATGGCGCGGATGCAGCAGCGGCTGGACGCGGCGGTGCGCACCATCGTGCATTCCACCGCGTCCATTGCGGCCGCCTCGCGCCAGATCGCCGCGGGCAGCGTGGACCTGTCCGACCGCACGGAACAGCAGGCCGCCGCCTTGGAGCAGACCGCGGCCAGCGTGGAAGAGATCACCGCCACGGCCCGGCAAAGCGCCGAGCACGTGCGCGAGGTCAGCGCGTTGGCCGCCGAGGCCGCACGCCTGGCCCGGCAGGGCAGCGACGAGACGCAGCACGCCATCGATGCCATGCGCGAGATCTCGCACAGTTCGCAGCGCATCGACGAGATCATCCGGTTGATCGACGAGATCGCGTTCCAGACCAATATCCTGGCGCTGAACGCTGCCGTCGAAGCCGCGCGGGCGGGCGAGCAGGGCCGCGGCTTTGCCGTGGTGGCAGGCGAAGTCCGGGCCTTGGCCCAGCGCTCGGCCACGGCCGCCAAAGAGATCAAGACGCTGATCGAGGCCTCGTCCGCATCCGTGGCGCGCGGCAGCCAACGCGTGGAGCAGGCAAGCGCCACCATGGGCAGCGTGCTGGAATCGGCGGCCACCAGCGCGCCGCTGATGAGCGAAATCGCCACGGCGTCCGGCGAGCAAAGCGCGGGCATCGAGCAGATCAACGTGACCGTGACGCATCTGGACGGCGCCACCCAGCAGAATGCCGCACTGGTGCAGGAGTTCGCGGCCTCGGCCGCCACGCTGCACGGACAGGCGGGCGACCTGGCGCGCGCCGTGTCGATCTTCAAGCTGTCTGCAACCGGTCAGCCGATGCCGGGATGAGGTCCAGGGCGCGCCGCAGCCGCGCGCTCAGCTCGCGGCTGGCGGGCATCATGGGCAGGCGCAGCTCGTCGGCGATGAGGCCCTGCATGGCCAGCGCGCGCTTGACCGGCGCGGGATTGGGCTCGCTGAACAGTAGCCGGATCAGGGGGCGCAAAGGGTCGAAGCATTCGCGAGCGGCCTGCGCGTCGCCCGACTGCGCCAGCGCCATCAGCGCGACAAAGCGCTCCGGATAAAGGTGCGCGGCCGCGGGAATGGCGCCGCGTCCGCCCGCCAAAAAGTGGTCCAGCAAAGCCAGGTCCTCGCCGCATAAGGCGTTCAGCCGGCCCCGCGCATTCAAGGCGGCCAGCACGGCCGGATTGCATTCCTTCACCGCGCCGAAGTTGGGCAGCACCGCCAGCGCCTCCATGGTTTCGACCGTCATGGCGACGCCCGCGCGCTTGGGGATGTTGTACAGGATGATGGGACGCTCTGTCGCCCACGCGATCTGCCGGTAATGCCACAGAATTCCGGCCTGCGACGGACCCAGGTAATACGGCGGCGGGACCAGGTAGCCGGCCGGCGCGTACCGGTCCAGCCGGCGCACCGCCGTGGCCACGCCCCGGGTGTCGACGCCGCCCACGCCCAGGACCAGCGGCAGCGCGTGCGAGTCGCTGTTGATGGCCTCGATCATCTGGACCTTCTCCGGCATGCTCAAGAGGTTGCCCTCGCCGGTGGAGCCAAAGAGCACCAGGCCGGCGATGCCGGCGTTGCGATAGTAGCGGGCCAACGCCTGCGCGGCGTCCAGATCCACGTGGCCGCCTCGCATGGGCGTCACCATCGGCAGCCACAGGCCCTCGAACATGGGTTTGGCACTCGGGTGCATGGCTCAGCGCTCCGTGACGGCAGTCGCCGGGCGCGCCGGCCCGAATTCCGCACTGGGCAGACCGCGCATGACCGCGGCCATCATGGCGTCCAGTTCGCCGCGTTCGCATTGCAGTTCCAGCGTGCTTTGGGCGTGCGCGTGGTCCACCGACAGCAGGTAGACGCCAATGCGGTCGCCCAATGCGCGGTGCAGGGCCAGCCGCACGTTCAGGGCGTCCAGCGTATCGATGCGCACGGTCAGCGCAATCAGGCGGCATTGCGGCTGCGGCGCGGGCGAGGCGGCAACGGGGGCGGCTATCGGAACCTGGCGAAGGCGCGGTCGGGGAATCATGGCGGTTTGAGGGCGGGGGCCGTTGAGGGCGTCCCGCGTATCCGGTGGGTTGTTGACGATTCCACTATAGAAATCGCGCCGTAAAACCTGCCGATAAATGCGCGTGTGCCGCGTAAAAACCGCGTCAACGGCAGGCGCCGGTCAGAACGTCTTGGTCACCGATAGAAGACCGGTGGCGCGTCCCATGTCGCGGCCCCGGGTATTGGTGTAGACGGCGCGGTCGGCGTTGGTGTCCAGATAGGCCAGCGAGACGGACAGGCCCTGGCCGAAGTCCTTGGTCAGGCCCAGCTTCCAGTCAGTGTAGGACCCGTTGTCGACGTTGCGCACGATCTGGTGGCCCGCATGGGCGTTGATGACGAGGCCCCAGATGCCGGTGTCGAAGTTGCCCGACAGGTCGAAGTACTGGCTGTACTTGCTGTCGGCAAAGCCGAACAGGTTGGTCAGCGCAAGGGAATACTTGAACATCACCGGGCCGTATCCGATGCTGGCGTAGAGTTCGG
This sequence comes from Achromobacter sp. Root170, assembly GCF_001428165.1. NCBI lineage: Bacteria > Pseudomonadati > Pseudomonadota > Betaproteobacteria > Burkholderiales > Alcaligenaceae > Achromobacter > Achromobacter sp. Root170. The sequence continues at coordinate 288,623 of NZ_LMHN01000012.1, forward strand.
TGGTGTCGGGGCTGGTGTAGCCGGATGGATAGTCGCCCGGGTAGTAATACTGCAGCACGCCCAGGTCCACGGGCACATTGTCCGTCAGATTGCCCTTGTAGCCGCCGTAGAAGTCCATTTCCACAGGCGCGGAGACGTCGCTGTTGCTGTCGTTCAGCCAGCTGATGCTGGAGTTCCAGTTGCCCAGGTAAAAGCCGCTGGCGTGCGCGAGGTCGAAGCCGCCTTGGATGGCGGGCCGGTTGTTGGTCTGCATGAGGCCGCGATAGCGGTACTGGCTGGCGAGCGTGACGTTGGCCGTCAGGGAATACGGTGACACGGCATCGGCGGCGACGGGGGCGTCGGCGGCTTGCGCCAGGGGAACGAGGGATAGCAGCGCCACTGCGGCGAGGGTGTTGCGGGGCATGGGAAAGCCTCCTGGTGTTGAGCGGACCGCAACAATAGGAGGACCGGCATAAAGCGCGAGACAAGACTCGCGCCCTGCGCGTAAAGCGCGCGTCAAAATGGCTGCGCGCGCGAAAGCTCAGCCCGCAAAGCGGTAGCCCACGCCGATCTCGGTCAGCAGGAACACGGGCTGCGCCGGGTCGGCCTCGAGCTTCTGGCGCAGATGGCCCATGTAGATCCGCAGGTAGTGATTGCTCTCGACATGAGACGGCCCCCACACCTGCCGCAGCAGTTCGCGGTGGGTCATGACCTTGCCCCGGTGGGCCAGCAGCGCCGCCAGCAGGCGGTATTCCATCGCGGTCAGGTGCACGTGCTGGCCGGCGCGTTCGACGACGCGCCGCGAGAAGTCCACGCGCACGTCGCCAAACGCGATCTCGGCTGCATTGCCCGCGCCGCCCCGCCCATGCCTGCGCAGCAGCACGCGCAAACGCGCCAGCAGTTCACTGACGCCGAAAGGCTTGGCAAGGTAGTCGTCGGCGCCCGCGTCCAGCGCCGCGACCTTGTCGGCTTCTGCGCTGCGCGCGGACAGCACCAGCACGGGCACTTCGGTCCAGCCGCGCAGCTCGCGGATGAGCGTCATGCCGTCATCGTCAGGCAGGCCCAGGTCCAGCACGATCGCGTCGGGCTGGCGGGTGCCCGCCTCGATCAGCCCGCGTTTGACGGTGTCGGCCTCGTGCACCACGCAGCCTTCGCTTTCCAGGGCCTGGCGCACGAACCGCCGGATGTTGGCGTCGTCTTCGATGATGAGGACTATGGGCTGGAAATCGAACATTGGGGGTACTCAGGCGGTTTCGGGTTGGATCTCGGGCGGAGCGCCCAGCGGCAGGCTGAAGACGAATTGCGCGCCGCTGGCCTGGCCGGGCGTGTGTTCGACCCAGATGCGGCCGTGGTGGGCGGCGACGATCGCTTCGCACACTGCCAGTCCCAGGCCGACGCCAGGCGTGGCGGACTCGCGTTCGCCGCGCGTGAATTTTTCGAAGATGCGGCGTTCGGCGCCGGGCGCCACGCCGGGGCCGTTGTCGGCAATGGCCACGCGCATTTCGCGCCCTTGCGTTTGGGCTCCCGGGGTTTCGGCCTCATGCACGAAGGCGTGAATGCGCAGCGTGCTGCCGGCAGGCGTGTACTTGGCCGCGTTCTCCAGCAGATTGCACAGCACGCGTTCGATCAGCACGCCGTCGCACTCCACCAGCGGCAGCGCGGACAGCGGCGCGACCAGGACCTCGCGGCCGGCCAGCGGTTCGCGCATGGCCGCCAGCGCGGCGCCGACCAGCTCTTCGATGGATTGCCATTCCAGGCGTAGCGGCGTATCGCGGCTTTGCAGCCGCGCCATGTCCAGCAGGTTGACCACCAGCGCGTGCATGCGCTGCGCCTGATCGCGCATGGCGCGCACCGTGTCCTGCACGCCAGCGGGCAGTGCCTGCCGCTCGCGCATCAGCGTGTCGGTCATGCCCACCAGGCTGGTGAGCGGCGTGCGCAGGTCGTGCGAAACCGCGGCCAGCAGCGAGTTGCGCAGTTTTTCGGATTCCATGCTGACCACGGCCTGCTGCGCAACCTCGACATAGTGCAGGCGTTCTAGCGCAATGGCGATCAGGGTGGCGTAGGCCTCGACCTGGCGGCGCGTGTCTGGATTGGCGTAGAGGCTGCGGCGGGGCGCGTCCAGCACCAGCACGCCGCGGGTGCGCATCGGCGCCTTCAGCGGCAGGTACAGCAACCCGCTGTTGGACAGGGTGGCGGTGCCGGCGCCCGCAGGCTGGCCGTGGTCGTACACCCACTGCGCCAGCGCCGATTCGGGCGCGGACATGTCGCTGTCGGCGGGCATGGCCAGTTTCAGGCGGTCGTCCAGGCCCAGGATGTAAAGCGCGCAACGCGCGCCAAAGGTGGCATGCACGAACGAGCCGGCCAGCGCGACGATCTGTTCGGGCAGCAGGGCGGAGGACAGTTCGCGCGCGAATTCGTACAGGCTGCGCGCGTCGGCCTCGCGCTTGACCGACGCCTGCGCCTGCAAGCGCAGGCCGGCGGTAAGCTGGCCGATCAGCAAGCCCACGCCAAGCAGCACGCCGAAGGTCAGCAGGTACTGCACGTCCGACACGGCGAACGAAGACAAGGGCTGCACGAAGAAGAAGTCGAACAGCCCGACGCTGACGACCGACGCGAGCGCGGCCGGCCCGCGTCCGTGGCGCAGCGCCACCGCGGCAACCGCCAGCAGGAACAGCATGACGATGTTGGTCTGGTGCAGCGCGGGGAAGACGAGTGAGGACAGCGCCGTGGCCACGGCGCAGTAGCACAGCGCCCACACGTACCCCGCCAGTGGCCGGGCGGCGCGTTCGTCGTCGGCTGCGCGCGCGCGGCGGCCCAGCGTGAGCGGGTCGCGTTTGGCGGGCGCGTGCTGGGGAACGGGCGGCGCGCCCAGCCGGATGATGTCGATCTCGGGGCACCCGGCGGCGAGCTGGTCGGCGAAGCTGTGGCGCCGCCACAGCCAACCGTGCGACATGCCGGCGGTCAGCAACGCCGTCAGCGACAGGCGCAGGCGCTGCCATCCGCCGGCGCGGGTGCGGCCCACGATCACCTTGGTGATGTTGTGGCGGCGGACATAACGCACGACGGCGTCGACCATGTCGCCGCCTGCCAGCGTTTCGGTGCGCGCGCCCAGCGCGTCGGCGAGCGCCAGGCCGTGCTGCAGGCGCTCGGTTTCGGCGGCGGCGGGCGGCGCGGCGCGCGGCGTGTCGATGGTGACGACATGCAGATCGCAATCGAGCTGCTGGCTCATGCGATGGGCGTTGCGGATGACGTATTCGGCGTCGGCGTCGGACCCGATGCAGGCCACGATGGCTTCGCGCGTGCGCCACACGGACTCGATGGCGCGGTCGCGGCGGTAGGCCTGCACATCGTCGTCCACGTGCTCGGCCGTGCGCCGCAGCGCCAGCTCGCGCAGCGCGATCAGATTGCCCTTGCGAAAGAAATTGCGGGAGGCGTGCCGCGCCTGTTCGGGCAGGTAGACCTTGCCTTCCTTCAAGCGGCGCAGCAGTTCGTCGGCCGACAGGTCGACCAGCATGACCTCGTCGGCCGCATCGAACACGTCGTCGGGCACCGTTTCCCAGACGCGCACGCCGGTGATGCTGCCCACGGCCTCGTTCAGGCTGTCCAGGTGCTGCACGTTCAGCGTGGTCCAGACGTCGATGCCGGCCGCGAGCAGCTCCTGGATGTCCTGCCACCGCTTGGCGTGGCGCGAGCCGGGGGCGTTGGAGTGGGCCAGTTCGTCGACCAGCACCAGCGCCGGACGGCGGCGCAACGCGCCGTCCAGGTCGAATTCCTTGAGCACGTGGCCGCGGTAGACAACGTCCCGAAGCGGCAGGACCGGCAGGCCATCGAGCAGCGTCGCGGTCTCGCGGCGGCCGTGGGTTTCGACGATGCCGGCAAGCACGTCCGTGCCCTGTGCGGCCTGCGCGCGCGCCGCCGCCAGCATGGCGTAGGTCTTGCCCACGCCGGCCGACGACCCGAAATACACGCGCAGCTTGCCGCGCACCGCCTGCCGCTCGGCGGCGTCCAGGGTTTTCAAGAGCGCGTCCGGATCGGGACGCTCGCCAGCGATGTCAGCCATGAACGCGCAAGGAAGGGGAGGAAACGGCTGGCAATACTATACGCCGCCCCATCATCGCGGGCCGCGCAGCTTGTCCAGCGCCAGGTTCAGCGTCAGCACGTTGACCGCGGGGCTGCCCAGCACGCCCAGCCAGGGCGTGGCGGTGTGGGCCTGGATAAGCGCATCGACCTCGCTGCGCGGCAGATTGCGGGCCCGCGCCACCCGGTCCGCCTGATAGGCTGCGGCGGCCGGACTGATGTGCGGATCCAGCCCGCTGCCCGAGGCGGTGACAAGGTCGGCCGGAATCGGCGCGGCGTTGTCCGGATCGGCCGCCTTCAAGGCCGCGATGCGCGCCTGGACGGCTTCGGCCAGCGCCGGGTTGCGCGGGCCGAGATTGGAGCCGCCGGAGGCTGCCGCGTTGTAGGGCATGGGCGCCGTGGCCGACGGGCGGCCCCAGAAATATTGCGGCGAGGTGAACGATTGGCCGATCAACGCGGATCCGACCACCTTGCCGTCCTGCTCGATCAGCGAGCCGGCGGCTTGGTGGGGGAACACGGCCGACGCGATGCCGGTGGTCAGAAACGGATAGGCCAGGCCGGTGATGAGCGACAGCGCGGCGAAGACGGTCAGCGCGGGGCGCAGGATGCCGCCTTGGCGCGGCGCGGAAGTTGCGGTGGTCATGAGGAATTCCTTTGCGTGGAGGCTTGCAAGGCAGTGGCAGGGATGACGGCGGCCGTCACGCCCAGCCCAGCGCGGCCAGCACCATGTCGATGAGCTTGATGCCGGCAAACGGCACGATGAGCCCGCCCAGGCCATAGATGAGAAGGTTGCGACGCAGGAGCACCAAGGCGCCCAGCGGGCGGTAGCGCACGCCCTTCAAGGCCAGCGGGATCAGCACCACGATGATCAGCGCGTTGAAGATCACGGCCGACAGGATGGCCGAGGACGGCGTCGCCAGGTCCATGATGTTCAGCACGCCGAGCTGCGGATAGACGGTGGCGAAGGCGGCCGGGATGATGGCGAAGTACTTGGCCACGTCGTTGGCCACGCTGAACGTGGTGAGCGCGCCGCGCGTCATCAGCATCTGCTTGCCGATCTCGACGATCTCGATGAGCTTGGTCGGGTTGGAATCCAGGTCCACCATGTTGCCGGCCTCCTTGGCGGCCTGGGTCCCCGAATTCATCGCCACCGCCACATCGGCCTGCGCGAGCGCGGGCGCGTCGTTGGTGCCGTCGCCCGTCATGGCGACCAGGCGGCCTTGCGACTGGTAGTCGCGGATAAGCTTGAGCTTGGCCTCGGGTGTGGCTTCGGCCAGAAAGTCGTCGACGCCGGCTTCCGCCGCGATGGAGGCGGCGGTCAGCTTGTTGTCGCCGGTGATCATCACGGTCTTGATGCCCATGCGGCGCAATTCGGCAAAGCGCGACTGGATGCCGGGCTTGACGATGTCCTTGAGCTCGACCACCCCCAATGCGCGGTTACCGTCACTGACCATCAGCGGCGTGCTGCCGCGCCGCGCCACGTCTTCGGCCAGGCGCAGCGCCTCGGCGGGCACCGTGGCGTCCTGCGCGGCCAGCCAGGCCTGGATCGCGTCGACCGCGCCCTTGCGGATCCTGCGCTCGCCGAGGTCCGCGCCGCTCATGCGCGATTGCGCGGTGAACGGCACGAACTCGATGCCCGCGATGCGCGGCGCGGGCGCATGGATGGCCTTGTCCGCCAAGGCCACGATGCTGCGGCCTTCCGGCGTTTCGTCGGCCAGCGAGGCCAGGCGCGCGGCGTCCGCGAGTTCGCGTGCGGACACGCCGGGCGCCGGCAGGAAGGTGGACGCCTGGCGGTTGCCGAAGGTGATGGTGCCGGTCTTGTCCAGAAGCAGCACGTCGACGTCGCCCGCGGCTTCGACCGCGCGGCCGGACGTTGCGATCACGTTGGCGCTCATCATGCGGCTCATGCCCGCCACGCCGATGGCCGACAGCAGGCCGCCGATGGTGGTGGGTATCAGGCAGACCAGCAACGCCACCAGCACGGTCACCGTGACCGCCGCGCCGCCGCCCGCCGCCGCGACGGCGTAGAGCGAGAAGGGCATCAGCGTGACGACGACCAGCAGGAACACCACGGTCAGTCCCACCAGCAGGATGGTCAGCGCCAGCTCGTTGGGCGTCTTCTGGCGCCGGGCCCCTTCGACCATCGAGATCATGCGATCCAGGAAGCTCTCGCCGGGATCGGCGGCGATGCGCACGAAGATCCAGTCCGACAGCACGCGCGTGCCGCCGGTGACGGACGAGAAATCCCCGCCCGACTCGCGGATGACGGGCGCGGACTCGCCCGTGATGGCGCTTTCGTCGACGGAGGCCACGCCGGCGATGACCTGGCCGTCGCCGGGCACCGTGTCGCCGGCTTCGACCAGCACGACATCGCCGCGGCGCAGCAGGCCCGATGGCTGGTTGACGGCCTGGCCGCGCCAGTGCGCCGGGTCCGCATCCAACGCGTCGTCGTCGCGAAAGCCCTTGAGCAGGTGCGCGTCGATGGTGGTGCGCAGGCCGCGCAGCGTGGCCGCCTGCTGCTTGCCCCGGCCTTCGGCCAGCGCCTCGGCGAAGTTGGCGAACAGCACGGTGAACCACAGCCACACGGCGATGCCCAGAATGAATCCCGCCGGCGCCTCGGCCTGGCCGCCGAGGGCCATGATCCACAGGACCGTGGTGAGCAGGCTGCACACGTAGACCACGAACATCACGGGGTTCTTGACCTGCGCGGCGGGCGACAGCTTGCGCAGGCTGTCCAGAAGCGCGGGACCCACCAGCGCCCGCGACCAGAGGCCAAAGGGTCGGGTCGCGTCAGGTCGGGCCGCGTCAGTCCGCGCCGCGCTCTGCTTGCCCGCGTTCGGTTGACCCGGTTCGCCGGGCACGGACGCGCGGGCGGCTGTACTGCCGTCAGATCCGACGGTTTGCATTTCAATCTTGGCCATGTTCTTTCCTAGCCTTCTTGCATCAGGGTTGCAGGTGTTCCGCGACCGGGCCGAGAGCCAGCGCGGGCACATAGGTAAGGGCGCCGACCAGCAGCACGGCGCCGATCAAGAGCGTCACGAAAAGCGGGCCGGTGGTCGGCATGCTGCCGGGGCCGGCGGGCAGCCGGCGCTTGGCCGCCAGCGAGCCGGCCATGGCCAGCACCGCGACGATCACGGCGAACCGGCCGAACCACATCGCGATCCCCAACAGGACGTTGTAGAAGGGCGTGTTGGCTGACAGCCCCGCGAAGGCGCTGCCGTTGTTGTTGCCGGCCGACGAGAGCGCGTACAGGATCTCCGAGAATCCGTGGATGCCGGGATTGAGCACGCCGGCCTGGCCCGCCGCCACGGACACGGCCAGCGCCGTGCCGCCCAGCACCAGCAGCGGCGTGGCCAGGATGACGATGGAAACCATCTTCATGTCGAAGGCCTCGATCTTCTTGCCCAGGTACTCGGGCGTGCGCCCGATCATCAGTCCGGCGATGAAGACGCCCAGGATGGCAAAGGCCAGCATGCCGTACAGGCCGGAGCCCACACCGCCGAATACGACTTCGCCCAGCTGCATGAGCAGCATCGGCGACAGGCCGCCCATCGCGGAGAACGAATCGTGCATGCCGTTCACCGCGCCGCAGGACGCCGCCGTGGTGACCGTGGCAAATAGCGACGTGGCCGCGATGCCGAAGCGCGTCTCCTTGCCTTCCATGTTGCCGCCGAACGTCGCGGCGCCAGCTTGCTCGGCCATCGGATTGGGCTGCTGTTCGAAATACGCGGCGGACAGCGCAAAGACGGCGAATAGCGCCGTCATCGCGGCCAGGATGGCGATGCCCTGGCGCCGGCTGCCCACCATCTCGCCGAAGGTAAAGCACAGCGCGGCGGGTATCGCCAGGATGGCCAGCATCTGCAGGAAGTTCGATAGCGGCGTGGCGTTTTCGAAGGGGTGCGCCGAATTGGCGTTGAAGAAGCCGCCGCCGTTGGTGCCCAGCAGCTTGATCGCTTCCTGGGACGCGACCGGCCCCATGGCGAGGGTCTGCGTGCGCGTGGTGGCCGGGTCGGTGACCGGCGCGCCGGCCGCGTCCAGCACGGGCTGGCCTTGCGCGTCCACGCGGGGCTGGTCGTAGTGCACGGTCTCGACCGTCTGCACGGCCTGGTAGGGGTTGAAGTTCTGGATCACGCCCTGGCTGACCAGTGCCATCGCCAGCACGAGCGACAGCGGCAACAGCACATACAGCGTGCAGCGGACCATGTCGGCCCAGAAGTTGCCCACGGTGGCCGAGCAGTGCCGGGCGAGCCCGCGGATCAGCGCGAAAACCACGGCGATGCCGGTCGCCGCCGATACGAAATTCTGCACCGTCAGCGCCAGCATCTGCGTCAGGTAGCTCATTGTGGATTCGCCCGCGTACCCCTGCCAGTTGGTGTTCGAGACGAAGCTGATGGCCGTATTCAGGGCGGAATCGGGCGACACGGCGCCCAGGCCGGCGGGGTTCAGCGGCAGCAGCCCCTGCACGCGCTGCAGGGCATAGACGGCGGCGATGCCGACCAGGTTGAAGACCAGCACGGCGGCGGCATAGCGTTTCCAGCCCATTTCCGCCTTGGGGTCGATGCCCGCCAGCCGGTAGATGCCGCGCTCGAGCGGCCGTCCCCAGGCCGTCAGCCGCGAACGGCCGTCTTCCATCGCGACGCGGATGTAGCGGCCCAGGACGGGCGCGATCGCAAAAAGGACTGCCAGGTACAAGACCAGCAGCCCGACGAATTCGGGGGTCATCAGAATTTCTCCGGTTTGAACAGCGCGACCAGCAGGTACACGAACAGGAATGCGGCCGTCAGGCCGCTTAGCCAGTAGAGCCAGCTCATGACTGCCCTCCGGCCGACAAGGCGTCGCAGAACCGGACGAGCGCCCAGGTCAGCCCGGCCATCGCGGCAAAGAGCGCGATATAGACGAGATCCACGTTTTTTCTCCCCGGGAGGCTTGCTCCCTTCGAACAGGCCTGCGCGGCAAAAGGCGGATGCGCGCCGGGCAGGCGAGGTGACCATTGAAGACACCGGCAGGTTACGGAGCGGGGGGTAAAAACGGGGTATAGCTTGGCGGGCGGGGTGTAAACGCCGTGTAAAGAGCGGCTGGCAAGCTTCTGGCTGTCGTGCCCGGAATCGGGCATCCTGGCGTGCACGGGTTCGGACGCCGGGCGCCATCGGCCATGCTCATGAACTGAGCAGTGCTCAAGAATTAGGCCGTGCGCGGGGCGGTTTGGGCCGAAAAATCCCAATATTTAGAACGGCAGAGCCAAAATGCACTTATATGGTGCAAGGAATATGTAAATGAATGCTCCGTCTTAGGGCATTCCCCTAGTGTGGCAATCCCGCATCTGGTGCAGAATCTCTTCCCATGCAGGTGAGGAGACAAAGCCCTGCATGGGCAAATACCGGCGGCACCGGTAAATAAAAAAAGTAAAGCAGTACTCAAAAAAAGCAAACGCACAACGGCTGGCACCAGGAAGTGCCAGCCGTTGTCGCATAAAAAGCCGGCAAATCAAGCTTCAGGGCTTTTCAAGCGCTGCGTTTGGCGATATTTAGATGGGACCTGCTCATCCACGCTATGCCGCAAACGCGCCTTACTCCCTCCCGGACATCCGTCACGCCTTACTGGCGCCGCAACCTGCGGCTGATCCTGCTGCTGCTCGCCATCTGGGCGGCGCTGACCTTCATTCCCTCGTTTTTCGCCCGCCGGCTCTCGTTCGACTTCATCGGCTGGCCCTTCGCCTTCTGGATGGCCGCCTATGGCGCCCCGCTGGCCTATCTGATCATCATCGCCGTCTACGCCCGGGTCATGAATCGCGCCGATGAGCGCGCCGACGAAACCGGGGAGCCGCGCTGATGCCGTTTTTCACGGGAGACACCCCCCAGGAGTTCCGCATCCGCCTGCGGCGCATCTATGTGCTGTATACGGCAGGCTTTGCGCTGATGATCCTGCTGATGGCGCTGGCCGAGATCCTGGGCATGCCGCGCAACTGGATCGGCTATGTATTCCTTTTGGTCACCGTCAGCCTGTACGCCGGCATCGGCATTGTCTGCCGCACCTCCGACCAAGTGGAGTACTACGTCGCCGGCCGGCGCGTGCCGGCCATCTACAACGGCATGGCGACCGCGGCCGACTGGATGTCGGTGGCGTCCTTCATCGGCGTGGCGGGCACGCTGTATCTGACCGGCTATGGCGGGCTGGCCTACATCATGGGCTGGACGGGCGGGTACGTGCTGGTGGCGATGCTGCTGGCCCCCTACCTGCGCCGCTTCGGCCAGTACACCATTCCCGATTTCATGGGCGCCCGTTACGGCGGCAACCTGCCGCGCCTGGCCGGGGTCTTCTGCGCCGTTCTCTGCTCGTTCACGTATCTGGTCGCCCAGATCTACGGGGTGGGCATCATCACCACGCGGATGACGGGCATTTCATTCGAGCTGGGCATCTTCGTTGCGCTGGGCGGCATGCTGGTGTGTTCGTTCCTGGGGGGCATGCGCGCGGTCACGTGGACGCAGGTCGGGCAATACATCATCCTGGTCATTGCGTACCTCGTGCCGGTGATCTGGCTGTCGGTCAAGCACACCAACATGCCGTTGCCGCAACTGTCGGGCGGAGCCGTGCTGCAGCAGGTGACCGAAAAAGAGGTCTACCTGCAGAACGATCCGTCCGAGATCGAGGTGCGCACGATCTGGCAGCAGCGCGCCGACGAGATGTCGCGCCGCCTGCAGACGCTGCCCGAATCGTGGACGCTGGAAAAGGACAAGCTGCGCAGCCGGCTGGCCCAGTTGAACGCGGGCGACGCGCCCATGGTCGAGATCCGGTCGGCCGAACGCGAACTGGCCGCCTACCCGCCGACCGTCGACGATGCACGCACCACGTGGTCGCAGGCCAAGGCGACCTTCGAGGCCCGCGCCGCGCCGCCCACGCCGCACGCCGAACCGTTCCCGGCCAAGGACCCCGAGGAACGCAGCAACATGCGCATCAACTTCCTGGCGATGGTGCTGTGCCTGATGCTGGGCACCGCCGGCATGCCGCACATCCTGATGCGCTCATACACCACACCGTCCGTCATCGAGGCGCGCAAGTCGGTGTGCTGGTCGCTGCTGTTCATCCTGCTGCTGTACTTCATGGCGCCCGCGCTGGCGCTGCTGGTCAAGTTCGAAATCTATACCCAGGTCGTGGGCTCGAACTTCCTCAGTCTGCCCAACTGGGTGCACGCCTGGAGCGCGGTCGACACCAACCTGCTCGACGTCACCGACATCAACCGCGATGGCGTCGTGCAGCTGAGCGAAATCAGCATGGGCGCGGATGTGGTGGTGCTGGCCATGCCCGAAATCGGCGGCTTGCCCTACGTGATCTCCGGGCTGGTCGCGGCCGGCGGTCTGGCGGCGGCGCTGTCCACGGCCGACGGATTGCTGCTGACGCTGTCCAACTCGCTTTCTCACGACATGTGGTACCGGGTCGTGTCGCCGCGCATGTCGGCCGCGCGCCGCGTGATGGTGTCCAAGATCCTGCTGCTGGTGGTCGCGTTTGGCGCGGCGTGGGTCGCGGCCCGCAAACCCGCGGACATCCTGTTCATGGTGTCGGCCGCGTTTTCGTTCGCGGCCTCGTCGTTCTTCCCGGCGCTCGTCATGGGGGTGTTCTGGCGGCGCGCCAACAAATGGGGCGCCACGCTGGGGATGGCCGCAGGCCTGGCCGCGACGTTTGCCTACATGACGCACACGCACCCGTGGCTGCGGGAATCGGTGCTGGGCATCGCGCGCACGCAGCCGGTGGACCTGTGGTGGGGCATTCAGCCCATCGCGGCGGGCGTATTCGGCGCCCCGGTGGCGTTCCTGACGATCTTCGTGGTGTCGCTGCTGACCCCGCCGCCCGACCGGGCCACGCTGGCGCTGGTCGATTACCTGCGCAATCCGGATGCGCGGCATCCGCGGCCGGACAACAGCTAGGGAGCAGGGCAGGCTGCCGGCCGGCGGTCCTGGGGGTCGGCGCAGGCGGCCCACGCGGTGCCGGGCATGGCCTGCAACAGCGTAAGCACCTGCCCCGGCGCCCACAACCACTGCACGCCACCAGGCGCGCGGCCCGCCGCCGCCCACACGCGCCGGCGGACGTCCGCGCTCATGTCGAAGCGTCCATTTTCGCCGCTGTTTCCCCTGGCCAGCACGGACTTGGGATCGCGCTTGGCCTCGTAAACGCTGGCGTCGCCGCGCGGCTGCACGATGGCCCAGTCGTAGTGGTAGGACTCCAGGGCGGGCGGCTGCCAGCCGGGGCCGGGCAGCACCAGAACCGGGTGTTCGCCCGCGACGGCGCGGTATGGCAATCCCGCCTGCGCGTCGCGCCCATTTTCGCTTTGCAGGACCGGCCGCAGATAGCGCTGGGCGATCCCGCCTGCGGCGTCATGCACGATGACCTCGTTTGCTTCACCGGTTTCAGGCGCGTGGCGGACGGTCCGCAACAGGCGGCCGGCCGCGTCATGCACATAGCGCACCTGCGGACGGGAGGCGCCGTCGCACCTACCGTCGGCCAATTCGGCGAGCCAGCCGTTGGCGTCATAGCGCAGGCAACGCCGGACGGGCCGATTCGCGCGGCCGTCCCAGGTGCGCGACCGCACCTCGTAGCCGATCAGCCGGCCAGATGCGTCGTAGCGAAAGCGGGTCTCGCTTTCTGGCGGCGGCAGGGCGGGCGCGGGCTTGGCGCGGACCTCGTCCACGGTGTTCGGGCTGTACTGAGCAATGCCGCAAAGATGCGGGCGGGCGTCCTGGCCTTGCTCGAATCGCAGCATCGTGGCGCCAATGCGCGCGCGGGGATCGGCCGCATAGACCGACCAGTCGACGTTTTCGGCCCAGATGACGGGCGTGGCGCGCGGTCCGTCGGGCACCTGGACGGCGGGCAGCCAGCTGCGGATGCGTGAGCCGTCCTTGGCCAGCAGCGTGTGGGTGTCGTCGAGCCGCACGTCGGCCACAACGGTCAGACGTTCGTTCGCGGCGAGCGGCTGGCACAGGGCCAGTGCAAGGCCGGGCGCAGCGGACATCGCGGCCATCGCGTACAGGCGCAACACGGGCTTAGTTTGCGGCATTGTGCAGCCACGCAACGAGGCCCCAGAGTTCGGCGCTGACGCCGCCCAGCCGCAACGCCCCGTCTCGGGTGTCCATCAGCAGGAACGGGTAGGCGCGGCGCTCGAACGTGCCCGCGGGCGGCAGCCGGTAGGGGGTGAAGGCGCCAGACGACAGCAGGTACGTGTTGGTCATGTCGCCCACGTCCACGTGCAGGTACCAGACCGACAGGTCCTTGTCTTGGAACGCGGCATCAGATTCTGGATAGCGGCCGCCCTGGCCCGCGGGAATGCCGCTGGCCAGCACACCCATGAATACGGGGCGGGGGCCGTATCGCGGGCGGTACGTGCCATCGCCGGTTCGGCGCGCGAAGGTTTCACGCAGGAAGCCGGCCGCGCGCGAGCCGGGCACGACCGACTTTTCAAACAGCGCATCGAACTGCGCTTCCGTCAGCGGGCCGGACGCCGCGGCCAGCCGGTCCATGTCCTCTGAGAAGACCGTGTACCAGGCCCGGTAGCGCTTGAGCTCGGCGGCGCGGTCAAAGCCCTGGGCCGATGCGCAGGCGGCGAACAGCCAACCCAGGCACAGGATTGCCGCAAGGGCGACGCGTAGCAAGGTCTGCGCCAGGATGCCCCGCGTCCCCAGGCCTTGTATCCGAACTGCGGAGAACGTCGTCAATGCGAGACGGATTTGGAGAAGACGTTCATCACCACCACGCCGGCGATGATGAGGCCGATGCCGATGAGCGCGGGTGTGTCCAGGTGCTGCTTGAACAGCACCGCGCCCACGATGGAGATCAGCACGATGCCGACGCCGGACCAGATCGCGTAGGCGATGCCCACGGGAATCTCGCGCAGCGTCAGCGACAGGAAGTAGAACGAAATCAGGTAGCCGAAGACGGTGATGACCGACGGCACCAGCCGCGTGAAACCTTCGGAGCCCTTGAGGGCGCTGGTGGCGAAGATCTCTGCGACGATCGCCACCGCCAGGTAAAGCCACTTCATTTGCGCGGCCCCTCGGACTGGCGCAGCAGCACCAACAGGGCGCCCGCGCCGCCTTCGCGCTCGGGGGCCTCGGAGAATGCCATGACGTCGGCCTTCTGGACCAGCCACGTCCGGGCCTTGTCTTTCAGCACCGGCTCCAGGCCTTCCGAGTTGTAGCCCTTGCCGTGCACGATGCGCACGCAGCGGATGCCGTGTTCCTGGCACTCGTCCAGGAACGACAGCAGGGCATGGCGCGCCTGCTCGACGCGCAGCCCGTGCAGATCGAGTTCCGCGCCGGCGCGCCATTGGCCGCGGCGCAAATTGCGCGCGGTGTCGGGCGCCACGTCGCCACGGACGAAGGCGGTGCCGCCTTCGGACAGCAGGTGCGTGATCTCGCCGCCGTCCGAGACGCCCGCGTCGGCGCGGTTGGGCGTTTCGCCCAGCGCGTTGGCGCGGCGCAGGGCGGGCGCGGGTTCGGGGGCGGGCTTGTGCTCGACGCGTTGCGCGTGCCGGATCGGCGTGACGGACTTCATCGAGCGCTTGAACGCCGCCAGGTCGTCCTCGGGGGGCGACGCGGGGCGCGCGGCCGCCGCCGCCGCCCGTTGCGGGGCAAGGGCGGCGCGTTCGCGTTCTTCCTGCAGGTCCTTCTTCAGGCGTTTCAGGTCGGCCATGCCGACCTTACTGCCCCGCATTCTCCAGCCACCGTTGGGCGTCCAGGGCGGCCATGCAGCCCGTGCCGGCGCTGGTGATGGCCTGGCGGTAGACGTGGTCCTGCACGTCGCCGGCGGCAAACACGCCGGGCACCGAGGTCATGGTGGCCATGCCGGACAGGCCGCTCTTGGTGACGATGTAGCCGTCCTTCATCTCGAGCTGGCCCTGGAAGATTTCCGTGTTGGGCTGGTGACCGATGGCGATGAAGGCGCCCGTGACGGCCATGTCTTCGGTGGCGCCGGTGTCCACGTGGCGAACACGCACGCCGGTCACGCCGCTGTCGTCGCCCAGCACTTCTTCCAGCGTGTGGAACAGCTTGAGTTCCATGTTGCCGTTTTCGACCTTGCTCATCAGCTTGTCGACCAGGATCGGCTCGGCGCGGAACTTGTCGCGGCGGTGGATCAGCGTGACCTTGCGGCAGATGTTGGACAGGTAGAGGGCTTCCTCGACAGCGGTATTGCCGCCGCCGACCACCACCACGTCCTGGTTGCGGTAGAAGAAACCGTCGCAGGTGGCGCAGCCGGAGACGCCGCGGCCCATGAAGGACTGCTCGGACGGCAGGCCCAGGTACTTGGCCGAGGCGCCCGTGGCGATGATGAGCGCGTCGCAGGTGTAGACCTTGCCGGTGTCGCCGGTCAGGGTGAAGGGGCGCTTGGAGAGGTCGACCTTGGCGATGTGGTCGAACAGCATTTCCGTGTTGAAGCGTTCAGCGTGCTTCTGGAAGCGCTGCATCAGGTCCGGACCCTGCACGCCATCCGCGTCGGCCGGCCAATTGTCGACGTCCGTGGTGGTCATGAGCTGGCCGCCTTGGGCCAAACCTGTAACAAGAACAGGGTTAAGATTGGCGCGTGCCGCATAGACGGCCGCCGTGTAACCGGCGGGGCCGGAACCGAGTATCAAAACTTTAGCGTGCGTAGGCGTGGACATGGGCAGGTATCTTTAGGGTAACGCCCAATTATAATGAGCCGCATGCCGCGTATCTCGACTGCTTCTCCGCGCGCCTCGCGCAACACCCGCAACGGACCCTCGCCGCTGCAAACGCGCATTTCCGCGTTGTTGCGTGAAGCCCGCTGGATCCTCTTTGCCGCCCTGGCGGCCTGGCTTACCCTGGTGCTCGCCACCTGGAGCGCGTCCGACCCTGGCTGGTCGCACTCGGTCCCAGGCGATGTCGTGCGCAACCAGGGCGGACGCCTGGGCGCCTACCTGGCGGACATCCTCCTCTATCTCTTTGGTTTCTCCGCCTGGTGGTGGGTCGTCCTGCTGCTGCATCGCGTGCGGGCTGGCTACCGGCGCCTGGCCGCGCAGTTGCGCGTGGCCAACAGCAAGCAACCCGAAGTACTGCCGCGCGTCCACTGGGAAGAGGGCATTGGCTTTTTCCTGCTGATGACGGGCTCGCTGGGCATGGAAGCCCTGCGCCTGGCCAGCCGCGGCACGCACCTGCCCGGCGCATCGGAAACGGCAAGCGGCGCGGGCGGCGTCATCGGCCAGATGCTGGCGGGCCTCATCGGCAGCAGCATCGGCTTCACCGGCGCCACGCTGGCCTTCCTGGTCATGCTGGCCATCGGACTCAGCCTGTTCTTCTCGTTTTCGTGGCTGGCGGTCGCCGAGCGCGTCGGTTCCTGGCTGGAAGGCCTGGTCCGCAAGATGCGCAATTCCTACACCGCGCGCCAGGACCGCAAGGTCGGCGAAGTCGCCAAGGCCGTGCGCACCGAACAGGTGGTGGCCAAGCAGGAAAAACTGGTGCACGAGCAGCCGGTCCGCATCGAACCGGCCATCACCGTGGTGCCCAAGTCCGAGCGCGTCGAAAAGGAAAAGCAGCAATCCCTGTTCTTCCCGCCCACCGGCGGCGCCGAAGGCGATCTGCCCACCCTTGGCCTGCTCGACCCGCCCCTGAACAACCAGGAAACCGTGTCGGCCGAGACCATCGAATTCACCTCTCGCCTGATCGAAAAGAAACTGGCCGACTTTGGCGTGTCGGTCACCGTGGTCGCGGCGCAGGCCGGCCCTGTCATCACCCGCTACGAAATCGAGCCGGCCACCGGCGTGAAGGGCAGCCAGATCGTCAACCTGGCCAAGGACCTGGCGCGCGCGCTCAGCCTGGTCAGCATCCGGGTGGTCGAAACCATACCGGGCAAGAACCTGATGGGGCTGGAGCTGCCCAACCCGCGCCGTCAGATGGTGCGCCTGTCCGAAATCCTGGGTTCGCAGACCTACCACGCCAGCCATTCGGTCGTGACCATGGCGTTGGGCAAGGACATCGCCGGCAACCCGGTGGTGGCCGACCTGGCCAAGATGCCCCACCTGCTGGTGGCGGGCACCACCGGTTCGGGCAAGTCGGTCGGGATCAACGCCATGATCCTGTCGCTGCTCTACAAGGCCGACGCCTCGCATACCCGCCTGATCCTGATCGACCCCAAGATGCTCGAAATGAGCGTCTACGAAGGCATCCCGCACCTGCTGGCGCCGGTGGTCACCGACATGCGCCAGGCGTCCAACGCGCTGAACTGGTGCGTGGGCGAAATGGAAAAGCGTTATCGCCTCATGAGCAAGATGGGCGTGCGCAACCTGGCCGGCTACAACACCAAGATCCGCGACGCGATCAAGCGCGAGGAACCGATCCCCAATCCGTTCTCGCTCACGCCCGATCAGCCCGAGCCCCTGTCGCCGCTGCCCACCATCGTGGTCGTCATCGACGAGCTGGCCGACCTGATGATGGTCGTGGGCAAGAAGATCGAAGAACTCATCGCCCGGCTGGCGCAGAAGGCGCGGGCGGCGGGCATCCACCTCATCCTGGCCACGCAGCGTCCCAGCGTGGATGTCATCACTGGCCTCATCAAGGCCAACATCCCCACGCGTATCGCGTTCCAGGTGTCGTCCAAGATCGACTCGCGCACCATTCTTGACCAGATGGGCGCGGAAACCCTGCTCGGCCAGGGCGACATGCTTTACATGCCGCCCGGCACCGGCCTGCCGGTGCGCGTGCACGGGGCGTTCTGCAGCGACGACGAAGTCCATCGCGTGGTCGAAAGCCTGAAGTCGCAGGGCGAACCCAACTACGTCGAGGGCCTCCTGGAAGGCGGGCTGGACGGCGACGGGGCTGAAGGCGCCAGCAGCGTCACGGGCATCGGCGGGGACGCGGAATCCGACCCGATGTACGACCAGGCCTGCGAAGTCGTGCTCAAGCACCGCCGCGCGTCCATTTCGCTGGTGCAGCGTCATCTGCGGATTGGTTACAACCGTGCGGCCCGGTTACTCGAGCAGATGGAGCAATCGGGTATGGTGTCGGCGATGCAATCCAACGGGAACCGCGAGATCCTGGTTCCCGCAGCCGCCGCACGAGAGGAAGCATGATGAAGACGTTTCAACGCCTGGCCGCCGTTGCGGTGCTGGGCCTGACTCCGGCCCTGGTCCCCGCCCTGGCGCTGGCCGCCAGTGCGCAAGAGCAATTGCGCAACTTCGTGTCCACGGTCACGGCGGCCACCGGGTCGTTTTCGCAGTACACCGTCAACGACCAGGGCCGCACCCAGCCCGCGCAGACCGGCGTATTCTCGTTCCAGCGCCCCGGTAAATTCAAATGGGCCGTGCAAAAGCCCTACGAGCAACTGGTCATCTCCGACGGCCGCCAGGTCTTCCAGTTCGACCCCGATCTGGCCCAGGTCACGGAACGCAAGGTCGACGCCGCCATCGGCACGTCGCCCGCGGCCATTCTTTTCGGCTCGGGCTCGCTGGAACAGTCCTTCGACGTCAGCGCACTGCCGGCCAAGGACGGCGTGGACTGGCTGCGCGCCAAGCCGCGCACGGCCGACGCCGGTTTCTCGCGCGTGGACATCGGCATGAAGAACAACCTGCCGGTGCGCGTGGAACTGCTCGACTCGTTCGGCCAGACCACCCGCGTCGACCTGTCGGCCATCCAGCCCAACCCCCAACTGCCCGCCAAGGAATTCCAGTTCACCGCGCCCAAGGGCGTGGATGTGGTGAAGATGTAGCGGCGTTTTTGGCCCAATGCGGAATGCCCGGGAAACCGGGCATTTTTTATTTGGCATGCCGTGTTTGGCGGTAGCCGCGCATTGAACCCGGTGTCTGACACCTACCGCGACCTGCCTGCGTGTCAGGGGCGCTTATACGCCACGCAGTCGACTTCCACTTTCGCATCCACCACCAGGCTCGACTGCACGCAGGCACGCGCCGGCGGATTTGCGCCGAAGTATTCCTTGAACACCTTGTTGAACGACGCAAAGTCACGCGCGTCGTCCAGCCAGACGCCGCAGCGCACGACGTGTTCGGGGCCGTAGCCGGCTTCTTGCAGGATGGCCAGCACCTGCTGGATGGCCTTGTGGCTTTGCGTCACGATGCCGCCTTCGATGACTTCGCCGTTTTCCATCGGCACCTGGCCGGAAACGTACAGCCAGCCGTCGGCGGCGACCGCGCGGGCGAAGGGCATGTGCGAGCCGCCCTGGCCGGTGCCGCCGGCCACGCCGTAGCGGGTGATGCCGTTGTTGTCGGGAGTGGGGGTAGCGCTCATGAAGGATTCTCCTTGAAGTGGTCCGGGGGCGGCCGCTACGACGCGGCCGGAATGGCGGGGTAGGACGCGCGCAGGTCGCCGCTGCGCGGCAGCCAGCGGCCGGCGCGCTCGCCGGTGGCCTGGCCCTTGCGGTACGACAGGACACCATTGACCCAAACGGCCTCGATGCCCGCTGCGGTCTGCACGGGCGCGGCGAAGGTCGCGCGGTCGATGACGGTATCGGGGTTGAACAGCACCAGATCCGCGTGGTGGCCCTCGCGCACGAAGCCGCGCTCGGCAAGGCCGAAGCGCGCGGCGGACAGCCCCGTCATCTTGTGCACGGCCTGCGCCAGCGGAAACAGGCCCACGTCCCGGCTGTAATGGCCCAGCACGCGCGGAAAGGCGCCCCACAGCCGCGGATGCGGCATGGGATCGTTGGGCAGTCCGTCCGACCCAACCATCGTGAGCCGGTGCGACAGCACGCGGCGCACGTCGTCCTCGTGCATGTTGTGATACACCGCGCCGGCCGGTTGCAGCCGCTTGGCGGCCTCCAGCAGCGTGACGCCCCAGTCGGCCGCGATGGCGGCCAGCTTGCGGCGCGCCTGCTCCGGATGCGGCTCGGACCAGGTGATGTCGATATCGAATTCGTCCGTGACCTGCTTCAGGTCCAGCGTCGACGAACTGGCGGAATACGGATAGCAGTCGCAGCCCACATGCTGCATGCGCCCCGCGTTTTCCAGCGCGAACAGCACCTCTTTCGTGCGGCCCCAGTTGCCGGCGCCGGCGCACTTCAGGTGCGACACCACCACCGGCACGCGCGCGTGCAGGCCGATGTCGAAGGCTTCCTGCATGGCCTCCAGGATGGCGGCGAATTCCGAGCGCAGGTGCGTCGTGTACAGCGCGCCGAATTCGTCCAGCGCTTCGGCCAGCAGCTTGACCTCGGCCGTGTCTGCTTCGAACGCCGAGGCATAGGCCAGCCCGGTGCTCAGGCCGATCGCGCCGTGCGCCAGGGCGTCGCGCAGTTGGGCGCGCATTGCCAGCACCTCCTCGCGCGTCGCGGCGCGGTCCAGCCGGTCCATGTGGTTGCTGCGCAAGGCCGTATGCCCCACCAGGGCGGCAACGTTCACGGCCGGCCGCGCGGCTTCGATCGCGCGCGTGTAGTCCGCAAAGGTGGCGTAGCGGAAGTCCTCGCGCTTGCCCAGCAGGTTCATCGGATCGGGCGGCTCGCCGCGCAGCGTGACCGGCGAGGCGCTGATGCCGCAATTGCCCACCACCACGGTCGTCACGCCCTGCGACAGCTTGGGCAGCATGTCCGGCGTGCGGATGACGTTGGTGTCGTCGTGGGTGTGGACGTCGATGAAGCCCGGGGCCAGCGCGAGATCGGTGCCGTCGATGAGCTGGCGCGCCGGCGCGCCCGGCAGTTCGCCGATCGCGGCAATGCGGCCGCCGGCCAGTGCCACGCTGGCGCGGTATTCGGGGCCGCCCGAACCGTCCAGGATCCGGACGTTGCCAATAAGGGTGTCGTACATCGTGGTTTCCCGATCAATCGCCCAGCGGCAGGCGGTTCGGCCCGCCGCGGTGTTCGTCCAGCGCCAGCTTGATGCGGCGCAGGCGTTCCCGGTTTTCTTCCTGGTTCAGCATGGCCAGTTCGGTCGACAGCAGGTCGATGGCCAGCATCATCGCGTAGCGCGAGGCCGACGGCTTGTAGATGAAGTCGGTCTCGTCTGTGCGGATGGGCAGCACCACGTCGGCCAGCTTCGCCAGTTCGGACGACGCGTCGGTGATGGCGACGATGCGCGCGCGGTATTGCTTGACGATGCGCGCGGCGCCGACGATCTCGGGCGTCAGGCCTGAGGCCGACAGCACCAGCACGGCGTCGCGCTCGTCGAGCGTGGCCGCCACCATGCGCAGCAGCACCGCGTCGCTGTAAACCGCGATGGGATAGCCCAGCCGCACCAGGCGTGACTGGACTTCCTGCGCCAGCACCGCCGACGCGCCGCCCATGCCGAAGACGTAGATCATGCGCGCCCCGTCCACGATGGACGCGGCGGCTTCGAATAGCGGCTCGGTGAACGTCGGCAGATGCGCGCGCAGGGTGCTTTCGATGTCGGCGTAGATGCGCGCGTAGAACGTGCTTTCCTCGGCGGGGGCGCTGGGGTCCAGGAACCGGCTGCCCACCGTGCTGGCCTGCGCCAGCTTCATCTTCAGGTCGCGCGTGTCGTCGCAGCCGACGGTGCGCGCAAACCGCGAAATGGTGGCGATGCTGACGCCGGCCTTGGCGGCCAGCTGGTCCACCGTGGCGCTGGCGCTCCAGATGATGTCGTCCAGGATGGCGTCGGCAACCTTGCGTTCTGTCACGCTCAATGCGTCCCGCCGACTGCGTATCTGGAAGACGATGTCGCGGATGATGTTCATGTGTGGTTCCTGGATCAATTCGGGCGGACTCATGCCGCGAGCGCGGGATCGTCGAGGCGGATGCAGGACACGTAGTGGTCCGCGCTCACGCCGACGGCCGGCGGCACCGCCGCCGCACAGGCGTCGATGGCATGGGGGCAGCGTGTGCGGAACACGCAGCCGGAAGGCGGGTTGACCGGGCTCGGGATGTCGCCCTTCAGGAGGATACGCGAACGCGGGGCGCGCGGATCCGGCACAGGGGCGGCGGACAGCAGCGCGCGGGTGTAGGGATGGCGCGGGCGCGCATAAACCTCGCTGGTCGGACCGCGTTCCATGATGCGGCCCAGATACATCACCACGACGTCGTCGCACAGGTAGTCGACCACCGCCAGGTCGTGCGCGACGAACAGCATGGTCAGGCCCAGGTCGCGCTGCAGGTCCTGCAGCAGGTTCAGCACCTGCGCCTGAACCGAGACGTCCAGCGCGGATACGGGCTCGTCGGCCACGATGAAATCCGGCTCCACCGCCAGCGCGCGGGCAATGCCGATGCGCTGGCGCTGCCCGCCGGAGAACTCATGCGGATAGCGGCGGCTGTGGTCCGCGTTCAGGCCGACGCGTTCGAGCAATTCGCCGATCCGCTCGGCGCGGCGGTGCTGCGCCAGCTTGTGGGTGTCCAGGGCTTCTCCCAGGATCTCGGCCACCGTCATGCGCGGGTTGAGACTGGCGTACGGGTCCTGGAACACGATCTGCATGCGGCGGCGCCACGGCAGCATCTGCTTTTCATTGAGCGTCGTGATGTCCTGTCCGTCGAACACGATGCGTCCGGCGGTGGGGGCGAACAGGCGCAGCAGGGCGCGGCCGGTCGTGGTCTTGCCCGAACCGGATTCGCCGACCAGGCCCACGATGGTGTTGCGCGGCACGTCGAAGCTCACGCCGTCCACGGCGCGCACGACGGGGGCGTTGCGCGCCTGCGAGGTCGGAAAGTGGACCTTCAGGTCGTCGATGCGCACCAGCGGCGCGGCGGCGCGGGGAGTGGATGGGCTCGTCATAGCGGATTTACCTTGATGCAGCGCGCGCGGTGTTCGGGCCGCACCGCCACCAGATCGGGGACGCCGGCGCGGCAGTCGTCCGCAGCCAGCGGGCAGCGGGGCGCGAAGGTGCAGCCGGGCGGCAGCGCCAGCACGCTGGGCACGTTGCCGGGAATGGCGCGAAGGCGCTCGCCGGACGCGAGCAGCGCGGCGGTCGGCAGGCAGGACAGCAGGCCGCGCGTGTAGGGATGGGTGGGCTTTTCGAACAGGTCGTAGACGCCGGCGTCCTCGACCACGCGGCCGGCATACATGACGGCCACGCGGTGCGCGATCTCGGCGACCACGCCCAGGTTGTGCGTGATGAACAGGATGCTCATGTTCATCTCGGCCTGCAGGCGGCGCAGCAGGTCCAGGATCTGCGCCTGCACGGTCACGTCCAGCGCCGTGGTGGGCTCGTCGGCGATCAGTACGGCGGGGTTGCAGGCCAGGGCCAGCGCGATCATCACGCGCTGGCGCATGCCGCCGGACATCTGGTGCGGATACTCGTTCACGCGCCGGTCGGCCGCCGGGATCTCCACGCGCTCCAGCATCTCGCGGGCGCGCTTGAGCGCCGCGGCGCGCGAGCCGCCTTCATGCTGCAGCACCGCCTCGGCGATCTGGTCGCCCACGGTGTACAGCGGGTTCAGGCTGGTCATGGGCTCCTGGAAGATCATCGCGATCTCGGCGCCGCGGATGCGTTGCAGCGTGGCGGGCGTGGCGTGCGCCAGGTCGTGCTGCACGCCCTGGCGGTCGCGGAACAGGATCTTGCCGGCCTCGATGCGGCCCGCCGGCTTGGGCAACAGACCCATGATGGACAGGCTGGTCACGGACTTGCCGGAGCCGGATTCACCGACGATAGCAAGCGTCTCGCCACGGGCCAGGTCGAAGGTGACGCCGTCCACCGACTTGGCGATGCCGTCGCGGCTGTGGAACCAGGTCTTCAGGCCTTGCACCGACAGCACGATGTCTCGGGTGCTTGCGGTCATGTTTACAGCTCCTTGCGCAGGCGCGGATCGAGGACGTCGCGCAGGCCGTCGCCCACCAGTTGCAGCGACAGCACGGACAGCACGATGGCGATGCCGGGAAAGATCATGATCCAGTCGGCCGACCCCATGTACTGCTGGCCCGCGTTGATCATGGTGCCCCAGGTCGGGATGTCGGGCGACACGCCCACGCCCAGGAACGACAGGCCGGCCTCGGCCAGGATGGCGTACGCGAAGATGAAGGTGCCCTGCACCAGGATGGGCGACACCAGGTTGCGCAGCACGTGCACGGTGACGATGCGCCACGTGGGCACGCCCAGCGCGCGGGCGGCTTCCACGAAGGGCAGTTCGCGGATCACCAGCGTCGAGGCCCGCACAATGCGGGCAAGGCGCGGCGTGTACACGATGCCCAGCGCGATCACCACGTTGACCAACGACGGGCCCAGCGCCGCTACCAGCGAAATGGCCAGCAAAATATCGGGGAACGCCATCATCGCGTCGATCAGCCGCGACACGAACTTGTCGGCCGTGCGGAAGAACCCCGCGATCAGCCCCAGCGCAATGCCCAGCACGCTGGACAGGATGACAACGGAAAAGCCGACCATCAGCGACAGCCGTCCGCCGTGGATGACGCGGCTGAAGACGTCGCGCCCGAAGTCGTCGGTGCCGAACCAGTGCGCGGCGCCGGGCGCCTTCAGGCGGTTCATGATGGACAGCTTGAAGGGATCGTAGGGGCTGATCCACGGCGCCAGCAGCGCGGCGGCCGCCAGCACCACGATCACGATAAGACTGATCAGCACCGTCTTGCGCGCCACCAGCAGGCGCAGGACCTGCCAGCGGTCCGCGCCGGGATTCATGGAAGTTGCAGTCGTCATGTCGATGGCTCAGTAACGCACGCGGGGGTCGACCACGAGGTACAGCAGGTCGATCAGCAGATTGATCAGCACGTAGATCGCCGCGATGATCAGCAGCGCGCCCTGGATGACTGGATAGTCGCGGCGCAGCACTGCCGACACCACCAGGCTGCCGACACCAGGCAGGCCGAACACGGTCTCGGTCACAACCGCGCCGCTGATGAGCAACGCCGTCGTCAAGCCCAGCACCGTCAGAATCGGGATCAACGCGTTGCGCACCGCGTGCTTCAGGATGACCTTGCGTTCCGGCAGGCCCTTGGCCCGCGCCGTGCGCACGTAGTCGTCGCGCAGCACGTCCAGCATGCTGGCGCGGATGAAGCGGGTAATCAGGGCCGAATTCACCAGGCCCAGCACGACCGCAGGCAGGATCAGGTGCGACAGGCGCGTGGCCAGCGAAGCGTCCGGGCCGCCATAACCGGCCACCGGCAGCCAGCCCAGCTTCACGGAGAACACCTGCATCAGCAGCAGCCCCAGCCAGAAGCTCGGCACGCTGGACGTGAACATCGAGAACGACAGCACCGATTGGTCCAGCGTGGTGCCTCGTTTGACCGCGGAAAGAATGCCGACCGGCAGCGCGATGGCGCTGGCGATCAACAGCGACATCAGCGTCAGCAGGATCGTCGGCTCGGCGCGGTCGGCCAGCGCCGCCAGCACCGGCTTGTTCATGAAGATGGACTGGCCCAGGTCGCCCTGCAGCAGCTTGCCCAGCCACGACACGTACTGCACCGCCACAGGCTGGTCCAGTCCGAGTTGCGCGCGCAGGGCGGCGATGTCCTGCTGGCTGGCCTGCGGACCGAGCATCACGGCGGCCGGGTCGCCGGGCGTCAGGCGGATGATCACGAACACGATCGTCGCGACGATGAACATCACGGCCACCAGCCCGACCAGCCGATTCAAGAGATAACGCAACACGGTGAAATCCTAGAGGTCATTGCGCGGGCGCGAGCGGGTCGCGCGCGGGTGCCTGCCGCGTCGGGCGGTAGCGGCCGCCCGACGGACGTGCGCTTACTTGGACGCCTTCCAGGCGTTCCAGAAGTACGGCCACGGCACGGCCTGCGTGCCTTGCAGCGCGGGCGAGCGCGCGGCCTGGGCGTTGAAGTCGCCGACCTTGATGAACGGCACTTCGTCGTACACGGCCTGCTGCACGTCGGCCCAGCGCTTGACGCGTTCTTCCTGCGAGCCGGCCTGGTTGAAGGCGTCCAGCACCTGGTTGCGGCGCGGCGTGTCCCACCAGCCCGGCGCGTCCTTGGACGGGAAGTCGATCAGCGCCGGTTCAGGCAGGAAGGGGCTGTGCGTGATGAAGATGTCCCACACGGCCGGATCCTGGCGGCGCTGCGTCAGCGTGGCCCAGTCGACCACCTGCATGTCCACCGTGAAGCCCGCGGCCTTCAGGTATTCGGCGGCCACCAGCGCCATCTTGTAATGGAACTCGTACTGCTGGCTGGTCAGGATGCGGATCTTGCGGTCCTGCACGTTGGCCCCGTCCACCAGCTTCTTGGCTGCCGCGGCGTCGCCCTTGTTGTAGACCTTGCCGCCCAGCGACGTGGCCCACGGATAGCCTTCCGGGTACAGGTCGCCATTGAGCTTGTAGAAGTTCTTGTCGCCGAACGCCGCGAACAGCATGTCTTCTTCGTTCAGGGCAAGCTGCACCGCCTGGCGCACGGCCTGGTTCGACATGATGCCCTGCTTGGTGTTGAGCACCAGGCGCGGCCAGCCGAAGGGCTTGAGCATGACCGGGTCTGAGCGGCCGTTCTTCAGCTTGGGCAGCGATTCCACGGGCAGCGAGTCCACGTAATCGAACTGGCCGGCCACGGCGCTTTCGACGCGGGTGTTGGCATTGCTGACCGGCACGAAGCGGATTTCGTCCAGATACTGCTTGCGTGCGCCGCCATAGCCGTTGGGCTCGCCTTCGCGCTGCTTGTAGCCCTCGAAGCGGACGAGCTGCACATACTGGTCGGGCACGCGGGCCTTCAACTGATACGGGCCGGTGCCGACGAATTCGGTCAGGGACGGCGCGATCTTGCCCTTGGGCATGATGACCGCGGCGCTATTGTTCATGGCCAGCAGGGCGGTCAGCGGTGCATACGGCTGCTTGAGCGTGATGCGGATCGTGTTGGCGTCCGGGGCCTCGATCCCGCTGATGATCTTGGCGGCCATCTTGCCGCGCGTGGCGGTCTCGGTCCAGCGCTTCAGAGACGCCAGCACGTCCGACGAATCCATCTTCGAGCCGTCATGGAACGTGATGCCCTGGCGTAGCGCAATCGTGTAGACCAGCCCGTCCGCCGACACTTCCGGCATCTTGTCGGCCAGGAGCGGCGTCAGGTTCCACTTCGCGTCAAAGGTGTACAGCGTCTCGAAGAAGTGCTGGGTCAGGATGCCCACCAGGTCGGCGGTGCTGGTCATCGGGTCCAGCGTCGGCGGCTCGCCGATGGTGGCGACAGAGATCGTGCCTCCCTTGACCGGCGTGGCACAGAGGGCGGGGGTCGACAAAGCGGTCAAGCCAATTGCGCCGGCCGCGAGCAGGCTCTTCAGCCCACCGCCTCGCCGGGAGGTACGGAAGTTCATGATTCTCTCTCCAGAGGGTCAGAAACAGGTTGTCGCGTGATATCGGATGAGCGCCGGGTGCCCGGATGCTGCGGTCCCCTGTGGGCCTGGCGCGGTGCCGCGGGCAGGGGGACTAGAAAAAGGTTTCGGCCACGCCGGTGACGCCGTAGTGCTCGTTCACCAGCAGCACCTGACGCCATTTGTCGAACGTCAGGCAGGGATGCGAAATGTCGAAGGCGATCATGTCGCCCACCTGGATGTCGTCACCGTCGCCCACCTGCATGAAGGCGTGCTGGTCCATCATGGCCGACAGCTTCCAGTGGGACGGCGCCGCGCCGGGCTGCACCGAACCGGGCCGGTACAGCAGGGCAGGGGTGGGCAGGCCCGCGTCAAAGGCGGCATCGCGCTTGCCCATCGCGATGATGGCGCGGCCGGGTTCGGGCAGCGACTGCACGTAGGCCCAGACCTGCAAGGCAGGTTGCAGGCCGGGCTCCATCTGGCGGGCCACGGGGTTCTGCGCGTTGATTCGCTCGGCGGCGCTGCGGTAGATGCCCACGTCGTGCGACAGGTAGCAACCCGGGCGCAACACCACTTCCAGCGGGCTGCCGATGTCCATTTGCGAAAATTCCTCGGCCACGACGTCGAACCAGGCCGACCCGGCGCCGGAGATGAGGGCGGGCCCGCTCTTGCGCAGCCGGCCCGCGGCGGCCAGGCCCCGCAAGGCGTCGGTGGCGCGGCGCAGGAAGGCGCGGATGGCGCCTTCTTCCTGCAGCACGCCTTCATAGACTTCGATGCCGGCCAGCGCCAGGCCGGGCCAGCGGGCGATCTCATCGGCCACGGCCTGCAACTGGGCGTCGTCGCGCACGCCGGTGCGCCCGCCCGCCGGACCCAGTTCGATCAGCACGGGCAGCACCTTGCCCTCGTCGCCGAAGAACTTGCCCAGCTGCGCGGCGTTGGCGGCCGAATCCACGATGCAGAAGAACGTGAAGGCCGGATCCTCCAGCAGACGGGCGATGATGGCCATGTTGGCGCGGCCCACGAGCTGATTGGCCATCAACACCCGGCGCACGCCGTGCTGGTAGGCCGCCAGGACCTGCGGTGCGGTCGCCAGGGTGATGCCCCAGGCGCCGTTGTCGATCTGGCGCTTGAACAGGGCCGGACTCATCGTCGTCTTGCCGTGCGGCGCCAGCTTGACGTGATAGGCCTCCATGAACTGCTGCATCCACTGCAGGTTGTGGCGCATGCGGGCTTCGTACAGCACGGCCACCGGCAGGCTCACGTCTTCGTTCAGCAGGTTCCAGTTCAGCGCCGCCACGTCGGCGGTGGTACAGGATTCGGGAAACGCGCCCAGGCCCTTGCCGTTCACGTCCAGGGGAGCTGCGGGAGAGGATGAGTTGGTCATGATGGCGGCCCGGTATGGAAAATATTTACGTCAAATCCTGTTTTTTTCATTATCGTGAAAGAAATTTACAAGCGGGAGCTAGGAGTTTCCCGTACGCCACGCCGCCCGGACGATGGGAAAATAGGTCCATGCCGCGCGCCCCTTGAGGCGCGCCTGTGCTTTGACAAAGGAAATGCCATGCTGAAAGTCGCCCTGGGCCAGTTCGCCGTCAGCCGCGTCTGGGAAGAAAACGCGCAGGTCTGCATCGATCTGATGGAACGCGCCCGCGCCGGCGGGGCAGGCCTCCTGGTTCTGCCCGAAGGCATCCTGGCGCGCGACATCACCGATCCGCAGATCGTGCTCAAGGCCGCGCAGGCGCTGGACGGTCCGTTCATCACGAGCCTGCTCGATGCCAGCCGCGGGTCGGACCTGGCCACCATGATGTGCGTGCATGTGCCGACGGGCGAGGGCCGGGTGTGGAACACGCTGGTCACGATCCGCGACGGCCAGATCCTGTCGCAGTACCGCAAGCTGCATCTGTACGACGCCTTCACCATGAAGGAATCGACCAATGTCACCCCGGGCACGGACATCCCCCCGCTGCTGGACATTGCCGGCCTGCGCGTGGGCCTCATGACCTGCTACGACGTGCGCTTTCCCGAACTGGCCCGCCGGCTGACGCTGGACGGCGCCGACCTGCTGGTGCTGCCGGCCGCGTGGGTGCGCGGCCCGCTCAAGGAAATGCACTGGGAGGTCCTGGTCACGGCGCGGGCGCTGGAGAACACCTGCTACGTCGCGGCCACCGGCGAATGCGGTGAGCGCAACATCGGTTGCAGCATGGTGGTGGATCCGTTGGGCGTCGTCACGGCGCGCGCCGGCGAAGCGCCCGCGCTGGTCTTTGCCGACATCGACCCGGAGCGCCTCGCCCACGCGCGCAAGGTGCTGCCCGTGCTGGCCAACCGCCGCTTCGCCCCGCCCGAACTGGCGTAGGGCGGCCACGCCGCCGGCCGGGGCAACGGCCGGCGGGCGCCAGGGCGCGGGCATGGTGTAATGCAGACTTGAAATCCTTGCTGCACCCCTTCATCTGCTGCCAATGAGCAACGATCTCTTCGCGGCCGATCCCGCGCATCGGCCCTATGTTCCCCTGGCCGAACGCCTGCGTCCCCGCACCCTGTCCGACGTGGTTGGCCAGTCGCATCTGCTGGGACCCGACAAGCCCCTGCGCGTCGCCTTCGACTCCGGCCGCCCGCATTCCATGATCTTCTGGGGGCCGCCCGGCGTGGGCAAGACCACGCTGGCGCGCCTGATGGCCGACGGCTTCGACGCGCAGTTCATCGCCATCTCGGCCGTGCTGGGCGGCGTGAAGGACATCCGCGACGCCGTGACGGTGGCGCAGGTCGCGCAGGGCCAGGGCCGGCGCACGATTCTCTTCGTCGACGAAGTCCACCGCTTCAACAAGGCGCAGCAGGACGCTTTCCTGCCGTATGTCGAAAGCGGGCTGTTCACATTCATCGGCGCCACCACCGAAAACCCGTCGTTCGAGGTCAACTCGGCCTTGCTGTCGCGGGCGCGCGTGTATGTGCTGCAATCGTTGACGGCAGAAGAGCTGCAACAACTCGTTGATCGCGCCGTTGCGGCGCTCAATGAAGGACAGGAATCGGGCGACACCATCCGCATCGAGCCCGATGCGCGCGAGCAGCTGGCCGCGTGGGCCGACGGCGACGCGCGCCGCCTGATCAGCGCGGTGGAAGTCGTGGCCGAGTCGGCGCAGTCGGCCGGACGCGACACGGTGGACGCCGCCTGGCTGGAAATCTCGCTGTCGCAGAACCTGCGGCGCTTCGACAAGGGCGGCGACGCCTTCTACGACCAGATCAGCGCGCTGCACAAGTCGGTGCGCGGCTCGAACCCGGACGCGGCGCTGTACTGGTTCTGCCGCATGATCGACGGCGGCGCCGATCCCAAGTACCTGTCGCGGCGCCTGGTGCGCATGGCGGTGGAAGACATCGGCCTGGCCGACCCCCGCGCGACCGACCTGGCCGTGAACGGCGCCGACATCTACGAGCGCCTCGGTTCCCCCGAGGGCGAGCTCGCGCTGGCGCAGGCGGTGGTGTACATGGCGTGCGCCGCCAAGTCCAACGCGGTCTACAACGCCTACAACCAGGCGCGCAAGTTCGCGGCGGAACACGGCAGCGCGCCGGTGCCCATCCACCTGCGCAATGCGCCGACCAAGCTGATGAAACAGCTGGGTCATGGCAAGGCCTACCGCTACGCGCACGACGAGCCGCACGGCTACGCCGCGGGCGAGCAATATTTCCCTGACGGACTCAAGCCTTCCTTCTACCGGCCGACCGATCGCGGCCTGGAGGCTAAAATCCAGCAGAAGCTGGCATTCCTGCGCGAGCTGGACGCACAGGAACGCGCCAAGAACCGGTGACGGGCAATCCCCCGCCGCCTTTTTTGCAACCTCACCGACCTCACCATGCTAGACCCGATACTGCTGCGCAAAGACCTGCAAACCGTCGTAGACCGCCTGAAGACCCGCGGCGTCGCCTTCGACACGGAACGGTTCAACGACCTGGAGTCTCGCCGCAAGGCCGTCCAGACCGAAACCGAGTCCCTGCAAGCCCGCCGCAACGCGCTGGCCAAGCAGATCGGCCAATTGAAGGCCAAGGGCGAGGACGCCAGCGCCGTCATGGCGGAATCGCAGGCCGTGCCCGTGCGCCTGAAGCAGCTCGAGGAAGAGCTGGCCGCCCTGCAGCAGCCGCTCAATGACCTGCTCATGTCGGTGCCGAACCTGCCGCACGCCAGCGTGCCGCTGGGCGAGTCTGCCGACGACAACGTCGAAGTGCGCCGCTGGCTGCCCGGCCAGGCCGGCGCCGACGGCAACCCACCCGCGCTGGGCTTTGAGCCGCGCGACCACGTCGCGCTGGGCGAACCGCTGGGCCTGGATTTCGACATGGCCGCCAAGCTGTCGGGCGCGCGCTTTTCGTTCATGCGCGGCCCCATCGCCCGCCTGCACCGTGCGCTGGCCCAGTTCATGCTCGACCTGCAGACCGGCACGCACGGCTATACCGAGTGCTACACCCCGTACATCGTCAACGCCTCGACGCTGTACGGCACCGGCCAGCTGCCCAAGTTCAAGGACGACATGTTTGCGGTCTCCAAGGGCGGCGGCGACGACGATCCCAAGGTCGACGACCAGGGCAAGCCGTATGTGCGCGAAGACCAGTACCTGATCTCCACCTCGGAAATCACGCTGACCAGCGTGGCCAGCGGCACGATCCAGGCCGCCGCCGACCTGCCGCTCAAGCTCACCGCCCACACGCCGTGCTTCCGCTCTGAAGCCGGCAGCGGCGGCCGCGACACCCGCGGCATGATCCGCCAGCACCAGTTCGACAAGGTCGAAATGGTGCAGATCACGCAGCCGGACCAGTCGTACGAGGCCCTGGAAGAAATGGTCGGGCACGCCGAGCGCGTGCTGCAATTGCTGAATCTGCCGTACCGCGTCGTGCTGCTGTGCACGGGCGACATGGGTTTCGGGTCGTCCAAGACCTATGACCTGGAAGTGTGGCTGCCGGCACAAAATACCTGGCGCGAGATTTCGTCGGTGTCCAACTGCGAAACCTTCCAGGCCCGCCGCATGCAGGCGCGTTTCCGCAATGCCCAGGGCAAGCCGGAATATGTCCACACCTTGAACGGCTCCGGCCTGGCGGTGGGCCGCGCGCTGGTCGCCGTGCTGGAAAACCACCAGCAGGAAGATGGCAGCGTGTTGATTCCGGAAGCGCTGCAGCCCTATATGGGCGGTATTACGGTACTAAAACCCTGATATTCGCGCGGCGTCCATCGGCCATTTGGCTGATA
This sequence comes from Achromobacter sp. Root170, assembly GCF_001428165.1. NCBI lineage: Bacteria > Pseudomonadati > Pseudomonadota > Betaproteobacteria > Burkholderiales > Alcaligenaceae > Achromobacter > Achromobacter sp. Root170. The sequence continues at coordinate 321,041 of NZ_LMHN01000012.1, forward strand.
AAAAGACGGAGCCTGCGGGCTCCGTTTTTTTTTATCATTGCCGACATATTGCTGTCTTTTTGGAACGCTATCGTGCTCACGTGAGTGCTTGATTTTTGATGTGAGCAATTGTGTATTTGGCATAAAAGGGCCGGATAGTTACGGCACAATACACCGGCGTTCTACACGCTTCATTCACTTATATAACAAGGAGTTGTCCATGACTTCAAGAATGATTGGAGATTTTCGTGTGAGATGCTCTGTGGCAAAGGAAGACGAGCAGGGTTATCGGGTGCAAATATGGACTCGCCGAATCGGCGGAACCGCACCCGAAAAATGCTGGACGGTGCCGGGTCAGGCGCCGTTCACTGATTTGCACGAAGCAGAACAGGAAAGCCGTCATCTGTTCCAGGGCATTAATGGTGTGCGTTTTAACGGTGAACCGGAGTTTGCTCATGCGTCCGCATAATGGTTGGTGGCGGGCGTCCAGTGCGCCGCGCCGCTGGATCGATCTGGTCCAGGAATCACCGCGTTGGGCCGATGACAAGGCCAAACCGGTTGCGCAACAACCGGCCTCGGTGGTTGCAAAGCCTGTGCAGGCGCCCGCCGCCTGACAGGTTGTCACGGGGCACCGGACATTGCCTCGACAAAAGAAAGGCCACTCGCAGGAGTGGCCTTTGCTTTTGGCGCGAGCGATTATCAATCGCGGTCGTGGCCGCGGCCCCGGTAATACCCGTGACCGTGTTTCGGGCCGTGATAGTGGCCGCGATCGTAGTAGCGACCGCCACGGTAATACACCGGCGCCGGGTATACCACCGGCGGCGGGGGCGCGACGTACACCGGCGCCGGGCGGTAATACACCGGCGGCGGCGGCGCCACGTAGACCGGCTGCGGAGCCACGTAGACCGGTGCCGGGTAGACGATTCCAGGAACGCCGATCGAGATGCCGACGTCCACGCGTGCCAAGGCGACACTGGAGATCATCAGCCCCGCGGCGCCAACACCTGCAATAAGCCATTTTTTCATCTTGCACCTGCCCGCTGCGAGACGCAGCAAAGTTGAGTATTCGTTGGCGCTATTTTCGGCGGTTTGCGCCAGCTATACGTAAGCATCCCGGCCGCAATCGCGACAATCCGCAACCGCCCCCGTTTTCAGTGGACGAGAGGTGCTGCACTGCGGCAGCGCGGGTCCGCTCTGGCGAAATGGCGATTGAAGTCGATTGAAATAGGATGGAATTAACTGAAGCCGAGGGGTTGTGTTACACCTTGACACCAACTCCGGGCGGCCGGCGCGAGCGGTGTTGCGCCCGCGCGCCAGCGCCTCAGTAATCCGACTTGTCGAAGGGCGTGGTCTGGCGGTATTCGACCACCCACACCCAGGGATTGGCCGCCCACGCGTGCGCGCCATAGCGTTCGCACCACATCAGCGCGAACGCCGTTTGCAGCGGCACGCCGGGCAGTAGCGCCGAGCTTTGATACAGCGCGTGCGTGCCCTCCGCACGCGCATCGGCCTCGGTCAGGTTCTGCAGCCGCTGAATGCGTACGCCCACGACGACGGCGCTGGCGAACGGCGCGCCGGCTTCGTCGGCCAGGATGATGGTCTCGCCCGATTTTCCGTAGGGGCACCTGACCCAGCTTGAAGTCTTGCGCATCTCGGACGGGTTGTCGGGCGACGGCCCCATGGCCACCCATCTGCCTGAATCCGCGGCGTCCGCATACCAGACCGTGGTGAACTTGGACGGCTGCGGCTTGAGGATGCGCCGGCTCTGCACCTTTGCCCCGTCCAGAATGGCCTGCTTGAGCGGTTCGCTGAACTGAAGTAACTGCCGTTTCATGTGCTAGCTGTATCCCTCGCGATGAACGCTCGCGCGCTTATTGCTGTTATGGCTGGGGCCCGCACGTGCCACCTGTTTGAGACGGACTCAATCTCTGCTTCGGGGAGTATGACGTGTCACGACTTACCTGTCAGGTGGGCGCTGCATATGTGTTGTCTTTTTGAAAATGCCGAGGCGTTGTTTGTATACTCGACGCATGACTACCGACACCCACAATCTCAAGCCCGGTTACTACTGGTACACCATGGCCAACGACCCGCTGGCCGTCATCCATATCCATGAAGACGGCGGGGCCACGCTGATGGGCACGGACTATCGCATCGGCGCAGAAGGCGTCGCCGACATGGTCCGCCAGGGCGAGCGCTTTTTCTGGATCGAACCGCCGCAAGTCTGACATGGCGGCTCTGCTCCTGACGAACGTCCGCACGCCGCAAGGCGAGGGTGTGGACGTTCTGGTGCGCGGCGGCCGCATCCTGCAAATCGGCCCTGGCCTTGAGGCCGATCCCGCCGTGAACGTCGAAGAGGGCGGCGGCGCCTTGCTGCTGCCCGCCTTCGTCGAAGGCCACACCCATCTGGACAAGACGACCTGGGGTTCCGCCTGGTATGTGAACAAGGTCGGCCCGTCCCTGACCGATCGCATCGACAACGAACGCAACTGGCGTGCCGCCACCGGGCATGACGCCGCCAGCCACTCGCATGCGCTGGCGCTGGCATTCCTGCGCGCGGGCACGACCCGCATCCGCACGCACGTCGATATCGACACGGACGCCGGATTGAAACACCTGGAAGGCGTGCATGCCACGCGGCAAGCGCTGGCCGGGCGCGTCGAGATCCAGACGGTGGCGTTTCCGCAGTCGGGCCTCCTGGCGCGCGCCGGTACAGCCGACCTGCTGGACCAGGCGCTTGCCGATGGCGCCGACGTGCTGGGCGGATTGGACCCGTCCGCCATCGACCGTGATCCCGTGAAATCCCTGGATGTGCTGTTTGGCCTGGCCGACAAGCACGGCAAACCGGTGGATATCCATCTGCATGAGCCCGGCGAACTGGGCGCTTTTACGCTGGAGCTGATTCTGGACCGCGTCCAGGCGCTGGACATGAAAGGCAAGGTCGTCATCAGCCACGCCTTTTGCCTGGGCGCGCTCGACGCCCGCCGTCTGGAGGGCCTGCTGCGGCGGTTGGCGCTGCTGGACGTGGCCCTGCTGACCACCGCGCCGGCGTCTCGTCCGGTGCCCTCGCTGCGCGCCTGCCGCGAGGCGGCCGTGACGCTTTTTGGCGGCAATGACGGCATCCGGGACACCTGGACCCCCTACGGCAGCCCCGACATGCTGGAGCGCGCGGCGCTGATCGGGCTGCGCAACGATCTGCGCCGCGACGACGAGATCGAGTGGGCATTCGACTGCGTGACCCGCGCCGCCGCCCGCGCCTGCGGATTTGCGGACTACGGCCTGGCGCCCGGCGCGCGTGCCGATCTGGTGCTGGCCGATGCGGGCTGTATCGCCCAAGCCGTGGTGCAGCGCTCGCCGCGGCGCCTGGTGGTGTCCAGCGGCGTGGTCGTGGCGCGCAACGGCGAAGACGCCATAGCCTAGCGGGTGCGCTGGGCGGCCGTGCCGCCCAGGCCCAGCTGCGATTCGGCCAGTTCCACGAAGGCCCGCATCAGCTCCGATCGCACGCCTGACCGCAGCCAGATGGCGCCCACCGTTCGAACCGGACAGGGCTCGGGCAGCGGCCAGCGTTTGACGTGCGCCAGCGGCGCGCCCGTGCTGGCCCAGTCTGGCAGCAGCGCCACGCCCAGCCCCTCGGAAACCAGCTTGGCAATCGATTCGATCCCATCCAGTTCAAAACGGACCCGGGGGCGCAGGCTGCGCGCCCGCAGGTAGTCGTCCGCCATTTTGCCGCCCACCACGCTGCGGTCATAGCAGATGTACGGTTCCCGCGCGATGACGGCCAGCGGGTCGTCGACCTTCATCTGCGCAGGCGTGACCAGCACCAGCGGTTCGCGGCGCAGGTCGCGCCACGCGCAGGTCTTGGGGATGGGAAACAGCGGATGCACCAGCAGCGCGCCGTCCAGTTCGCCCGACAGCACCTTGCTGTAGAGCAGCGTGGTCGGCGCCGGTTCGATATAGATCTCGATGCCCGGATGCCGCGCCACCCAGGTGCGCAGCACGGGCGGCATGATGCCGGTCAGGGCGGTGGGCGTGGCGCCAAGCCGCAAGGGCCCTGCAGGCAGATCCGTGTCCGACGCGGCCGAGCGCAGGTCGCGCACGTCGCGCAGGATGGCGCGCGCCCGCTCCAGGATGCGCACGCCGGCAGGCGTGGGTTTGACCGTACGGCCCGAGCGCGCGATCAACGCGCTGCCCACGTCGGCTTCCAGCGCGCGCAGCCGTTGCTGCACCGTCGCTGGCGTCAGCCCCTGGTGGCGGGCGGCCTGGGCGATGGAACCCAGTTCCACCACATGCACATACGTCTGCAAAAAGCGCGAGTCCACAACGGCCTGTCTATCCGGAAGATGATTTTTCCGTATTCTAAAGATGCGTCAAGATAATTGTTGTTTTCTTTGGGCAGGGGAAGAATACGTCCAGGCGATCAGGCAGCGCGCGGCGCGCCGATCGGTCCAGCCGATTTCACTGTCATCAAGGAGCTTGCCCGTGCCCATCATTGAATCCATAGACGTATGCGCCGCGGCGGTGCCTCTGGATAAAGTCACCTCGTTCTCCAACCGCACCGTGTCCACCCGGCACTACGGCCTGGTCAAGGTGCGCTCTACCGATGGCGTCGAAGGCATCGGCTTTTGCTACGTGGGCAGCGCCGGCGGCGCCATTTTCGAGGCCGCCGTCCAGAGCCTGCTGGGACCCGTGCTGCTGGGCAAGGATTCGCATGCGGTCGAAGGCCTGTGGCAGGCGATGTATCAGGAAGCCCTGTTGCAGGGCCGGCACGGCACGGTGATGCGCGCATTGAGCGCGCTGGACATCGCGTTGTGGGACCTGAATGCCAAGACCGCGGGCCTGCCGCTGCACAAATTCCTGGGCGCGATGGAATTGGAATCGGTGCCGGCGTATGCCAGCGGCGGTTACTACCTGGATGGCAAGACCCCGCAGCACCTGGGCGAGGAGATGGCCAGCTATGTGGCCAAGGGTTTTGGCGCCGTCAAGATGAAGACGGGCCGCCTCTCGCCCCGGGAGGAAGAAGCGCGCCTGAAGGCCGCGCGCGAAGCCGTGGGGCCGGATGTCGAGTTGATGATGGACTGCAATAACGCCTGGCAGGACGTGACGCAGGCCATGCAGTACATCCGCCGTTTCGAGCAATACGAACCGTACTTCATCGAGGAGCCGTTCGGCCCGGACGACATCGACAGCCATGCCAAGCTGGCGCGGCTGACGCATCTGCCGATCGCCACGGCCGAAATCGGCTACGGCCGCTGGTATCACAAGGAACTGCTGGACAAGGGCGCGGCCGGCATCCTGCAGACGGACGCGGCGGTCTGCGGCGGCATCACCGAATGGAAGCGCATCGCGGCCACGGCGGCCAGCTACGGCGTGGTGGTGTGCCCGCACTGGTTCCACGACGTGCATGCGCCGCTGGTCGCGGCCACGCCCAACGCGCGCTATGTCGAATTCTTCTGGGACGACCAGGTGCTGAACTTCCGCAAGCTGGTCGACCGCCAACTGACCCACAAGCAGGGCCGCGTGATTCTGCATCAGGAGCCGGGGCTGGGATTCGGCTTTGACGAGCGCATGGTCGAACGCTTCGGCAAGTGGACGCGCGTCGGCCGCTAGGCCATTGGCGAGGCGCCGCGCCAAACGTCACATGCGGTGCGCATGCGGCAGCGGCGCCGGTTCACGCGGGTGTCGTACCGAAGGTCCGCATCCAGGCCGCGCCAGATGGCCGGATGCCACAGAGGCAGGCAGTGTCCACATAACCAGTTGCCGGCCTTTGGACCGGCGCGCGAGGAGACAACAATGCAACGTAGGCAATTCATGACCGGCGCCGCGGCGCTGGGAGCGGCGCTGGTGCTGCCCGCGGTGGCGCGGGCGCAGGAGATGCCGTCCGGGCCGGTGAAGATCGTGGTCGGGTTTCCCGCGGGCGGCGGCACGGATGTACTGGCCCGCCTGCTGGGACAGAAGCTGGGCGTGCTGTGGAACATGCCCGTCATCATCGAGAACCGCGCGGGCGCGGCCGGCATCATCGCGGCCGAACAGGTCGCGCGCCAGCCGGGCGACGGCAACACGCTTTTGATGGCGCACGTGAATAGCCACGGCATTGCGCCGGGCCTGCAGCCCAAGCTTGCGTATTCGGTGGACAAGGACTTCACGCCGATCGCCCTGGTCGGCAAGACGCCCACCATCCTGATCGGGGGCGCCGGGCAACCGGCCAAGACGCTGCCCGACCTCGTCGCGCTGTGCCGCGCGCAGCCGGGCAAGATCGTGTTCGGCTCAGCAGGCAGCGGATCGGCCCAGCACCTGGCCCTGGAAATCTTCAAGGCACGCGCCGGCATTGACGTGCTGCATGTGCCGTACAAGGGATCGGCGCCGCTGATGAACGATCTGCTGGGCGGGCATGTGCAATATTGCTTCGAAGGCATGACGACGGCCACGCCGCTGATCCAGTCCGGCAAGGTCATCGCGCTGGCGCAGACGCTGCAAAAGCGCTCCAAGAGCCAGCCCAATGTGCCGACGGTCGCGGAACAGGGCTACCCGGGCTTCGAGGCCAGCATCTGGTTCGGCATGGTCGGGCCGGGCGGCATGCCCGCCGCCATGGTCCAGCGCATGAGCCGCGACATCGACCAGGTGCTGGCGATGCCCGACGTGCAGGAAAAGCTGGCGCAGGTGGGCGCGGAAGACGGCGGCGGGGGCGTGCAGCGCTTTGCCGAATTCATGAAGAGCGAGCAGCAGAAGTACGCGAAGACGATCCAGGACGCGAAGATCGTGGCTGAGGGATAAAGCCAGACACCGCGTAACTCAGTTGGCTGCCGCCTCCGGATCCACCCAGCCCGCCGTCGCCGAGATCGAGCGGGCTTTTTCGCTGAGCAGGCGTGCGGTGGCCGATTCCAGGTCGTCATCCACGGCGCCCACCGGCCCCATCAGCGTGATGGCCGCCTTCATTTCGCCCAGCATGTCGAAGATGGGCGCCGACAGCGACGTGAAATGCGGCAGCAGCGCGTGGCGGCATCGGCTGATGTGGTGCTTGCGGACCTCGTCGCGAATGGCCTGCACATCCGCCATCGTGTAGGCGTTGCCGGCGGTACCGCCGTGGCTTTCCGGCACGGACGAGGCCATCTCCTGTTCCAGTAGCTCGCGGGTCAGCGCATCCGGCAGGTGCGCCAGGAAATTGCGGCCCAGCGCGGATGACAGCAGCGGCATCACCGTGCCGACGCGCAATTCCAGGAGGGGCCGGCTGCGGCTGCCCTCGACGCGGTACACGATCGTGGGCCCCTTGTTGCCCCACACCCCCAGGAACACGGTATGGCCGGTGGCCGCGGCCACCTCGGCCATGATCGGGCGCGCCGTGGTGAACACGTCGAACTGCTCCAGGGCGGCCAGCCCCAACCGAAGCGCGTACGGACCGAGCCCGTAATGGCCGGTGTCGGCGTGCTGCTGCACCACGCCCACCTTCTGGAAGCTCACCAGGTAGTAGTGGACGTTGGGAACGGTCAGCGCACAGGCGTCCGCGATTTCCTTGAGCGGCATCGGGCGGCCGGTCTTGCGGATGACGTCCAGGATCCGGAATCCCACTTCGATCGACTGGATGCCCCTGCGCGCCGTGGCAGGCGCCTGTTCCGAATTCTTCTCAGCCTTGCCGGCGGGCCTTGCCATTGCTGCCTCCACTGTGTGCGTGGCGGCAGTGTAGCAGCGGCCTTTTTTGCCGCTTGGACCGCCGCGCCGGGTTTCCCCTAGCTTTTGCCGGCGACGTCTTAGCTTTGATAATAGTTAATGCATACAGCAGTATCAATCTAAAACATCAGGGGAAAGCAAGCATGGAAGCGAATGTCGCAATGCCCAGGATCGACGCCGGGCCGACGCTGAGCCGCAAGGAAGAACGCCAGGTCGTGGTGGCCTCCACACTGGGAACGTTGTTCGAGTGGTACGACTTTTTCATCTACGGGACGCTGGCCGTCTTCATGAGCCAGGTCCTGTTCCCGCAGGACAACCCGACTGTCGCGCTGCTGGCCGCCCTGGGCGCGCTGGCCGTGGGCTTCATCATCCGGCCGCTGGGCGCGGTGATGTTCGGCTACCTGGGCGACAAGCTGGGCCGCAAGTACACCTTCCTGATCACCGTCGTCATGATGGGCGGCGCAACCGTGCTGATCGGCTGCCTGCCCACCTACGAAACGGCGGGCCACCTGTCCTGGATCCTGCTGCTGACGCTGCGGGTGGTGCAGGGCCTGGCCGTGGGCGGGGAATACGGCGGCGCGGTGATCTACGTCGCGGAACACTGCGAGCCGCGGCGCCGGGGCCTCTTGACCGGCTGGATCCAGATCACCTCGTCGGCGGGGCTGATCCTGTCGCTGGTCGTGATCCTGTGCGTCCAGGCCTCGATGAGCGCCGAGGACTTCCGCCAGTGGGGATGGCGTCTGCCGTTCATCCTGTCGATCGTGATGCTGGCCATCTCGATCTACGTCCGCGCCAAGCTGCACGAATCGCCGGTCTTCACGCGCATGAAGCAGCAGAACCGCCTGTCCAAGAACCCGGTCAAGGAAACGTTCGGCCAATGGCCCAGCCTGCGGCTCGTGCTGCTGGCGCTGATCGGCGTCACGGCGGGGCAGGGCGCCACGTACTTCACCGGCCAGTTCTACGTCATGATCTTCCTGCAGCAGGCCGTGCAGCTTGATCAGACCACCGTCTACACGCTGATCCTGATCGGCTTCATCATCGGCGCACCGACCTTCGTGCTGTTCGGCTGGCTGTCGGACAAGGTGGGCCGCAAGTGGATCATGATGGCGGGCCTGTTCATCGGCGCGGTGGGCTACCACGCCATGTTCGACGTCCTGCTCAATGCCGGCAATCCGGCGCTGGCGCAGGCGATGCAGACGACGCCCGTCCGCGTGCATGCCGACACCACCGGCGGCGCCTGCGATTTCGGGCTGCAGGCCGCCATGATCGGCAGCCACGCCGACCACAAGAAGGTATGCGTGCAGGCCAAGAAATTCCTGGTCGGCAAGGGCATCAACTTCGAGTACGCCGCGCCGATTCCGGGGCAGGAGATCGCGATGAGCGTGGGCGGCGCCACTGTCAACGGCTTTGACCGCGCGGCGTACGCCAAGGCGCTGACCGCAGCCGGCTATCCGGAAAAGGCCGATCCGGCGCGGATCGACCGCGCCACCATCATCCTGATCCTGGTGCTCATGACCGCCGTCGTCGCCATGGTCTATGGTCCGGTCGCGTCCTATCTGGTGGAATTGTTCCCCGCGCGCATCCGGTACACGGCGCTGTCCTTTCCGTATCACATCGGCGCCGGCATATTTGGCGGTATCGTGCCCTTTACCGCCACCTACCTGGCGCAGGCCAGCGGCAATATCTTCGGCGGCCTGATGTACCCGGTGACGGTGATGGTGATCGTGGGCGTGATCGGCAGCTTGCTGCTGCCCAACACGCGCGCGCAGGCCATCGACGAAGACCCGGTCCACTAACAACAACGCGACAAGGAAGCGAGCAGAGACATGACCGTGCAAACCACCTTCAAGGCCGCCGTCATCCAGGCGGCGTCCATTCCCACCGACAGCGTGGCCTGCGCCCAGAAGGCAGCCGGGCTCATCCGCCAGGCGGCCGAGCAGGGCGCCCGCGTGCAGGTGTTTCCCGAGGCCTTCCTGGGCGGATATCCCAAGGGCAACTCCTTCGGCGCGCCCATCGGCATGCGCAAACCGGAGGGCCGCGACGCGTTCGCCCAATACCATCGGCAGGCCATCCGCCTGGACGGCGAAGAGGTCGCGCTGGTGGCGCAGGCCGCGGCCGATACCGACAGCTTCGTGGTCATGGGCTGCATCGAGGCCGACGGCGGCACGCTGTATTGCACCGTGCTGTACTTCAATGGCCAGGCCGGCCTGGCGGGCAAGCACCGCAAACTGATGCCCACCGCGGGCGAGCGGCTGATCTGGGGCTTTGGCGACGGGTCCACCCTGCCCGTCATCGACACGCCCTACGGCAAGATCGGCGCGGTGATCTGCTGGGAGAACTACATGCCCATGCTGCGCATGTACATGTACAGCCAGGGCGTGGCGCTGTACTGCGCACCCACCGCGGACGACCGCGACACCTGGGTGCCCAGCATGCGCCACATTGCGCTGGAGGGCCGCTGCTACGTGCTGACGGCGTGCCAGCACCTGCGGCGCAGCGCGTACCCCGAAGACTTCGAATGCGCCCTGGGCGATGCGCCGGACACGGTGCTGATGCGCGGCGGCAGCGCCATCATCGGCCCGCTGGGCGAGGTGCTGGCCGGCCCGGATTTCTCGGAAGAAACCATCCTGTACGCCGACATCGAGCCCAATCAGATCCTGCGCGGCAAATACGACTTCGACGTGTCCGGACACTACGCCCGGCCCGACGTCTTCCAGCTGCAGGTGGACACCCGCGAGAAGCGCGCGGTGTCGGCGACCGGCCCCACCGCCGCGCCGCAGGAGGCTTGATCGATGGAGTTCGATTTCAGCGCCTTGCCGGCGCAGACGGTCTACAACATCCTCACCTCGACCGTCACGCCGCGTCCGATCGCCTGGGTCACCACCGTATCGGGCAAAGGCGTGGTCAACGCGGCGCCCTTCAGTTTCTTCAACGTGATGGGGCATCAGCCGCCGACGGTCGCGATCGGCCTGATGCGCCATCCCGATGGCGATTTCAAGGACACGGGCGCCAACATCATCGAGAACGGCGAGTTCGTGGTGAACCTGGTGCCGGAGTCGCTGGTTCGCGAAATGAACCAGACCTGCGCCGATTACCCGGCCGACGTGGACGAGATGGCCGCGGCCGGCCTGACGGCGCTCGCGTCCACGCATGTCCGGCCGCCCCGCATCCAGGGCAGCCCGGTGGCGCTGGAATGCGTCAGCCAGGCAACGGTCGTGACCGGCCCGCGCCAGATCGTAGTCATCGGCCGCGTCCTGGGCGCGCACGTCGAGGACGCCTATGTGCGCGACGCCGAGCGCGGCCACGTGGACACGCCGGCGCTCGGGCTGATTGCCCGCATGCACGGCGGCGGCTGGTACGCGCGCAGCACGGACACCTTCCAGCTTGCGCGGCCGACGACGCCGGATTGATCTGACCACGGCCTTCGGGCCGTTTTTTTTGCCCGTGCGTTGCGGCCGGAAAGCGGCTTTTTTACAACGCCGCCGGCGATTTGGCGCAATGCGTCGAGGTTGCGTCAATAACGCCTTCATTTCCCGCGATGCCCCCCAAATCCGGACTGCTAGCATCCGTTCGACCGTCGCGAGAACCCTCGACAACTCGACCTCTCCGCCGGCAATTCTCAGACACAACGGACACCATTATTGGGGGCGGATAACCAGGGGCTTGCGAGCATCTGGCCTGTTTTGGAGGCGGCGCAATTCCGCCGCCGAGGCATCCGCCCGAGCCCGCATTCACACTTGCCCTGGGAGCCGCCGGAGGCAGTATGAAAAACATGAAGCTTGGAACCCGCCTGGCGGGTGGTTTCGCCATCTTGCTGGCCATGATCATGGTCATGTGCGTCGTCGGGCTGGTCAGCCTGGCCAACATCAACGATTCGGTCGACACGCTGACGCAGCGTTCACTGACCAAGGAGCGCCTGATCAACGACTGGGCGCGCAACATCCAGACCGGGGTCACCCGGACCACCGCGATCGCAAAGAGCGCCGACGCCAGTCTGGCGGGCTTTTTCACCGAGGAAGCGGCGGCCTCGACCCGCAACTCGTCGGCCTTGCAGCAGAAGATCGAGCCCCTGATCGAGACCGACGAGGAAAAGGCGCTGTGGCAGGGAATCGGCAAGGCGCGGGCGGACTACCTGCGCACCCGCGACGGCATCTTCAAGGCCAAGCAGGAAGGCAACGTCGAGGCCGCCAACAAGATCTTCACGCAGGAGTTCCTGCCCGCGACGCGTCAGTTCATCGACAACATCAATCGCCTGTCCGCGCTGCAACGCGCCGACATCGATGCGCGGGCCGCGGAGATCGAAGCGTCCTACGGCAACGCGAATCTGTGGATGATCGTGATCGGCTCCATCGCGGTGGTGTGCGGTCTCTTGATGTCCGTGCTGCTCACGCGCAGCATCACCCGTCCGCTGTCCGACGCCGTGCGCGTGGCGCGCACCGTCGCCGCCAACGACCTCACCAGCACGATCGTCGTGCGATCCCGTGACGAGATCGGCCAGTTGATGATGGCGCTGGAATCCATGAATGCCAACCTGGCCGCCACGGTCGCCCGCATCCGGACCGGTGTGGACAGCATCGCGTCCGCGTCCGGCGAAATCGCGGCAGGCAATACCGATCTGTCTTCCCGCACCGAACAGCAGGCCGCTTCGCTGGAAGAAACGGCCGCGTCGATGGAACAGCTGTCCTCCACGGTCAAGCAGAACGCCGATAGCGCCAAGCAGGCCAACCAGCTTGCCGCGGCGGCCTCGGAAACCGCATCCCGCGGCGGCGCCACCGTGTCCGAAGTCGTCAGCACCATGAACGCGATCTCCGCCAGCTCGGTGAAGATCTCGGACATCGTGTCGGTGATCGACGGCATTGCATTCCAGACCAACATCCTGGCCCTGAACGCCGCCGTGGAAGCCGCGCGGGCTGGCGAGCAGGGCAAGGGCTTCGCGGTCGTGGCCGCCGAGGTGCGGACGCTGGCGCAGCGCAGCGCTCAGGCCGCCAAGGAGATCAAGGTGCTGATCGAAGACACCGTGCAGAAGATCGGCCAGGGCTCGGGCAGCGCCGAACGCGCCGGGGCGACCATGCAGGAGATCGTCAGTTCCGTGCAACGCGTGACCGACATCATGGGCGAAATCGCCGCGGCCTCGGCCGAACAGGCTGACGGCATCGAACAGGTCAACCGCGCCGTGGCGCAGATGGACGAAGTGACCCAGCAGAACGCCGCCCTGGTCGAAGAGGCCGCCGCGGCGGCGGGATCGATGCAGGATCAGTCGGCGGATTTGACGCGGGCGGTGAGCGCGTTCAGGTTGCCGGGCGGCGCAGAGCGGGTGTTGGCGGTTGAGGCGGTGTCGTCCGTCCACGCTGGCGAAACGCCGCCGCCGCGGCGGCTGGCTGCTTATTGATAGGCCCGCACTGATAAGCCCACACTGATAAGCCCACACCAAACACAGCACAAAGAAAAAAGCCCCTGATTTCTCAGGGGCTTCATTCTTTAATACTTGGCGGAGAGGGTGGGATTCGAACCCACGGTACGGGGATACCGTACGCCTGATTTCGAGTCAGGTACATTCGACCACTCTGCCACCTCTCCGTGGCTGGGTTCCGTAACGGTGAGCGCTTGGATTAACAAGCCTTCACTAAAGATCCCTGGTCGGAAGGATCTTCGTTGTCGGAGCAGCGAAGCCCGCAATTCTACAGGATTTTTTTCTTTTGTGTAAAGGGGCGGATAAAAGGAAGGGTAAAAGGACCACAACGGGTTTCATCCGGCTTTCAGCCGGGGCAATCTTTGGCCAGAATTCTTCCCATTCCGCCCTCTGCCCATCCCATGGACCTCATCCTCATCCTGCTGCTCGCCGCGGTGCTGTGCGTGCCCGTCACACAAATGCTGGGTCTGGGCGCCATTCCCGGCTATCTGATCGCAGGCATCCTGGTCGGCCCATCGTGCTTCAAGCTGGTCACCAATGTGGACACGATGATCGGCGTCTCGCAGTGGGGCGTCGTGATGATGCTGTTCATCATCGGGCTGGAGCTGTCGCCCAAGCGCCTGTGGGCGATGCGCAACGAAGTCTTTGTCCTGGGTTCGCTGCAGATGCTGGTGTGCGGCCTGCTGCTGGGCGTGGTGTTCGGCGCGGCCCTGCGGCATCTGGCCGGCATGGAATGGCAGGCGGCCGTGCTGTGCGGCCTGTCGCTGGCGCTGTCGTCCACGGCGGTGGCGCTGCGCCTGCTCGACGAGCGCCAGTTGACCCGCGCGCCGCTGGGGCGCTCGGCGTTGGGGGTGCTGCTGTTTCAGGACATGGCCGCGATTCCGATGCTGGTGGCTGCTGGCCTCTTGGGTTCGGATGGCACGTCGGCCCCGTCCTTCAAGGAAGCCCTGATCGCCGTGGCGGTGGTGGCGCTGGCCTACCGGCTGCGCCTTCTGGGGTGGGCGGCCAAGGCGGAATTGAACGAACTGTTTACCGCCGCGGCGCTGCTGATGGTGGTGGGCGCCGCCCAGTTGTTCGACTATGCGGGTCTGTCGGCCGGCCTGGGCGGATTCCTGGTGGGCGTGCTGATGGCCGAATCGCGCTACCGGCACGAACTCGAAAAGGCGATCGACCCGTTCAAGGGATTGCTGCTGGGCCTGTTCTTCGTGGCCATCGGCATGTCCATCAACTTGAAGGTGGTGGCCCATCACTGGATGTTCATCTGCGCCGGCGTGCTGGCGCTGCTGGCGGTCAAGGCCGTCATTCTTTATGGCTTTGCCCGCTTTCTGGGGTTGCCCCGTTACCACCGCCTGCTGTTTGCGCTGGTGCTGGCCCAGGGCGGCGAGTTCAGCTTCGCCATCTTCAACGAAGCGTGGGACAACCATCTGGTCAACCTGGAGCAGCGCGACGTGTTGTCGGTGATCGTCGCCGTGTCGATGGGCGTGGTGCCGGTGCTGATCAAGGTGCTTGAGCGCGTGCCCGAAAAGTATGGCGGCATGGCCGGCCTGCCGGTGGCGGACGCCGCGCCGCCCGCCGACGCCGCGTCATCGTCCCCGTCGGACAAGCCGCCCGCCGCTTGACCCTGCGGCGGGTGAGGGCATGGCATGATGGGCGCCTTGCCGGGCAGCTACACTTGTAGCCCTGTTCGTTTGCCCCCTTTTCGTTTTCCTCACTTATGCGCCCGCTCACAGGAGAAAGCTCATGCTCAAAGGAAAAGTAGCGCTTGTCACCGGTTCCACCAGCGGCATCGGCCTGGGTATCGCCACGGCCTTCGCCCAGCAGGGTGCGGACATCGTGCTGAACGGTTTCGGCGACGCGGCCGACATTGAAAAGCTGCGTTCGGATCTGGCCAGCAAGCATGGCGTGAAGGTCATCTACGACGGCGCGGATCTGTCCAAGGGAGCGGCCGTGCGCGAGCTGGTCGAGAACACCGTGCGCCAGTTGGGCCGCATCGACATCCTGGTCAATAACGCCGGCATCCAGCACACGGCGCTGATCGAAGATTTCCCGGCCGAAAAGTGGGACGCCATCCTGGCGCTGAATCTGTCCGCCGTCTTCCACGGCACCGCCGCCGCCTTGCCGCACATGAAGAAGCAAGGCTCGGGCCGCATCATCAATATCGCGTCGGCGCACGGTCTGGTGGCCTCGGCCAGCAAGTCGGCCTATGTGGCGGCCAAGCACGGCGTGGTGGGATTCACCAAGGTCACGGCGCTGGAAACGGCCGGGCAGGGCATCACCGCCAACGCTATCTGCCCGGGCTGGGTGCGCACCCCGCTCGTCGAAAAACAGATCACCGCGCTGGCCGAAAAGAATGGCGTGGACCAGGAAGCCGCTGCTCGAGAACTGCTCAGCGAAAAGCAGCCGTCCCTGCAATTCGTGACGCCGGAACAACTGGGCGGCACCGCCGTGTTCCTGGCCTCGGATGCCGCCGCGCAAATCACCGGCACGACCGTCTCCGTCGATGGCGGCTGGACGGCGCGCTAAATCAAGGAAATCCTGAATGCTGTTGTTGCTTTCCCCCGCCAAGAAGCTGGACTACGACTCGCCGCTGCACATCGAGACGCACACCCAGCCGATGTTCGTGGATCAGGCCGCGGGCCTGATCAAGGTTCTGAAGACCAAGACCGCCGAGGACATCTCGGCACTCATGAGCCTGAGCCCGGCCCTGTCCGAGCTGAACGTCCAGCGCTACGCGCACTGGAAGCGCAGCTTCACGCAGGCCAACTCGCGTCAGGCCGTGCTGGCCTTCAATGGCGACGTCTACGAAGGCCTGGACGCCGCCACCCTGTCGGCCAAGCAGCTCGACTGGGCTCAGGAGCACGTCGCCATCCTGAGCGGTCTGTACGGCGTGCTGCGCCCGCTCGACCTGATGCAGCCCTACCGGCTGGAAATGGGCACGCGGCTGGAGACCCCCAAAGGCAAGAACCTGTATGAATACTGGGGCAGCACCATCGCGGACTACCTGAACGAGCGCCAGGCCGGCCAGAAGTCGCCGGTCATCATCAACCTGGCCTCCGAGGAGTATTTCAAGTCGGTGGACCAGAAGGTGCTGAAGGCGCGGGTGGTGCAATGCGTGTTCCAGGACTGGAAGAACGGCGCCTGGAAGATCATCAGCTTCCATGCCAAACGCGCACGTGGGCTGATGGCGCGTTACGCCATCCAGCACAAGGTCGCCAAGCCGGAAGGGCTGCAGGGTTTTGATCTGGAAGGCTACGCGTACGACGCATCGGCGTCGTCGGCGGACAAGCTGGTGTTCCGCCGCAAGCTGGACTGACGGCGTCGCCGGGCGGGGAAGGTGTCAGACACCCCGGAAGCGGTGCGGTCGCTTGAAGACTGTCTCGTTGGAGTGTCAGACACCGGGTTGAACCTGGTTGGGACTTCGCCTTTTCACAAAAAATGCCGGCCTGGCATCTGCGCCAGGCCGGCATTTTTTTCGCCCGCGGAACCGGCGAATGCCGGCTTACGAGGCCGCCGCCGCCACCGGCGGCGCATGCAGCGGGTCGGCCAGTGCCAGCAGTTCCTGGCGGATCATGTGGGTGGCCTTGAGCATCTGCTTCACGGGATAAACCAACGCGGCCTGATCGCCGGCGGTGTCGAACTGCGTGGGCAGGTCCAGCGGCACGCGCGGGCTGTTTTCGTCAAGCAGGACGGTCATGCCGTCCAAGGCCTGCTTGATGGGCTCGGGCGTGGCGGGCAGCGCCGCCAGGATGGGAATCGCGGCGGTGATCTGCGAGGCCAGCACGTGGTTCTGGATCAGCAGGTTGTTCAGTTCCGGCACGTCCACCTGATGCGACTTGGGTTCGCTCATCATCCGGTAGAACGCCTCGGCGAAATTGCTGAAGGCGATGTGCACGTTCTTGCGCGCCAATCGCCAGGCCAGGTCGGCGTCGGTGACGGCCGGCGTCTCGGCGGCGGCTTCGCCCACCGGCGCGCCGTGCGCCTGCATGGCTTCGACGTAGCGCAGGCCGGCCAGCAGATACTCGCGGTTGGCGCGGGTCGCGGCCGAGGCCAGCGGCTTCAGGTAACGCGCCTCCCACCACGGCAGGATGTAGCTGCAGACCAGCGCCAGCGCGCAGCCCAGCAGCGTGTCGATGGCGCGTTCGCCGATCACCGACATGGACACGGTGCCTGGCGACACGAAGTGAAACACCAGCACCACGAACAAGGTGTTGAAGATCGCGCTGGCCATGTAATTCAGCTGCACCAGGCTGTTGCCCATGATGCACGCGCCCAGCAGCACGGCGAACAGGATGCTGGGCTCGTCGGTCACGTTAAAGAGCAGCAGCGCGGCGATGCAGCCGATCAGGGTGCCCATCAGACGCCAGCCATTGCGCTGGCGCGTCAGCGCGAAGCCCGGCTTCATGATGATCACGATGGTCAGCATGATCCAGTAGTTGTGCGCCGAGAACTCGGGCGACAGCCAGCGGCTGGCCAGCGTCATCGCGATGGCCGCGGCGGCCGTCACCCGCAGCGCGTAGCGGAAATGCGGGGAATCCAGCCGCAGGTTGCTGGTCAACAGGCCAAACCGGAACTCCTGGCGCGAAATGAACCGCGTCAGCGACTTGTTGATGCGCAGCACGTCGGTGGGCTTGGCGTCGGGCGAGGCCGCGGTGTGATCGGCCAGCCGGTCCACGATGCGCGCCGAATTGCGCAGCCGCCGCAGCACCTGGACGATGAGCGCCAGCATCTCCGGATCGCGCTCGCCCAGCCCCTGCTGCTTCAACTGTTCGATCTCGTACTCGATGGCTCGCAGCTCGGCCTTGGCGCTGCTGCGGTACTGCACCTTGCGTCCGCGCGAGACGTCCAGCGCGATGCGGTTCAGCTCCAGCGACATCTTCACCAGCGCGTCGCGCATGAAGATCAGGCAGTCGTTGCCGGCCAGCGTGCGGCGCAGCGCGGCGTAGTCGGTGTGCGTGGCGACCAGCGTGTCCAGCAGCTGCAGCATGTCCACGAACATGTTCCAGATCATCACGCGCTGGCGGTCGCCCAGTCCCTTGCCGCGGGGCAAGGCGCGCAACACCATGTCGCGCGCGGCCTGGTGCTTCTCGGTCATGACCGATTGGCGCTGGATCAGGTTGCGGTAGGCCTCGTCCAGATCCGAGGTCTCGTCGTAGAAGTTGGCGCGCGCGGCCACGTAGTCGGCGGTGGCAAACAGCGCCACCGACATGGCCTGCTGCTCTTCGCGCAGCCAGAACAGCCGCGAAAACCCCAAACTGAACACCACATAGAACAGCGCGCCGCCCAGCGTGGCGGCGGCATGGGACAGGACTTCATGCGGCGCCAGCGGCGAATGCATGGTCAGCGTCATCAGCAAGAGGCCCGCAAAGCCGATCAGGCCGCCGCGCTTGCCGAACACGGTGAACATGGAATAGACGAAGCACTGCGCGATGACCACCAGCCAGATCAGCACCGGATGCGTGGACGCCAGCCCCGTGATGATGACGGTGATCGTGCCCAGCGCCGCGCCGCCCAGCATTTCGTTGGTGCGGTGCCGCTGCGGACCGCCCGGCTGGTCGATGATGGCCAGGCACTGGGCGCCGAAGGTCGCCACCAGGCCGGTCGTGTAATTGCCGAAGATGCCGCCCAGCACCAGCACGGGCAACAGCATGCCAACCCCCTGGCGCACGCCTCCGAAGAAGTAGTGGCTATAGAGAAAGCGGCGGATGCTGGCAATGCGTAAATCCATGGGCGGCGGCTCGGTTCTGGACGACGCAACAAGTATAGAGAGGCCATCGCGGGTTTTGGGGCCGGATAGTTACCGAACCCTCCTTGCAACGGTCGGCAAAAGCCGATTTGCCACCTTTGACGCAACGCGGTAAATTGCCACACTTGCTTCGGTCTGCCTATCCGAAACCGGAGCGTTGATGCGAACGGCCAGGGTCACATCCCAGCCGTCCTGCAGCAAGTCACACCTGCCGTTGGCCGCGCCACAAGCGTGTGTTGCCAAGGCTTCCATTTCGACCTCCAGCGTCCCCAAGGGGCGTTTGCACTGCGTTCTGTCGAGCGTGTGCCGGGTCGGCAAGGTGTCCGGGTGGCGTGGCTCCGTGAGCCGCTAAGCGCCGGATCATGTTGTCGTAACCGGTATGGGTTCAGTTGCCGCCGTATCCGGGCGCGCAGCAGTCAGGGTTGCAGGGCCGGTACTGAAAGGAACTACAACATGGAAATGAATGGCGCCGACATCGTCGTGCGCTGCCTGGCCGATGAAGGCGTGGAACACGTTTTCGGCTACCCTGGCGGCGCGGTGCTTTATATCTACGACGCAATCTTCAAGCAAGACAAATTCCAGCATATCCTGGTTCGTCACGAGCAAGCTGCCGTGCACGCGGCCGATGCCTATTCGCGCTCGTCGCAAAAGGTCGGCGTCTGCATCGTGACCAGCGGTCCGGGCGTGACCAATGCCGTCACCGGCATTGCCACCGCCTACATGGACTCCATCCCGATGGTCATCATCAGCGGGCAGGTGCCCACTGCGGCCATTGGCGAAGACGCCTTCCAGGAATGCGACACCGTCGGCATCACGCGTCCCTGCGTCAAGCACAACTTCCTGGTGCGTGACGTCAAGGATTTGGCCGAAACCATGCGCCGCGCGTTCTACATTGCGCGCACGGGCCGTCCGGGCCCGGTGCTGGTGGATATCCCCAAGGACATCACCGTCGCGCAGTGCAAGTACGTGCCGCCCAAGGGCGAGATCTCGATGCGTTCCTACGCGCCCGTCAACAAGGGCCATCAGGGACAGATCAAGAAGGCCGTGCAGATGCTGCTGGCCGCCGAACGCCCCATGATCTACACGGGCGGCGGCGTCATCCTCTCGAACGCCGCGCCCGAGCTCAACAAGCTCGTGACGCAGCTGGGCGCGCCCTGCACCAGCACCCTCATGGGTCTGGGCGGCTTCCCGGCCAGCAGCGGCCAGTTTGTGGGCATGCCCGGCATGCACGGCACGTACGAGGCCAACATGGCCATGCAGCACTGCGACGTGCTGCTTGCCATCGGCGCCCGCTTCGATGACCGCGTGATCGGCAATCCCAAACACTTCGCGCAGAACGCCCGCAAGATCATCCATATCGACATCGATCCCTCGTCGATCTCCAAGCGCGTGCGCGTGGATGTCCCGATCGTGGGCAACGTCAAGGACGTCCTGGCCGATCTCAGCGCGCAGTTCGAGATCGCCGCCGCCGAGCACAAGCCGGCCTCGCTGGCCAAGTGGTGGGACCAGGTCGAGACGTGGCGCGGCAAGGAATGCCTGAAGTTCGCCAACTCGACCGAAGTCATCAAGCCGCAGTACGTGGTGGAAAAGCTCTGGGAAGTGACGGGCGGCGACGCTTTCGTCACCTCGGACGTCGGCCAGCATCAGATGTGGGCCGCGCAGTACTACAAGTTCGACAAGCCGCGCCGCTGGATCAACTCCGGCGGCCTGGGCACCATGGGTGTGGGCCTGCCGTACGCCATGGGCGTGCAGATGGCCAATCCGGGCAAGGACGTCGCTGTCATCACCGGCGAAGCCTCGATCCAGATGAACATCCAGGAACTGTCGACCTGCCACCAGTACCGCCTGACGCCCAAGATCGTCTGCCTGAACAACCGTTTCCTGGGCATGGTGCGCCAGTGGCAGCAGATCGACTACGGCTCGCGCTATTCCGAGTCGTACATGGATTCGCTGCCCGATTTCGTCAAGGTTGCCGAGGCCTATGGCCACGTGGGCCTGCGCATCGAGCGCCCGGCCGACGTCGAACCGGCGCTGCGCGAGGCGTTTGGCAAGCACAAGGAGCGCCTGGTCTTCCTGGACTTCATCACCGACCGCACCGAAAACGTGTGGCCGATGGTCAAGGCCGGCCGCGGGCTGACCGAAATGCTGCTCGGCTCTGAAGACCTGTAAGGAGGCCCCGCAATGAAGCACGTGATTTCCGTCCTCCTCGAAAACGAACCCGGCGCGCTGTCGCGCGTGGTGGGCCTGTTTTCCGCGCGGGGCTACAACATCGAAACCCTGACCGTGGCGCCCACCGAGGATTCCACGCTGTCGCGCATGACCATCGTCACGACCGGTTCGGACGAGGTCATCGAACAGATCACCAAGCATTTGAACCGCCTGGTCGATGTCGTGAAGGTGGTGGACCTGACCGAAGGCGCCCACATCGAGCGCGAGCTGATGCTCGTGAAGGTGCGCGCCGTTGGCAAGGAACGCGAGGAAATGAAGCGCATGGCGGACATCTTCCGCGGCCGCATCATCGACGTCACCGACAAGTCCTACACCATCGAACTGACCGGGGTGCAGGAAAAAGTACAGGCCTTCCTCGAGGCCCTGGACCGCAGTGCCATCCTTGAAACCGTGCGCACCGGCGTGTCCGGCATCGGACGCGGTGAACGGATTTTGAAGATTTGACCGGCCTTCCAGGCCTGCCTCACCCTACATCTGAATCAAACGAATATCCAAATACTGGAATCTGGAGCACAACATGAAAGTTTTCTACGACAAAGACTGCGATCTGTCCCTCATCAAAGGCAAGACCGTTGCCATTATCGGTTACGGCTCGCAAGGCCACGCGCACGCGCTGAACCTGCATGAGTCGGGCGTGAAGGTCATCGTCGGCCTGCGCAAGGGCGGCGCCTCGTGGAACAAGGCCGCCAACGCCGGCCTGGAAGTCAAGGAAGTCGCCGAAGCCGTCAAGTCGGCCGACATCGTCATGATGCTGCTGCCCGACGAGAACATCGCTTCGGTCTACAACAACGAAGTCCACGCCAACATCAAGGCGGGCGCCGCCCTGGCGTTTGCCCACGGATTCAACGTGCACTACGGCCAGGTCGTGCCGCGCGAAGACATCGACGTCATCATGATCGCCCCGAAGGCCCCCGGCCACACGGTGCGCAACACGTACAAGCAAGGTGGCGGCGTGCCCCACCTGGTGGCCGTGTACCAGGACAAGTCGGGCGCCGCGCGTGACGTGGCCCTGTCGTACGCCAGCGCCAACGGCGGCGGCCGTGCCGGCATCATCGAAACCAACTTCCGCGAAGAAACCGAAACCGA
This sequence comes from Achromobacter sp. Root170, assembly GCF_001428165.1. NCBI lineage: Bacteria > Pseudomonadati > Pseudomonadota > Betaproteobacteria > Burkholderiales > Alcaligenaceae > Achromobacter > Achromobacter sp. Root170. Next base: position 343,150 of record NZ_LMHN01000012.1, read on the forward strand.
CCTGTTCGGCGAACAGGCCGTGCTGTGCGGCGGTACCGTCGAACTGATCAAGGCCGGTTTCGACACGCTGGTGGAAGCCGGCTACGCGCCCGAAATGGCCTACTTCGAGTGCCTGCACGAGCTCAAGCTGATCGTCGACCTGATCTATGAAGGCGGCATCGCCAACATGAACTACTCGATTTCGAACAACGCCGAATTCGGCGAATACGAAACGGGTCCGAAGATCGTCACGGACGAAACCCGCAAGGCCATGCGCCAGTGCCTGACGGACATCCAGACCGGCGAATACGCCAAGAAGTTCATCCTGGAAAACGCCGCCGGCGCCCCGACGCTGACCTCGCGCCGCCGCATCAACGCGGAATCGCAGATCGAGCAAGTGGGCGGCAAGCTGCGCGCCATGATGCCCTGGATCGCCGCCAACAAGCTGGTGGACAAGTCCAAGAACTGATCCCCGGGCGGGCGGGGCTTTCAGGCCCGCCGGTCAGGATCGAAGCGGCATGCCTCGCAAGGGCATGCCGCTTTTTTTGGCCTTTTCCTGCTTATTTACGGCCCCTGGCGCCAATTGGGCCGGGCACGATCCTTGCTGTAGCCCGCAAGCAGGGCCAGATAGGTTAACCTTTCAAAGTCCGTCGTAAGTTATTGAGACCATGCCCAATTTTTCCATGCGCGATTCCGAGAACCGCCACCGGAGCATTTACCTGCTTCCCAACGCGTTCACCACCGCCGCTTTGTTTGCCGGGTTCTATGCCGTTGTGCAGGCCATGAACGACCGCTTCGAAGTCGCCGCCATCGCCATTTTTGTCGCCATGGTGCTGGACGGCATGGACGGCCGGGTGGCCCGTCTGACCAACACCCAGTCCGCATTCGGCGAGCAATACGACTCGCTGTCCGACATGACGTCGTTCGGCGTGGCGCCGGCGCTGGTCATGTACGAATGGATCCTGAACGACCTTGGCCGCTGGGGCTGGCTGGCGGCCTTCGTGTATGTGTCGGGCGCGGCGCTGCGTCTGGCGCGCTTCAACACCAACATCGCCGTGGTCGACAAACGCTTCTTCCAAGGCTTGCCCAGCCCGGCCGCGGCCGCGCTGGTGGCCGGTTTCGTGTGGCTGGCCGTGGACAACAAGCTGCCCATCCATGACAGCCTGATGGCCTGGGTGGCGTTCACGCTCACCATGTACGCGGGCATCACCATGGTGTCGAACGCGCCGTTCTTCAGCGGCAAGAGCTTCGCCCTGGGCCGCAGCGTGCCGTTCTGGGGCATCCTGCTCGTCGTCGCGGTGTTCGTGTTCGTGTCCAGCGATCCTCCGGTGGTGCTGTTCGGCCTGTTCGTGCTGTACGGCCTGTCGGGCTGGGTCACGTGGGTCTGGCGCTGGAACAAGGTGCGCCGCCTGCAGCAGGAGCGCCGGGGCCATTCCTCCTGAGGGCGCCCAAAAAGAAACCCGCCGATTCAAACCGGCGGGTTTTTTCATTCTGGCGGGCCTTCAGGTCCGGGGCGCAGACAGCCCAGTCGGGCCATCTACCACCAGTTGAACCGGTCGTCGTCGTACATGGGGTCCGGCCCGGGATGAAAGTGCGTCACCTTGCTGCCGTCGCGGCTCATGTAGACGTACATCAGCGAATTCCACACGCCGTTTTCCTTGTAGCGGTACGACCAGACGACTTCGCGCTTTTCGCCCAGCCCGGCCTGGTCGATGCGCGCGGGAGGTCCGAATTCGCAGCGCACGCGATCCGGCCCCCAATCTCCCGTCTCAAGCACCTTGAAATGCGCGTCGGTCAGAAGCGGCATCACCCGGTCGACCCGTTCGTCGGGACCGACGTTGGCGCCCCACGCATACTGGCCCATCGGCTGCTGCGTCCAGATGACGCGCCGGCCGCCGTTGGCCTGGGGACATTCGAAGTTGGGCGCGCCAAATTGCGCCTGGACTTGCGACAGCGGGGTGCCGGGCGGCACCTCGGTCATGTTGGCGCAGGCGGCCAGACCGGCCAATGCGATCGATGCGGCGGCCAAGCGGACCATTCGGTATGGGCTGATCATGTCCTTCTCCTGTGGGTGGGCGTTGCCGCCTCGACCGGCCATTGGCCGGGTCCAGTCTCCTTGCTGGGGTAATTCTAGCGAATCAGCTATAATCGCCGAGCTTTATCAAATGTATTGATTCTGCAAGATCCTTTGCGCCAGCCGCTGGTGGCTTGTCGCAGTGCCCGCAACACGGCGTCACGCCTCATTTGCCGGTCCTGCCCGATCCCGCCAATGGCAGCAGTGAGAAAGCGAATTCAAGCCTGGCTCGCGCAAATTTTTTCCAAACCACGTCAGGGCGCCTCGGCCCTGTCGCATGTCCGAAGAGGTCATCAATGTCTGTAGCTGACATCAAGAAATCCGATATCGTTGCGCAATTCCAACGCGCTCAGGGCGATACCGGTTCCCCCGAAGTTCAGGTGGCTCTGCTCACCGCCCGTATCAACGAGCTGACCGGTCACTTCAAAGAACACATGAAGGATCATCACTCGCGCCGCGGTCTGCTGCGTATGGTCAGCCGTCGCCGCAAGCTGCTCGACTATCTCAAGGGCCGCAATCCCGATTCGTACCGCGCACTGATCGAAAAACTCGGTCTGCGCAAGTGATCGACGGGGCTGGCTCCCCATGACGCAACCGTGGTCGGTGCGACGCATGTCGCAGCGGCCACGGTTTTTCATTTGTAAGGAATAATCGTCATGTTCAACAAAGTGACTAAATCGTTCCAGTACGGCCAGCATACGGTCGTCCTGGAAACTGGCGAGATCGCTCGCCAGGCCTCCGGCGCCGTTGTGGTGTCGATCGAGGACACCGTCGTCCTGGCCACCGTCGTGGCTGCCAAGAAGGCCAAGCCGGGTCAGACGTTCTTCCCGCTGACCGTCGACTACATCGAAAAGACCTACGCCGCCGGCCGTATCCCGGGCGGGTTCTTCAAGCGCGAAGGCAAGCCCTCCGAAAAGGAAACGCTGACGTCGCGCCTGATCGACCGTCCGCTGCGTCCGCTGTTCCCCGAAGACTTCTACAACGAAGTCCAGGTGGTCCTGCACACGCTGTCGGTCAATCCTGAAATCGATCCCGACATCGCCGCCATGATCGGCGCCTCGGCCGCGCTGGCCATCTCCGGCATCCCGTTCAATGGCCCGATCGGCGCCGCGCGCGTGGGTTACATCGATGGTCAATACACCATCAACCCGACCGCATCGGAACTGAAGTCCTCCAAGCTGAACCTGGTTGTCGCCGGTACCGAAAACGCCGTGCTGATGGTCGAATCGGAAGCTGACCAGCTGTCCGAAGAAGTCATGTTGGGCGGCGTGGTCTATGGCCACCAGCAAATGCAGACCGTCATCAACGCCATTCACGAGCTCGTGAAGGACGCCGGCAAACCCGATTGGGATTGGCAAGCTCCCGCCAAGGACGAGGCCCTGATCGCCGCGGTCACCGCCGCCGCCCAGGAAGGCCTGAACGCCGCCTACCAGATCCGCGAAAAGCAGGCTCGCACGGCCAAGCTGCGTGAAGTGTCGGCCGAGGTTTCGGCCAAGCTGGCCGCCGCCGCCGCCGAAAAGGGCGAATCGGCTCCCGACGCCGTCACGGTCGACAACATCATGTTCTCGCTGGAATCGGCCATCGTCCGCGGCCAGATCCTGAACGGCGAACCGCGTATCGACGGCCGCGACACCCGCACCGTGCGTCCGATCAGCGTGCGTCTGGGCGTGCTGCCCCGCGCGCACGGCAGCGCGCTGTTCACCCGTGGCGAAACCCAGGCGCTGGTCGTGGCCACGCTGGGCACCAAGCAAGACGAACAGATCATCGACGCGCTCATGGGCGAGTACCGTGACCGCTTCATGATGCACTACAACATGCCTCCGTTCGCCACCGGCGAAACCGGCCGCATCGGTGTGCCCAAGCGCCGCGAAATCGGCCACGGCCGTCTGGCCAAGCGTTCGCTGGTTCCGGTGCTGCCGGCCCCCGAAGACTTCCAGTACACGATCCGCCTCGTGTCGGAAATCACCGAATCCAACGGCTCCTCGTCGATGGCCTCGGTCTGCGGCGGCTCGCTCGCCATGATGGACGCTGGTGTGCCCATCAAGGATCACGTGGCCGGCGTGGCCATGGGCCTGATCCTGGACGGCGGCAAGTTTGCCGTGCTGACGGACATCCTGGGCGACGAAGATCACCTGGGCGACATGGACTTCAAGGTTGCGGGCACCGAAAACGGCGTCACCGCACTGCAGATGGACATCAAGATCCAGGGCATCACCAAGGAAATCATGCAGGTTGCGCTGGACCAGGCCCGTGAAGGCCGTCTGCACATCCTCGGCAAGATGAAGGAAGCCCTGGACGGTTCGCGCGGCGAGCTGTCGGCTTTCGCGCCGCGCATGCTGACCATCAAGATCAACCCCGAGAAGATCCGCGACGTGATCGGCAAGGGCGGCGCCACCATCCGCGCGCTGACCGAAGAAACCGGCACGCAGATCGACATCTCCGACGACGGCACGATCGTGATCGCCAGCGTCGACGAAGCGCAGGCCAAGGAAGCCCAGCGCCGCATCGTCGAGCTGACCGCCGACGTCGAAGTGGGCCAGATCTACGAAGGCTCGGTCCTGCGTCTGCTGGACTTCGGCGCCATCGTGCAAGTGCTGCCGGGCCGCGACGGCCTGCTGCACATCTCCGAAATCGCCAACTACCGCATCGCGAACATCAACGATGTGCTGAAGGTCGGCCAGCAAGTCCGGGTCAAGGTCATCGAGGCCGACGACAAGGGCCGCCTGCGCCTGTCCATCAAGGCGATCGGCGGCATCGAGCAGCAGCAAGCCGCTGCCGCTCCCGAAGCCGCTCCCCAATCGGAACCGCAAGCTGAATAAGCCTGCAGCCTCCTGATTGAAAGACGGCGCCGCAAGGCGCCGTTTTTTTTTGCCTGCGCCCTGGCAGCCATGCGGGGCGGTCCGCGGCTCCCCAGTTCGCCCGCCTTCCTGTAAAGTCTTGCGCGAGAGACGCGCCGCCCCGATGCGGCGCGCTTCACGCTTGATTTAAGGGGGCAGACGGATGAGCAAGGCATGACGGCGTGGCCTATAACCGCAGTCACCACGGCGCTGCTGGCTGCGCTGTTGACGGGCTGCATGACTCCCCCCGGGCCGGGTCAGCGCGGCCCCAAGGGCGAGGACATGACGGCGGACCAGTTCGCGCAGACGGACTTCAACCGCACCGTCACGCTGGAGGTGCGAGACAACCTGACCAGCCTGTACTCGCTGCTCGACAAGCTGTATCGCCGCAATCCCCGAGAGTGGCGCAAGACCGGCGTGCCGGACCTGGCCACGGCGGTTAACCGCGTCAAGCATTCCATTGAGGTGCGCGTGCCTCCTGGCGACCTGGCCGGTCTGCGCGACATCCAGATCCTGGCGGTTGCGCTGGATCCCAACTATCCGGGCGACCGGGTCGGCGCCTTCATCTACGGCCTGGCCGACACCATCATCGCCGCGCACAACGGCAAGACACGCCTGTACGCCACCGACGCCCTGGATGGCCAGCGGGTCTACAATGCCGCTCGGAACGTCGAGGCCGCGGCCTGGCTGCTGGCCACGCGCCGCAACAACCAGGGCGAACTGCTGCTGCTGGCCAATGAGATTTCCCCGAACGCCACGAATCTCAGCTTCGAGCGCGAGTTCGGCGCCATCATCGGCCGGCTGGACCTGATCGCCAACCTGCTCGGCGAAAACTCCCGGCGCATCGGCATCAACTACGCCCAGGGTCTGTTGCTCTTCAACTTCCTGCCTGTGCGTTAACAGGATTTCCATCGTGATCGATATCGCATCCATCCAGGCCGCCCGCGAGAACCTGCGCGGGCAGGTGCTCAAGACCCCGTTCACCCTGTCCCGCACGCTGTCCGACATCTTCGGCGCCGAGATCTGGCTGAAGTTCGAGAATCTGCAGTTCACCGCGTCCTTCAAGGAGCGCGGCGCGCTGAACCGCATGCTCACGCTGTCGGACGCCGAGCGCGCCAAGGGCGTGATCGCGGTCTCGGCGGGCAATCACGCCCAGGGCGTGGCCTACCATGCGCAGCGCATGGGGGTGCCGGCGGTGATCGTGATGCCGCGGTTCACCCCGACGGTGAAGGTCGCCAATACGCGGCGCTTCGGCGCCGAAGTCGTCCTGGCGGGCGACACCTTCGATGACGCCAAGGCGCGCGGCTACGAACTGGCCCAGGAGCGCGGCCTCATCATGATCCACCCCTATGACGACGAAGCCGTCATGGCCGGGCAGGGGACCGTCGCGCTGGAAATGCTGGAAGACCAGCCCGAGCTCGATACCCTGGTCATCGCCATCGGCGGCGGCGGGCTGATCTCCGGGATTTCCACGGCCGCCAAGGCCGTGAACCCCGCCATCGAGATCGTGGGCGTGCAGACCGAGCGTTTTCCGGCCATGTACGCCGCCGTCCAGGGCGCGACCATGCCGCCGGGGCAGTACACCATTGCCGAGGGCATCGCCGTCAAATCACCCGGCGATCTGACGCTGCCCGTCGTGCGCCGGCTGGTCGACCGGATCGAGCTGGTCAGCGAGGCGGACATCGAGCATGCCATCGTGGTGCTGCTGGAAATTGAAAAGACCGTCGTCGAAGGCGCCGGCGCCGCTGGCCTGGCCGCCTTGCTGCGTGCGCAGGAAGAGGGCAGCGACCGCTACAAGGGCAAACGCATCGGGCTGGTGCTTACCGGCGGCAATATCGATCCGCTGATGCTGGGCGAATTGATCGAGCGCGGCATGGTCCGCGCCGGACGCCTTGCGCGCATCCGCGTCGACCTGCGCGACCTGCCGGGCGCGCTGGCCCACGCCACCAAGCTCATTGCCGACGCGCAAGCCAACATCACGGAAGTGCATCACCAGCGCGCGTTCACGTCGCTGCCGGTGCGCAATGTCGAGGTGGATTTTGTCCTCCAGACGCGGGGCCCCGACCATATCCAGGAAGTGATCGACATCCTGAACGCGGCGGGATTCGCCGCCAGCAACCACGACCACTGATCCGCCGCGCGGCGTCGACACACCGCCTTTGCTTTCAAGTTCCTGTCAGAAAACTGTCGCTCCCACCGAGCTTTTGGCGGGAGCGATTTTTCATGGGCGAGGCCCACGAATTGACCGGCTGAAGGGCCGAATAGGTTTGCGGCCTAGGTGCGACTGACTTGGCCCCACGCGCACCTCTGACCCCGAAAAAATGCATCTGCATATTTCAGGACTTCGGGCGTTGAATTTTGCATGGAACTTTTTGGCGTCCGGCTAACTTCCCCGAAAAACGGTCTTTTCGGGCGATGTTCCTGGATTGCATCACCATATTCATACCGGCCCTCGACCGCCCGGCGTCCATTCCGTGTTCTAGGGATATCCCCCGGGAAGTCATGGTTGATACCGATATGGATTATGTCGTTCCACGATTTACCATCCCGCGTTCATGTCGTTGCCGCCCGTTGAAGCGGCTTCGTCGAAAGAGAAACGTTCGCAGTTGAGGCTGTCTTTTGCTGGCTGCGACGAATTAGGGAGAAAGCAGATTGATAAGAAACAGACAGGATTTCTGGTCTGGCGTGATGTTCATCGTGGTGGGAGGAGGCTTCGCCTTGCAGGCGACCACGTATTCCATGGGAACCGCGGCGCGCATGGGCCCCGGCTACTTTCCGTTCTGGCTCGGCATCGTGCTGGCGCTGATGGGCGCGACGGTGCTGATGAGCGCCTTGTCCCCCCGCGCCGAAACCACGACCATCGGCCGCTATGACTTTCGCATCCTCTTTCTCGTCGTCGGGTCCGTGTTCCTGTACGGCTTTTCCCTGCGCTATCTCGGGCTGTATCTCTCGGTATTCCTGCTCGTCCTGATCAGCAGCGTTGCCAGCCACGAATTCAACTGGAAGGTCGCCGTCGCCAACGGCCTGTTCCTCGTGGCGTTCTCCTACCTCGCGTTCATTCGCGGGCTGGGTCTCATCTTTCCGCTGTGGCCCAGCGTGCTGACCAACTGAGGTACCGGACATGGAACTGCTTCAAAACCTGATGCTGGGCTTTTCGGTGGCATTCACCCCCGAAAACCTGACCTACGCATTCATCGGCTGCCTGCTGGGCACGCTGGTGGGGGTGCTGCCGGGACTCGGACCGGTGCCGACCATCGCCATGCTGCTGCCCATCACCTACGTGCTGCCGCCCACCGCGGGCCTCATCATGCTGGCCGGCATCTACTACGGCACGCAGTATGGCGGCTCGACCACGGCCATTCTGGTGAACTTGCCGGGCGAGACCTCGGCGGTGGTGACCGTGCTGGACGGGCACCAGATGGCCCGAAACGGGCGGGCTGGGGCCGCGCTATCGCTGGCAGCCATCGGCTCGTTCTTTGCGGGCAGCGTCGCCACCGTGCTGATCGCCGCCTTTGCGCCGCCGCTGGCCGAAGTGGCCTTTGCGTTCGGGCCTGCCGAGTACTTCTCGCTGATGGCCCTGGGCCTGATCGGCGCCGTGGTGCTGGCGTCGGGCTCGCTGCCCAAGGCCATCTGCATGATCCTGCTCGGGTTGCTGCTGGGCATGGTCGGCACCGACGTGAACTCGGGCGTTGCGCGCTACGACTTCAGCATTCCCGAACTGCAGGACGGCATCGACTTCGCCATCGTGGCCATGGGCGTGTTCGGCCTGTCGGAAATCATGAGCAACCTGGAACTGAAGGAAAACCGGGTCGAGATCACCGACAAGGTGGGATCTCTGTATCCCAACCGCCAGGAATTCCGCGAGGCCGCGCCGGCCATCGTGCGCGGCACGGCGCTGGGCTCGGCCCTGGGCATCCTGCCGGGCGGCGGTTCGGTGCTGTCGGCGTTCGCGTCCTACACGCTGGAAAAGAAGCTCTCGAAAGAGCCGGAACGCTTCGGCAAGGGCCACCCGGCCGGTCTGGCCGGTCCCGAATCGGCCAATAACGCCGGCGCGCAGACCTCGTTCATCCCGCTGCTGACCCTGGGCATCCCGGGCAACGCCGTGATGGCGCTGATGGTCGGCGCGATGACCATCCACAACATCCAGCCCGGTCCGCAGGTCATGTCCAGCCACCCCGAGCTGTTCTGGGGGCTGATCGCCTCGATGTGGATCGGCAACCTGATGCTCGTGGTGCTGAACCTGCCGCTGATCGGCATCTGGGTCAAGCTGCTGCGCGTGCCGTATCGCATGCTGTTTCCCGCGATCCTGGTCTTCTGCACGATCGGGGTGTATTCATTGAATTACAACGCCTTCGACATCTTCATGTTCGCCATCTTCGGCATCATCGGCTACGTGTGGAGCAAGCTGGGGTGTGAAGGCGCGCCGCTGCTGCTTGGCCTGGTGCTGGGGCCCATGATGGAAGAAAACTTCCGCCGGGCACTGCTCCTGTCGCGTGGCGAGTTCTCCACCTTTGTCACGCGCCCGCTGTCGGCCACGCTGCTCGCGCTTGCCGCGATCCTGCTGGTGCTGGTGGCATTGCCCGCGCTGCGCAAGAAGCGCGAAGAAGCCTTCGTCGAGGTCGACTGACTTTTTGGATCCGGTTGGCTCCGGGTCTGGTTCGGCAGAAGCCGGCCAGACCCTTTTTTTTTATTGTCGGGCCACCAGGTTCTTCAGGCCGTAAAGGCGTTCCCGGTGCAGGGTTGCCGTCAACGGCTCCGGGTCGCGGCCCAGCGCGACATAGTCCGCCGGAATCTGCGCGATCGCATCCTGCATGTTTTCGGACCCCGCGTGCCACCACTGCACCAGCATCCGGTCCGGGTTATAGACGTCCAGACCCTGGCGGCGCAGCTCGGAACGGTTGAAGTCCTTCAGATTCCACGTCAGCACCTGGACGGTCGGCGTCTGCGGCAGCCCGCAGCGCGCGCGCCGCGCCAGCCCGGCCGCGATCACATGGAAATCCTTGGGGTCGCTATAGCGCAGCGACGCCTCATAGACCTGCGTGTCGGATTCCAGGGCCGCCGGAAACCGCGCGTTCATGTCCGCCCAGAAATCGGCCATCACCTCGGGCGGAATATCCCAGATCCGGCAGGCGTTGCGGCGCCATTCCTCGCCAATGCGCTCGGTCCACACGGGCTGAAACACACCGGCCTCGGCCAGCCGCAGCAACAGCCGGCGCAGGATGCCAGACATGAGGACGCAGGCGTCCAGGACGATAAACGGGGGAGAAGGAGGGGGCAGGCTCAAGATCGGTACGGCCGCGGGTCCGGAAAACGCGCACACGCTGCGCGCCGCGGACGCCCGGGCGGGCGGAAAAATGGAAGGCGAGGCAGAAGGATAGTGTTTTTTCCGGCGTTCTGCCCGACCACGCATTACTTCTTCAGGATTTCGTCCAACGCTTGCAGCACCAGATCGCTGGTCCCGTGCAGGCTTACGGCGAATGCGCCGTAAATGACCGTCAATACCACCACCGCGCTCACCCACGGCGTCCACCAGGGCCAAAGCCGGCCAACGCGATAGCGGCTAGAAACGATATTCTCTTGCGCATCGGTAAGCACTTCGGGCGTCTCGCCACGCATTGCACGGAGCTCGCGATGCAATTTGGAAATAATCCCCTGAAGCGCTTCGTTCTGATTATGTTGCATGCCGTATTTGCCTTTGAAGCCGAGGCACAGGCACAGGTACTTGAACTCCAGGACATCGCGGTATTTGGTGCGGTCCATCATCATGCGCGACAGGACCGTGAAGAACTTTTCACCGCCCCAGGTTTCGTTGTGATTCACGCTGAGCAGTGACCGTTCGGCCCACCGTGAATGCGCGCCCCAGGGCGTGCCCATGACCGCTTCGTCGATGAAACTGCACAAGGCATACCGATAGGCCAGTTGCGTGGCGCTGTCGTAATCGTGCTGGCGGATTTCCTCATCCAGCGCTGCGATCTGGTCGCGTACGGCGCCATAAAGCTGCTCCACGCCTTCATAAGTCGCCAGTTTGCGTAGGCGGATGACCAGCGCGAATAATGGTAGTGCGCCGTCGACCAAGGGGTTATAGCCATGCCCCCGCAGTTGGAAATTCAGATCGGGGTCGCGATCGATATTTTCAATGGTGTCGAATGCGATCAGACCTTTCTGCTCGATCGCCGCGACGGGACTTGTTCGAAAAAATCCCTCCGGCTCGGCATTTATATTCTGGATTGTGCTCATGTCATTGGCTCCTGATCGCCCAGAACTGCAATTCCATTTCCGGATAATCCCCGGCAATGTGGAAACCAAACCCCGCCGTCTCTCGCATCATCTGCCAGCTTGGGTGGCTTCGATCAAACTGAAAGTAGGTAAATCCCGCATGAAAGGGCAGGTGGCGCGGCGCGACGGGCAAAGGCAATAACGGAATGCCCGGGAGCTGCAGGCTGACCAGTTCGCCCAGCCTCTCCATCGACGTCACCTTGGCCTGCTGCACGAATTGCTGCCGCAACGTGTCCAGCGGCATGCGCGCGCGCACCGCCAGGATGAAGTCGGCTTCCGAATACAGGCGCCGGTCGTGCACGGCGCAGGTCAGCACGCCGTATTGCTGACGTTCGATGGGCAGCGAAACCGCACGGGGTTGAAGCACCGTGCTCAGCGCACGCCGCAACGTGTCTTCCAGCACCCGGAATGACGCGCGGGGATCGTCGTGCTGATAGGCAGGGTACTCCTGAGGGATTCGGCCCTCGTCGGTGAAGGTGACCAGTTCGCCGCAAGCCTGGCTGAAAGCGACGTACAGCTGCTCCGGATGGACGCGGCGCAATCGGGAAAGATGCAGGAACAACGGATGCAGGCGATTGAGGACCTGCAGCAGGTTGAAATCGGTCACATCGGCGACGCCGGCCTGGCCGGGAGAGCCGATGCGTTCGGCGATGTTCTTGGCGCGCTCGCGCATGAGACCGGCGATCTCCCCGAGATAGCGCTTGAGCGGAGGAATCGCATTCAGCGAGATTCCCGTGGGGTAGAACGACTCGTCCAGCAGCAGGCTGCCATCCGGACGGCGATCGAGCAGGCGGCATAAGGCAATGCCTGTAAACGCGCTGCGGTCGTCGCGTTCCAGCGCAAGTTGCAGATTCAAGGCTGCCAGGTTCATCGGCACGTAATCGCCCTCCTGGCTGTGCGTGTCACGCACCTCTTCGCTGCGCGTCACGTAACGGGCATTGGCGTAGGTCTCGGGCCATTGCACCTCCAGCACGCCATCGGAACGCAGCGGCAACGTCAGGTACACGGTCTGGTTTACGGCCGAGGCGTCGGTGATGGGCAGCGGCACCGGAGGAGGCTGATCGTTGGGGATGTCGAATACGCTTCCGTCGGGCATGACGCCGCGCGCGCGCACAATCGCAATCTTTCCAAAGCTCAGGTATTCCTGGTTCAACTCCAGTTCACTGAACCCATACAGGTTTTCGCTGACCCCGCTGATGCGCTGATTGGCGTGGTGCTCGGCGGCGCGCGCCTGCTGTTGAAAATGCTGAGGCTTGACGAAAAGCCCCTCGCTCCAGATAACGGGATTGCGTGATGTCATGGATTGGAACTCGATTGCAAGGGACGATGGCTTTCGTCGGTGATGGCGACGCGCGTGCCGCTCAGCGTCAGCAGCAGGGCATATCGGCGTCCCTTTGGCTCCAGACGGAACGCCTGCTTCCACACAGCACCGTTCTGCGCGTGGAAGTCGGCCACGATGGCGACATATCGTGTGTCCGGGCGGATGCGCGCGAAGTCGATGTATTTGAACTGCCCGGGCTGAAGAACGTAGTCGTCTTGCGTCACGAAGGTGGTCCCCAGCGCTTTTTCCAGGTTCTTGGCCAACAGCAGCGGGTCTGCGTTCAACAACAGCGAATCGTCCTTGAGTTGCAATACCTTGAACGCAATGGGCGTGGCCAGGCTGCGCGATGGAGCGGCGGGCGGGAGAGCGGCGAAATCCAGCCCTTGGCTGTACTGCCCAAGACCGCGCGCCGGCACATGCGCCTGCGGATCGGCAATGTCCTCATCCACGAGCGCGAGGGGGGAGGGGGCGCTTGTCAGGTGCTGGCTGGCGGCCGCGGCTGGGGCGCCGAATCCGCGGTTGGACAGGTAGTGGGGCGATACATCAAGCCTGGCGGGAAGCGGCGATAGAGCCACGACGACACGGGCTTGGGAGACGCGGGATGAGCCGCGATCGACACGGCTCATCGATTGCGGCGACGCCGCTGTGTCCTCGAGTTCGTCGAGCAGCGCCCGCAATTCGCCAATCAAATCGTGCCGGTTGCCCGATCGCAAGCTGATTTCGAAGGCATCGCCGCTCGCATCGCCTCCCGGCTGGGCGGTGCCGGACAAATCCGCAGGCTGCGGCACGTGGGCGCTCTCGGGATTTGGATTGACGTCGTCGGCGGCGTACAGGCTCAGACCGATCAGGCTGGGCTGATCGTCCGGGGCGCCCACTGGTATCGACGGGTCCATCAGGATCTGCCCTGTCTTGGTCAGGACCTCGCCCACCGTGCCGCACCCGACGAGCATGCTGACTGCAAGCCCGGCCAGGATCGGACGTTTCATTGGGCCTCCGCACGCACGGCGCGTTCGTAAGACTGCGCGAAAACTTCCCAGAAGAGTTTCTCGAAACCGCGCTGGCGTGCCGAGCGGAGTTCTTCGTAGTAATGCGTGTACATTCGCCATGCCCAGTCGTTCGAGCCCGCCTGGGCGGAATCTTCATTTCCATAGCGGCAGAAGCGTTTCACCAGCACCTCGGGAGAAAACGCTTGCAGCAGGGCATCGAGCCCCGCTTCGATTCCCTTGATAATGGCGGCCTGATGCCCCTTGAACTGCGTCATCGTCTCTTCGACCGCGGCCTTGGGCGACAGATGCACGACGCTGCGCTCTCGGGAGAACAGGGCGCGCACGGTGTCCGGATAGCCTTGGCCCAGGCGCAGCGGATTGTCCTCGATGGGCTGCAGCGTCAGCGTGTTCATCGCCAATCGCGACTCCTGAGGCTCCGTGGCGTCGTACAGCGCAGCAATGCCTCGAATGGCCGCGCCGAGCGCCTGCCCGGCTTCGACCAGCAGTGCACGGCCCGCCTGCGCGTCCATGTCATCGAGCGCCACGTCCATGCCCTGAAGCAGCGCCAACGCCGCCTGCGCAGAATCGCCAAAGGAGGGGGCCGCCGGGGCCGTCCTGCCGGGGTCGGTAAGAATGGGTTCGCGTGACTGCGACATGCTGAAGTCTCCAGAAGTGATCTTGGGCGAGCCGGCGACCGCAACGTAACGGGTGGAGGCCAGGTCCGGCTGGGTGGGCGCAAGCGCTGCGCCCCGCGCATTGCCGGCATCCAGTGGCGAGGGCGGGGCGAACGAAGGTTGTTCCGCGGCGTCCAGGGCGCGCAGCGGGTCAAGGTCGGTGCGGGAATCGCGGGCGGCAGCCAAAGCCTGGAAGGCAGCATCCGCGCCGTGTGTGCCGCGGGCCTGATCGAACGGATAGCGGTCGGCCGGCAAATCGTCCATTGCGGCGCGATGCGCATTGAGGATCTCGCTCACGTCATACTGGGCGAGATGGCGCGAAGCATCCGGCATCGCATGCAGCGCGTCGTCCAGGTGCACCGTAACCCTGTACGGCCCAATGTGCAGGACGTCGGCGTCGCTCAGGCGCGCGCCCACCATCACGCCCAAGGGGTCGCGCGCATCGTTGACACGAGTGAATCCTGATCGGTCTATCACGCAGAATGCGTCGTCGCTGTGGCGGATCTCGCAGTGCAACGCAAGCACGCGTCCCGCCTTGTCCACCAAGGTCCAGCTTGCGCCGTGGCTGCCTATGGTGCCGCCGTTCAAGTCAAATCGATGCCGTGGCGTGCTGCCATGCTGCAGCGCCTGGGGATTGGCGACGACGAGCACGATGCCGCGCTCGGAGAGGGAGGTTGTCATAAGCGCGCCTTGATTCTGACGTGGGAGGCGCGGCGCACGACCGTATGCGCCACGAAGCTGGTCCAACCCAGATGCGCGCCGCTGGCGCGTCCCAGGTTGAAGGGCGGGACCTCTTCCTGCCGCAACCCGAGTTCCAGGTCATAAGCGGCCGGGTCGCGCAGCAGGAAGTCGATCAGTTTGCGCAGGCGTTCGAAATCCTCGCCGCTGGGCAGGAACTCGCGAAAACGTCTTTGATCAAGGTCGGAAATGACGATGGTGAACTTGCTATAGCGTGTACGTACACGATCGCCGATCA
This sequence comes from Achromobacter sp. Root170, assembly GCF_001428165.1. Lineage (NCBI taxonomy): Bacteria > Pseudomonadati > Pseudomonadota > Betaproteobacteria > Burkholderiales > Alcaligenaceae > Achromobacter > Achromobacter sp. Root170. Next base: position 358,273 of record NZ_LMHN01000012.1, read on the forward strand.
CAAAGGAATCGCCCAACGTTCCGTTGCGCCTTCCCAGCGTTAGCCGTTGGCCAGGGTTGATGTGCATGTATCGCGGCTCGAACTCCCGCAGGCGCACCGTCTTGAGGTCGAAACAGTGCGCAATGATGCCCGCGACCACCTGCGCTGAACGGCTACGCCCCGCAATCGCGCCCGCATAACTCAGCAGGCGGCTCCAGGCGATGGGGGTCACGCCGCGCAGCTCGGAGTCGCCCAATCCCACCATGGCGAAAACGTAGCGCGAGAACCGATCCTGCGCCTCCCGTTGGAAACGCACGTAATAGCGATACTTGCGCCAGGCCTGATGCAGCAGCGTCAGCAGCCGGTGATGGAAGAAGTCCAGAAATGCCGGACGGATGCCAATGCCTTGGCCGTATTCGTAAGCGAGCCGATCCAGATAAAAGCCGGGCAGGGGGGAATCCGGTCCCTGCAGGCCGAAAAAAGTGGCTTGCACGCGGTAGTCGCTGCTGGCGGACGCGGGCATGCGTTCGGCCAACTCGACGTCGGACGCCGGAAATCCCAGTCCTGCGGAGCTGCCAAGGCGCACACGCTGGCGCTCCGGCGCCGCGCTGTCGGGGGCTTCCAGGTTGTCGCCGTGCAAGCCGTGCAACTGCTCGAGCAGGCGGAAGAAATCAAAGTTCTTCGCGTCAGCCAGCAGATGGTCAGCTAGATCAGCGGTTGTTTGCCGGTCTGCAGGGGCCATTCGTAGCGCTCGTTGTTGCCGGTGTTGGTGGCTTCCAGCAGGTGAAAGGAATTGATGCTCGCGTACAAGGCGAGGAAGTGACTGAGCACCGTGCCGAACAGGTACAGGTCGCCTTCGCACAGGAAGGCCTGCGGATCCAGCCGGATGCTTGTCTTGAGGCCGCGGATGGGAAGGCCCTTCATCAGCAGGTCCGTCGGTGTGGTGACCGCGCCTTCGATGCCGTCCAGCCGCTTTCGCGTGGCGCGGGCGCGCTGAATGTCATGCAGCGCCGCGAAGTCGTAGCCGCGAAGTACCGCCTTCAGCGGCTCTGTCGACAGCAAAGACAGGTAATTGAGCGACAGGTTGGAAATCAGCGTCCATTGCAGTTCGCCGTCCAGGACCGGCCGATATGACGGCGTGGGCCTTGTGACGTTGCCATAGCGTGCGAACGTTGGCGTGGTTTGCGTTTGCAGGCAGATGTCACCAGCCGCGAGGGATAGGGGCAGGTCCTTGTTGGTGCAGGTCAGCGCAAGCGAAACGGTTTCATCCTCATCGATGTAATGGGTCTCGTCGCTGCGGATGAACGAAACCCGATGCCGCACGCCGTCGCCGGCCAATTCCTTCTCGATCCGCGTTCGGTAGTAGAGGGCCGACCGGCCCTGCGAATGTTCGATCTCGTGCTGCAGTGATTCAAACGGATGGAAGGTACGCAGGAATTCTCCGCGCTGGCCATCCGCCTTGCGGTGCCAGCCGCTCACCTTGTCGATGCTGAAGATTTCGTAAGCGTCCTGGCGTTGTCCCCCCGGCAGAATCCGTTGCGCTGCCTGACGGCCATTCAGATTGATGGGCTCTGCATCGTGCTCGAACAGATTCACTGCAGGCGTGCAGTACAGCATCAGGTCGTTGTTGCGCAGCCGGATGTCGGCGGGCATGGGGCGCGAGAAATGGAACTCCACGCGGACGTTGCCGTGGCTGTCCGCCGGCCAGAGTGAACGTAAGGCCGTCAGGCTGAAGAACTGAAAGCGGCGGGGGAAGATGAAGTATTCCTGGAGGATCCGATAGCCGTCGAACACGTTCTTCGGATAGGGAAGCAACGCTTCTTCGGGAGAGAATCCGGGAAAGCTCACCTGGCGCGGCGACAGCTGGCGCGATTGTCCCCCGCATTCCACCCGTATCTCGCTCAAGTACCGGGATAGCCACAAGTACAGCGTCAGTGCTGTGGTGTCGTCACCGCTCAGGTGAAAGTCGAGCTGATCGCAGTCGAAGCTGTCCAGCGAATTTCCCGCCATCGGTGCAAGGTCCACACGCATGATGGACTTCTCGCGCGAGTGCGCATCGCTGACTTCCTGGATACGTAGCGGATAGATCGTGACGTCCGCGCAGGTTCGAAACTCGCAACGGATTCCCTCGACGGGGTGAGACAGGATCTGCGTACCCTTTGGTATAACCTGCCGCGTCGTGATGGCGCGATCTACCGGGTCGAACCGCATGATGGTCACGCTGGGTAGGGGGCGCAGGTAATTCGGCCACAAGAGTTGCAGGAGCGAATGGGTCAGCTCGGGAAGGTCGTCTTCGATCTTGAGCCTTAGCTTGGCCGTCAGGAACGCAAAACCTTCCAGCAGCCGCTCCACATCGGGGTCGGCCGCTTCGTCGCCCAGAAACTGCGATAGCTGCGGATTGTCGCGTGCAAACTCGCGGCCGAGCCTGCGCAGGTAATCCATTTCTTCGCGGAATTTTCCCCGCAACGGCATGTTCGATGCGCCTCCTTGGGCGATGGCTATACGATTCGCGCGAGTCGATCCGGGCGGTGGATGATGAGGTCGATCTCGACCTGTTCGGCGGCGTTGGCAAGGGGAACCAGGCAGTCCAGCCGGAAAGTCAGGTCAAGCGGACGCGAGGCATCGGGGCGGGCGCGAACCGCCAGCACGCGGACCCGAGGTTCGAACTTGGCCACCGACTGGCGGATGTCCTGGCTGACGCGCAGCAGCAGGTCGGCGCTGCCGATGGCGGCGTCATTGAAGTCGCGCAGACCCAGGCCGGGCGTGCTCAGCGAACACCCCTGACGGCTGTTGAGGATCAGCTCGAGATGACGCTTGATCGCCAGGATGCGCGCCGCTGCGGCATCCTGGCGTGACCGGACGCGCCGCGGCGGCGCGTCCGGAGTCAGCCGCTCGAACAGGCTCGCCTGCCCGGATGTTCTGGGCATGCCGCGTTATTCCTTGTCCAGGCGGCCCACGAGCGACAACTCGAAGTTGGCGCCCATGTACTTGAAATGCGGGCGCACGGCCAGCGAAACCTGGTACCAGCCCGGGTTGCCGGCAACGTCCTGCACCTGGACTTTGGCTGCGCGCAGCGGACGGCGGCTGCGCACATCGGAAGACGGGCTTTCCTGGTCCGCGATGTACTGCTTGAGCCAGCCATTGAGCTCACGTTCCAGATCTTGCCGCTCCTTCCAGCTGCCGATCTGCTCGCGCTGAAGGACCTTGATGTAGTGCGCCAGGCGGTTGATGATGAACATGTAGGGCAGTTGCGTGCCCAGCTTGTAGTTGGTCTGTGCGTCCTGGCCTTCGGGCGTCTTTTGGAAGCGTTTGGGCTTTTGCACCGAGTTGGCGGAGAAGAAGGCGGCGTTGTCGCTGTCCTTGCGCATCGTCAGGGGGATGAAACCCTCTTCGGCCAACTCGAATTCCTTGCGGTCGGACACCAGCACTTCAGTGGGAATCTTGGCTTGCAGTTGTCCCAGGGATTCGTAAAGGTGCACCGGCAGGTCGTCGACCGCGCCGCCGGATTGCGGTCCGATGATGTTCGGGCACCAGCGATACTTGGCAAAGCTCTCGGTGATGCGGCTGGCGAGCAGGTAGGACGTGTTGCCCCACAGATAGTTGTCATGGTCGCCTGCGATCGTCTCGCGGTACACGAAGCTGCGGGTGGGGTTTTCAAGGGGATCGTAGGGCTGGCGCAGCAAGAAGCGCGGCATGGTCAGTCCAAGATAGCGGGCGTCTTCGGATTCGCGCAGGCCGCGCCATTTCGCAAAGCGCGGACCTTCGAAAATGTCCTTCACTTCCTTCAGATTGGGCAGATCCTGGAAACTCTTGAGGTTCAGGAACTCGGCGCCGGCCGCGGCGAGGAACGGCGCGTGGGCCATTGCGCCAACCGAGGCGACATAGCTAAGCAGCTTGATGTCGGGCGCCGAGGGGCCAAACGTGTAGTTGCCCACAATGCTGGCAATCGGCTCGCCGCCGAACTGCCCATATTCGGCGGTATACACGTGCTTATACAAACCACTGCGCGTGATGTCGCCGCAGCCTTCAAAATCGTCGAGCAATTCGTCCTTGGTGACGTGCAGGATTTCGATCTTGATGTTTTCCCGAAAATCCGTCCTGTCCACCAGCAGTTTGAGTCCACGCCAGGCGGATTCGAGTTCCTGCAGCGGCTTGTGATGCAGAATCGCATCCATTTGATGACCGATCTTTCGATCGATTTCGGCAATCATCTGGTCGACGAGCTGTTTATTTACCTGCTGCTCGCGTTCATCGCTTTTTAGAATTTCGCCGATGAATGCCGCGACCCCCCGTTCAGCGACGGCATAACCCTCGTGCGTGGGTTCGATTCGGGTCTGCGCCATGATCTGCTCGAGCAGTCCCTGGCTTTGTTTCGTTTCCGGTGCAACGCTGGCTTGAGCCTTCATGCGCTTGTCCTTGTAAACCTGTGGGCAGTAGGTGATGGGTGGGGGATCAGGATGCGGACGTGTCCAGCACGAGGTCCAGTTCCTTGGCCAATGCGCTGCGCGCCTTGTCGTCGGCCAGGAGCGATTGCAATTGCTTGCGGAACGCGGGCACGTTGCCCAGTGGCCCCTTGAGCGCCACGAGCGCCTCTCTGAGCTCCAGCAGCTTGTTCAGTTCAGGCACCTGCCGGGCGATGGCATCCGGCGCGAAATCCTGGATGGCCTTGAATTGCAGGCCCACGCTAAGGGTGTCGTCCTCTTGGCCATCGCCGAGTCGAGTGGGCACCTGCATGGCCAGTTGCAGTCCGGCGCCCGCCATCACCTCGTCGAAGTTGTCCTTGTCGACGCGGACCAGCGGGCGGTCTTCCAGCGCGGCTTCTTCCCCGTGTCCCTTGAAATCGCCCGTGACGAGCAGCTTGAGGGGCAATTCCATTTCTGTCTGCTGATCACCCGTCGCGGGCACGTATTTGATGTTGATACGTTCTTGTGGGGCGACGGAAGCCGATTTTGTAGCCATGAAAGTTCCTGGTTATTAACGCGGAAGCAACGGATTTGGAAGGCCCTGATTAAACCGGGCGGTGACGGTTGGTGTTTTGTAATTAATCAGTTTGGTTTTTGAAATACTGATTTCGGTGATCCTAAGGGGGTTATCGAGTTCGCAGAATAATAAGAATTCGAAAAATAAATGCTTGTTTAATTTGTTGTTCATCGCATATTCTTGCCGCGTATTTTTGTGGGTTTCAGATAATCTCCGTTATTAATTGCTGCATTTGCGGAGCGTGTTTGGGCCTTGAAGATAAATAACGACATCGTGTCGGCCGAGTGCGATCCATGATCAGAATTGATTTGCCCGCAGTTATTCAGCGCTTGAACCCTGCCTGCCGTCAGGCTCTGGAAGAAGCCGCCAGCTTGTGCATCAGCCAGCGAGGCGCCGAGGTCACTGTTGCACTGGTGATGTCCAAGCTCCTGGACCAGCCGCTGGGCGACGTCAGGTTGTTATTGCGGCACGTCGCGCTGGACGTGGATGGGGCGCGGGCCGTCATGTCCGGGCGCGCGTCGTATCAGGCCGAGAGCACGGAGCAATACCCAACCTTTTCTCCGCTGCTGATCGAGTTGCTTCAGGAAGCCTGGCTGCTCGGATCGTTGGAGTTGGGGCAGACGGAGATTCGGGGAGGCAGCCTGCTCCTTGCGGCCCTGCTCAATGCGCCGCGGTATCTACCCCTGGCGGCGGTCTCGTATTTCGAGAGCGTCAACCGCGAAGCGCTGCGCAAGAATTTCGGCGTAGTGCTGGCGGATTCGTCGGAAACACCCGCCCAGGTCGGAGCGGCGGCATCGCTGCCCGCCCCACACAGTGACGACAGCGCGCTGGGCCGGTTCGGCCATGACCTCACTGCTCAGGCGCGCGAGGGACGCATAGATCCGGTGCTTTGCCGCGACGCGGAGATCGATCTGGTGATCGACATTCTGTCGCGCCGCCGGAAAAACAATCCCATCGTGGTGGGAGACGCCGGGGTCGGCAAAAGTGCCGTCGTCGAGGGGCTGGCGCTACGCATCGCCGAGGGGCGCGTCCCCGAAGCGCTGCATCAGGTTGCGATCTGGGTGTTGGACTTGGGCGCGCTGCAGGCCGGTGCGTCCGTCAAGGGTGAATTCGAAAAGCGGCTGAAGGCGGTCATCGACGAAGTCAGGTCGTCGGCGCGGCCGGTCATTCTGTTCATCGACGAAGCGCACACGCTGATCGGCGCCGGTAATGCAGCAGGAAGTGGTGATGCAGCCAATCTCCTCAAGCCCGCGCTGGCGCGCGGCGAACTGCGCACCATCGCCGCCACGACGTGGTCGGAATATAAGAAATACTTCGAGAGGGACCCGGCCCTTGCGCGCCGCTTCCAACTGGTCAAGGTAAACGAACCCAGCGCCGAAAGCGCCGTTCACATCCTGCGCGGCCTGCGCCAGACCTATGAGGAGGCGCACGGCGTCTATATCGGCGATGACGCCCTGCAGGCAGCAGTCGCATTGTCGGCGCGCTATCTGTCGGGACGTCAATTGCCTGACAAGGCAATCGACGTCCTGGACACGGCCTGCGCTCGCGTGGCCACCGCGTTGGCCGAGCCACCTCGCAAACTGGCAAATCTGATGCAGGAGCAGACTCAGATCGAGGCGGAGTCAGCCTTGCTGCGACGCGACGCGCGGGCAGGGAAAAAAGCCAATCCTGCACGATTGGCGGCCTTGGAGGAAATGTCAGGCGACGTGCAGCGGCGGGCCGGACACGTTCAGGCGTCCTGGGCAAGCCAAAGGCAACTGGTCGACGATATTCTGGCCTTGAGAAGCGGCCAAGGCGAAAGCGCGTCGGTCCAAGAGGATGCGGACCTCGCCTCGGCGGTCGCCGAGCTGGCCGAATTGCAGCGCGGCGGCGCGCTGTTGCATGCGGATGTTGGCCGGGAGCAGATCGCGCAAGTCATTGCGGACTGGACCGGAATTCCGGTGACGACTCTGGACAGCAGCCAGACGGAACGTCTGGCGCAACTGCCGATGTTGCTTCGCGAGCGCGTCAAGGGCCAGGAAGCGGCGATAGACCGCGTGCACAGGCACTTGCTCACCGCGATGGCGGATCTGCGACGACCCGGCACCCCGCTGGGCGCGTTTCTGCTTGCCGGTCCCAGCGGTGTCGGCAAGACCGAGACGGCGCTCGTGCTGGCCGAGGTGCTGTTCGGCGGCAAGCATTTCCTCACCGTCATCAACATGTCCGAATTTCAGGAAAAGCACACCGTGTCCCGCCTGCTGGGCGCACCGCCGGGCTATGTCGGCTACGGTGAAGGCGGTGTGCTGACCGAAGCCATCCGCCGGCAACCGTACGCCGTGGTGCTGTTGGACGAGGTGGAGAAGGCCCATCCCGAAGTGCTGAACATTTTCTACCAGGCTTTCGACAAGGGCGAGCTAGCCGATGGGGAAGGGCGACAGATCGACTGCAGGAACGTGCTATTCATCCTGACGTCGAATCTAGGCTTCGACGAGCAGGGCGGTGAGCTGGCGGATTTGACGGACGAAGCGCTGCGCCAGCGGCTGTTGGCGTTTTTCAAGCCCGCGCTGCTTGCCCGCATGCAGGTCGTTCCCTACCGCTACCTGGACGAAGCCGTGCTGGGCGAGATTATCGATGCACGGTTGGCGCGGCTTCAAGCCCAATTCCGCACGCGCTATGACGCCGTGCTGGACATCGATATAGAGGCACGGGCTGAGTTGCGGCGGCGCTGCAACCGCCACGCGAACGGCGCCCGATTGCTGGACGCGAGCATTGACGGCGAACTGCTCCCGCCGTTGTCCCTGGCGGTCTTGCAGCGCCTGGCGACCGGCGCGCCGTTTGGCAACGCGAGATTGCAGTGGCAATGCAGCGCTTTCACGGCCAGTCTGGACTGAGGCGCGGCGATGAACGCGCATGACGTGGCCGAGATCGCCAGGAATCTGGCCATGGCCCCCAATCCGCGGGCGCTGGCGGTTGTTTTCCTGTCCGCTCTCACCCGATTCGCAAGTTTGCGCGCCGCCTGTGTGTACGTGCGCGATGCGGCGGGAGATCAGTTGCTGCCACTCGCCAGCGTCCCCCCGGAAACAGAACCGTTTCCGGCGATAGACCTGGAGGCGCTGGACGATCCGGTCGTCTATAGCCTGACGGCGGGCCAGCCATGTTTTGTGGAGCGCCTGTCGGCGCTGGTCGCGGTGGGCGCCGGATTTGAACGCCTGACGCAGTGCTTGGGACCGCAAAGCGCGCTGCTTGCGCTGCCGCAGCGCGACAGTCGCCAGCATGTCGCCTCCGTGCTGGTATTGGCTGGCGATGCGCGCCGCCTGCAGACCTGGCGTGCCGATCCGGTGTGGCAATTGTTGCTGCAGACCCATGAGCTTCTGGCGGCGCGCCTGTGTGCGCAGATGAGCGCGTCCGAAAACGCGCGCTACCAGAACAGCTTGCGCCAGCCGCAGGAGGAGCGCCGCGGCGTTCGCACGGCGCGCTTGCTGGCGGCGGAATTCATCGGCGTCAGCCCTGCGGCCAGGCAGGTTCGGGAGGACATCCTGCGCTTTGCCGACTCCACGCTCGCCGTGCTGTTGACGGGTGAAACGGGAACGGGCAAGGACCACGCCGCCTGGTTGATCCATCAGGCGTCACCGCGCGGAGGAAAGTTCGTGCCGGTGAATTGCGCCGCGATTCCCAAGGACCTGATCGAGGCCGAGCTGTTCGGCAATGTGCGCGGGGCCTTCACCGGCGCGACGCACGCGCGCGCAGGGTTGGTGGCGCAGGCCGATGGCGGGACGCTGTTCCTGGATGAGATCGGCGACATGCCGCTGGCCCTGCAGGCCGCCTTGCTACGGTTGCTCAACGAAAAGAAGTATCGGCCCCTTGGAGGCGATCGGGAGCACGCCTCGGACTTTCGGCTTATCTGCGCGACGCATCAGCCCCTGGCGCAGTTGATCCAGGAGGGACGATTCCGCGAGGACCTTTATTTTCGGATTCGCCAGCAGACGCTTCACCTGCCCGCGCTGCGCGACCGGCCAGGCGACATTGCCGCGCTGGCGTCGCACATGATCCTCAGGCACAACCGCGAGCAACGCACCCATGTGCAGGAGCTGGAGGCACGCGCGCTGGCGTTCCTGGAGGGCCATCCCTTTCCCGGCAATGTGCGAGAACTGCGCAGCATGTTGCTGGTTGCCGCCGAGCGGGCCGGCGCCGGCGCGGCGATCGGCCTGCAGCACCTGCATCAACCGGAGGCTGGCGGCAACGCCCTCGAGTGCGCCGATCAGGTGCATCGCCATCTGCATGGACTGCTTCACACCGACAACTTGCCGCATGCGGTTCATACCTTCGAACGCCTGCTCGTCACCGCACGCCTGCAATCACTGCAAGGTTCGCGCAGCCGGGCGGCGCAGAGCCTGGGCATTCCCAAGCGCACGCTGGCACGCCGATGCCAGGCCTGGAACCTGGACCGCGAGGACTCTTCCCGATGAAATCTCCGAACACCTTTTGCCTTCTGATGCTGGCGGCAGCGACTTGCCATGCGGAGACGCCGCCCATTCCTTCCACGAGCGATTGCACGGCGATCGTGTCAGGGCTGCAGCGCCTCGCGTGCTTTGATCGCATCGCCGGCACGCCGCCAGAGCCGATGCCGGCAGTTGATTCGCCCTCCATAGTCGTTCCCGCAGCGACATCCGTCGTGCCGCGCCCGTCCGCCCTGGTTGACCTGATCCGCCAGAACGAGGCGCAGCGAAGCGAGGGCGACAACACGTTTCTTGTTTCTCGCCAGGAAGATGCCACGCCCGGGCAGACGCAGATCTTCATCTCGGCGCCAGCGCTTGACGGCGCGGCCGACTCCGTCTATCTCGCCCTCAGTTGCATCGCCAATATCTCGCGGCTTCAACTGCTCCTGCCAGCACCTGCAGATCGCAACCAGATCCGCATTCGGCTGTTCATCGACGAACGGCCATTGTCGGCGTCTCGGACGTGGCAGGTAATCGAGCCGGGCAACGTGGTCGACGCCGGGCGGGGACTCGTGGCCATCGACCTGCTGCGCCAGTTTGTCACGGGTGGCCGGCTGCGCGTCGAGAGCGATTCCGCCGTCGTTCACGGACTGATGTTTGACGCGGCTGGGTTGACCGGGCTGATCGCGCAGCAACGGGAGGCATGTCATTGGTGATCGACTACCCCGCGCTGGACCTGGAAGCGTTGCTTGCGCCGCTGGATGCCGCCAGTCCGGCTGGCTGCTTCGATGAGGAAGATGAGACGTTCCAAGGCATCGACCATGAGATGGTCAAGCTGGGCGGCCTGCACGAGCCGCGGCTGGACTGGTCCTATGTCGACGAGGCGTCGCGCCAGTATCTGGCGTCGCAGTGCAAGCACTTTCGCGTGGCAGGGCATCTGATCGCGGCCCGATTGCGGGCCGGTTCCTGGCGAACTTGGGCTGAGGCCGTCCATGTACTGGCCGGCATGGTCGAGCGCTATTGGGAGGCAGGCTTTCCCAAGCCCGGCCCGACCGGATTTCTGGTCAAGCGCCGGTTCGTCGCGTTGCAGGTCGAGCGGCTGGGCGCGGCGTTGGGGGGCTTGCGAGCGCAGGACGACGCCCGGCAGCACCAGGAGTTTGCCTCCAAGGCGCTCGATGCGCTGCAAGCGCAGGCGGCGGCGGCAAAGCTGGACGTTGCCATGCTGACGCGGTTGGAAGCGCAATTCGCCCGACGCGTGGAGCAGCTCCGGTATCCGGAGCCGGCCGCCGCCGTGCCCGCCTTGGGGCAGCAAGGCGGCCAGGCCATCAGCGAGGCCTTCTTCAACATGCCCGGCGAGGCGTTGAAGCTGGGAGACGAACGCGAGAGCCGGCGCTCTTTGTTGAACGTGGCCGACTTCATCAATCAGCAAGATGCTTACGATCCGGCCGGCTATCAGCTTCGCCGCTTTGCGCTGTGGGCGCATCTGCACGCGGCGCCGCCCGTGCGAAAGGAGATGCGCACGGAACTGATGGCGGTGCCCAACGACATTGCACACGGGTATGGCGAGGCACTGACCGCCAACACGGTCACGCCGGCGCTGCTCCAGCGTGTCGAGAAAAGCGTGGTGGCGTCGCCGTATTGGATCCGCGGGAGCTTTCTGGCCGCCAGCATCGCGCGGCGGTTGGAAATGAAGGAAGTGGCGTCGGCAATCCGTTCGTCGACCGAGCGATTCGTGCGCCGCATTCCGGTTTTGGTCGACTTGCAGTTCAACGATGGCCGCCCTTTCGTGGACGCCGAGACGCTGGGTTGGCTGAGCGGCGCAGATGCGGAAATCGCCGCGCAGCCTGCCACGTTGGAGTTCCGCGTCTTGCGCGAGGAATTGTCGGCACAGCTTGCAAGCGATGGCGTGGAAGCCGTTTTGCGGCGCCTGCAGGAATTACAGGGCGAGGACGCCACGCCGAGGCAGCGGGGGCACGCCCGCGTCATCGCGGCGGAGATGCTTGCCGTGCGCGGGCTGTCATGGCTGGCGCAAGACCTGTATGCGGGCGTCGGACGGCTCATGCAGGACACGCCTGCCAGCCAGTGGGAGCCGGAGCTGTTCGGCTCACTGAGCCAATACGTGCCGGCCCGATCGGGCGCGGAAGAACCACAACGTTAAAGCTGGGTTTTAGAAGGAAACGCGATGTCGAGGATCTGGGCGTATTTCAAGCGATTTGGCGGGCCGGTGCTGCGCCAGTTCAAGAGTGCGATGCCGGTGCTGGTGCTGTTGGGCGTGCTGTTCGTGTTGATCGGAATCTGGTGGCTTGGCCCCTCACTAAGCTGGAACGGCCGCCGTCCGCTGGACGAGGCGCCGGCCAGACTGCTGGCCATGCTCGCGGTCCTGATGTTGCCGCTGATCGTTTGGCTGGCCGCGTTGCGCCGACGCAACCGTCGGCTGGAGACCGAACGCGAGCAGGCGGGGCAACGCCAGGAGGACCCGGCATTGCGGTTCGTCCAGGCGCAGGAGCGTGCGCTCGACGCGAGTCTTGCTGCCTTGCGGGCCAATCTGGACGGCCGCAATGCCCTGTACGCGCTGCCCTGGTATCTGGTTCTGGGACAACAGAACTCGGGCAAGACCAGCTTCATCAACCGGTCGGGTCAGCGATTTTCGCTGACGGGGGAGATCAAGTCGGGCAGCGTGCGCGCGCCGGCAGATCCGGACCTGGCCTATGGCATCGATTGGTGGATGGGCGGCGAGGCAGTGTTGATCGACCCGCCTGGGGAGCTGATCAGCCAGATCGAAACGGCAGACGAGGAGGCCCCTGCAAACGGGGAATTGGGCCAGGACGCCCGCGCCGACGGTGCCGCCAAGCCTGGCAAGCACTGGCCCGCCGGCCTGCACGGGCGCCTGTGGGAAGGCCTTATCGACTGGCTTGGCCGCAACCGCAGCCGGCGGCCGCTCAATGGCGTGGTGCTGATGGTCGATCTGGTGACATTGCTGAACCAGAAGGCGAGCGACCGCAAGGCGCTGGCGATCCTTTTGCGAACGCGCCTGAGCGAACTGAGCCGGCACCTGGGTACGCGCCCGCCGCTGTATGTGGTGTTGAGCAAGTTCGATCTGTTGGCTGGATTCGAGCCGTTTTTCTCACGCCTGCCGCGCGCGGTGCGCGAAGAGATCTTCGGGTTCACGTTCACGCTTGATTCCGTGAAGCAGTACGACGCATGGCTCGAGGAACTGGCTAGCCGCTATGACGGCTTCATCGCCCGGTTGAACGAACGCGTGTTCGACGCGCTGGCGGATGCCAACGCATTGGAAACCCGGGAAGCGCTGTTTTCACTTGTCGGCCAACTGGCCGGCATGCGCCCCGTGCTGCTGGGCTTTCTGGCAGAGGTGCTGGGCAGCGATCGCTACACGACGCCGGCGCTGCCGCGTGGTGTGTACTTTTCTTCCGTCTATCAGCAAGGATTGCTCTGCAACGCCTTCATCAATGCTGCGTCGCAATCATATGGACTGGCAGAACCGCTGGCGGACACCCAACCGGCCGGCCACTCCGTGGTCTATTTTGCGCAGCGGGTCTTCCAGCGCATCATCTATCCCGAAGCAGGTCTGGCTGGCGACAACCTGAAGGTGCTGGCCGCCAAGCGTCGCGTTTTGCGGTTGGGATTCGCCGTGGCGGCGCTGGGCAGCCTTGTGTTGATCGGTGGCTGGTATCGCTACTACGACATCAATCGCGATCTTGCGACGCGGGTGCTGGAGCGCAGCCGGGACTTCAGTGCTTTCCAGATTGATGGCAGCGCTGATCCGACGGGCCGAAACTTGCTGGCGCCGCTGGACCAGATCCGTAGCGCGGTTTCGGTGTTTGGCGACTATCGCGAAGCATGGCCGGTGGTGTCGGACCTCGGGCTCTACCAAGGCCGCAAGATCGGCCCGAAGGTCGATGAAGCGTACCTGCAGCTGCTGTCGCGGCGGTTTCTGCCCGAACTGGCCGGGGGGGTAATGCAAGCCGTCAATGCGGCGCCGGCCGGCAGCGACGAGCAGTTGGCGGCGCTGCGCGTTTACCGGATGATCGAGGATATCGACAATCGCCGCGCGCCCGTCGTGCAGGATTGGATGAGCACACGATGGCAGGCGGCGTTTCCGGGCGACGGGGATGTGCAGAACGGGCTGATGCGCCATCTGGCCTATGCCATGAAGTACGCCCGCACCGATCTGCCGGCGCATCGCGACCGCGTGGCGCAGATCCAGGCCCGGCTGCGGCAGGTCCCCATGCCTCAGCGCGTATACATGAGCATGCGTGAGCAGGCCGGCAAGGCCTTGCAATCGCCGCTGGACCTGCGCAATGAGGTCGGTCCCGCTTTCGACATCGTTTACCGGACCGCGGACGCCGGCAACGCCGCTGGTCCGGATACGCGAATCGCCGCCCTGCTTACCGCGCGCGGTTACCAGAGGTACTTTGAGCCGCGCAGCGAGGACTTCACCGACCTGGCGCTCATCGATCAATGGACGTTGGGCGAGCGCGCGCGCATCGAGTATTCCGAAGCCGACAAACAGGCGCTCGCCATCCGGGTTCGCGCGATCTACAACCGCGACTACATCGACACGTGGCAGCGCAGCTTGAATCGTCTGGAAGTGGCTGACTTTGACGACATTGCCCAGGCGGTGAGCGTGCTGGGCAGCGTCATCAGCCCTGCAGCCCCCTTGCGGCGGCTGGTGGAGACGGTACGCGACAACACCAGCCTGCATCCTTTGGATGCGCGCATACCGCAGGACAAGCCGGATGCCGAGGGGGCAACTCCCGCCCGCGTGGCCAAGGACCAGCAGATTGCCGCCATCGCGCGTCCCTTCCGTCCATTGACCGATGTGCTGCGCGCAACGGAACTTAAACCTTCGTATCTGGACGAGAGCATCGCTGCCGTGGCTCGGGTCCATGACGTTGTGAAGAGCGTGCAGGACAGCCCGGACCCGGGCAAGGCGGCCCTCAGCGTGGTGCTGGAGCGATTCACGCTGAAGGGCGAGGATCCCATCGGCAACCTTCAGCGCATTGCCGCGGGTATGCCGGAGCCGCTCAACCGGCAGGTGAAAAAGCTGGCGGATGAATCGTCGCAGGTTCTCGTGATCGAGGCGCTCAAAGAGCTGGAACGGCGCTGGAATACCGAGGTCTATCGCTTTTACGACGAACGTTTGGCCAACCGCTATCCGTTCAATCCGGCGGGCCGGACCGACGCGTCGCTCGAGGATTTCACCGCCATGTTTGGGCCGCAAGGACGGCTGGCCCAATTCAAGGAGCAATACCTGAAGCTGTTTCTGGAAGACAACCTCGAGGCGTTGCATTCCGAGCGGCACGGAGGCTATCTGGTGCGCATGGACGTCCTTGAACAGCTGGAAGCCGCAAACCGGATCCAGGATGCGTTTTTCAATAGCCGGGGGGCGTTGAGCGTTCAGTTCAGCGTGGAGCCCTTGGGACTGGCGGCAACGCGGCGAAGCAGCGTTCTGAGCGTGGAGGGCCAGTTGATCTCCTACAGCCATGGGGCGGCCAACAGCGTCGTGCTGATCTGGCCCAACAGCTTGGGCGCCAACACGGAAAGCCGCGTCACATTGGTGCGCAGCAACGGCACCAGCAGCACGCTTGCGTATCGGGGGCCTTGGTCGTTGTTCCGTCTGTTGAGCCAGGCCCGGCTGGACAGCGCCAACGCGACCAGCGTGGACCTGAGCTTCAGCGCCAGCGATGGTGCGATGCGTTACCGGGTATCTGCTGAAAAGTCCCACAATCCATTCACACACGCGCTCTTCGAGGGATTCGCGCTGCCTCGGACCCTGTTGGCGGACCTGCCGCGCAAGGGGAAGGCCGTTGCCGTCGTGAATGCCCGGGAGGCCAACGGAAGGTCCGCATCGCTCAAGCGCTGAGTTGGCGCTCAACCCAGCGGCGTGGCCGTCAGCTGTTCCGCCGGAAACGGGACCAGCATTTCGCGGCTTCGCTCCGCTGCGGCGGTCAGCCATTCGCCGTATGCGCCCTCAGGCAGGATCACCACCATGCGCTTTTCCGTGCCGGGTTGGTGGTAGCGGCTGAACAGGGGATCGAGGTCGGCGTTGATGGTGAGCATGGTGTAGGTCTCGTGCCATTGCCCCGCCGCATCGCGATACCTGTCCCACAGTCCTGCGATGCCCATGGGCTTGCCGTCGGCGCGGGTGAAGCGGGTGGCCACGGCCTTGCCGGAGGTCCAGTCGGGTTCGAAGATCGCGTCGGCGGGGATGATGCAGCGTTGCGCGCGGCGCCAGGCGTTGCCGAAGGTATAGGACGCGGCGGCCGTCTCGGCGCGGGCGTTGAAGGTGGACAGCTTGCTGGCGCGGTCCAGGCCGCCCGTGCGGGTCATGGCGCTGATCAAGCCCCAGCGGCCGGTGACCGCCTCGCGTTCCGGGACGGCATCGTCGCCCGCGTCGTGTTCGGGCGGGCGGCGCACGAACAGCCCTTCATAACGAGGCCACATGTCGTACTTGCCGATGGCGGCGGGTTTGCGGCGCACGCCGAACTTTTGCAGCAGCAGTTCGGCGTCTTTCAACGTCTGATAGTGCGAACACATGGACGGCTCCCCGGACTATCGGGCGGCGCGCTGGGAGCGCGTCTCGAAGTCCTAGCTTGCCGCGCCGGTGCGCGGTTTGTCCAGTGCGGGGGTGATGCGAGGGGTGGTGCCCGAGACCGGAATCGAACCGGTACGGCCGCGAGGCCGAGGGATTTTCTTACCACTTCGGCTTTCGCCGCCAGCACAGGCTTGCTGTTCGTGGTCTGGAGCACGCCTTCACCATAGCCTCGCCGGCCTTAGGTGCCCGCCGTCTGCTCTCTACACCTTCCCCGGTTGGCCACCGGGGCTTGGCTCGGCATTAGCGCGGACGGGGTCCAGGGCCTTCACCGAGTTTGACGGGCTACACCTTTGGAGTTTCCTCCAAAGGGCTCAAATTTGTTCAAGTCCCTTGTGTCTACCAATTTCACCACTCGGGCGATGCGCGGTCCGCTTGGGGCCGGCAGCGGGCGAGACTATACCATCTAGACCGCATGGCCGCGCGCGCGGCGGCGAATTGTTGCCGCGGCCGCGCGCGGGTAAACCCCGATCCCTGCGGGCCCGGACTCCGGACGACACTTTGCGCCATGAAACCCAGTCCGCCCGCCCCGCCATCCCGCGACATCGACCCCGTTTCCCTGCGCCTGTTCCTGGCCGCTTTGGAAGAGGGCAGCCTGGCGCGCGCCGCCGCCCGTGAAAACATCGTGCCGTCCGCAGTCAGCAAGCGCATGTCGGAGATGGAGGACGCGTTTGGCGTGCCGCTGCTCGAGCGCGGCGTGAAGGGCGTGCAGCCGACGCCGGCGGGCGATGCGCTGGCCGCGCATGTGCGCCGCGTGCTGGAAGACATGGACCGCATGCACCGCGACATGGCGGGATTCGCGACCGGGGTGCGCGGGCATATCCGGCTCGCGGTCAGTTTCGCGGCCCTGTCGGGTGACCTGCCGGCGCAGATCCAGTCTTTTCGCCGCGCGAACCCGCAGATCGACATCTCGTTGGAAGAGGACACCACGCAGACCGCCTTTCGTGCCGTGCTGGAAGGGCAGGCGGACGTGGCGGCGGGATCGGACTTCGGCCATGACGGTCTGCAGGTATTTCCCTTTGGCCATTGCGAACTGGCGGCGGTGGTGCCCGGCCGGCACCTGCTGGCCGATCGCGAGACGCTGGGGTACGCGCAATTGCTGCCGTTCGAATTGATCGAGCTGAACCGGGACAACGGCATCAGCAGCGTGTTCGACCAGGCCGCGCGCGACGCGGGCGTGTCGCGCCGCATCAGCGCGCGGGTCAGTTCGCACGAGACCATCTGCCTGCTGGTGGCGCGCGGCATGGGCGTGGCCGTGGTGCCGCATTACCTGAAGGCGCGGTTGGCGCACCTGGACATCCGCTTCATTCCGCTGGAGGGGCCCTGGTCCAGCACGCCGCTGTGCGTCGCGGTGCGGGATCCGGACGCCTTGTCGCCGGCCGCCCGTGCGCTGCTGGCGCATCTGGGCGTGCTGGGCAGCTGACGGGCGTATCAGGGGTAACCCGGACGTTCCCAAACGAGAATGCCCCCGTGCTGAAAGACCGCTACCCGCCCTGGCCGCCCGCCCGCGATCATGCAGGCAGGCGGGCGGCGGCGGGCGAGTGTCCCTGACCGCCGCCGCGCTTCCATCGAACAGGCTGGCAAGAGGAACCCGAGATGACAGCAGCACCGGCTTCACCCTTCATGGACAGCACCGAACTGCCCCTGCGCGGCATCAAGGTCCTGGAACTGTCCCACATGATCATGGGGCCGGCCGCCGGCCTGTCGCTGGCGGACCTGGGCGCCGACGTCATCAAGGTGGAACCCATCGATGGCGACCGCACGCGCCGCCTGAAGGGATCCGGCAGTGGCTACTTTCCCGTCTTCAACCGCAACAAGCAGAGCCTGGCGATCGACTTGAAGTCGCCGGAGGGGCAGGAGGTCGTGCGCAAGCTGGCGCTTCAGACCGACATGATCGTGGAGAACTTCCGCGATGGCAGCCTGGCGCAGTACGGACTGGATTATGAATCGCTGTCGGCCGAGAACCCGGGGCTGATCTATGTGTCGCTCAAGGGCTTTCTGTCCGGTCCCTACAAGCACCGCACGGCGCTGGACGAGGTGGTGCAGATGATGGGCGGGCTGGCCTACATCAACGGCGGCGCGGACACGCCGCAGCGGGTGGCGGCGTCGGTCAACGACATCCTGGGCGGCACGTTCGGGGTGGTGGGCGCGCTTGCCGCGCTGCACGACCGCCACGCGACGGGCCGCGGACGCCATGTCCGGTCCGGGCTCTTTGAAAACAATCTTCTACTCGTTGCGCAGTTCATCGCGCAGTTCCAGCTGACGGGAACGGCGCCCAAACCCATGGGCGCGGAGCGCAAGCCGCCATGGGGCGTGTACGACGTCTTCGAGACGGCGGATGGCCGCGTGTTCGTCGCGGTGGTGGGCGATGCGCAATGGCGCAACTTCGCGCAGAAATTCCTGCCGCCCGAGTGGGCCGCGGACCCGCGCCTGGCGACCGCCGTCGATCGCGAAGCCGCGCGGTCGTGGCTGGTGCCGGGCGTGGGCGAGGTCCTGAAGGCCTGGAAGACCGACGACCTGTGCGCCGCGCTGGAAGAGGCCAACCTGTCGTATGGCCCGATCCGCCAGCCGCACGACCTGCTCGACGATGCGCACTTGAACGCTGGCGGGGCGCTCTTGAAAACGCGGCTGCCGGACGGCGGCGAAATCTCGGCCGCCGCGCTGCCCATCGAGTTCGACGGCCGCAAGGCGGGCAAGCGGTTCGATCCGCCCACGCAGGGCGCGCAGACTCACGCGATCCTGCAGGGTCTGGGGCTGGATGCCGCGCGCATCGACGCGTTGCGCGCTTCGGGAGTGATTGCATGAACGACGGGCAGTAGCGCCCGATCCCTGTCGAGGCGGCGCCAGACCGCCAAGACATCCATCAAAGAGGAGACAACCATGATCCGCAAACTCGTTGCGCTGGCCGCATTGGCCGTGGCATGTGCTGCAAACGCGCAGGACTATCCCAGCAAGCCCATCCGCATCATCATCCCGTCCACGCCAGGCGGCGGCACCGACTACATCGGCCGCCTGATGAGCACCAAGCTGCACGAGCTGAACGGCTGGGCGGTGGTGCCCGAGAACAAACCTGGTGCTGGCACCGCGCTGGGCCTGGCGGAGGCCGCGCGGTCGCCCGCGCAGGGCTACGACCTGGTGATCGGCCAGTCCGACAACGTCACGCTGATTCCGCTGCTGATGAAAGTGGCCTACGACCCCGTCAAGGACCTGACGCCCGTGGCGCTGGTGGCCACCACGCCGATGGTGCTGCTGGTGGCCGAGGGATCGCCCTACAAGACGCTGCCCGAGGTGATCGAGGCGGCCAGGAAGGAACCCAACAAGATCTCGTATGGCACGTCGGGCACGGGCGGCGGCGTGCACATCGCCATGGAGATGCTGCAGCACGAAGCCGGCTTCAAGATGCAGCACGTGCCCTACAAAGGGTCCGCCCCGGCGTTAGCCGACCTGATGGGCGGCCATTTGCAGTTCGCGGGTTCGTCGATTTCCTCGGCGGCCACGCTGATCAAGTCCGGCAAGGTGCGCGCGCTGGCGGTGACTTCGCCCAAGCGCAATCCCGCCTTGCCCGACGTGCCGACCGTGGCCGAGCTGGGCTACAAGGATTTCAGCGTGGTGACCTACTACGGCGTGCTTGCCCCGGCCAAGACGCCGGACGCCATCGTGGCGCGCTTGAACACCGACTTCAACAAGCTGCTTGCCCGGCAGGACGTGAAGGACGCGCTGGCGGCACAGGGACTGGAGACCGATCCGGTGTCCAGCGCGCAGTTTGCGGCGCTGATCCAGTCGGACATCGGCAAGGCGCGGCAAACCATCAAGAGCGCCGGCATCGTCATTCAGCAATAGCATCACGGGAACGCATATGAACCAGGAAGTCAGGCTTTGCGAGGTCGGGCCGCGCGACGGACTGCAGATGGCCAACGGCATGATGGCGGGCGCCGACAAGTTGCGCTGGATCCGGCAGTTGGCCGACGCCGGCCTGCGAGAGATCGAGGTGGGCAGCTTCGTGTCGCCACGCCTCGTGCCGCAGATGGCGGACACCGGCGACATCCTGCCCGAGGTCCTGAAGATCGATGGGCTGACAGTATGTGCGCTGGCCTGCAACCTGAAGGGCGCGATCGCGGCGTATGAGGCGGGCGCGCATGTGCTGGCGTTTCCGGTGTCGGTCAGCGACACGCATAGCCGCGCCAACGTCGGCAAGGGCACCGACGCGCAGGTCGACATGCTGGCCGCCATCGTCGACTGGGTTCGCGCACAGGCGCGGCCCATGCGCATCGACGCGGCCGTTGCCACGGCGTTCGGTTGTTCGATGGAAGGAGAGGTGCCGGTGCGGCGCGTGGCGGACGTGGCGCAAGCCGTGGCGCGGGCCGGCGCCGACGAAATCGCCCTGGCCGATACCGTGGGCTATGCCCATCCCGGGCGGGTGCGCGAGGCGGTGCGGGCCGCGCAGGACGCGGTCGGGGCACGGCTGACCAAGCTGCATCTGCACGACACGATGGGGTTGGGTCTGGCCAACGCGCTGGCGGGGCTGGACGAAGGCATCCGCGCCTTCGATTCCTGCCTGGGCGGACTGGGGGGATGCCCGTTCGCGCCGGGGGCGTCGGGCAACATCGTCACGGAAGATCTGGTGTTCATGCTGGAAAGCATGGGCTTTCGAACCGGCGTCGACCTGTCCCGCCTGCTGGCGGCGCGCCCGCTCCTGGCCGATTCACTGCCGCAGGAAAGACTGCGCAGCGGCGTGGCCGCCGCTGGCATTCCCAAGACCTACGCGGCGGCGTAGCTCAGCGATACACCAGCACCGGAAGCGTGCTGTGCGCCAGCACCTTCTGGGTCTGGCTGCCCAGCAGCAGCGCGGCCACGCCGCCGCGGCCGTGCGAGGACATGGCGATCAGGTCGCAATTGCGCGTCATGGCCACGTCCACGATCACCTGGTACGGCGACTCGCTTTCGCGCATTTCCGTGACGCAGGCCACCCCCGTGGTGCTTGCCTTGCCGGCGGCTTCGGACAAGTAGGAACTGGCCAGTTCGCGCGCCTGGTTTTCGTAGACGCCGCGCATGCCTTCGAGCTGCACGGTTTCCATGGAAGGCATCTGGAAAGGGCTGTACACGGTCAGGACCGTGACGCTGGCGCCCAACTCGCGGGCAAGCGCAAGCGCTTGCTCCAGGCCGGAATTGGCCAGGCTGGATCCGTCGATGGGGATGAGTATGTGCTTGTACATGGCAACCTCCAGGGGATGAGGCGCGACGCCTTCTTGAAGGAAAGGTGTAGCAAGAAAGGCGCACCGGCAGGTCCCATCCTACTACTGCTCGGAAGTCGTGACATCCCGGATTGGCGAGAGGTCACGCGCCGGCGGATCCATCTTGCGGCCGGGCGAACGCCAGCGTGCTGAGCAACAGCATCATCAACACTGCGGGATACGTGTAGCGGTAAGCGGGGAACGGTATCACCATCAGCAGCAGGAGAATCGATGCAACGGGCACAACGGCTGCCATCAGCACTCCGGGGTCTCGCGTCCGCGCGACAAACATGAACACGATGAAAAATCCCGCAAGCAACGGAAGGGCGGGTTTCCAGAATAGCCAGAACCAACTTGCCATCTCCGTCTGACTCTTATATTGCTCGATGGCCTCGGTCAGCGAGGGGATCAGACTTCGATGCGGGCCGGCGAGGGGCAGAAATCTGCTTTCCTGATCATCGAAACCCAAAGCGGCGGTCGTCTGAAATGGCAATTGGCCCACGCCGGTATGCCAGATCATTTTTGTGATGCATATTTGCCTGTCCAGCAGGATCTTTGGGTGTGCCAACAGGATCCTGCCGACAGCCTTGGCCAAATCAAGCTGGTGATTCCATAGGAACGCCAGATACGCCTCCCTGTCCAGCTGGATGTTCTGCGAAACCGAAGTTTGTGTCGTATCCGTCATGTAGCAATCGAAATCTGCCCAGGCTTCGCGAGGGGCCAATCGATAGAAAAGGGCGGAATCCTCTGCATCAATGGAAACGCCACTGGCGACCGACGCGGCAAATAGATGGTAGATGTACAGGTTGGCGAACAGGCGCGGCGGTCTATCTTGTATTTCTTCAACACCGCTTTGAGCAAGGAAGGCTCGGCGCTCCGCCTTTGCCAGCATGGACAGGGCGTTGGGTATTGCAATGGCCAGCGCCACGAAGACCACGCCGGCCACGACTGCGCCGTTCGCGGTGTGCCGGCGGTACAGCAAGATCACGACGAATAGCATCGCGAGCATGATGGCGGGCATGACATTGCCGCGCATGAGACTCGCCATCAGCGCCGAACAGACGATCGAGGTCAACAAGAACGCCGGCACGCGCGCGCCGCGTTGCGTGCGAAAGGCGGCCATGAGCGCCCAGCTGAAAAAGAGGAGGCCTACTGCGCTGATGGCATCCTTGCCAAGATTGGTGAAAAAGAGCGGGTATTGCGGCGTGAATGCCAGGATAAGTGCCGCTGCAGCGGCGCACCAGAGGGGGACGCCGCGAAAGCGCAGTTCACGCAGAACCAGCGCAACCGCGAGCGCGGCAGACACGCCCTGCACGGCCACCAGCAACGCGGGTGATGTGTCTATCCACGTGAATAGCCGCATCAGGTATGTCGCGGCGTAGCCAAGCGGCTCGGAAAGATCGCCGCCCAAGGCGGCCTGTACCCATTGGAGCGCAGCGTCATACCCCACGTTGGCTGGATAGAAGCTGACCTGCGTGGCGGCTGTAGACAGAGCAAGCGGAAGGGCCAGCCACAGCGTTTCTCGGCGTTTCGGCTTGGCCGCGGATCCTACTCCTGAAGCCGTCATCAAACGGAAGGCGACGGCGGAAGTAACCAGCAAGATCAGCGCAAATATGCCGATGCGGGCAGGCAAGCCGAAAACGGCTCGCGTGGCGGTGGAGGGCACCAAGGAATTGACGCCGCCGACCTCGATGGGGACGATAGATTCAGTGGCGCTCTGCAGCTCGATCTGATTCCGGTATCCCGCGCTATCGCTCAAGATGGCGGCGCTGGGCTGAGCATAGCGAAGCAACCCAAAGAGGATGGGCTCATCCGCGGTTCTTATCACTAGGGGCGGCGCACCCGCCTCGGCGCTGAATGTGACGGAGTCTAGGGCGCGCGTTTCCGTCCATCCCTGCTCGGGAACCGATATGGCGTCGTCCTTGCGGAGCGCATCAATCCGCAGGCCGTAGAAAACAACCTTGAGCGATCCGCTGTAGCCAGTGGCGGGAGCGACTTGAAGCCGATAGACCGGACGTTCGTAGGCCAGATCCAGGGATAGGAACATTGCGACTGCTGCCAGCAAGCTGGCCAGCCATATCCAAAGCGGCGCATTTCGCCGTGAAAGAGCGCTCCTGGGCTGCATAACGCGGCAGTGCTTCCTTACTTCAGAAAGTTAGTGTGCCCGGATGGCGGGAGTGGACGGCAAAAAACCAGCCCGCTCAGCAGCATCAGCACCAACACCGCCGGGTAGGCGTATCGGTAGGCCGGGAACGGGATCACCAGCAGCAATTGCACAATGGTCAGCACGGGCAGTAGGGCAACCATCATCACGCCTACGTCTCGGGTACGCGCGAGATACAGCCCGACGATAAAGAGGCCGAAGGCCAGCGGCAGCGCCGGCTTCCAGAAGAACCAGAACCAGCCGGGATTCTCTGTCCACTGCACGTAATCTTGGATGTTCTGGCGCAGCGAGGGCCAAGGCGTGCGACTTTCTCCGGCAAGTGGCAGGAAGCGCTTGTCGACGACGTCGTATCCCAACATCGCGGTCGCTTGGAAGGGACGGTCTCCGACGCCGATCTGCCACAACACCCGGGTTATGCAGGCTTGCCGGTCAAAGAGAAGTTTTGGGTTGTCCCGAACGATGCGCAGCACGGTTCGCGCCATGGCCGGCTGATGTGCCTGCAGGTGCGCGTTGTATTCACTTTGCGTGAAGCGAATGTTCTGGCCAAGACTGGCCATGGTCGTGTCTGTCATGTAGCAGGAGTAATTCTTCCATTTCTCCCGCGGAATGATGGCGAAAAAGGGCTTCGCCTCGTCGTCCGAAACGGCGACGTTGTTGGCCATGGCGGCGCTGAACAAATGATAGAGGTAAAGGTTGGTGAAAACGCCGAGCGGCAGGTCGGCGTTGGGCAGAATGCGTACCCGCTCGACCGGCCGCTGGTATTGCTCCACCTCCTGTGCCGCCAGCGCCGCGAGTGCCTTGGGAACAACCAGTGCGACGACGAGAAATACCGCGCCGGCCGCGAGCAGACGGTAGGCGCGGCTGCGCCAGAACAACCAGGCCAGGGCGACGGCCAGGGCCACCAGAATGACGGGCATGACGTTATTGCGCATCAGACCCGCAAACAATCCCGAGGCGACAGCCGCGGCCAAAACGCCCCACGGCGGCAACTGCTTCTTCGTCTGGCGAAACAGATTCAGCACCGCCCAGGAAAAAAACAGGATGCCCGTCACGCAGAGCGGGTCCTTGCCCAGATTGGTGAAGAACGAGAAGTACTGCGGCGTGATGGCGAGGGCCGTGGCCACCGCCAGACTGGCAGGCAATGACAATCCACGGTGGCGCAATTCGCGCAGAACCAGCGCCATGCCAAACGCTGCGAAAACCGCCTGGATGGCAATCAACGGCAACGGAGAGCTGCTCATCCATGCGAACGCGCGCATGAGATACGTGGTGGGGTAGCCCAGGGGCTCGAACAATTCACCGCGGCCGGCCGCCTGAACCCACTGGATCGAGCCGTCGTAGCTGACGTTGCCGGGCAGGAAGGCAATCAGGGTTGCGCCCGACGTGATCAGAAAAGGCAGTGCACAGAATGCGACTTCAAGCCGTCGCGGGCTGGGCCGCGGCATTTCATCGGCGATGGCAGGCCGCGTCATCTGCCAGGTGATTGCCGTCAGCAGGATCAGAATTGCCGCGGCGGCGAAGATCCGGATCGTCACGCCGAAGCGGGGGGCCTCGCTGCTGGCTGCAACGGAAGAGAGGGCGCCGCCAATGACTAACGTGGACAAGGTTTCCCTGTCTGCGCGCAGGGCGATCAAGCGCCGGTCGCCGGCGCCGTTGTTCACCGTGGCCGAACCGCCGTTGGCGTGATGCACAAACGTCAGAATGACCGGGTTGTTCCGCGCCACGACTTCAATGGGGGCGGCGGGCGCCTGCGCCGTCATGACCGTCGAGTCCGAGCCTCGGGTGATTTGCCAACCGTTTGCGGGCACGGTCAGAATTCCGCGCGACAGATAGGAATCGAAGTCGTTGCCGTAGAGCGCTACGGTGACGCTGCCTTCCGGCGATGCGGAGGGCGATATCCAGACGCGATATTCCGGTTGCAACGCCCCCAGGTTCAACGACAGGTAAATGAGCGTTGCAGACACAAGCACCGCCAGCCAATGACCCGCGGTGACGTGCTGCCAAGCTGACTGCTTGGTAGCCATGACGGTTGTTCAGTCCAACGTTTTGCGGCCAACGCGTGCGTTTTGCAGCGCGACATAGCGTGCAAGACTGGTAATGGCGCGATGCTGGGAATTGAGGTGGCGTGCGAGAAGAATCAGCGCGTTGATGATCGCTACCAGGAGCAGAATGATGAAAAAGTCCAGGCCCCGGCCGATGCCGAAGAAATGAGCGATCTCCGAGGTGATCTCAGGATTCCAGACGAAGTAGATCCCCACCAGATAAGACAGACACAGCAACATGCAGATCCAGGTCGGCCGAATGAATGCAAAGCTGTAAACCGCCATGAACAAAAATACCGCGGTGAGCAAGATGCTGAAAATCATTTGGAAACTCTCCCCATCAGCAATTCCATCAGAATGCGGATGGCATTTGAGCTGCGCTGCCCCTTTCTGATGGAATATTCCGTATAGGCGATCGTCACTGGGTGCTCGATATAGCGCACTTTATGGGACGCGATATGTTCGAGAATTTCTGATGCGTGCGCCATCCGGTTCTGTTTGAACTTGAACTCTTCGCAGAATTTGCGGGTCAGGGCGCGAAAACCGTTGTGCACATCGGTCAGGCGAATTCGCGCAGTGATGCGCGTGTACAGCAGGGCGCTGGTCAGCACTAGCTTGCGGGAAAACGGGACATTGGTTTTGGTGCCCAAGAACCGGCTGCCCAGAACGGCATCGACGCCGCTCGCCTTGAGTGCGGCAAGCATGGGCAGGATTTCGCGGGCGTCGTGCTGGCCATCGGCGTCAAACGTCACGATGTAATCGGCTTGCTGACGCAGGGCATATTCGATCCCGGTCTGCAGCGCGGCGCCCTGACCGAGGTTGATGGGATGCGAGAGGACGTGAGCGCCTGCGGCCAGGGCAGCTTGGGCGGTCGCGTCGGCCGAGCAGTCATCGCAAACGACCACGTTCCCGACATACGGGAGCACGCCCGCGATGGTGTTGGCGATGACGCTGCCTTCGTTGAATGCAGCAATCACGACCCATACGTTGTCTTGGCAATTTGTCGCCATGACTCACTCCGTGCCCAAGATGATCAGCCCGACTCCGATAACGGCCAGACTGATGATCGTAAAGGGATAGCGGCGGGAAAGCGGGATAAACGCCAGCAGGCAAACCCAGAAAACCAGCACGACGCCATAGCTGGCCGCGCCGAGCAGGAATGTCCAATCCGATGCCAGCGACGAGAGGCGCGAAAACGGTCCTTGGTGTTCGGTCGGCACTTGGCGCTGCGCCGAAGACCCGAGCAGGATGTGGACTGCCTTCACGCTGCCTCCCGTTTTCGGAACACCAGGCGCATCGCGTCAAACAGATTCACGGGCAGACCCATGCGGTGCGTCCACGTCGGCAGCGTGGGTCGCACCGAAACATACCGGAGCAGTTGGTACACGATCAAACCAATCGGCACCTTTTTCCAGGGGTGATCCATGTGGACCAAGTCCAGTCCCAGGCGATCGCACAGCGACTTCAAGGATTTTGGCGTGAAAAACCACAAGTGTTGGGGAGGCGTCATGAGACGCCAGTTGCTGCCGGTGGCTTTCGCGACCGCCGAGGAGAAATCTCCGGTCGTCATGAGCAGCAATCCTCCCGGCTTCAACGTGCCGGATGCCGCCTCAAGCGAAGCCACTGGATCAGGCAAGTGTTCAATGACGTCCAGCAGGACCACGACGTCCGCGTCAGAGAAGCGGGACAGCGCCTCTCTGGATACTTCTCCGTGGTAAACCTTGTCGTGCCCTCGGGCATTGCAGCTTTCGACAGCCTCTTCACACAGTTCGACGCCGCCTACCTCGTAGGAGGATGCCTTGGCCACGTCTAGAAAATAGCCATAAGCGCAGCCCAGCTCGATCAGGCGCCCGCTGCCCGCGCCCAGCCTTTTCAGCAGCGCGATGTCCTGCTTGAACTGTGTACGCAGCACGTCGCCAGCCTGGACATAATTGGAATACCCGTCCTCGCGTCCTCCATTGAAGTACGAGGAATCGTAATAGGTGGCGGCATCGAACTGCTCGGGTTCCGCCTTGCCTGCGCCGCATCCCCGGCACCGGTAGATGGGAATTCCTGCCTTGTGATAGGCCAATTCAAACGCGGAAGTTGTCTGGCACAGAGGGCACGCAGGCGCTGTAGGCATGGGGATAGTCAGATTTTCAGAAGGACGGAATGTTGAGCAATGCTGCCGCTAATGCGTCGCCACGCCCGTGGCAGCGCTAAAAAACGCAGCGATTCGCTCGCTCGCGGAGCTAGCGGTCGAGCAGCCCGGCGCATGTGTTGGCTCAGAGTGCTCAGCAGTTGCTGATCAAGGCCTTATGAAACGCAGCATTCAGCGGCTAGGTGTTGCACATGGAACATCCGCTACAACAAATGCTTTTGGCGGAGGCGGTGAGATTCGAACTCACGAACGGTTGCCCGTTGCCGGTTTTCAAGACCGGTGCAATCGACCACTCTGCCACACCTCCCGACGTAACCATTCAGGCCAGAGCCCAACATTATCGGCTGACCTGTCCTGCTTTTGCCGACATTTTGCGATACTGCGGCCGCCAGGCAAACATTCTGTCCGATCGATACCACGGTATGCCGCAAAGGGCGCAATAATAATCCATTTGCTGCAAAGGAGGCACGCGATGCACGCTGTTGAAATCACCCGCCCCGGCGGCCCCGAGGTCCTCGTCTCCGTGGAACGTCCCACGCCCGAGGCCGGCGCCGGCGAAGTTCTGATCAAAGTGACCGCGGCGGGCATCAACCGCCCTGACGTGTTCCAGCGCAAGGGCAACTATGCCCCGCCGCGTGGCGCGTCCGATCTGCCGGGCCTGGAAGTGGCTGGCGAGATCGTTGGCGGCGACGTGGCTGGCAGCGGTTTTGCCGTGGGCGACAAGGTCTGCGCCCTGGTGGCCGGCGGCGGCTATGCCGAATATTGCGTTGCGCCCGTGGCGCAGTGCCTGCCGATTCCCAAGGGCTTGTCCGACATCGAGGCCGCGGGCCTGCCCGAGACGTATTTCACGGTGTGGAGCAACGTGTTCGACCGCGGCCGCCTGTCCGAGGGCGAGGCGCTGCTGGTTCACGGCGGCGCGAGCGGCATCGGTACCACGGCCATCCAGCTGGCGCGTGCGATGGGGCATAAGGTGTATGCGACCGTCGGCAGCGATGATCGCGCACGCGCCGTCGAGGCGTTGGGCGCCGACAAGGGCATCAACTACAAGACGCAGGATTTCGTGAAGGAAGTGCTGGACGCCACCGGCGGACGCGGCGTGGACGTGATCCTGGACATGGTGGCCGGCGACTACATCGCCCGCGACATGCAGTGCCTGGCCGATGACGGCCGCATCGTCATCATTGCGCAGCTGGGCGGCTCGCACGCCAATGTGGATACCGCCCAGGTCATGCGCCGCCGCCTGACCATCACCGGCTCGACCTTGCGTCCCCGTCCGGTGGCTTTCAAGGGCACCATCGCGCGTGCCCTGCGCGAGCACGCCTGGCCGTTGTTGGAAAAAGGGGCCATCAAGCCCATCGTCCATGCCACCTTCCCGCTGGCCGAGGCCTCCAAGGCGCACGCCATGATGGAAGGCGGGGAAAACATCGGCAAAATCATCCTGACCATGTAAGAAACGCGCGGCGTTCGGCGTATCGCCGCGCAACAGGATACAATCTCGGGTTTCGCCTGGAATTTTTTCCAGGCAGGCCCGTGGGCGGTTGCTGCACAAAGCCCCTGTAACAGGTCCTCCCACCTCAGACCCAATCGTCAGACAAATTCGCCATGACTTCAGTCGAAAATCGCGCCCGCCTCGTGCTGGGCAACTGGAAGATGCACGGCAATCTCGCCGAGAACGCCGCGTTGCTGACCGAGCTTCGTGCCGCGGATGCGGCGGGCCACTGCGAAATCGGCATCTGCGTTCCGTTTCCCTACCTGGCGCAGGCCGCGTCGGCCCTGACCGGCAGCAGCGTGTCCTGGGGCGCGCAGGACGTCAGCGCGCACGACAAGGGTGCGTACACGGGTGAAGTCTCCGGTTCGATGCTGAAAGAGTTCGGCTGCCGCTGGGCGCTGGCCGGCCACTCCGAGCGTCGCGTCCTGCACGGCGAAACCGACGAGATCGTGGCCGCCAAAGCGCAGGCCGCGCTGGCCGCCGGCCTGACGCCCGTGGTCTGCGTGGGCGAATCCCTGGCTGACCGCGAAGCCGGCAACACGCTGGCCGTGATCGAACGGCAGCTCAAGCCCGTGCTGGCGCTGGGCGCCGACGCCGTCTCGCGCATGGTTCTCGCTTACGAACCCGTCTGGGCCATCGGCACCGGCCGCACGGCCTCGCCGGAGCAGGCCCAGGAAGTCCATGGCGCCATCCGCGCCGCCCTGCGCGCGCTCGGCGCGGCGCAGGTTCAGGTGTTGTACGGCGGCAGCGTCAAGGCCGCCAACGCCTCCAGTTTGTTCGCCATGACTGATATCGACGGAGCCCTGGTCGGCGGCGCGTCGCTCGTGGCCGAAGAGTTTTTGCGAATTGCCGCCATCTAAGTTTCCGTTCCGGAGTCTGTAATGCCCCTGATGCTCAAAATTCTGCTGGCCGTCCAAGTGATCTCGGCGCTGGCTATCATCGTCCTGGTCCTGCTTCAGCAGGGCAAAGGCGCCGACATGGGCTCCGCTTTCGGTAGCGGCTCGTCGGGCAGCCTGTTCGGCGCCACTGGCGCGGCGAACTTCCTGTCGCGCGCCACCAAGTGGTCCGCGGTCGTGTTCTTTGCCTCCACCGCTGGCCTGGCTTACTTCAGCCACAAGGGCACCAGCGGTCCCGCCGTGGATTCCGGCGTGATGCAGAGCTTCCCGGCCGACCGTTCGGTTCCGCAGGCCCCGGGCGCCTCGGTGCCGGCCACGCCGGGCGCATCGTCCGTGCCGGGCGCGTCGTCGGTGCCTGCCACCCCGGCTCCCGCCGCGCCCGACGCCTCCGTGCCCGCGGCCCCGGCCACGCCGGCTGCGCCTGCCGCTGAAAAGCCGGCGCAAGCGCCCGCCGCTCCGGCAAAGTAAGGGACTGCAGCAGAAAGGCCGGCGCAAGCCGGCTTTTTTTATGCTTGCGATATTGAAG
Source organism: Achromobacter sp. Root170 (assembly GCF_001428165.1). Classification (NCBI taxonomy): domain Bacteria; kingdom Pseudomonadati; phylum Pseudomonadota; class Betaproteobacteria; order Burkholderiales; family Alcaligenaceae; genus Achromobacter; species Achromobacter sp. Root170. The sequence goes on from NZ_LMHN01000012.1 coordinate 388,748, forward strand.
CGATCCGCGTGGGGAAACCATGGAAAAGCGATTGATGCCGTCGATGATGGCGCTCCAGTGTTTCGAGGCGGTGGCGCGGCACATGAGCGTCACGCGTGCCGCCGAAGAGCTGCACATGACGCAAAGCGCGATCAGCAAGCAGATTGCGCAGCTTGAGGCGTTGCTGCGCAATCCGCTCTTCCTGCGCGTGCGCCGCCGGCTGCAACTGACGCCCGCCGGCGCGCTGTACCAATCCGAGGTTAGGACCATCCTGAACCAGGTGGACATGTCCTCGCGGTACATCCTGACCTACGGCAGTGAAACGCAGGTGCTGACGATCGGCACCCAGCCCACCTTCGGCTCGCGCTGGCTCATCCCGCGGCTGCAGCGTTTCATGGCCGCGCATCCGGATATCCAGGTCAAGGTGCGCAGCGAAACCCGCCCGTTCGACCTGATGCAGGCCAAGATCGACATCTCGTTCTTCTTTGGCCACGGCACGTTGCCCGGCGCGCAGTGCCTGGAGCTCTTCGAGGCCGACGTCGTGCCGGTGTGCGCGCCCGGGTTCCTGCGCGGCGGCCGGATCGCCAGCCTGGACGACCTGAGCCAACAGACGCTGATCCAGTGCGCCTCGCGTCCCGAAGCGTGGCACGACTATTTCTCGCATCAGCAGTTTCAATCGGACAGCAGCTATCACGGTCCGCGGTTCGACACCTTCTACATGTGCGTGCGGGCGGCCGAGGGCGGCTGCGGCATCGCGCTCACGCCGCGTCTGCTGGCCGAGGAAGAGCTGCAAGCCGGCAAGCTGGTCATTCCGTGGGGCTACGTGCAGCCCAGTGACGGCGCGTACTTTGTGGCGTATTCCGAACACTCCGCCGAGGTGCCCAAGATCAAGCAGTTCGTCGCGTGGGTGCGCGACGAGGCGCGCCAGCAGGAGGCGCGGGGCGGCACGCGCGGGCAATCCATGAAAAAACGGACTGATTAAGCCGATTTTTTTCATTTGATCGAGCCCCGGCGGGCATGATCTCATGCGGGCCATCCTTGTTTACCGATGTGCCGAGCCCGCCATGAGTCAGAATTTCGTCAATCCCGATCAGATCCGCGCCTGGTTTTCGCGCGCCATGTCCGACATGTACAAGCAGGAAGTTCCGCTGTACGACACCCTGCTGGACCTTGTGGCGCAGGTCAATGCGCGGACGATGTCCGAGCAGCCGGAACTGGCCGCGCAACTGGCGCGCACGGGCGAGATCGAGCGCCTGGACATCGAGCGCCACGGTGCGATCCGCGTCGGTACGCCCGAGGAACTGGCGAACATGCGCCGCGTGTTTGCCGTGATGGGCATGCAGCCGGTCGGCTACTACGATCTGTCGCCTGCTGGCGTGCCCGTGCATTCGACGGCCTTTCGCGCCACGCACGAGGCAGCGCTGCAGGTCAGCCCGTTCCGCGTTTTCACGTCGCTGCTGCGGCTGGAGCTGATCGATGACGTGGCGCTGCGCGAGAAGGCCTCCCGCATCCTGGCGGCGCGCCAGATCTTCACGGACCGCGCGCTGGCGCTGACCGCCCGCTTTGAGGCGGAAGGCGGCCTCACCGAGGCCGACGCGCGCGAGTTTGTCGCCGAGGCGCTGCATACCTTCCGCTGGCACAGCGAGTCCACGGTCAGCCTGGACGACTACCGCGAGCTGCACGGCCAGCATCGCCTGATCGCCGACGTGGTGGCGTTCAAGGGTCCGCACATCAATCACCTGACTCCGCGCACGCTGGACATCGACGAAGCGCAGGCCGAGATGCCGCGGCGCGGCGTGTCGGCCAAGGCCGTCATCGAAGGCCCGCCGCCGCGCAAGTGCCCGATCCTGCTGCGTCAGACCAGCTTCAAGGCGCTGGAAGAGCCCGTGCGTTTTGCGGGCGCCGACGGCACCAGTGCGGTGGGCAGCCACACGGCCCGCTTTGGCGAGATCGAGCAGCGTGGCGTGGCGCTGACCCGCAAGGGCCGCGCGCTGTACGACCAGTTGCTGGATCTGGCCCGCAGCCGCATCAGCGGTGCGCCCAACGAAGGCAACGCGGCGGCGTACATGCAGAACCTGAAGGATTGCTTTGCGGCATTTCCCGACAACTACGCGGCGTTGCATGACCAGGGGCTGGCGTACTTCCGCTACTTCCTGACGGGTAAGGCCGGCACGCCGGAGACCTCCGAGTTGTCCGCCTTGATCGACGCGGGGTTCATCCAATACGAACCGCTGGTGTATGAAGACTTCCTGCCGGTCAGCGCGGCCGGCATCTTCCAGTCGAACCTGGGCGACAAGGCGCAGGCCGAGTACGCGCAGAATGCCAGCCAGACGGCATTTGAAGCCGCGCTGGGCGCTCGCGTGCTGGACGAGCTGGCCCTTTACGACGACACGCAGGCGCGCTCGCTCGAGGCCTGCCTGCAGGCGCTCGCCGCGCCCGTGGACGCATGAGCCGGCTGGATCGCTGCCTGTCGGTGGGTGACTTCGAACGCGAGGCGCGGCGCATCATGCCGCGCTGCGTCGAAGGCTACGTCTGCGGCGGCACGGAAGACGGCGCGTCGCTGGCCGAAAGCGTACGCGCCCCGCGCGACATCGGCTTTCGGCCGCGCGGCCTGCGCGTGGTGGACCAGCGCAGCAGCCAGGTCAGCCTGTTTGGCGAGGACTACGCCATGCCGGTGGGGTTCGCGCCGACCGGCTTCTCGGCCATCGTCATGCACGAATGCGATCTGGCGCTGGCGCGCGTGGCCCAGGAGACGCGGATTCCGTTCATCATCAGCGGCGCCTCCAGCGTGCCGCTCGAACGCCTGCAGGCGGCGACCGGCAACCGCTGCTGGTACCAGGCCTATCTGCCGGGCAACATTGATCGCATCGGCAAGCTGCTGGCGCGGCTGCGCGCCGCCAGCATTCCGGTGCTGGTGGTCACCATCGACACCTGCGTGGGCGCCAACCGCGAGAACCTGCAACGGCTGGCCTTCACCGTCCCGTTCAAGATGAGCGGACGCGTCGTGCTGGACGGCATGCTGCATCCGCGCTGGACGCTGAACGTCTTCATGCGCACGCTGCTGGGCAGCGGGGTGCCCCGGTTTTCGAACCTGTACGAAGAGATCGGCCCGCCCATCACGCAGGACCCGCCCAACGGCTTTCGCGGCGAGCGCGACAAGCTGTCGTGGGAACACATCCGCTGGATCCGCGAGAACTGGCCGGGCAAGCTGGTGCTAAAGGGCGTCATGCACCCCGACGATGCGCGGATGGCGCATGCGGCGGGCGCGGACGGCGTGATCGTGTCGAACCACGGCGGCCGCCAGCTCGACGGCTGCATTTCGCCGCTGCAGGCATTGCAAGATGTGGTGGCCGCGGTGCCCGAAGGCTATCCCGTGATGGTCGACGGGGGCTTCCGGCGCGGCGCCGACGTGCTCAAGGCCGTGGCCCTGGGCGCGCGAATGGTGTTCACCGGCCGCCCGCAGCTCTTTGGCGCGGCGGTGGCGGGCGCCGCCGGCATCCGCAAGGTCGCGCGGATCTTTCACAGCGAGATTTCCACGAACATGGCGCTGCTGGGCTGCGGCACGCTTGCCGACGTCACCCCGGACCTGATCGCGCCCGTGCAAGCGGCCGGACCCTGGCGTTCCCGGCCGGCCGACTGATTCCCACCGGGCCGGACGGCCCGGACAACAACAAGAAATGGCGCGGCGTAACGTCGCGCCTCACCGCTTTCAACAGGAGGAAACATGAAAAAAATCTATTCCAAGCTGGCTGGCGTTGCCGCGGCGCTCGCGTGTGTCCTGGGCGGCCCCGCCCAGGCCCAGGCAAACGGCTATCCCACCAAGCCCGTGAGGCTGGTGGTGGGCTACGCGCCGGGAGGCACGACCGACATCAGCGCCCGCATGATCGCGGACGTGCTGGGCAAGGAATTCGGCCAGACCTTCGTGGTCGAGAACAAGCCGGGCGCCAACAGCAACATCGGCGCCGAGACCGTCGCCCGCGCGCAGCCGGACGGCTACACGTTCTTCGTGGGGTCCATCTCCACGGCGATCAACCAGTCGCTGTATTCCAAGATGTCCTATGACGCGCTCAAGGACCTGGACGCGGTCGCGCTGCTGAACGTGGTGCCCAACATCCTCGCGGTCAACGCGAACGTGCCGGTCAAGACCGTGCAGGAATACATCGAGTACGCCAAGAAGAATCCCGGCAAGCTGACCTGCGCCTCGCCCGGCAACGGTTCGTCCGCCCACCTGGGCTGCGAGCTCTTCAAGATGAAGACCGGCATCGACATCCTGCACGTTCCGTACCGCGGCAGCGGTCCGGCCGTGGCCGACCTGCTGGGCGGCCAGGTGGACTCAATCTTCGACAACCTGCCGCCGCTCCTGCCGCACGTGCGCGCCGGCAAACTGACGGGCCTGGCCGTCACCACCGCCAGCCGCGTGCCGTTCGCGCCCGAAATCCCGACCATCGCCGAGTCCGGCGTGCCGGGCTTTGACGTGGCGGCCTGGTTTGGCCTGTTCGCGCCCGCCGGCACCCCGCCGGAGATCGTGCAGAAGGTCAACGCTGCCATCAACAAGGCCCTGACCTCCGATTCGGCGCTGGCCGCCAGCTACCAGACCAACGGCTTTTTGCTTCCCCCGCCGCCCAACACCCCGCAGGCGTTCAAGGCATTCATGGAAAGCGAAACCCGCAAGTGGGGCGACGTGGTCAAGGCGACGAATCTGCAGATCAACTGATCGGCGGGGCAGGGCGCGAGGGCAGCGATGACCCTCGCGTCAGCCGCTTCACGGATAAAGCGGGACGGCTTTCCCGCTTTCGAAATTACGTGATAGAATGCTCGACTTTCCAGCAAGGTTCGCCTTGTTGGAGTGGTCAAGCCGACGTGGTGAAATTGGTAGACACGCTATCTTGAGGGGGTAGTGGCGAAAGCTGTGCGAGTTCGAGTCTCGCCGTCGGCACCAAGAAATTCCTCGCAATGAACCCGCATCTCTCTTTGAGGATGCGGGTTTTTTGTTGTTCAGACGGCGCCGGGCTCGGCATCAAGCTCCGCCGGGCTCGGCACTCCATCGGCCGGCTCCGCCTGGCTCGGTTGCATCCCGCCGTCGTCCTCGCCGACCGCCCCGGCGACATCCCTCGATCCGCTATCCGCCTGCTCGTCCTGACGGCGCGATCCCCTTGTGACTCCCCGTCCGTTTCCCGATCTCCGCAAACCGCTCACGCCCTGGGCGTGCGCGCTGAAGACCTCTCCAACGTGTCACAAGTCGGATACAAATAAGGCTTGAAATGTGCTTAAAAATAACCATGTGTTACCATCGCACCCGATCTATGTAACCAAGTATTTGAATTAACTACAAGGAGAGCAGGATGCGCCGCATGGGGTGGGTGGGAAAGGGGGTGCTGGTTGCTGTTGCCGTGCTGTCAGGTTGCGCGGGAACGCGGACCGTAAGCGAGAAAGACGCTTCCATCCATCTCGCCGCGTCGGATTACCAGGCGTATGCCGCGCGCTACCTGGACGCGAAGGGCCAACCGACGTATGACCCGGCCAGCCTGCTGGACGCGCTGGAAGCGGGCAAGGCGTTCAACGACGCCGGCATGTGGGCCCTGAGCCGCGACGCCTTCAACGCCGCGGCCACCCAGCTCAACTGGAAGGAAGACACGGTGGAGACGCCGGCCGAAGTCGCCAACCTGATCGGCACGACCCTGACCAGCAGCGCGTTCGGCGCCTATCAGGGCAAGATCTACCAAGGCTCGCTTGTCGACTACTACCAGGCCATCAACCATCTGATGCTGGGCGACGAGAGCAATGCCCGGGTGGACTTCAACCGCTTGCAGGTCCGGCAGGGCAACGCGCAGACCCAGCTCAAGGCCTATTCCGATACCGTCAATGCGTCGGTGAAGACCGGTCTGGCCGACGAGAAGAGCGAGGGCGCCAAGAAAAGCCTGGGAGAGGTGGGCCCCAAGATCGCCGACGGCGTGAAAGATCTGCCTAGTGGATTGAAGTCGTCGAAGATCCGCCTGTCGGCTGGTGATGCCATGAGCGCCGTCTTCCGTGCGACGTCCTCGTCCACGTCCGACAAACGCTCGAACGTGTCCCGGGACATGTTGAAAAGCGCCAACGCCGCCAGCGCCACGCGCGGCGGCAATGCGGTCCTTGCCTACCTGAGCCGGGAGCTGCAGCAGGGCAAAGGCGTGTTGAAGAACAAGGTCATCGTGCTGTACGAAGACGGCGTCGGACCCGGGTTCAAGGAGTTTCGCATTGACCTGCCCCTGTTCATCGTCAGCGACAAGGTCACCTATAGCGGCATCGCGCTGCCCCAGTTTGTGCGCGGACAGGCCGCCTACGGCAGCCTGAAGGTGGGTTCGGGCAAGACGCAGCAGGAAACCGCCGTCCTGACCGACCTGAACGAAGTGGCCGGGCTGGAGTTCGATGCCGGCTACAAGGGCGTGGTGGCCAAAGCCGTGATTTCAACGGTCTTGAAGACCACCGCCCAGGCCGCTGTGAACAACCAGATCGACAAGCAGAAGGCGGATCCGCTGGTGGCCGGGCTGCTGAAGCTGGGAACCGGCGCCGTGCAGTACGCCTTGACCAAGGCGGACGTTCGCGCGTGGGCCAATCTGCCTGACACGCTGCAAATGGTGGTGGTCGACCGCCCGAAAGACGGTCTGCTGACGCTGGCCGCCGCCCAGGGCGAATCCATTGCACAGATCCCGCTGCAGGAAGACGTCAATACGCTGGTGCTGGTGAAAGCGTCCGGCACGGCGGGCAAGCCGGCTGTGTACGTGCAGCCGCTGCCGGCCCAGGCGCCGGTCACCCAAGCTGCCGCGCCGGTGAAAGTTGCCGGTGGTCTCTGACATGCGGCCGCTTGTTCAAGGATTGGCCATCGTCCTGTTGGCGGGGATTGCTGGCGGGGTGCAGGGGGAAACACGTGTGCCGCTCGCGGCGCCCCGGGTCATCACCTGCGACATGACACTGGCCCCCGAAACGGCCCTTCAGGTCGTGGATGAGGCCAGCCCGCAAGGGGCAGCGGTGGAGGGCGCGGCGTTGATTGACCTGCGCAACGGCATGAAGGCGGTGCAGTTCTCTGTCCGCAACGCGCGCGACCCACATCCCTTCGGCGTGATTCTGCGCGTCCGATACGCGGTCCAGTGGTTTGACGATTGCGGACGCCGCGTCGTCAACGGCGCCCAGGTCGTCGATGGCCTGGCGTTGGACCCTCGGCGTCAGGAAATCATCCAGTCCACGGCCATGGATCCCCTGGCCACGCGCGCCATCGTGCGCATATATGTTGAAAACTGAGCATCAAACATCCATGAAAAAAGCATCTCTCATCGCCCTCCTGGCGCTGTCGCTGGCGGGCTGCCAGAACATGGCAGTGGTTTCCAGCAACCCGAATGGCGATCTCAGCCGCACCGGCCAGCCGGGCATGGTGTCCTTCGGTCTGCAGAACACGGATTTTGAATACGCGTCGAAGAAGGCCGTGCAGGAGTTCCTGGAATCTCCCTACGCCAAGAAGCCGGGCGGCGGCCGCTGGGTCGTGCAGATGGGCGAAGTGGTCAACGACACGACGTTCCGCATCGACACCGCCAGCATGACCTCGCGCATGAAGATCGCACTGACGAAGACCGGCCAATTCATCTTTACCGGCGCGACGGGCGCCGAACGCACGGACTTCGTGAAGGACTCGCGTCAACTCAGCAAGTCCAAGATGTTCAACCAGAAGACGGTCGCCCGTAACGGCACCGTGGTCGCGTCCGACCTGGAAATGGGAGGCGCGATCCGTCAGCGCACGGTTGTCGACGGCGCGCAGAAGCAGCAGCAGCTGGAGTACGAATTTGATTTCCGCGTGGTTGAGCGTGATACCGGCCTGGAAATTTTCCAATCACTGATCCCCATCGAGAAGCTGGGGCCCAATCAGAATTTCGCTTGGTAAGAGGCCGCGTCATGTCCAAATTCACCCCGATCGTCCTGGCGTTGTCCCTGCTTGCCGCAGCCGGCACACCGATGCAAACCGCGCTGGCGCAAACCCCGGCACAGCCCGCGGCACAGCCCGCAGCACAGCCCGCAGCGGGCGCGCACGCCGTGACCCCCGTTCCCGGCCAGGCGCCGGAGGCGCTGCTTGACAAGGCCACGGGCGCCAATGCCATGGGCGATGAGCCCGTCCAGAGCTACGAAGACTGGGTGGCCGAATTCGAAGAGCAGTTCGGCCAGGCGATGGGCAAGGCCCAGGATGGGCGAGTCTTCTACGCCGGCTTTGCGCCGCTGTCGGTCGACAGCGCCGCCAATCCGCATTACGGCACGCAGTTGGCCCTGGCCTATGAGCGCGCCGTGTTCGACATGCAGGCCGATTACATCCTGTCGACCTATGGCCGCCTGACCACCCAGACGATCCTGACGCGCTTTGAGGACCAGTCCAGCAACAAGGACGTCTTCGATCCGGTGGAGCTTGAAGCCGCGTTGAAAGCTGGTGGCGGACGCTTGGAAGCCTTGATCGACAAGGCGCTGACGCTGCTCGACAAGAAACTCGATAACGCATTGGTCGAGGAAGGCGTCCCGGCGGAGGACGTCAAGAAGATGACCGTGGAACAGAAGAAAACGCTGTTCAAGGACAATCTGAGCAAGAGCGTGACCAAGTCGGCATACCAGAACATGCAAGGCCTGGTGCCGGTGCAGACGCGCATCTTCTCGCAGACGGCTAATGGCAAGAAGGCCATGCTGGTGGCGGTGATTGCGGTGCAGTCCGAAAAGACCCGGCAATTTGCGCAGGACATTGCGCGCAAGCGGCCGACGCTGGTCAAGGGCGATCCCAAGGTGCTCAAGGACCTGCTGCCTGCCAATGAAAAGGGCTATCTGAACGAGGTCGGCCTGCGATTCACCTACGACGAGGCCGGTCGTCCCATGCTGCTGTCCTACGGCCGCGCATCGGTGCCGATGGACCCGAGCTGGAGCGCGTCGCGCGCGATTCGCGCCAAGCAGACGGCACAGGATATCGCGCAGGCGATGGCCGAGGCGAACATCGTTGCCTTCATGAACAACAACATCCGGATCTCCGAGAACACGGAGATGGGCGATGTCAACGAAGACCTGGCCCGCCAGGTTACCGAGATCGAGAACGGCAAGGTTGGCCAGAGCCAGCAGATCAAGGAACAGATCGCCGAAACGATCCAGAAGCGGTCGCGCACCGGCACGGCGTCGGCAAGCGGCGAATTGCGCGGCACCAGCGTCGTCAAGCGCTGGTCGACGCAGGACGGCAACGGCGTCGAACACGTGGGAACCGTGGTGGGGTGGACGTACGGGCAATTGGAGAACGCCAACGCCATCGACGCGCAGATGCGCGGGCGCGGCAATGGCGCGCAGCCGAACGGCGCGGCCGCCACGGCGACCGATCAGAACCGCTCGTCGAAGTCCATCAACAGCAAGCATGACTTTTAACGGCGGTTGACCGCCCCTACAGGATCACTGCATGAAAGCCGTTCTTTCGACCCTGCTGGTTTCGTTGGCAATTTGTCTTGGCCTGATGCCGAGCGCCCAGGCGCAAGTCACGGAGGCTACCGTGACGGCCGATGGCCAGGGCATGAGCCGCGAAGAAGCCATTCAGGCCGCGCTGGTCAGCGCGGCCGGGCAGGCGTTTGGCGTGCGCTTGTCGGCGCAGTTCGTGACGCAGAACGTGTCTGTCGATGCGTCCGTGGACAATCAGGATCATTCCACGGTCGTCAGCGCCATGAACAAGAACATTCGCCAGACGCTCAATACGCCGCAGAATGCGCCGATACTCGGTTACGACGTCAACAACGTGGCTGAGTTTCCGGGCCGCGGCTGGGAAGCCACCGTCACGCTGCGCTACGCCAAGTACGAACGCCTGGGCGCGGACAGCAACCGCCGTAGCGTGGTCGTGGTCAGCAACAGCAGGCAGTTCCGTCCTCAGTTGATCCAGACCGTCGGCGAATCGCTGGTGGGCACGCGGCGCTTCGATGTGCTGAATCGGGAAAACGACAGGCTCTTCCAGGATGAGAAGGAGTTCATCCTGGGCGACGCGGCGGCCAATCCCGAGGTCGCCCGCCTGTCGCAGGCCAGTGGCGCCGATTATCTGGTGGTGGCCCAGTTGCAGAGTCTTGGCGTCAGCAACAACCAGCGCGAAACCATTGCCATGACGGGCGAAGTCCTGGTCAACAGCAGCGCCAGCGGCACGCTGCAATTGCAAGTGATCGAGTTCTCTTCCCGCAAGATCAAATGGTCGGGGTCGCAGAAGTTCGGCGGCAACTATGCGGGCGCCACCAGTGTGGGCGCCGATACCCTGAACAAGCTGATCGGCGGCGCCGCCGACAAGCTGGTTGCCCGCATGGTGGATGCGATCTATCCGATGCAGGTCATCAAGGTGATGGGCGATACGGCCATCATCAATCGCGGAGAAGGCGGCATCGCGGCGGGCGACACCTACGCGGTCTTCCTGGTGGGAGAAGAACTGCGCGATCCGCAGAGCGGCGAATCCCTGGGTGCGATGGAATCCGAAGTAGGGCTGGGGCGCGTCACGGAGGTCAAGCCCAAGTTCTCTTTCCTGAAGATGGCATCGGGCACCCTGAGCGAAGGCGGCAGTTACATCGTGCGCAAGACCGACAAGAAGGTCCAGGCGCCGGCGGCCGCCCGGCCCGCCCCGAAGCGCGCATCGGCCGCTGCCGAGAAGTCCCAGGCTCCGGATCGCGCTAACGTGTTCCTCAATAATTGAGGCGTATCGGCCAGCCAATCCGGAAAATGTTTCCGGATTGGCCTGGAAAACAGATTTCCATGTTGGGAAACAATCCGCCGCCGCCCGGGATCGTCTAGGAAACCGGGCCCATTCCGGCGAAATCCGCGGGTCGGCCGTGCCAAACGCGCGCTTGTGCGCGGGCAGATGCCCGCATACCATATGGCCACCACGCGCCTGCGCCATCCTGCATCCGTTCGTTTGGATAGAACGGTTCGCCGCGCTACCCCGCAAGTTTTCAACGACACAGTGCAGCAGTCGTCTCCAGAGATTGCCATGCTAAATGCGTCCGTCCGGCGCGATATTGCCGAACTGACCCCGCTACCGAATGATCTGAGCGTCCTGCCCCGGATGACGTTTCATGCCGCGTGGGCGGCCAGTCCCTTCGACGTCCTGGACTTGAGGCCGCTCTCGATCGCGGCGGCGGGCAGCGAACGGGACGTGTATCTGCACCCGGCCGACAGCTCGCTGCTCATCAAGATCATCAATGGCGCGCGCCGCAGCCAGCCGGACCGCAAGCGGGCCTGGTACAAGCGCTTTCAGCGGGATGACGCGCACCGGGTGTTCATCATGGAGACCGTCGAGTACATCGCCACGTCCGCGCGGCAAGGGGCGCATGTGGGCAATGTGCTCATGGCGCGCATCTTTGGCCTGATGTTGACCTCGAAGGGTTTGGGGCTGGTGGTCGAGCGCATCGTCGACGCTCACGGGAACCTGGCGCCCACGCTGAAAGAGGTGGTGGCGCGGCACGGGTTTTCCCCAGAACTGCGGCATCGCGTGCATGACTTCATCATGGCGCTGATCGATGCGCACGTCATCTTCAACGACGTCAGCGCCAGCAATATCGTCGTGGGCTTCAATGCCGAAGGGCGGGAAGGCCTTTATCTGGTGGACGGCTACGGCTCCAAGCAGCTGATTCCCGTGTATTCGTGGAGCAAGGCGCTCAATGGCCGGCGCATCCTGCGACGCTACGACACGATGACGAAAAAGCTGCTGGCCGCGAGCGCACGGCGCCTTTAGGTGTTTAGGCGTTTAGGCGTTTACGCGCTTAAGCGCTTAGGCGCTCAGCCCTTCAGTCTGTCCGGCACGTCGTCCATGTCGCTGCACACCGCCAGCACCTCGGCCGGCTTTCTGCTCAGCGACAGATACACATGCCCGATGCTGCTGTCGAAGTACGCCGATTCCAGGCGGTTCAGCACGACGCTGTCGCCATTTTCAAATTGGATGCGGACCTTGCCCGACAGGACCACGACGAATTCCTGGCCGGGATGGCGAATGTAGTCCTCAAATTCCACCACCTTGCGCGAGTCGATCATGGCGACCATCGGCAGCATCTTCTTGCCGGGGTATTCGCCCATCAGCAGGCGGTAGTGATAGTTCTCGGTGATGTAGTCGCGGGCGTCGCTGAGCCGGTTCTTGACGAAGGTGGGGGCAACCGCGGCCTGCGCGGCGTCGCGCAGCATGAACATGCGGGTCATGTCGATGTCGAGCGCGCGGGCCAGGGCGGCGAATTTCTCGTAGCTGAGGGCGATCTGGCCGAGTTCAGCCTTCGATAGGGTCGATACCGCGATGCCGCTGGCCTTGGACAGCGCCTGCAAGGTCATTTTCCTGGCCTTGCGCTCGGCGCGCAGGCGGGCGCCCATTTCTTCCTTGCCCACGATCTCGGGCGGGGATGTGTTGCCGGTTGGGGCCATGTAGCGGTCTGGCTGATAGGGTTGAAGGCAGGGGCAGGGCCCGCAAGCCCCGCCGCGTGTAGCCGGATTGTAAGGGGTGGGCCGGATCAGGCGGGCGGTTGGGCGCCGGTGCGTTCGACGATCATCCGGTAATGCTCGGGCCGGCGGTGGGCGGCGAAATTGAAGATGTTGGCGCGGTAGTGATCCGACACCGACAGGTCGCAGACGAAATTGATGACCTCGTCGTCCTCGGAAAAGGTGCGCACCATGATTTCGCCGGTGGGCGCGACGATGCAGGATCCGCCGATCATCGGGTTGCCTTCCTCGACGCCGGCCTTGGCCGCCGCCGCCACCCAGCAGGCGTTCTGGTAGGCGCCGGCCTGCAGCGACAGCAGGTGATGGTGCATGCGCAGGTGGATCGGCTCGTTCCATTGCACGTAGCCCGACGGCGTGTTGTAGCCGGCCATGACGACCTCCACGCCCTGCAGGCCCATGACGCGAAAGGTCTCGGGCCAGCGGCGGTCATTGCAGATGCACATGCCGATGGCGGCGTCCGGGGTCTGCCACACGGGAAATCCCAGGTCGCCGACGGCGAAGTACTTCTTTTCCAGGTGCTGCAAGGGCGCGCCGTCGACAGTCTGCGCGTCGCCGGGGATGTGGATCTTGCGGTACTTGCCCACGATCTGCCCGTCGCGGCCCACCAGGATGCTGGTGTTGTACTGCGCGCCGTCCGCGAGCTCGGCATAACCCAGGTAAAAGCCGATGCCCCTGTCGCGCGCCGCGTCGAACAGGGGGCGGGTCAGCGGGCCCGGCATCTCGGTCTCGAAAAATTCCTGCACTTCGCGGGGATCGTCCAGGGACCAGCGCGGAAAGAAGGTGGTCAGGGCCAGTTCCGGAAACGTCACCCAGGCGGCGCCGCGGCTGTGCGCGTCTTCCAGCAGGTCGATCAGGCGGCGCACGACCTGGACGCGGGTGTCGCTGCGCTGGACGGGGCCCAGCTGCGCGACGGCAAGGTGCAGCTTGCGGGCGCTCATTCGCCGCTCCCGGCGGCGGTCCGGGCCAGGACGCGGCCGGCGTGCTGGCCGGTGAAGGCCTGCTCCTCCCAGACGGGGGCGCCATTGACGTAGACCGAGTGGATGCCGGCCGCACGTTCGGTGGGGCGTTCGAAGGTGGCGGCGTCCGCCACGGTGGCCGGGTCGAAGACCACGAGGTCGGCAAAGTAGCCTGGCTGCACCTGCCCGCGCTCGGCCAGGCCGAACTTGGCGGCGGTCAGGCCCGTCATCTTCCAGACGGCGGTTTCCAGCGGGAACAGGCCCAGGTCTCGCGAATAATGGCCCAGCACGCGCGGGAAGGTGCCCCACAGCCGGGGATGCGGGCGCTCGTCGTGGGGCAGGCCGTCCGAGCCGATCATGGTCGGGCCGAACTTGAGGATGCGCTGCACGTCGGGCTCGTCCATCATGAAATAGATGGCGCCGGCCGGTTGCAGGTCCGGGACGACGTCGTACTTGGACTTGCCGCGCTCGGCGGCCACTTCGTCCAGGTCGCGGCCGCTGAGTTCCGGGTACGGCTTGCACCAGGTGATGATGGTGCGGCCGGCCAGCAGGACGCGGTCCTGCTTGAGCATCGTGGATCCGGCCACGTAGGGGTAGGCGTCCAGCGAGACATCCTGCTTGGCCATCGCGGCTTCGATCAGCGGAAGGGTTTCGGCGGACCGCCCGAAGTTCGGCTGGCCCATGACCTTGTGATGCGAGATCACGACGGGCACGTCCAGTTCGCGGCCGATGCGGAAGGTCTCTTCCAGCGCTTGCACGATGTGTTCGCCCTCGTCGCGCATGTGCGTGGCGTAGATGCCGCCGTGCGTGTTGAGCGGGCGGCAGACCTCGATGATTTCCTCCGTGGTGGCCTGGGCCGCGGGCGGGTAGAACGTGCCGGTGGAGATGCCGATGGCGCCGCTGGCAAGCGCATCGTCGGCCAGCGATTGCATGGCCTGCACTTCGTCGGGCGTGGCGGCGCGCTGCAGGTCGGACATGACGGCCGCGCGCAGCGTCGAATGGCCGACCATGCAGGCGGCATTGACGGCGGCGGGCGTGGCGCGCAGCGCGTCCAGGTAGTCGGAGAAGCGTTCGAAGCGGTAGGAGCCGCCTTCGTCCAGCAGGTCCAGCGGCGCGGGCGGGCTGGCGTGGGCGTGGGCCAGGGGCGCCAGGCTGATGCCGCAGTTGCCGGTGACGACGGTGGTGACGCCCTGCGAGATCTTGGGCGTCATGTCGCGGCGTTTGAGCAGGTAGTTGTCGTCGTGCGTGTGCGAGTCGATGAACCCGGGGGCCACCACCTTGCCCGATACGTCGATGCGGCGGCGCGCGGCGCTGCCACTGAGGTCGCCCACGGCGGCGATGCGGTCGCCGCGCACGCCCACGTCGGCGCGCTGGCCCGGGGCGTTGGTGCCGTCGATGACGGTACCGCCGGCGAGGATGTAGTCAAACGGGGTGGCGTCGGGCTGGGACATGCGATTCTCCGGCAAGGTGGGATCAGGCAATGGTGGGATCAGGCAAAGTGGCAGGCGACCTGCTGTTCGGCGGCGACCTGGCGCGGCTGGGGCGTTTCTTCGGCGCAGCGCGGCTGCGCCATGGGACAGCGGGTACGGAACGCGCATCCGGACGGCGGCGACAGCGGGCTGGGGATTTCGCCCTTCAGCACCTCGACGGGGTTGCGCTCCCCGTGGCGGGCGGACGGCACGGCTGCCAGCAGCGCCCGGGTGTAAGGGTGGGCCGGACGGTCGAAGATCGCATCGCGGGTGCCGATCTCCACGATCTTGCCCAGGTACATGACGGCCACGCGGTGGCTGATGTGGCGCACAACGCTCAGGTCGTGCGAGATGAACACGTAGGTCAGCCCCAGGTCCCGCTGCAGGTCCATCAGCAGATTGATGACCTGCGCCTGCACCGACACGTCAAGCGCCGACACGGGCTCGTCACAGACGATGAGCCCCGGGTCCAGCGCCAGGGCGCGCGCGATCACGATGCGCTGGCGTTGGCCGCCCGAGAACTCATGCGGATACTTGTCGGCGGCGTCGGGCCGCAGGCTGACGCGCGCCAGCAACTGCGACACGCGTTCGCGGATGGCCTCGCGGTCGTGGCCAAAGTTGCGCAGCGGCTCGCCGATGATGTCGCGCACGCGCATGCGCGGATTCATCGACGAAAACGGGTCCTGGAAGATGAACTGCATGCGGCGGCGCATGGCGCGCAGCTGGCTGCTGTTCATCTTGGCGAGGTCTTCGCCCTCCAGCAGGATGCGGCCTTCGGTGGGATCGGTCAGGCGGATCAGGCACTTGCCGGTGGTGGACTTGCCGCAGCCGGATTCGCCGACCAGGCTGAGCGTCTGGCCGCGGGGCACCGACAGCGAGATGCCGTCGACCGCGCGCAGCACCTTGGCGCCGCGCCCGCTGTCCACGGGAAAGTGCTTCTTTAGGCCGATGACTTCCAGCATGGGCACCGCGGTGGCGGCGGGCACGGAAGACGCGAGGGGAATGTCGTGCAGGTTCATGGCGGGTCTCATGCGTCTCAGGCGGTCAGGGCGGCGGGTGCCGGTGCGTCCTGGCGGGCCCAGCACCAGACGCGGTGGCGGGCGCCCGCGTCGGTGGCGCCGGGCGCTTCCTCGGTGCAGCGCGGCAGGGCCTCGGGGCAGCGCGCCGCAAAGGCGCAGCCGCGCGAGGCAGGTGTGCGCACCGGAACGATGCCGGGCAGCTCGGCCAGCCGCGCGGTGTGGTCCTGCCCGTCGACGAAGTCGGGCAGCGAGCGGATCAGCGCCTGCGTGTACGGGTGCTGCGGACGGTCCAGCACGTCGTCCACGCTGCCTTCCTCGACCTTGCGGCCGGCGTACATGACGATCACGCGCTGGCACATCTGCGCGACCACGCCCAGGTCGTGCGTGATCAGCACGATGGCCGTGCCCAGGCGCGCCTGGATATCGCGCAACAGGTGCAGGATCTGCGCCTGGATGGTGACGTCCAGCGCCGTGGTGGGCTCGTCTGCGATCAGCACCTTGGGCTGACAGGCCAGCGCCATGGCGATCATGGCGCGTTGCCGCATGCCGCCCGAGAGCTGATAGGGGTACTCGCGCACGCGGCGCGCCGGGTCGGAGATCTGCACCAGGTCCAGCAGCGCCTCGGCCTGCGTCAGCGCCTCGCGCCGCGACAGGCCCTGGTGCAGCATGAGCGACTCGCTGATCTGCTTGCCCACCGTGATCACGGGGTTCAATGAGGTCATGGGCTCCTGGAAAATCATCGAGATCTTGTTGCCGCGAATGGCGCGCATCGATTTCTCGGGCAGGGCCAGGAGATCGCTGCCGTCGAATTCGATGCTGCCGCTGGCGACGCGGCCGGGGGCGCGCAGCAGCCGCATGATGGACAGCGACGTGACGCTCTTGCCGCAGCCCGATTCGCCGACCAGGCCCAGGGTTTCACCGGGCAGGAGGTCGAACGAGAGCTTGTCGACGGCCAGCACGGTCGTGTCGTCGCCGTCGAAACAGGTGGTGAGGTCTTGCACGCGCAGGACGGGATTGGGTTGCATGTGCGCTCCTACAGCTTCTTGGCCAGGCGGCGATCGAGCATGTCGCGCAGCCCGTCGCCGACCAGATTGACGGCCAGGACGGCCACGCCCAGAAAGAGGCCCGGATACAGGATGATGTGGAACGCCACGGCCACGAAGTTGCGGCCTTCGGCCATGATGTTGCCCCAGCTCGGGATGTGCGGCGGAATGCCCACGCCCAGAAAGCTCAGCACGGCTTCGGTCAGGATGGCGGAGGCCGCGATGAACGTGGCCTGCACCATCAGCGGCGCAAACAGGTTGGGCAGGATGTGGCGCATCAGGATCGACGGCACCCGCGTGCCGACCGAGACGGCGGCCTCGATGTAGGGCTGCTCGCGGATGGTCAGGACCAGCGCGCGCACCAGGCGCACGACGCGTGGCACCTCGGGAATGACGATGGCGATGATGACGGTGCCCAGCCCTCCCTTCAGTGTGGCCATCAGCGCAATCGCCAGCAGCACCCCGGGGATGGCCATCAGGCCGTCCATGATGCGCATGATGACGGCGTCGATGCGGCGGAAGTAGCCGGCCATCATGCCCAGCACCACGCCGGCGGCGGTGGAGACGACGGCGACCACGATGCCGACCAGCAGCGAGATGCGGGCGCCCCAGACGGTGCGCGAATAGACGTCGCGGCCCAGCGCGTCGGTGCCGAACAGGTGTTCGGCCGAGGGCGGCTTCATGCGCGCCAGCGGATTGATTTCCTGCGGGTCGACGGTGGCCAGCCACGGCGCGGCCAGCGCGATGGCCGCGAGGATGATGAGAATCGCGCCGCCGGCGTACAGCATGGGATGGCGGCGCACCGACCGGAACGCACGCCGCAGGCGCGGCCGCGTGGCGGGAAGGGGCAGGGTGGTCGTGTTCATGCGTGGCCTCTTCTCAATAGCGGATGCGGGGATCGAAGAGCCGGTAGCTCAGGTCGACCAGCAGGTTGATCAGCACGTAGATGCCCGAGGCCACCAGCAGCACGCCCTGGATGACCGGATAGTCGTGGCGCAGCACGGCGTCGATGGTCAGGCGGCCCAGGCCCGGGATCGCAAACACCGTCTCGGTCACGACGACCCCGCCGATCAGGAGCGCCACGCCGACGCCGATGGTCGTGACAATGGGATTGGCGGCGTTCTTGAGCGCATGCCAGACGATGGGACCGGACGACAGGCCCTTGGCGCGCGCGGTGCGGATGTAGTCTTCGGACAGGGCCTCCAGCATGGTGGCGCGCGTCATGCGGGTCAGCAGCGCCATGTACACCAGGCCCAGCGACAGACAGGGCAGCACCAGGTGGCGCAAGTAAGGCACGAGGCCATCGGCCAGGGGTTTGTAGCCCTGCACCGGCAGCCAGCCCAGCTTGATGGAAAAGCCGTACACCAGGCTGTAGCCGATCAGGAACACCGGCACCGAGAACGCGCACACCGCGCCCACCATCACCAGTCTGTCCAGCCACTTGCCGGCGTTCCACGCGGCCAGCACGCCCAGGGGGATTGCCGCCAGCACGGCGAACAGCATCGTGAAGAGCGCGATCGAGATCGTCGGGCCCATGCGCTGGGCGATGAGCTGCGAGACGGGCATCTGCGTGGACATCGACGTGCCCAGGTCGCCCGTGGCGATATGGCTGACCCAGATGACGAACTGCTGCAACAGCGGCTTGTCCAGGCCCAGGTTCTGGCGGATTTTCTCGACGTCGTCGGCGGTGGCGTTGTCGCCCGCGATCACCGCTGCGGGATCGCCCGGCGACAGGTGTATCAGCAGGAACACCACAACCGCCACGACGGCCATGACGGGTATGACGGCCGCGATGCGGCGCAGGATGAATTTCACGCTGGATTCCCCCCGGCTTGCGGCCGGGCGCGCGCGGCGCCCGGCGTCGGCCTTACGGTTTTTCGATGTTCCACATCACCGGGATGCCGGACTTGACCAGCTCGGTGTGCTTGAGGCCGCGCACGGCAAAGACGGGCTTGAACTCGCCCCACATTACGTAGGGCACCGTCTGGTAGGCGCGCGCCTGGATCTGCGCGGCGATGTCCTTGCGTTTGGCGGCGTCCGTTTCGCGGATCCAGCTGGTGCGCAGGGTGTCCAGTTCCTTGTCGCAGGGCCAGCCCGGCAGGCTGTTGCCGCAGGCGGCGGACAGCCACGGATTGGTCACCGGCGTGCTGGCGTCGAAGTAACCGCCCCAGGTCAGGAAGATGTTCCAGCCGCCTTGCGCGGGCGGATCCTTCTTCAGGCGGCGTCCGGCCAGCGAGGCCCAGTCCATGGACTGCAGGTCCACGTTCACGCCGGCCTTCTTCATGTTCTGCGCCAGCACCATGACGGCGGGAGCGCTCAGGTGATCGGTGGGGTACAGCAGCACGACCTTCTCGCCCTTGTAGCCCGATTCCTGCAGCAGTTGCTTGGCGCGGGCCACGTCCGGCTTGGCGTAGGGCGCGGCGCCCGCGTCCGTGGCCAGGGGCGAACCGCAGATGTACATGGTGGGGCAGTAGTCGACGCGGTACTTGTCCGGGTAGCCCATCGCGGTCAGCATTTCCTTCTGGCTGACCAGGTGATACAGCGCCTGGCGCGCCAGCGGGTTGTTGAACGGCGGATGCAGGGAGTTGAGAATCACCATGCCTTGCGAGGCAACCGACGTGCTCAGCGTGATGTCGGGATTGGTTTCGAGCACCGGCAGGAAGTCGGGCGTGACCTGTTCGATCATGTCGACCTCGCCGTTCATCAGCGCGGCCGTCGACGTGTTGCCGTCGGGGATGTAGACCCACTCCACGCGGTCCACCTTCACATTCTTGGCGCCCGCCAGGCCGTCCGGCGCTTCGGACCGCGGCACGTAGGCCGGGTTCTTCACGTAGACCACCTTGTTGCCGGGCACCCATTCATCCCGCTTGAAAAGGAACGGACCCGACCCGACCATCTCGGTCACCTGGGTGTTCGGATCGGTGGCCGCCAGCCGCTTGGGCATGATGAAGGGCGGCATGCCGGAGGGTTTGGACAGCGCATCCAGCACCAGGCCGAAGGGCTCTTTCAGGGTCAGCGTGAATGTGTTTTCGTTGGTGGCCGCCAGTTCCGCGCCCGCCGCCATCATGGCCTGGCCCAGCGTGTCCTTCTTTGCCCAGCGCTGGATCGAGGCAATGCAGTCCTCGGCCGTCACCGGCGTGCCGTCGTTGAACTTCAGGCCGGGGCGCAGCGTGAACGTCCAGGTCTTGCCGTCCTCGGACATGGTCCAGGTGTCCACCATCTGCGGCTTGACCAGGCCTTGGCTGTCCTGGGCGAACAGGGTGTCGAACACCATGTAGCCGTGGTTGCGCGTGATGTAGGCGGTGTTAAAGAGCGGGTCCAGCGTCTTTAAGTCCGCATGCGGCACGAGGCGCAGGGTTTTGGTCTGGGCGAGCGCGCCGGTCGCGGCGCTCATGGCCAGGAGCGCGGCGGCTCCCAGCAGGCTGAAACGTCTGATCATGGATTTCCCCTTTGTTGATTCTGGTCTGCCCGTCATGGGCGGCTTGGGTGGTTGGTCCTGGGCATCGGGTCTTACTGCTTGAACGGCCACTTGGGCAGCTGGCGCTTCACGAACGGCAGCGTGTTGAGGTCATTCGTGATGGCGCCGGGCGTCTCGACGTAGATGACGTGGCGCCCCACCTTGGAGTACGAGGCGTAGAAGTGCTGCGAGGACTTCACGATGATGAGTTTCATCGCGGCCAGGTCCACGCCGAATTGGGTAAAGAGGTCGGTGCCCATCGCCTGGGTGCGCGAGGTGGTCATCACAAGCGTCACGCCGTGGGTGCGCACGACGGCAACGTCGCCCAGCAGCGCGGGCGTGCCGGCCAGCCCGGTCATGACGGCGTCGCGCTTGAGCGCCAGGATCTCGCAGTCCAGGTCCAGCGGCTGGCCGGACACCGGCGCCACCTTGCCGCCCACGCGCAGCTTGATCTGCGCGCCTTCACCGGCCTCAAAGCACAGCTGCACGGCAACCGGATCCCAGAACGGGCCGGAGGCGACATCGGTGATGCCGCGCGCCAGTACGCGTTCCAGAATGAACGTGGCATCGCTGGGCGCGCCGCCGCCCGCGTTGTCGGCCGAATCGGCCAGCACCACGGGAAATTCGGTGTGCGCCAGCGCCAGGTCCAGCGCTTCGTCGGCGCCGGGGTAGGGCGGCGCAAGCTGGTCGCGGAACCCGATGATCTCTTCGCCCAGCGTGCGCGCCAGCGCCTCGGCCTGCGCGGGGTTGCCGTCGGTATAGACCAGCACCTTCGAGCCCATGTCCGGCGTGTCGCCCCACGGAAAGCCGTGGGCGATGGACACGGACAGCACGCCTTCCTTGCCCTCCATGGCCAGCAGGCGGTCCACGAAGCTGCGCATCGGCTCGCGGCTGGTGTGCATGATGGAAATCATCTCGCAGTCGAAGACCGCGCGCGCGGGCTTGATGCGGCCCTCGGCGCGCGCCACGCACAGGTCGACCAGGTCGAAGGCGCGCTCCAGGATGTCGGTGTGGGGGTATTCCTTGAAACAGACCAGGAAGTCGGCGCTCTGGACCATCGTGTCCGTCAGGTGGCAGTGCGGGTCGAGCTCTGCGCCGATCACGGTATCGGGGCCCACGATCTCGCGCGCGCGTCGCAGCAGGTCGCCTTCGCAGTCGTCGTAGCCGTCGGCGACCATCGCGCCGTGCAGGCCAAAGAGGGCGATATCGACCTTGCCCGCGCGGCGCAGATCGTTCAGCAGCTCGTCGCGCAGCGTCTCGTAGGCGTGGCGGGTCGTGATGCCGGCCGGCGTCGCGCCTGCCGTCAGCCCTTCGATGAGGGTCCAGTCCTTGCCCGCGGCGCGTTGGCGCGCCGCCCACAGCGGACCCGAGAACATCTGCATGCGGTCCGGATGCTGGCCGGCCGGAAAGTAGCCGCGCGCCCGGTAGGAGGCCAGGCCGGTCGGAATGGGAGAAAAGGTGTTCGTCTCGGTCGCCAGGGACCCGGAAAAGATCTTCATGAATGACGCTCCGCGCAAAAAGTGGGGCTTTAGGGCGCG
This sequence comes from Achromobacter sp. Root170, assembly GCF_001428165.1. Taxonomy (NCBI): domain Bacteria; kingdom Pseudomonadati; phylum Pseudomonadota; class Betaproteobacteria; order Burkholderiales; family Alcaligenaceae; genus Achromobacter; species Achromobacter sp. Root170. Next base: position 410,695 of record NZ_LMHN01000012.1, read on the forward strand.
GGCATCGGGGCGCGCGCTTGGGGTGTCGCCCCGCCAGGCGCTGCGCCTGGCGGTGTCATGCAATCGAACGGGACAGCTTTCAGGCGGCAGGCGCCTTGGGCTGAGCATCGCCCAGCCACGCCTGCACTTCGATCTCGACGTCCACGTCCATGGCCAGCTTGGCCTCGACGGTGGAGCGCGAGGGGAAATCGGAAGAGAAATGGCTGCGATAGGCCTCGTTGAACTGGGCGAAATGCGCCAGGTCGGTCAGCCACACGGTCACGCGCACCACGTCTTTCAGGCTTGCGCCGGCCAGGGCCAGGGTTTCCTTGATGCGCGCGATGGCGGCATGCGTCTGGGTGGCGACATCGCCGCGCACCACCTGGCCGGCGGCATCCATCGGGATCTGGCCGGACAGGAACAGAAAACCGCCCGCCTGGGTGGCGCGCGAGAAAGGCAGGGGCAGGGTGCTGGGGTAGCGGGTAATGGCGGTCATTTGGACAATCTCGGTGTCGTAGGCAATAAGGTCAGCGCAGGCGCTCGGGCCGCACGGCGTCGGCATTGACGCCGTGCGCCTGCAGGTGGTCGGGAATGGGCTGGTGCGTCAGCAATGCGGCCGCCAGCTCGGACGTGGCCGCCGCGGTCTGGATGCCGTAGCCGCCTTGCGCCGCCAGCCAGAAGAACGCCGGCGTGGCCGCATCCCAGCCCACCACGAAGTCACCGTCGCGCACGAACGAGCGCAGGCCGGCCCAGGTGTGCTTGGGGCGGCGGATGGTCAGCGACGTGGCGGTTTCGATGCGGTAGATGCCGGTGGCGACATCCAGTTCCTCGGGCACCACGTCGTGCGCATCGACCGGGTCGGCATTGGCGGGCGAGCCCAGCAGCTGCCCCGCGTCGGGCTTGAAGTAGTAGCTTTCGTCCACGCCCACCACGGCGGGCCAGTGCGAGAAATCCATGTCCTCCGGACCGCTGAAGGTGAACGCGGTCCGGCGGCACGGCTGCAGGCCGACGGGGGCGGCGCCGCACAAGCCAGCGGTGTGGTCGGCCCAGGCGCCCGCGGCGTTGACGACGGCCCGCGCGCGGATCTGCCGGCCATCGGCCAGGGTCAGCGTCCAGACATCGTTCTCGAAAGCGGCGCCCACCAGTTCGGCGTTGTTGTGCAGCACGGCGCCCTGGCGGCTCATGCCGCGCAGAAAACCCTGGTGCAGCGCATGCACGTCGATATCGCGCGCATCGGGTTCCTCGATCGCGCCGCACAGCTGGTCTTCGCGCAGGCAGGGCACGCGCTTGACGGCCTGGCTGGCGTCGATCAGGGCCACGTTGGGTGACTGGCGGTGGAAGTCTTCGAAGGCGTCCTGCAGCAGATCCTTCTGATCCGGCGTTCCGATGTACAGCACGCCGCGAGGGCTGAGCAGCGGATGCTCGCAGAAGCCTTCCGGCGGATGCTCGTAGAACGCGCGGCTGGCGCGCGTAAGCGCCTTGATCTGCGTGGTGCCGTAGGTCTCCATGAACATGGCCGCCGAACGGCCGGTGGAGTGATAACCGGGTTGGGACTCTCGTTCCAGCACCGCCACGGACGCCGAGGCGCTCAGGCGGTAGGCCACGGAGGCGCCGGCGATGCCCGCGCCGATCACGGCAAAATCGTATAGGGTTTCAGCAATCATTTTGTCGGAAGCGAGAATTCTCTTATTTGATAATTCTCGAATACGATAGTTTTTTGGCGCGGCGGGGGTAATAGGGGAATGCCCGCATCGGGGCAGAAAGCATGCAATGGGGCGCGGACGCGCGAATCGGGAACGCCGCGCGATGCCGGCGGACGCGTCAGCCCAGCTTGCCCAGCAAGCCGATCAGCTTGCGCCGCTCTGCCGCGCCCAGCTTGGCGCTGATGCGGGCGTCGTGCGCCTGAACGGCCTCGGTGATGGCGGCCAGCGCATCGTGGCCGGTCTGTGTCATGGCCAGCGCGTACGCGCGCCGGTCGTGCTCGGCCTCCTGGCGTTCCACGTAGCCCAGGTCCTGCAGCTGGTTCACGATCTGCACCGCGCCCGATCGCGCAATGCCCAGGATGCGGGCCAGGTCGGTGAGCTTGAGGTTTTCGTTCGCGGCGATCAGCGTCAACGCCGAGTACCGCTGCGGCGTGATGTCCCACGGCGCCAGCGCGGCCAGGAAGTCCTCGTAGATCAGGATCTGCGCGCGCCGGATCGCGTAGCCGACCAGGTCGTCCAGCGCGCCGTACTGAACGCCGGGCACGTGCGGATCGAAGTGTTCGCCACGGGCCGCGGGGCGGCGAGGGCGTTGGACGGATGCTCTGGACATGGGGGCGGATCGCGGATGGGGCCTCAACACTAATGCAGGCATTGTCGCCGCGCCACCGGATTGCGGGAAATCCCTCGTGCGGAACGCGGGGCGATTTTGTTATGTTGCATAACAAATAAGACCAGGAGTAGACATGCAAATCGTCATTGCCGGCGCGGGTATCGGCGGGCTGACTCTCGCGCTGATGCTGCACCGCCGCGGCATCGGCTGCCGCATTTATGAAAGCGCGCAGGAACTGCGTCCGCTCGGCGTCGGCATCAACCTGCTGCCCCACGCCGTCAGCGAGATCGAACAGCTGGGCCTGATGCCCGCGTTGGCCGAATGCGCCATCGAGACCTCGCAGCTGCACTACTACAACAAGCTGGGCCAGCCGATCTGGCGCGAGCCGCGCGGCCGCGAGGCCGGCTATCCGCTGCCGCAGTTCTCGGTGCATCGCGGCGAGTTCCAGATGCTGCTTGCGCAGGCCGTGCGCGAGCGCCTGGGTCCGGATGCCATCGTCCCCGGCATGGTGCTGGAGTCCGCCACCCAGGACGCGGACGGCGTGCAGGCCCGGTTCCGCAGCCGCGCGGACAACGCGCTGCATACCGTGCAGGGCGACATCCTGGTGGGCGCCGACGGCATTCATTCCGCGCTGCGGCGCCAGCTCCATCCCGTGGGGGACGAACCCCGGTTCTCCGGCCGCATGCTGTGGCGCGCGGTGACCGAGGCGCCGCCGTATCTGGACGGGCGCAGCATGTTCATGGCGGGGCACCAGGATCAGAAGTTCGTCTGCTACCCGATTTCGGAACCGCTGCGCCGGCAAGGCCGCTCGCTCATCAACTGGATCGCCGAGCTGTCCATTCCGGGCGCGGAACTGCCCGCCACCGACTGGAACCGCAAGGTCGACAAGTCCGTCTTCGCGGACCGCTTCGCCGACTGGCGCTGGGACTGGATCGACATCCCGGCCATCATCGACGGCGCCGAGGCGATCTACGAATTTCCGCTTGTGGATCGCGACCCCTTGCCGCGCTGGACGCGCGGACGCTTCACGCTGCTGGGAGACGCGGCGCACCCGATGTACCCCATCGGCTCCAATGGATCGGCGCAGGCCATCCTGGACGCGCGCTGCCTGGCTGACTGGCTGGATCAGGCCGTGCGCGGCAAGGCGCGCTCGGCGGAGATCGCGCTGCTGGAGTACGAAGCCGAACGCCTGCCGCGTACCGCGGGCATCGTGCTGCGCAACCGCCTGAACGGCCCCGAGCAGGTGATGCAGATGGCCGAAGAACGCGCGCCCGCGGGGTTCGCGAACATCAACGACGTGATTTCGGGCGAGGAGCTGGCGGCGGTGTCGCTGCGCTACAAGCAGCTTGCGGGCTTTGACCCGGCGGCGCTGCGCCTTGCCCGCGGAGAGAAACCATGAGCGGCGCCGATGCCATGAACGACACGCAGGCCCCCCGGCTTGAACACGTGGCCACCGTCGTGGTCGACGTGGGCGCGCCGCAGGAAGTGGGCGATACCCCGCAAGGGCGCCGCCGCGTGATCCCCATCACCGGCGGCACGGTCCAGGGACCGCGCCTGTCGGGCAAGGTGCTGCCCGGCGGCGCGGACTTCCAGATCATCCGGTCGGCCACCTTCACGGATATCCACGCACGCTACGTCATCGAGACGCCCTCGGGCGAACGCGTGTATGTCGAGAACACCGGCATCCGCACGGGCAGCGCCGAGGACATTGCGCGGCTGGCGCGCGGCGGAGCCGTCGATCCGGCGCGCATCTACTTTCGCAGCTATCCCCGTTTCGAGACGTCCGCGCCCACGCTGGGCTGGATGAACGAAAGCCTTTTCATTGGCACCGGCGCACGGTATCCCGACCGCGTCGAGCTGCGCTTCTATCGCATTTGCTGACCCCGCGGCAGCCGCCGCGGCATTAAAAAAACCAGGAGACAACCATGCAAACGACGCTGCGCCGCCTGCTGGGCGGCTTACTGCTGTGCCTGCCGCTCGCGGCGGCCGCGCAATTTCCCAATGGGCCGGTGCGCCTGAACGTGGGCTTTCCGCCCGGCACGGGCCCGGATATCGTGGCCCGCACCCTGTCTCAGCACATGGGGCCGCTGCTGGGCGAAAGCGTGGTGGTGGAAAACAAGGTGGGCGCGGGCGGGCAGATTGCCGCGCAGACCGTCGCGCGCAGTCCGGCCGACGGCCAGACGCTGCTGCTGGGCGAGGTCGGGTCGATCAGCATTTCGCCCGCCACGTACCGCAACCTGAATTACGATCCGCCGCGCGATTTCGCCCCGATTTCCGAGGTGGTGCGCGCCGACTTCGTGCTGGTCGTGCCGGCCACGTCGCCCTACAAGGACCTGGCGGCATTCATCGACGCCGCGAAAAAGGCGCCGGACCGCCTGAACTTCGCCACCTTCGGCGCGGGCACGCCGGGCCATTTCGGCGCCGAGCTCTTTGCGCGCGAGGCCGGCCTGAAGATCGAAGCCATCCACTACCGTTCGACCGGCGATGCCGTCTCCGGGCTGGTGTCCGGCGGCGTGCAGGCGGCGTTCGTGACGACCGCGCTGGCCGCGCCCCAGGTGCAGGGCGGCAAGCTGCGCGCGCTGGCCACCACGGGCGCGCAACGCACCCAGGCCCTGGCCGATGTGCCGACTTTTGCCGAGCGCGGCTTGCCAGCGGTCAACTTCGGCGCCTGGTTCGCGCTGTTCGCCCCGGCCGGCACGCCCGACGCCGTGCTGACCCGCCTGCAGGCCGACAGTGCGGCCGCGCTGCGCCAGCCCGCCGCCGTGAAGACGCTGGGCGAGGCCGGCTTCGTCGTCGTGGGTTCGGACCGCCAGGCCCTGCAGGCGCTGCTGACCGCCGAATCCAGGCGCTGGACCGAGGTGGTGAAGGCGACGGGGTTCCGCGCCGACTGAATTAGCCGCCGCAACGCACCGATTTCACCCGTTTGATCTCACCGGTGGAACAGTTTGTTCCAGCCGAAGTGCGGTTGAACGGGTATTCGCGTCATGGTCCAGCCGGTAGAATGCCTCCCATCGTCATCTCTATCTACTGGTCGAAAGGTCAAAACATGAGCAACGCATATCTCGAAGCGCTCAAGCAGCGCCGCACGCAGTATTCGCTGGGCCGTAACCTGTCGGCCTCCAAGGAAGAACTGACCACGCTGATCCAGGAAGCGATCAAGCACAGCCCGTCGTCCTTCAACTCGCAAAGCTCGCGCGCCGTGATCCTGTTTGGCGCCGAAAGCGAAAAGCTCTGGAACCTGACCACGGAAGAAGTGCGCAAGGTTGCGCCGGCCGAAGGTTTCGACAAGACCGAAGCCAAGCTCAAGAGCTTTGCCGCCGGCGTGGGCACGATCCTGTTCTTCGAAGACCAGGACGTGGTGCGCAGCCTGCAGGAAAAGTTTGCGCTGTACGCCGACAACTTCCCCGTGTGGTCCGAGCAGTCGGGCGGCATGGCCCAGCTTTCCGTCTGGACCGCGCTGGCCAACGCCGGCGTCGGCGCCAGCCTGCAGCACTACAACCCGCTGATCGACGCCGCCGTGGCGCGTGAGTGGAACGTCCCCGCCTACTGGAAGCTGCGCGCGCAGATGCCGTTTGGCTCGAACGAAGCCGGTTTCGGCGACAAGCCGTTCATGGACGACGCCGAACGCTTCCGCGTGTTTGGCTGATCGCCTCGGGCGCGCCGCGCGCGCCCGGCATGACCGCGGTCTTCAGGCCCGCATGGCTCGACAGCGCCATGCGGGCTTTGTCATTTTCGGGCGGCGGATGGCGCTATAGTCGACTGAGCCCTGTCAACCCGAAAGGAGACGTCATGCAGACCAATGAGATCCATCGCGGCCGCCTGATCGATCACATCCAGCTTGTCGTGCGGGACCTGCCCGCCAGCCAGCGCTTTTACCAGGCAGTGTTCGACGCCCTGGAGGTGCCCATGGGCGGCACGGCGGACGACTACTTCTGGGCCGACGAATTGTTTGTGTCGACGGCCGACAGCCAGGCCGCGCTGGGCCAGTTGACGGGTCGCCACCATCTTGCGTTCCAGGCGCGCGATCAGGCGATGGTCGACGCGTTCTACAAGGCGGCGCTGGCCCACGGCGGCCAGGACAACGGCGCGCCGGGATTTCGCGATTACCACCCCGGCTACTACGGCGCATTCGTGCTGGATCCGGACGGCAACAACATCGAAGCCGTGTTCCACGGCGAAGCCCGGCGCAGCGCGCCGTCCGTCACGGTGACGTTCTGAACGGAGCGCGTCCGTGCAACTGCGCCATCTCCGGTATTTCGTGAAGATCGTCGAGGCGGGCAGTTTCTCCCGCGCGGCGGCGCTCATTCCGGTGGCGCAGCCGGCGCTCAGCCAGCAGATCGCGGCGCTCGAAGAAGAGCTGGGCGTGACGCTATTGCATCGTAGTGCGCGGGGCGCGCGTCCCACGGCCGCCGGCGCCGCGCTGTACACGGAAGCCACGTCCATCCTGAGCCGCATGGAGCGCATCCCGCAGATCGTGCGCTCGCTGGGCGGCGACATCCAGGGCGTGGTGCGGATCGGCATGTCGTCCACGCTGGCGTCGTTCCTGGCGGGCGAACTGATGGAAAAGTGCCGGGCATCGCTGCCCAAGATCAGCCTGCGCTTCAGCAGCGACGCAAGCGGCCAGCTGGGCGCCCGGATCCGCGACAGTTCGCTCGACCTGGCGCTGGTGTTCGAGGACGAGCCCACGACCGGGTTCGCGCGCCAGCCGCTGTTCCGGCAGCGGCTGTTCGTGGTCAGCCCGCGCAAGCCGGGGCGCCGGCCTTGCACCATGCGCTTCGAGCAGCTGGCCGGCATGCCGCTCATCCTGCCCGCCCACCCCAACATGACGCGCAACCTGCTGGACCGGCTGTTTTCCGAAGCCGGCATCGTGCCGCAGGTGGTCGCGGAAACCGAGGTCTTTTCGGGGATGCTGTCGGCAGTGCAGGCGGGCATCGGCCACACCATCCTGCCGCTGGGCGACTTCTCCGGCGCACCTGGGCACGCCATGGTGTCGGCCGCCCTGATCGAGCCGCCGGTCTATCTGACGGCGGCGGTCATCGCCTCCAGCGACGTGCCGCTGGCGCCGCCGGCCGAGGCGGTGCGCACGCTCCTCAGCGAATTCGTGATGCAGCACGTAGAGGAAAGGGGGCTGGCCGGCGCGGAACCGCTGGCCTCCTGACGGCCCGCTAAAAGGCCATATCGGCAGCCGATACCCGCATATCGACATACTATTTTTTTTGCCGCGCCGTCAGGCGCAAAGTGCACTCCCATGCAGCAAACGCAATGTCTGCGGCCTGCAAAACAGGAGAGTGACGATGGCAAAGCTGGTTTATCGCGTGGTGTCCGCGTGCGGCGCGTTGGGATATGGATTTCCCCGCGAATCGCTGCAAAAGGCGCTGGAAGGGCGTATCGATGCCGTGATCTCGGATGCGGGGTCGATGGACGCCGGCCCGTATTACCTGGGCACGGGTACCGAATACTTCGAACGCGAGGCCGTGAAGGCGGACTTTCGCCACATGGTCGAGGCGGGCGAGCGCATCGACGGACCGGTCATCCTGGGCAGCTGCGGCATGGCCGGCGGCAACCGCAACCTGGACTGGATGATCGACGTCGCCAAGGAAGTCTTTGACGAGCTGGGCGTGAAGGACCGCACCGTGGCCGTCATCCGGTCCGAGCTGGACCCGGCCAGCGTGATCCGGGAATTCCGGGCGGGCGCGCTGCGGCCCACGGGCGCGGGCCCCGAGCTGGACGCCGCGGCGCTGGAAGAGAGCACCATCGTGGGACAGATGGGCGTGCATCCCCTCATCACGGCATTGGACAGCGGCGCGAAGTATGTGCTGGCCGGCCGGTCTTGCGACATTGCGCTGTTCGCGTCCGACATGATCCGCCGCGGCATCGACCCGGGGCTGGCCTATCACGTCGGCCACGTGCTGGAATGCGGCGCGCTGGCCTGCGACCCGGGCTCGCCGTCGGATTGCCTCGTCGCGGAAATCTACGACGACGGCACCGCGCTTTTCGTGGCGCCGGATCCGGGACGGCGCTGCACGCCGTATTCGATTGCCGCGCATTCGCTCTACGAGGAAAGCCATCCCCAGCTCCAGTTCTATCCCGAGGGGATCCTGGCGATGGAGCACACCGAATTCTTCGCGCGCGATGCGCGCACCGCCGGCATCCGCAACAGCCAGTTCGTGCGGGCAGGCAAACCCTGGCCGTGGAGCATCAAGCTGGAAGGCGCGCGGCGGCTGGGCAAGCGCAAGGTGTCGCTGGTCCACCTGGACCCCGCGGACCTGCCGCGCGTGCCCGCCGATGTGCTGGTCTATGGCCGCAACGGCGTGCAGACCGTGCCGCTGCGCGAGGGCGAAGCGGAGCTGGGCCTGATCGTGGAAACCTGCGCGGCGACGCCGCAGGCGGCCGAAACGCTGGCCAGCCTGCTGACCCACTACCTGATCCACTACGGCTACGCCGGCCGCAAGGCCACCGCGGGCAACATCGCCTATCCGCTGTCGCCCAACCTGGTGAGCTTTCAGCGCGAGGACGGGCAGTATGGCGCGGTGGTTCCCAGCGGCACGCGCGATCCGGTGTTCCAGGCCAACTACCCGATGATCAAGGACGCCGTGCTCAAGCTGGTGCAGGCAGAGTTTCCGGACGCACTGCGCGCCGCAACGTGGAAGATCCACGAAGCCGACGCCAGCCGGCCGGTGGCGCTGGTTCGCACTATCGACCGCGATGCCGCGCAGCTTGCCGAGCGGCATCAGGCCGACCTGAAACGCCTGTTGTCGCTGGCCCCCGCCCGTGACGGCTCGCGCCTGAACATGGACGCGGGCGACGCCTACGAATGGACGCTCTATCACCTGTTGCAGAACGAGGACATCATCAAGAACCGCATGTTCCCGATCACGTATTTCCGCGTCAACGGCGCGGCGTGGACGGAAAGCGGATCCGAGCGGCCGCGGTATGCGGACATCGGCATCACGGGCTACGAGGGCAACCTGGACGATCGCACGCTGTCCCTGATCGCCGACGTGCCGCCTGCAGGAACGCCGCAGCGCGAACAGCCGCTGCTGGACATGGCCGTGGTGGTGCGCAGCAAGGACGCCGGCATCAACCGGCTGACGTTCGACATCGTGTTCAATTCCGCCGCCGACTACGAGGCCGCGCTGCGCTCGAACGTGTTCTGCGCGGCCAACGTGGCGCGTGTGCTGGGCGTGGCGCCCGAGCGCGTGGTGGGCACGTTCTTCGTGGACAGTTGCAATGCCATCAAGCTGACGATCGACCGCCCGAACATTTCGGCCTCGCCCGACGAGCGCGACGTGTTTGGCGCGCAGCAGCAGGCCGTCATCGAGCGCCTGTCGATACCGCATTACGCAGAGCGCCTGGCGATGGCCTCGGCGTTGTAGCGCGCATCGCCCGGCCCGCCGCTCGCCCAAGACCAGGGCGGACGGCGGGTTTGCCGTTTTCAAGGCGTCCCCGGTTTCATGCCAGAATGGCACGCTGTTCAACCGCCATCGAACCCGAGAAGAATCAGATGAAACCTGGAATTCCCGCACTACGGTTGCTGTCCCTGGCTGGCTTGTTCGTGTTGTCCGCGCCTGCGCTGGCCATCGATTGCAAGAAGGCCGCCACCGGCGTCGAGAAGCTGATCTGCGCCGACCGCGGCGCGGTATCCGCCGACGCGGAATTAAACCGCAGCTACGGCGCACTGTTGAAATCCGCGCCCGATGCCGAGATCCGCACGATGCTGGTCGAGGGCCAGAAGCGTTGGCTGGCGGCGCGCGACAACGCACTGGAAAGATTGATCGAGTCGCCCGACCTGCTGCCCGACGGCAAGACCCCCGCACAGGCGGCGCGCAGCCTGATTCTTGCGCGTAGCGCCCAGCTCAAGGAAAAGGCCAAGGGGTCCGACACCCCGGCCCTGATCGCGCGGGCGCTGGAACAGCGCAAGTTCCGGGCGCAGTTCACCGGCGGCCCGTTTGCCGGCTTCGCGTCGTCGTGCGATGTGCTGCCGCCCGACTACAACAACTACGCCTGCTTTGCCACCCGCCATTACCAGAACAAGGACCGCGTCTGCACGATTGACGAGTACTGGGCGTCCGGCGGCGTCTACACGAAGCGCTACGTGGCCAACGTCGAGAACGGCAAGCCCAAGGTCATCGCGTCGTGCTCGTTCAGCAGCGCCGACGAGGCGTGCAGCGACGGCAATGGCAAGACCCATTGGAACCGGTCGCCGGCAAATCCCGATTTCGCGTATGCCGACAAGCCGCTGCCAAAGATCGACGGCGAGATCTTCGATACCGACGACTACGAATGGGCGCAGGCCTGCCTGGCCAGTCCGGCCTATCCCGACGGAAAGTAGCGCGCGCAGACGCCTGCGGCGGCGCGGACGGCAGACGAAAGTGTCAGACTGTAATTCGGGCGCCGCGCTCGCAAGATTTGGAAACGGTATGGCCGGCGCGCTGGCCATTTCGTCCACCCCACGGACGTAGAATGCCGCTTTTCTTTCCGGCCAGCGGCTGACAGGAACCAATCATGAAAAAAACCCTCCTTCTTGCATCCGTTTGCGCCGCGCTGCTGTCTGCCTGCGCGCCCGCGACCTCTCCCCGTGAAGGATCGTCCGCCATGCCTGATTCCGCCGCCACGTCAGCCGCCACCCAAGCAGGCCTCACCGCCTACCACTGGCGCCTGACCGCCGCCACCGACCCCGCGGGCAAGGCCATCGCGGCGCTGCAGAAGGGGGTCGAACATCAGGTGCGGCTGACCTTCAAGGACGATGGCGTCAATGTCCGCGGCGGCTGCAACGCGCAGTTCGGCGGGTACACATACAAGAAGGGTGTGCTGACCATCGCGAACCTGGCCTCCACGATGAAGGCGTGCGAACAAAGCCTGATGCAGCTCGATGCGGAAATCGCCCAGCGCCTCAAAGGGCAATTGCGCGTGACGCTGTCGGGCGACAAGGCCGAGCCCGCGTTGGAACTGGCCGCGCAGGACGGCAGCGTCCTGACGTTCATCGGCGAACCGACGCCCGAAACCCTGTATGGCAGCACGGGCCAGATCATGTTCCTGGAAGTGGCGGCCAAGCGTGCCGAGTGCAGCCATCCGATGATTCCGCACTACCAGTGCCTGATGGTGCGCGAGCGTAAATTTAACGAGGCGGGCATCGCCTTGCCCGCGCCGGACAAGTGGCAGCCGCTGTATCAGTCGATCGAGGGATTCGAGCACCAGGATGGCGTGCGCACCGTGCTGCGCGTCAAGCGCTACGACTGGAAGAATCCGCCCGCCGATGCGCCGTCCAAGGTCTACGTGCTGGACATGGTGGTCGAGCAGGATGCGTCGGGCAAGGCAGCGAAGCGATAGCTGCCAGCGCCGGGTCACCAGGTGATGTAGAACATCGCCTTGGCCAGCACGACGATGGCGACCATGTGACAGAACACGCTGGTGTGCAGCCGGCTTTGCAGCGCGCCGGTGAGCTTGCGCCGGCGGGCCAGCACCAGCGCGGTCACGACGTGAACCAGCACGCTGACGGCCAGCAGGATCTTCACAGTCAGCAACAGCCCGAACGATGAGGCGAGCGGCGCGGCAAGCGTGCCGCGATGCTGCCATGCCAGCCCCAATCCCGCCAGGTACAGCACCAGCACCGACCAGGGCACCACCGAACGCACCCGGGGCCCAAGCTGGCTGCCCAGCGCCTTGCGCACGTCCGGCGGCAGGCGCCGGTGCACCGGTTCCAGGAACAGCACCTCGAAAGCGACGGTGCCGACGAACAGGAAGGCGGCAAGCAGGTGCAGGATGAGCAGCACGGGATAGAGGGTCATGGCGGTATTCTCCGCCGCCGGATGGCGGCGGGAAATGACAAACATCAAGGGGGCGGGGCCCCGTCTGACACCGTACCAGGCAAGCAGCCCGATCAAAAAGCCGGGATGTCAGCTCACTTGCCCGCAGGCTGCAGCGTCAACGTATCCGAGCGCTGGCTGTCCACCTTGGCGCGGCTGAACGCCATGGGGAAATACTCGCCCGTCGCCCAGCCCTTGAGCAGATCCTGGTAGTGCGGGCTGCGCGGATCTGCCGATTGGCCCGGCACGTTCTGCACGCGCGAGTTGTCCCAGTCGGCCACGTCGATCACCTGGCGGTACGATGCGCCGCTGGTCTGGCGGAAGTCGCTCTTGCGGAACGTCGCGCGGTGCACGGTGTCGTTGTCGCCGCCGACCGGATAGCGCGGCGTGGCCCAAGCCTTGGCCGTGTCGGGCGGCAAGAGGCTGGCCAGGCTGTGATCGAACTGGATGTGGTGCAGCTTGCCCCACTGCCATTGTGTCGAATCCGGCCCCATCTTGGCGGTGAGCTTCGTCAGGCCGTCGGCCAGCGCCTGCAACAGCAGGGCGTCGCGGCCCTGTTCAGGCCGGGGGCCGAAAGCGGTGTCGGGCGTGGCCAGCTTTTCCAGTGTCCGGCGGGTGGAAAGGTCGCCGAACGCCGCGCGTCCGTTAGCGGGCACGTACAGGTCGGTCACGCGCTTGACGACTTCGGGCAGCCAGAACGCGTATACGGTCGCCGCCCGCGAGTCGGTCTCCATGCGGTAATCCCAGTCCTTCAAGAGGCTCAGCGCCGCGCCGACGTTCGGGTCCGCCGAGTTCAACGACTTGGCGTAACCGCCCAGCGTGCGGGCCGGGATCGACAGGTTGTCGAACTGCAAGTCCTGGGATTGCTGCACGGTCAGGCCCCGGCCGTCGGCCACCACCTCCCGGATGCGCTGCACGCGGAAGGGTTCGGCCCACGTGCGCGCCGACATGTCCTTGTACGGGTAGTTGGCGGGCAGGTTGTACTCATTGGCCGTGGCGACATAGCCTTCGGGCGGGTTGAAGACGCGCGGCAGGGAACTGCCGGGCAGCACGCCCCGCCATTCGAAGTCGCCATTGCCGGGCACGGGCAGCATGCCGGACCAGTCATTGCGCGGACGGATCGGCGCGATGCTGCCGCCGAACCAGCCGATGTTGCCGTCCACGTCGGCGTACACCATGTTCTCGCTGGGCGTGTAGTGCTTTTCCATGCCCGCCACGAACTCGTTCCAGTTCTGCGCCTGGTTCAGGCGAAGGCTGGCCAGGTAGGCCGCCGTCCCCGGAAATTCCAGATAAGCGGCGCGCAGGGCGTAGGCCTTGCGCCGCACCGGGTCTTCATGGATGACCGGCCCGTGGCGCGTGAATTTCAGGCTGCGCGTTGCCGGCGAGGCGCCGCGCACGGCAATGGTCTCGTCGATCTGGCGCATCTTTTCCCAGCCGCCCTGGTAGCGGTATTCGCTGGGGTTGGCGGGGTTGGTGTCGTAGACGTAGAGATCTTCCTCGTCGCCGAAGGCGAAGATGGTCAGGCCGAACGCGATGCGGTCGTTGTGTCCCATCGAGACGCCGGGCAACGCCGGTTCGCCCGCGCCGATCACGTTCCAGCCCGGCGCATTCAGGTGAACCATATAGCGCAGCGAAGGCATGGTGATGGACCGGTGCGGGTCGCCCGCCAGAATGGGCTTGCCGGTCGCGGTGCGCTCGCCGCTCAGCGTCCAGTTGTTGCTTTCATAGCGCGGCGCCAGCGGGTCGAAGGCCGAATCCAGCGAGGCAAGCCGGCCCTCGGACAAGGCGCTGGCCAGCTTGGCCCGTTCGTCGGCGGCGAGCGGGCTGCGCGGGAAGTCGCCCGCCTCGAACTTCTGCCCGTCGCGCGCCAGCCGGTAGGTGGCGAGCACGGACTTGTTGATCTGGCGCACGTCCAGGCCCGCGGGCACCTGCAACGCCAGGGGCGGCTCGAAGGTGGTCAGCCCCTGCACGGCATTGAGCCCCAGTGCGGCGATCTGCTCGGACATCCGCACTTCCTCGCTGACGTTGCGCGTCAGCCCGTAGATGCGGATCAGCGAGGTCTCCGGGCTCCAGTAGCCGGGCTCGGTGCCGGTCAGCTTGAACTCCGGCGGCATCTGGTCGGGATTGGCCTTGACCCAGTTCACGTAGGCGTTGATGCCATTGGCGAACGCCGTCAGGATGGCCTGGCCGTCGGGGTGGTAGCTGGCGAATTCCGCCTGCATGTCGCCCCGGTAGCGGAAAAGCCGCGCCGCGCGGTCCTGCTCGATGAAGCGCGGGCCGAACTGTTCGGCCATCTTGCCTTCGCCCTGGCGGCGCCACAGGTCCAGCTGCCACAGGCGGTCGCGCGCCGCGGAAAAGCCCTGGGCAAAGAACAGGTCGGCCTGATTCTTGGCGTAGATGTGGGACACGCCGTGCTTGTCCCTGACGATTTCCACGGGCTGCGACAGCCCCGCCATGGCGATCGTTTCCTTCTTGCCGCCTGGCGAGGCGCAGCCCGCCAGCACTGCGATAAGGCCGCTTGCCAGCAATGCGGCGGCCCTGCGCTTGAACGTACGCATAGACTTCTCCTCCGGGTTATTGATCTTTTCTATGCCGGCGGTACGCAAGACGCAGGCAGCCGCGCCAAACGCAACACCATGCAACGGCTAGAACTAAAGCAGATGCGCGGGGAGAAGTGTTTTATTTGATTAATTCTGGCAGGACTTGTAACGCCTTGGCGCAAGCCGTTTGCCGGGGATGCGCTGCCGGCCGGCCGGCGCGACTGGACGTGCGCGATGTGATGACATTTTTCGTCACGACATCGGGGGTGGCCCAACCCGCAGAGTCGGGCCACGCGCCGCGGCAATCACCAACGGCGCTGCGATCCCGTCTGGCTGGCGGGTTGTTGGGCCATGTCGCCGCGCACCGAACTGACGTACTTCTGGTAGTCGGTGATATAGGTCGGGCTGTTGATGTTGGGGGTTTCTTCGCCGGCCCATTGGGCTTCGACGCCTGACTCCTTCCACGCCGCCAGATCGCGTTCGACCTCAGCGCGGGTAGGGGTGTAGTTGGACGGCGGCGCGGCCGTGGCGGGGGCGGAGGCCGCAGGTTGCGCACCGGCAGGGCCGGACAGCAGGGCAAAAGCCGCCAGCGCGGCCGGAACGAGGGCGCGTAAGGGAAGTAGGGGCTTCATGTGGGAACTCCTGGTGACGAACAGGGGCGCCGGATCTGGGCTCGGGCACTCTCGCGCAAAGGCTTTTGGATGAGGCCGGCGCAGGCCGGGGGAAGGCATCCGGCGGACACGTGCCCGCCCGGTGCTCATGCCTTCGTGCTCATCGTAGGACCGCATGGGTGCAGACCACATACTCAAGATTGAGTACGCCGCGTCGCCCTTGCGCTACAGCAGCGAGGCCAGACGGACCAGTTCCGATTGCCGGCTGCATTCCATCTTGGTCAGCAGCGACGCCACCTGTTTGCGCACCGTCAGGACGGAGGCATGACGCAGGGTGGCAACCTCCTCGACGCTATGGCCCGCCGCCAGTCCAGCCAGCACCGCGGCCTCGGCATGCGTGATGGAGAACACCGATTGCAGCTTGGTGACGTCCGGCATTGCAAAGGCGCTCTTCTTGCGCATGCGCACCAGCAGCATCCGGCCGCCGATAAGGCTGAGCGCGGGCGGCGCCGCGCTGATATCGACCCAGAACAGTTCCCCCCACCCCGATGCGGTGGCCATCGACCGCATCTGGCCGTCGCGCGCCACCGCGGCGCAGTGCGCGTCGAACAGCCGCTGCACCTTGGCATCGGCGTGGCGCAGCTTGCGGCCATGCAGGGTCCAGCCATTGACGTCGTCCAGAAATCCCACCGCCAACGGCGACAGCTTGTCGACGATGCAATCGACGCTGATGAGCAGCACCGCTTCGTGGACTTCTGAAAATGCGCTTTCCAGCGACTTCCAGCCGATGGCGCGATTGCGCTCGCGCTGCGAAAGTTGATGACGCAGCACGCGAAAGTACCGGCCAAAGTCGCCGGATTGCAGCCGGTCGCCGGCCTTTGCATCCACGGACGAACGTTGAAAGCCGATCGCCGCGTGCAGGACGGTGTTCGACTCGATGATGAGCGACAGCAGTTGCGCCATGCGATGCCGGACCATGAAGTCCGCGTAGAACTCGGTGCGGTGCAACTGGGCGGCGTCGTACATCCGCGCGGTGTCCAGCCACGTGCCGGCCGGGGCATGGCGCCCGTCCTGCTCAAGGATGTCGCAGCTGTAGAAATGCGCTTGGTAGTCCGACGCGCACGCGTCGGAGAAACCGATGGCGGACAGCGTCAACAGCTTGTTCCTGGCGTCGAACACGATGAGCGTTCCGCTGTCGGCCCCGACCAGATCGCGGGCCGTGCCCAGGATGTCGCGCCACGGCGGCTCGGGATCGGTCAGATGGTCCACGGCCTCGACGGCGCGGCGCAAGGCGATTCGATGATCGGGCATGGCGTGCCTCCAACTCTGGTTCAGACGTAAACGCTGCTACGTGTCACAGATGGTTGTAGGTGGCGCCGGCCGGCAAGGGGGCGGCGCACCGCTGCTGCGGATCAAAGCGGCGGGCGCGCCGCGCATATCAGGTTGACAATGGCGGTGGGCCCAGCGCCGATTATCGTCGCAAACTTGCGCGCAAGGCGCATTTCGCCGCGCATTTTCACGCGGCAAATGCCGCGTTGATGCGGCGATACCGGGCTAATTCAACCGCCTTGCGCAGAGGCGCCCTTGCCGTGCCGTCTACTACTCCAGCAGCCGCAGTAGCCGCGCCTTGTGCGGGCCGTCGGCCTTGCGCGTCAACGCGGCAAGTTTCTTGTCCGACCCGAAGAGCCGTTCGCGCACCGGGGCCCGCGTGCCGGCCAGCCGGGCGATGCGTTCGCGCACGGCCTCGCGCAGCACGGGCGCCAGCGACGTGTGCACTGCGTCGGGGCTGAGCGGCCCGTTGCGCCCTTCAGCGAGCAGGCCGTCCTGGTCGTCGGGCTCCCAACTGGGCATGACATCGAACACGATGCGCGAGGGCTCGTATTCCAGCAGGATCTCGCTGTGGATGCCGACCTGCAGCGGCGTGCGGGCCACGATGGCATCGATGTCGTCGCGCGCTTGAAGCGTGTCGAACCAGCGGTGGATGGCGGCCAGCGTTTCGTCCTGGATCGCTTGGGCGGTCTTGTGATGCAGGCCAATGGGGCGGGATACGTCGGACATCCTGAGGCGTGAAGATTGCGGCAATTGCGGCGAATGCTACACGATGCGGCGCCGCGCCCGTCTCAATGCCGGGACGCGAAATCTCCGATGGCGGCCGCGGGCGACAGCGCGAACGAGGCCTTCATGTCGCGCACTTCCTCGATGGGCGTGCGGCCGAAGAAGCGCTTGAATTCGCGGCTGAACTGCGAGGCGCTCTCGTAACCCACGCGCGCCGAGGCCGACGCCGCCGTCAGGCCGTCGCGGATCATCATGAGCCGCGCGTGATGCAGGCGCGTGGACTTGATGTACTGGATCGGCGAGGTCTGCGTGACCGCCTTGAAGTTGACATGGAAGGCCGGCACGCTCATGCCGGCTTCCTGCGCCAGGTGCGTCACGTCCAGCGGTTGTGAAAAGTCCGTATGGATGCGCCGCAGCGCCCGGGCGACGCGGCCGAAGCGGCCCGGGTGCGCCAGCGCGGCGCGCAGGGCGCCGCCTTGTGCGCCGGTGAGGACGCGAAAGCAGATCTCGCGCACGAGCGCCGGGCCCAGGATCTCGGCATCGAGCGGGTTGCACAGCGCGCGCAGCAGGCGCACGGTGGCGTCCGCCAGGTCCATCGACAACGGGGTGGAAGCAATGCCCAGCGGCGCGTCGCCGGATTGGCCGTCGCCCGAGCGCGCGCCGGCAAGCGCGTCGATCGCCACCACCAGGTCCGCCACGGTGGTCAGGTCCATCCGGATGGACACGGCCAGCAAGGGTTCTTCGCGGCTGGCCTGCGTTTCGGTGGAAAAGGGCAGGGGAACGGACAGCACCAGATAGTGCTGCGCGTCGTACACGTAGACCTCATCGCCCAGGAAGCCGAGCTTGCGGCCCTGGCAGACGATGACGATGCCGGGTTCGTACAGGACCGGCGTGCGGCCGAGCGGACGGTCCGAGCGCATGAAGCGCACCCCGTCCAGCGCGGACAAGCTGTAGCCCTCGTTGGGCGCCAGGCGTTCGATGAGGGCAATCATTTCGCGCGACTGCGGACTGGACGGCAGCGTCATGGGGGCATCCCGTGTTTCGGTTCCGGTGCGGCACATTCTACCGGCGTCTTCCCGGCCGGAACATGGCGGGCGATAGAAATAGGCAAGGGTGCGATAGACGCGGGTATTCGCGCGCGGCAGCCGGGTCCGTAGCATTTCAGTCACGGAAAACAACCTGGAGAACGACCATGACTTCGATGCAAGAACGGCAATCCAAAGTAGTGCTGATCACCGGCGCCAGCAGCGGGATCGGCGAGGCGGCGGCGCGGTTGCTGGCCGCCCAAGGCCACCGCGTGTATGTGGGCGCGCGGCGCACGGACCGGCTGGAAACGCTGGTGCAAGAGATTCGGGCAAAGGGCGGCACGGCGGCGTTTCGCGCGCTGGACGTCACATCCGCCGAAGACATGCAGGCCTTCGTACGCGGTGCAGAGGCAGCTTTCGGGCCAGTGGACGTGATCGTCAACAACGCGGGGGTCATGCCGCTATCGCCCTTGTCCTCGTTAAAAGTGGACGAGTGGGACCGCATGATCGACGTGAACATCCGCGGCGTGCTGCACGGCATCGCCGCGGTGCTGCCGGGCATGGAACGCCAGGGGCACGGCCAGGTGATCAACGTGTCTTCCATTGGCGGCCTGAGCGTGTCGCCCACGGCTGCGGTGTACTGCGCGACCAAATTCGCGGTGCGCGCGATTTCAGATGGACTGCGCCAGGAGACCAGCAAGATCCGCGTGACGGTGGTCTGCCCCGGCGTCGTCGAATCCGAACTGGCCGACACCATCACCGACGACACCGCGCGCGTGGCGATGCAGTCGTTCCGCCGCGTCGCCCTGCACCCGGACGCCATCGCCCGCGCCATTGCCTACGCCATCGAACAACCGGATGACGTGGACGTCAGCGAAGTGGTGGTGCGCCCGACGGCCAGCCCGCATTGAACCTGCGGCCGCCGCACCCCATCGAGCCCGGCATCAGCGCGGCGGGAAGATGGCCGCGCGCCACAGGTCCAGGAAGTGGCGTTTCTTGAGCGGGTCCAGGTACACCAGCAGCCCCACGCCCAAAGCCACCGGCCGCACGCCGGCCGCGGGCACGATCGACGCGCTGACCGGGCGCATACCGGATTCCCGGGCCAGCGCGTCCTGGCCGCGCGCCGACAGCAGGTAGTCCAGGAACAGCGCGCCCAGGTCGCCGCGCGGCGCCTGGCGCGGAATGATGGCCGAACGCGACAGCATCAGCGTGTAGTCCTGCGGGTAGATGATCGCAAGCGGCGCGCCGTTGTCGATGCGGTGCCGCGTATAGGATTCCAGCAGGTTGTAGGCCAGCGTGACCTCGCCGCTTTCCAGCTTGTCCAGCGCATGTTCGGTGGACTCGTGGATGGACACGCCATTGCGGCCAAAGGCGGCGAGCAGGGCGCCGGCCATGCTGTCGAGCCGCGTGTCCTGCGTGGCCGCCAGATAGCCGATGCCGCTGCCCTGCACGTCGTACGTGGAGATGCGGCCCGCCAGCGGCTGGTCGGGCGCCTGCAGCAGCGACAGCAGTTCGCGGCGGGTGTGCGGCACGCGCGTGGCGTCAAGCTTTTGCGTGTTGTAGACCATGACGATGGGGTCGGTGCCGATGCTGAAGACCTCGTCGCGCCAGTTGGCCCAGCCGGGCAGGGCGCGCGTCTGCGGCGATAGGTGCACGCGCGCGTAGCCGTCGTTGACCAGCTTGGTCTGCAGGTCCATGGCGCTGCTGATGACGATGTCGGGCCCGGACGGAACGCCGGGCGACCTCGCCGCGCGGTCCACGGTCTCGCGGTAGAGATCCTGCGTGGACAGCTCTGTGTACTCCAGCCGCACGGAGGGGTTGAGCCGGCTGAAGTCTTCCAGCACGCCGCGAAACACCTGCACGCTGTTGGACGCATGCACGACCAGCACGTTGCTGCTGTCGGCGGGACCCAGCGTGAGGCCGCTGCTGCTGACTTCGGCGGCATGGCCGATCACGGCCAGCGTCAGCGCGGCGCTTGCGGCCAGGCCGCGCAGGAAGGTCAGGGCGTCACGCATGACCGGGGCCTCCAGGCAATGTGACGACGGCGTCCAGCCCGCCGCCCACGCGGTTGCTCAGACTGAGCGTGCCGCCGTGGATGTCGACGACGCGCTTGATGATCGACAGGCCCAGGCCCGCGCCGGGCGCGCGCGGATTGGGACCGCGCGCAAAGCGTTCGAAGGCGGTGTTGGCCAGCGCCGGCGGGATGCCCGGCCCCTGGTCGGACACCGTGATGCGCCAGCCGCCGTCATGCCGTTCCAGGCGAACGTCGATGTGGCCGTCCTCGTTGGCGCCGTGGCGCAAGGCGTTGTCGATCAGATTCTTGAACGCTTCGCGCAGCATCAGGCTGTCGCCCTGCACGCGGGGCGTTTCGTCGCCAGGGGACGGCAGGTGCAGCCGGACGTCGGGCTGGGGATCGGCCTGCGGAACCGTGTCGTAGACGGCCTGGCTCAGCAGCTCGGCCACGTCGACCGGCTGGAACTGCCTGACGTTGCTGCGATGGATGACGCTGGCGTCGCTGAGCAGCTGGTTGACCAGCCGCGACAGCTTTTCGGCATTGCGCAGCACGGCCGCGAGGCTGCGCCGCTGCTCCATCGGGTCGTCCTCGTCCAGCGCGACTTCCATCTGCGCATGCAGCGCGGCCAGCGGCGTGCGCAGCTGGTGCGCGGCCTCGGCAATGAACAGGCGCAGCGTGTCCAGGTTTTCCGACAGCCGCGCCATGAAGCCGTCCAGCGACTGGACCAGCATGTCCAGCTCTTCGGGCACCGGCGCGGCAATGGGATGCAGGTCCGACGCCGAGCGGGCGGCCAGCTCGCGCTCGACCCGCTGGATCGGCGAGAGCGACCGCTGCAATCCCCAATAGGCCAGCGCCAGCGCGGCGGCGGTAAAGCCGATCAGCGCCAGCGTGCCTTGCCACAGGATGCGTTCGGCCAGCGCGTTGCGCGCCTCGCGTGTCTGGGCGACCTGGATGATCGCGGTTTCGGTCTCTTGCGGGCCCGCCACCTTGCGTTCCATCCACGCGACGCGCACCGGTTCGCCTTGGTATTCGGCCGCGTAAAGCTGCGGCGTGCTGGCGTCGGCGTTGCCGCGCGCGGGCGGCGCGGGCAGGTCGCCGTAACCGGAAATCAGCGCGCCGCGCGCCGAGGCCACCCGGTAGAACACGCGATCGCGCGGCGCCTGCTCCAGTAGGGCAAGCGCCGCGTAGGGCATGTCCATCTGCCACTCGCCCTGCACGAGCTGCAGGCTGTCGGACATGGACAGCACGGACGCGCGCAGCAACTGATCGTAGGTGGTGTCGGCGGTCTGGTGCGCGTAGCCGCGCAGCAGCAGGTAGATCGCAGCCAGCCCGGCCGCGAACAGCATCCCCAGCACGGTCAGCAGCCGGCGGCGGACGGAAATGCGGCGAGGCTGCTCGGGGCGCGGCCGGATCATGGTGGCGCGGGACCGCTACGGTGACGGCGGGGTAGGGGGCTCGTCCTGCGCGCCGCCGGCGGCCGTCAGCAGGTAGCCGGTGCCGCGCTGCGTTTCGATGCGCAGCGGCGAGCCTTCCAGCTTGCGGCGCAGCCGCGCGATGTAGACCTCGATGGCGTTGGGCGCCGCATCGTCATCGAAGGCGAACAGCTTGTTCGCGATTTCCGATTTGCTGACGGCGCGGTTCATGCCGGCCAGCAGGATTTCCAGCAGGCTGAATTCGCGCTTGGGCAGCTCGATGCGCCGGCCCGCCAGCGTCACCTGCCGCGCGGCGCTGTCGATGACCAGGTCGCCGAATCGCAGGACGCCCGTGGCCTGCGGACTGGGACGGCGCAGCAGCGCGCGGCAGCGGGCTTCCAGTTCGCGGAAATCGAAAGGCTTGGCAAGGTAGTCGTCCGCGCCGGTATCCAGCGCATGGACGCGGTCCTCGATGTCGATGCGTGCGGTCAGCGCAAGCACGGGCGTCTTGCTGCCGCGGTCACGCAGCCGGTGCAGGATGTCAAAGCCCGACATGCGGGGCAGGCCGATGTCCAGGATGACAAGATCGAAGGTCTCGTACTGCAGGACGCCGTCGGCGCTCAGGCCGTCATTCTGGCTGTCGACCGCGTGGCCAAGACGGCGCAGCCGGCGCACGAGTGCGTCGGAAAGATCCTCGTCGTCTTCGATTACCAGAATGCGCATGGCGCGATTGTCGCATAGCAAAAAACGACAGGTTCCAGACAGCTTTTCTTCCTAGTCTTGCGATCCTGCTTCCCCAGCCGGAGGCAGCACATAACAACGACTAGCTGGAGATAACCCTCATGCTTCTGACCCTGCTTGGCTTCGGCATGGTGATCACGTTCATGACGCTGATCATGACCAAGCGCCTTTCGCCGCTGGTCGCCCTCATCCTTGTCCCCATTATCTTTGCGCTGCTGGGCGGCTTTGGTGGCGGCATCGACAAGATGATGCTGGACGGCATCCGCAAGATCGCGCCGACCGGCGTGATGCTGATGTTCGCCATCCTGTATTTCGGCGTGATGATCGACGCGGGCCTGTTCGACCCCATCGTCGGCCGCATCCTGCGCGCGGTGAAGGGCGATCCGCTCAAGATCGTGGTGGGCACGACCGTGCTGGCGCTGGTGATCTCCCTGGACGGGGACGGGTCGACCACCTACATGATCGTGGTGGCGTCGATGCTGCCGCTGTACCGGCGCCTGAAGATGAACGCGCTGTCCATGACCTGCCTGGCGATGCTGGCAAGCGGCGTCATGAACCTGACGCCGTGGGGCGGCCCGACCGCGCGGGCGGCCAGCGCCCTGCATGTGGACGCGGGCGACATCTTCGTGCCGCTGGTGCCGGTGATGGGCGTGGCGATCGTGGCGATCCTGATCCTGGCGTTCTTCCTGGGCCTGCGCGAGCGCCGCCGCCTCGGTGTGCTGTCGCTGCCCGATGGCGCGTCCCTGCACGCCGGTTACGACGAGGACGGCCCCAAGAACCTGCCCGAGATCGAAGTGGATCACGACCTGCGCCGTCCGAAGCTGCTGTGGGTAAACGCGGGCCTGACGCTGGCGCTGATGGTGAGCCTGGTGCTGGGCGTGCTGCCGCTGCCCGTGCTGTTCATGATTGCGTTCGCGGTTGCGCTCATCATCAACTACCCGAACCTGGCCGAGCAGCGCCGCCGGGTGGCGCAGCATGCCGGCAACGTGCTGTCGGTGGTGTCGCTGATCTTCGCGGCGGGCATCTTCACCGGCATCCTGTCGGGCACCGGCATGGTCGAAGCCATGTCGCGCAGCCTGCTCGCCGTGATTCCCGACGCGCTGGGACCATACCTGGCGGGCATTACCGCGCTGGTCAGCCTGCCGTTCACGTTCTTCATGTCCAACGATGCCTTCTACTTCGGCGTGCTGCCCATCCTGAGCGAAGCGGCGCAGGGCTACGGCATCTCGCCCGTGGAAATGGCGCGCGCCTCGCTGATCGGCCAGCCCGTCCACCTGCTCAGCCCGCTCGTGCCGTCGACCTACCTGCTCGTCGGCCTGGCCGGGGTGGAATTCGGCGATCACCAGCGCTATTCGCTGAAGTGGGCCACGATGGTCTGCCTGGTGATGCTGGCGGCCGCGCTGGCGTTCGGCCTGTTTCCGCTGGTCGGCGCCGCCGCCTGATTCCCGCGGCGCCTGCCGCACGACATTCAAAGGAAGCACCATGGCTTTGCGCATTGCCTACGTCACCAGCGGCATGGGCCATACCGGCACCGCGATCTGCCAGGCGCTGCACCGCGCCGGCCATCGCGTGGTGGCCGGCTGCGGTCCGCGCTCATCCCGCAAGGACCACTGGCTGAAGGAACAGAAGTCGCTGGGTTACGACTTCATCGCCTCGGAAGGCGACGCCACCGACTGGGCCTCGACCGAGGCCGCGTTCGCCAAGGTCCGCCGCGAGGTCGGCGAGATCGACGTGCTGGTCAACAACGCCGGGTCCATGCTGGACATGCGCTTTCGGCAGATGGGCCACGCCGACTGGTCGGCCGTCCTGCGCAGCAATCTGGACACGCTCTTTAACAGCACCAAGCAGGTCGTCGACAGCATGGCGGACCGAGGCTGGGGGCGGATCATCAACATCGGATCCGTGGCGGCCGAAAAAGGCCAGATCGGCCAGATCAACTACGCGACCGCCAAGGGCGCCGTCATCGGTTTCACCCGTTCGCTCGCGCAGGAAGTCGCGGCGCGCGGCGTGACGGTGAATCTGGTGTCGCCGGGTTTCATCGCCGACGACACCGTCCGCGCCTTCCCGCCCGCGCTGCTGGACCGCATCGTCGAAAGCGTGCCGGTCGGCAGGCTGGGCACCGCGCAGGATCTGGCCGGGCTGTGCGCGTGGCTGGCCTCGGACGAGGCGGCGTTCGTCACCGGCGCCAACTACGCCATCAACGGCGGCGTGTACATGAGCTGATGCCCAGCCCCTCAGTTCGCCAGCCCCTCAGTTCGCCAGTTTCACCGCGCCGCTGTCGATCAGGGCCTTCCACTTCGCGTTGTCCGCCTGGATGAACTTCAGCAGGTCTTCCCGCGAGCCGCCGCCGGCCAGCATGCCGGCGTTGTCGACCGCCGCCTTGAACGTGGGCGTGGCGACCGCGGCGCGCAGTGCTGCGTTGATGGGTTCTAGCTGTTCGCTCGTGATGGCATTGCTGGCCGCCACTGAAAACCATTGCGTCGCGGCGTAGCCCTTGAAGCCCGATTCCTCCACCGTGGGCACGTCGGGCAGGCTGTCCAGGCGATAGGGCGTCGTCACGGCGTAAGCCTTTAGTGCGCCGGACTTGATCTGCGGCATGACCGGCGCGGAGCCCAGGATGGCCAGCGGAATCTGTCCACCGGCAACGTCCGCCACCGCCTGGCCGCCGCCCTTGTACGGCACATGCACGATGCGGGTGCCGGCGTATTGATTCAGCAATTCGCCCGCCAGGTTCTGCGAGGTGCCGTTGCCCGAGCTGCCATAGCTCCAGGCTTCGGGCTGGCGCCGGGCATCGGCCAGCACGTCCTGCAGGCTGTTCTTGGCGTTGCGGGCGGGGCCGACGATGACCATGGGGCCTTGCGCCATCAGCATCACGGGGGCCAGCTCGCGGCCGATGTCGGGTTGCGGCGTCGGGTAGATGAGCGGGCCCGGCACGGTGATCAGATAGCCGTCGGCGGCCTTGCTGCGCGCAACCAGCTGAAGCGCGATCGCCCCCGAGGCGCCGGGACGGTTCTCCACGATGACGTTCAGGCCGGTCTGGCGCGCCAGCTCCTGCGCCGCGATGCGGGTCAGCACGTCCGCTGTGCCGCCGGGCACGAAGCCCACCACCCACGTGATCTGTTTGGCCGGCCATTGAGAATTACTGTCGGCCGCCGTGGCGGCCGCGGCGGGCAGGGCGATGCTCAGCAGCATCGCGCAGCCTTGGATAGCGAATTTCATGTTTTCCCCTTGATTTCTGCTATCGGTGATTCGTCTTGCGCTCAGCCGGGATCCCGCTTGCCGGGCGGTGTGTTCGGATGTTCGGCGCACGACTGGTTGAACGCCTGCACCATTTTCAGGATGGGGCCGAGCACCCACGTATTGAAGATGAGAATGTCGCTTTCCTCCTTGGGGTCCTGGATCAGATTGAACAGATATGGGGATTCCAGTTTGCCCTTGCCCTCGTTGACCTCGGGCTCCCAGTAGAAGTGCAGCTTCCAGTCGCGCCATTTCACGGCGCGCAGGTCGCCCTTGATGTAGAACAGGAATCCTTCGCGCAGGGATTTCGGGCTGGCGCCGGTAAAGAAGTCGGTCTGGTCGATGCCGTCGATGGGCCGGTCCTGCGGAATGCCGGCGCCGCCGATGCGGGACAGCGTGGTGTACAGATCGGTCACGTGGACCATCTCGTTGGACACCTGGCCCGGCTGCACGCGGCCGGGCCAGCGGATGATGAAGGGCACGCGCAGGCTGCCTTCCATGGCGGTATGGTAGGTGCCGCTCCAGGGGCCCGCGGTGCCGCGGTACGGCTTGCGGTATTCAGGACCGTTGTCGCTGCAGAAGATGAACACGGTGTCCTCGCGCAGGTTCAGCGCGTCCACGGCCTGCACGATCTGGCCGACGCGATGGTCCATTTCGACCATCGAGTCCGCAAAGTCGCCCGCGCCCGTGCGCCCGGCAAAGTCGGGGTGCGGCAGGGTGGGAAAGTGCAGATGCACCAGCGGCAGATACAGGAAGAACGGGCGCGCCGCCTCGGCGTGCTTGCGCATGAAACCGATGGACCGGTCCACCAGTTCGGCGTCGATGCCGCGCCGCGTATCCAGATCGTAGACCTTGACGTTCTCCGACGGCCCGCCGGCTTCGCCTTGCATGATGTGCGGAATGTCCGCCACCGAGGGATCGAAGCCGATCGACGACGTGAACTGGCTTTCGTCGGTGGTGCGCGGAATGCCGTACCACTCGTCAAAGCCGCGGTCGCTGGGATAGCGGCCGGGGATGTCGCCCAGATGCCATTTGCCGAAATGCGCGGTGGCGTAGCCCTGGCCCGACAGTTGTTGCGCCAGCGTGATCTCGTCGCGCGTAAGTCCTTGCGGCAGGCCGGGCGGCACGGATTGCAGGCAGCCCGTGCGGATGGGGTGACGGCCGCTCATCAGCGCCGAGCGCGTGGGCACGCAGTCGCTTTCCACGTTGAAGTTCTGCAGCAGCAGGCCCTCGGCGGCCAGGCGGTCGATGTTCGGGGTGGGTGCGCCGCGCAGGGCGCCGCCGCCGTAGCAGCCAAGTTCGCCCCATCCCAGGTTGTCGGCCACGATCAAGACGATGTTCGGCTTGTGTTCCATTGTGCTCTCGCCTCGGTGAATGCTCGGGTTGGTCCCAGGATTCTAGGAGGGCAGGGTGGCCGTTATATTCCCAAAAGTACGTAAATGAATGAACTTTGGTTATGAACCTGTCGCTGCGGGATATCGAGTACTTCCTGGCCGCCGTCGAGTACGGCAACCTGGAACGCGCCGCGGCGTCGTTTGGCGTCAGCCAGCCGGCGCTGTCGAAGTCGCTGCAGCGGCTGGAAGCGGATACGGGTCTTGCGTTGCTGGACCGCAGTGGCCGTGGGCTGCGCCTGACGTCGGCCGGACTGGTGTTCCTGGAACATGCCAAGCGGCTCTGGGCCGAATACCTGGACGCCATGCGTCACGCGGCGGAATTGCGCGTGGGGCAGGCGGGATTGCTGCGCGTCGGGGTGACGGGCGCCACCATCGACAGCGTGGCGATGCCCGCGATGCGGCACCTGCTGCCGCGCCGGCCGGCGCTGCGGGTGCAATTGACGCAGGGATTATCCGATGACCTGAACGAGCAGGTCGCCAGCGGCAAGCTGGACCTGGCTGTGACGCCCATCTATGCGGACGTGCCTTCGACCCTGCACCATGAACCGATCATGGAAGACCGCCTTTGCGTGGCGGCCAGCCGCCACCATCCGCTGGCAGCGCGCCGCAAGTTGGCGTTGCGCGATCTGGCGGACCTGCGGTGGATTCTTCCCAAGCCTTCCTCGATTGCCCGCAAGGCCCTGGATTCGCGGTACGCGGAAAGCAACCTGCCGTTGCCCGCCGCGGCGCTGGAAGTCGAGCACTTTTCCAAGGGTACGCTGGAGTTGCTGGCGCAGACGGATCTGCTGGCGCTGCTGCCGCAAAGCGCGCTGGAAGTTGAGGCGGACGTCGTCGCGCTGCCGGTGACGCTGGGCCGGCCGTTGCCGCGCGCCATTGCGCTGATTTCGCGGCAGGGGACCGCCTGGTCGCCGTTGATGCACGAGTTCCGGCGCGCCATCCTGGATTGCGCAGCGTGCATGGGCTAAGCGCGGCGACCGGGGCGCAATGGCGGGTTTCGGCTATGCCACAATGGTCCGCTTTCAATTCATCAGGAGCGGGGCACATGGCTGGAACGTCATTGCGGGTTGCGGCGGGCGTGGGGTTGCTGTCGCTGGCGGCGCTTGCCGCGTGCGGCAAGAAAGAAGCCTATCCGCCCGAGGTCCAGCGCGAGACCTACAGCTCGTGCGTGGCCGGTTTCAAATCCCGGGTCCAGGCCTCGCCGGAAGTCGACGCGAAGGCCGCCAGTTATTGCAATTGCATGGTCGACGGCTTGCAGAAATCCGTGCCGTACGAGGAATTCAAGCAGCTGGACCAGCTGCTGGCGACCAAAAGCGCAACGCCGGACAGCGAAAGGCTGAGCAAGAGCGTGACCGAGGTGGTCAATGCCTGCTTGAAGCGCGAGATGCCCAAGGGCTGACGTCCGCTGCCGCGGACGGGCTCGGTCCGCCGCGCCCGAGGGATCCTATGGGTTTTCAGGCCGGTGCGACATGTGCTCAGCGAAACACCGACCAGGCCAGTGTCGCGGAAAACACGCCCAGCACGATCGACGCGCCGCGCTGCATTTTTGCCGGATCGATCCACTTCATCCGTTCGCCGCCCAGCATCGCGCCAAACAGCACCCAGGCCAGGCCGATGGGCACCAGCAACAGCGCAAAGACGCCCATCGCCGTCAGATACGCCGCCAAGTGCTGGAAGGCCAGCGCGGGGAAGATGGCGCTGGCGAACAGAATGCCCTTCGGGTTGAGCAACGTGGCAACGAACAGCGTGCGCATGCCGATCACTTGCTGGGCCGCGCAAGGCACGGCGCTGGCCGCGCGCCACATGCGCCACGCGAGCCAGGCGATGTACAGGCTGCTGGTGGCCCGGACCACGCCCGGCAACCAGGGCAGCACCTGCGCCGCTTCACCGAGAAAGCGGCCCCACACCGTGATTGAAATCAGGTAGCCCGCAAGCTCGGCCAGCGTCAGCGGCGCGGACTGGCGAAAGCCCTGGCGCAGGCCGGCGGCGGCAAGCAGCGTATTGGTCGGGCCCGGCATGGCGAGAATGACGGCGACGCCCGCGACAAATGGGCTGGCGGTCGAGGCTGTGAACATGATTCGGGTGGGGGATGACGGGGAAGGGCCGTCTTGTAGCACGGCCCTGTTACCGCATGCAATTGTCTTTCACGCGCCAGCGCGAGGGCGCGTCGAACCCCGTCACGTCGTCCTGCATCAGCGGACTGGCGAGCATGTCCGGCTAGCGTGCGAATTTCATCGACACATCCGTGTGCGTGCCCCGGTCCAGATCTGCGCCCAGCGGCCTGTCCCATGCGGGCAGGACCTGCAGTTCCTGGCTGACTTCCCCGGCCTCGATGCGCCGCGCGATGTCGTCAAGCAATTGCGTGCGCGTGGCGAACCCCCTGCCTTGCAGGTCCCGGGCAAAGAGCCGGTATCGGAGATTGGGTTCGGCGCCTTTCATCACGCCCAGATCCAGGATTTGGCCTTGTTCGTTGCGCAACAGCAGATGGCCGGGGCGTGCATAGATGCGGTAGATCCGCCAGGGCGATGAAATCGCGGCGTGGCGCGGATGCGGATCGCGTCCCGATGCGGCAGGGCCCCGGGACGGGGCCGGCGCTGGGGGAAGGCGCTTCACGCACGCTTTGGCGAATCGGGCGATGGACCTGCCGATCAGGCTCACGTGGCGCCAGCGGTCAACGCGGTGAATAGGCCTGGGCGGGGGATAGGCGGGACGTTCTGGCGATGGTTGATCACGGCTTGCTCCTCATGGCGATACGGCGAGGCAACGCGCGTTTCAAGCACCACGCGGCCAGCATACGCGCTTTTCGCGGCCGTCCCGTGGATTGAGTTGATTGGTTACGCAATAAGCACAAAGCGCGTTGACTTCCCCCGGCCCGGCACCCATAGTGGTTCAGAAGCTTTTCGAGCATCGTGATTTTCGTCCGGTCTTGCACCCTTTGCGGGGCGCCTCATTGTTCGCGATCCTTTCCTTGACAGGCCTCGCTACGCGGCCTGTCCGCATTTAAAGGAAAGCGTCAATGGAAACCGGAATTGTGAAGTGGTTCAACGATGCCAAGGGATTTGGCTTCATCATGCCCGAGAACGGCGGCAAGGATTTGTTTGCGCACTTCTCGGAGATCGTCAGCGACGGACACAAAGTGCTCCTGGAAAACCAGCGGGTCAGCTATGTGACCGCGCAAGGCGCCAAGGGCCCTCACGCGACGCAGATCCGCGCGCTGTGAGTGGCGGGCCGCAAGGCCTGCCGCCAAACATTGGAGGTCCCATGTATCAGAACAATATGGTCTACAAGGGCTATCGGCTTACCGCCAGCGTCTCCCGGGTTTCCGTCGGGAACGCGCATCGGCCGGCCTTCACCGCCACCGTGGCAGTGGAGCTGGCGGGCGATCAGGACCGGCTTGGCGAGCCCCATGCCGTGCCGCTTTTCGTTGCCGGCGGGTTTGTTGCCACGCCCGGAATGGCGGTCGACGCCGCAATCACCCACGGTCGTCTGGTGGTCGATTCGCACGCCCGGATTGCTTGATTTGCGCCCAACACGGCGCCACGCTTCAGCCCTTTAACCCCAGCCGCCGCGCCAGCTTGTGCAGGTTGCTGGGGTCAACATCCAGCGCGCGCGCGGCGACGGCCCAATTGCCGTCGTGGGTGTCCAGCGCCCGGCGGATGACCTGCCGCTGACAGGCGTCCACCGCGTCGCGTAGCGACTGTGCCGGCGCATCCGGAACAGGTGTGTCATCCGCGTCGTCTTCCAGCGCGCCGGGCATGTCGCCGTCGGACAGGTCCAGCAGCTTGGCGCCCAGCGTGACGATTTCGTTGCGGCTGGCGCCGTGGCTGACCGCCTTGATGGCCGCCCGGCTGATGACGTGTTCAAGTTCGCGCACGTTGCCGGGCCAGCGGTAGCGGCGCATCATTTCCTCGGCCTCCGGCGACAGCCGCAGGCTGCGCAGCCCAAGTCGCGCGCGGTTCAGTTCCAGGTAGCGGCCGGCCAGCAGCAGGATGTCGTTGCCGCGGTCGCGCAGGGGCGGGATGGGAATCGGATAGACCGACAGGCGGTGGTAGAGGTCGGCGCGGAAATCGCCCGCGCGCACCAGGTCGCGCAGGCTGCGGTTGGTGGCCGCCACGATGCGCACGTCAACCGTCCGCGGACGGTCGTCGCCCAGGCGCTGGATCTCGCCGTTCTGCAGGGTGCGCAGCAGCTTGGCCTGCACCAGCAGCGGCAGTTCGCCGACTTCATCCAGGAACAGCGTGCCGCCGTTGGCGGCTTCAAAGCGGCCGGGCCGGTCGGCCACCGCGCCGGAAAACGCGCCCTTCGCGTGGCCGAACAATTCGCTTTCGGCCAGGGACTCGGGCAGCGCGGCGCAGTTCACGTGCACCAGCGGCCGGTCGCGGCGGCGCGACAGCCCGTGCACCCGGCGCGCAAACAATTCCTTGCCCACGCCGGTTTCGCCCAGCAGCAGAATCGGCAATTCCGAATCGGCCACGACTTCGATCTCGTGCAGCAGGCGGGCAATGGACTCGCTCTGGCCCAGGATCTCGCTGGCGGCGGGTGCGGCGCTGTCCGCCGGCGCCTGCCCGCGAGCCACGCGCAGGGCGCGGATCTCGGCTTCCAGGCGGGTGGTGCGCAGCGCGGCTTCGAGCAGCACGATGTAGTCGCGCAGATCGGCCTGCGCCTCCATGTCGAACGTGCCGACCTCCAGCGCGTCCAGCGTCAGCACACCCCAGGTCTTGCCCTCGATGTGCAGGCTGGTGCCCATGCAGTCGTGCACGGGCAGCGGTTCGCCGGCCATGCCGTTGATGAGTCCGTCGTAGGGATCGGGCAGGGTGCTGTCGTGGTGAAAGCAGGTGACGCCGCGCCGCGCCAGGATGGCCGCCAGCCGCGGATGCTGCTGCACGGCGAAGCGGCGGCCCAGGGCGTCCTGCGTCAGGCCGTCCACCGCGATGGGACGCAGGTGATCTTCTTCGAGCTGCAGCAGCGCGACGGCGCCGCAGCGGAAATGCGTTCGAAGGCTGGAGACCAGACGCTGTAGACGAATGGCGGGTGGCAGGTCGGCGACCAGGTCGGCAAGCAGGAGATTTTGCATGGGTGAATTCTACCGTTGCAAGGTGAATAAAACCCTACCGCATAAGGGTGATATCTACCCTTTAAAACGCAGGTGATTGATAAATCGCAAGTTTTTCCTGGCACGGATTTCGCAAGTAGAGAAGCACCGTCATGATCTATGGAGAGACGCGATGAGCATGGTTGAGCAATCCCTGGGCCAGTTGGCCCGCAGCATTCCCGGCGCCACGCAGGTGTTTCACGAATTCGAACTGGACTTCTGCTGTGGCGGCAAGAAGAGCCTGGCCGAGGCGGCAGCCCAGCGTTCGCTGGATCCCGCGCAGATCGAGGCGCGCCTGGTCGCCCTGGCGCAGAACCCCTCGCAGGAAACGGACTGGGGGCTCGCTTCGCCGGCCGAGCTGGTCGATCACATTTTGGCGCGTTATCACGAAGTCCACCGTCAGCAATTGCCCGAGCTCATCCGCCTGGCCTTGAAGGTGGAACAGGTCCACGCCGACAGCCCGGACTGCCCGGCGGGCCTGGCCGACCACCTGCGCGCCATGCAGCAGGAACTGGAAAGCCACATGCAGAAAGAGGAACAGGTGCTGTTCCCGATGCTGGCGCGCGGCCACGGCGCCATGGCCACCATGCCGATCATGGTCATGCGCACGGAACACGACGACCACGGCGTGGCGCTCGAACGCCTGATGGCGCTGACCAACAACGTGACCTTGCCGCGTGCGGCCTGCAATACCTGGCGCGCGCTTTACCTGGGCATTCGCCAGTTCAAGGAAGACCTGATGGCGCACATCCACCTGGAAAACAACATCCTCTTCGAAAACGCAGGCGCACGCGCGCCGGCCTGACGGCGCGCGCGGCAAGGAAGGGCGGGGCCTGCCGGCCCCGCGGCATCATCAGGGAAGGTCCGTATGAACATCGACAAATTCAAGCAGCAGCACGTGGATATCCTGGAAGGCATCGCGTCGCTGCGCAAGCTGGCCCTGGCCGGCGTGGCGCGCAACGCGGCCGAGATCGCCCGGGGCATCGTCGCCATGAGCGCCACCATCAAACTGCATCTGGCGGTCGAGGACCGCGCGCTGTATCCCGCAGTGGCGCGCAGCGCGGACGCCGACCTGGCGCGAAAGGGACGCGAATTCCAGGAAGAGATGGACGCCATCGCCGCCGCCTATGAAGGCTTTGCCAAGCGCTGGAACAATGCCCGCAGCCTGGAACTGGACGAGCGGGGTTTTCGCGACGACGCCAACACCGTGCTGCGCCGTGTGCACGAGCGCATGCAGCGCGAAAACCGCGATCTCTATCCCCGCATCGAGGCGATGTAGCGCCAGACCCGCCAGACGCTTCTGACGCGGCGGTGCGCACGGCGCGCAACCCGCCCCGATCCGGACACAAACGGAATGAAAACCGACAGCTCGGTTGCATGAATCCGCCGGCCGCCGCCTGTACACTCGGAGCACCTTACTAGGCGCCTGGGGATCTTGATGGCCGGAAGCAGCTTTTTCGCGTTGTTCGACGATATCGCCACCATCCTGGATGACGTTTCCGTCATGACGAAGGTGGCCGCCAAGAAGACGGCGGGCGTGCTCGGCGACGACCTGGCGCTCAACGCCCAGCAGGTCAGCGGCGTGCCCGTCAACCGCGAGTTGCCCGTGGTCTGGGCGGTGGCCAAGGGCTCTTTCGTCAACAAGCTGATCCTGGTGCCCGCGGCGCTGCTCATCAGCGCGTTCGCGCCCTGGGCGATCACGCCGCTCCTGATGCTGGGCGGCGCGTTTCTTTGCTACGAAGGCGTCGAGAAGCTGGCGCACAAGTTCCTGTCGCATGGCGAATCGCCCGAGGGACATCACGCCGCGCGCGCCGAGGCGCTGCAGAATCAGTCGGTCGACATGGTGGCGTTTGAAAAAGCCAAGATCAAAGGCGCGGTGCGCACCGACTTCATCCTGTCTGCGGAAATCATCGTCATCAGCCTGGGCGCGGTGGCGGGCGCCGACTTCACGCGCCAGGTCGCGGTGCTGTCCATTATTGCCATTGCGATGACGGTGGGCGTCTACGGCCTGGTCGCGGGCATCGTCAAGCTCGATGACCTGGGCTTGCACCTGAGCCAGAAATCGTCGCGCGCGGTGGCCTGGCTGGGCGAGCGGATCGTGGCCGCCGCGCCTTACCTGATGAAGACCCTGTCCGTGGTGGGCACGGCTGCGATGTTCATGGTCGGCGGCGCCATCCTGACCCACGGCATCCCGCCCGTGTATGCGGCCATCGAACACGCCGCCGCCGCGGTGGGCGGGGGCGGCGTCGTGCACGCGCTGGTGTCCACGTTGCTCAATGCCCTGTTCGGCATCGTCGCCGGCGCGGTCGTGCTGGGCGCGGTGAGTCTGGTCAAGCGCCTGTTCAAGAAAGGCTGATGCGCCAGCCGGCCCCGGCGCGCCACGAAGACCGGCGCGCGGGATCGCTACCTTTGCGGTGCGGCGGCGACCGGCGACCCCATTGCCTGGAACAGCGCCGCCGTTTCCGTCATGCGGCTGTTGGCGTATTCCAGTTCGCGCAGGCGCGCAGCGACGT
Source organism: Achromobacter sp. Root170 (assembly GCF_001428165.1). Classification (NCBI taxonomy): domain Bacteria; kingdom Pseudomonadati; phylum Pseudomonadota; class Betaproteobacteria; order Burkholderiales; family Alcaligenaceae; genus Achromobacter; species Achromobacter sp. Root170. The sequence goes on from NZ_LMHN01000012.1 coordinate 445,424, forward strand.
AATGCTGCTCGGCGGCGTATTGGGTGTAAGGCGCCAGCGCGCCCAACTTGACCCGGCTGGCCGTGTTCCGATAGGACTGTTCGGCCGCGCGCCGCGAGGCTTCCGCCGATGCCAGCGCCTGTCCGCCCGCATCCAGGCGCGAGAGCGTGTCGGCCACATCACGAAACGCGGTCAGCACGGTCTGCTTGTATTGCAGGACGGCGGCCTCGTACCGTTCTTTCGCGGCGCTGCGTTCGGCCAGCAATTGCCCGCCATGGAAGATCGGCTGCGTCAGCGATGCGCCAATGGCCCAGATCGAACCGCCCCCTGACAAGGCGTCGCCCCATGAGAACCCGCCCTTGCCCATGGACGCCGACAGCGACAGGCTGGGAAACATCTGCGCGGTGGCCAGGCCCACGTCGGCCGCGGCGGCCTCAAGCGCCGCCTCGGCGACCCGGATGTCCGGCCGCGAGGCCAGCAGTTCCGATGGGACCACCACGGGCACCGCCTCGGGCACGGCGAGCGTGTCGAAGGCCAGGTCGGGGGGCGCCTGGTCCGGACTGCGGCCCAGCAGCACGGCCAGCGCGTGACGCGTGGCATGCCACTGCGCGCGCAGGCCGGGCAAGGACGCCTCCAGCGTGGCGGCGTCCTGGTCGGCGGCCAGCGCATCGTTCTGCGAGGCAGAGCCGTATTCATAGCGGCGTTGCGTGTCATGCGCCACCTGCCGCAGCAGCACCGCCTGCTTTTCCGTCAGCGCCACGCGTTCGGCCAGCGCGGCCGAGGTGATCGCACCGGTGACGATGTTGGCCGCGAGCGAGCGCCGGGCAGCTTCAAGCTGATAGGCCTGCTGCGCGACCTGCGCCGCCAGCGAGGTGTTGGCGAAGCGCGCCGCGCCAAAGAGGTCCAGGTTGTAGCTGGCCTGCACCTGTCCCGTGAAGACGTTAAAGAGCGCCGTGGGTTCGGGCAGTTCGGGCATCGTCAGCGCGCGGTTGCGCGTGGCGCTGGCGCCCGCGTCCACCGAAGGCAGCAACGAGGAATTGACCTGCCCGCGCAATTGCTCGCGCGCGCCGGCCAGGTTGCGTTCGGCGGCGGCCAGGTCCGGGCTGTTGGCCAGGCCTTCCTCGACGAGTGCGTTCAGCGCCTCGGAGCCGTAGCGCTTCCACCACTGCGGCACGGGGTGCGCGCCGCGCTCGAAGCGTTGCGCCACGCCCTGCGCGGTGGCGCCCGCGGGGGGCGCGGCCTCGACGCCATATTGCGCGGGTTGCGCCATGGCAGGCGGCTTGCTGTCCGGCGCGAAGGCGCAGCCGCCCAGTGCCAGCATCAGCGGCAGCGCCGCAAACCGAGCGCGTTGGAAAGTGAAGGGGATGCGCATGGTCAGGCTCCTCGTTCCACCGTGTCGCCCGCGTTGGCGCCGGGCGGCACGCCTTCCGGCTCGTCGCGTTCATCGTGCTTCACGCGGAACCACGCCGCATACAGGGCGGGCAGGAAGAACAGCGTCAGCACCGTGGCGATGGTGATGCCGCCCATCAGGGCTGTCGCCATCGGGCCGAAGAAGTTGCTGCGCAGCAGCGGAATCAGCGCCAGCACGGCGGCGGCAGCGGTCAGCGTAATCGGCCGGAAACGCCGCACCGTGGCGCCGACAATGGCATCCACGCGCTTGTGGCCCGCGCGGATGTCCTGCTCGATCTGGTCCACCAGGATGACCGAGTTGCGCATGATGATGCCGAACATGGCGATCACGCCCAGCATCGCGACAAAGCCGAAAGGCTTGCCAAACAGCAGCAGGGCGGCCACGACGCCGATCAGTCCCAGCGGCGCGGTCAGCACCACCATCAGCACGCGGGAAAAACTTTGCAACTGCACCATCAGCAGCGTCAGTACAGCCACCGCCATCAGGGGCATCTGCGCGTTGATGGACGTCTGGCCCTTGGCGCTTTCCTCCACGGGTCCGCCGACTTCGATGCGAAAGCCCACGGGCAGCTCGGCGCGCAGGGCGTCCAGCTTCCTGTCGATGGCGTGCGTGACGTCGATGCCTTGCGCATCGCCCGTCACGTCGGCCTGGACAGTGATGGTGGGCTGGCGGTCGCGCTCCCAGATGACGCCGTACTCAAGGTCGTAGCGGACCTGGCCGATACTGCCCAGCGGCACGGGGCCGTTTGCCGTGGGCATGGACAGCGTGGCAAGGCGGGCCGGGTCGACCCGTTCTTCGCGCGGGGCGCGCAGGGTGACGTTGATGAGCTTGTCACGCTCGCGGTACTGCGTCACGGTGTAGCCCGAGAGCGTCATCGCCAGGAAGCTGGAGATGTCGCTGGAAGTGATGCCCAGTTCGCGCGCCTTCTGCTGGTTGACCTCGAAGCGCACCGATCTTTCCGAAGGCTCGTCCCAGTCGAACTGCACGTTGGCCGAGCGCTTGTCGGCGCGCACCTCGGCCGCCACCTTTTCGGCCACCGCCCGCACCTCGGGGATCTTGTCGCCACTGACGCGGAACTGCACCTGGTAGCCGACCGGCGGCCCGTTCTCAAGGCGCGACAGGCGGCTGCGGATCGCGGGGAAGTCGCTGCGCAGCATCGGCGCCATCCACTGAGCGAGCTTTTCGCGGTCTTCCACCGAATGCGTGGTGATGACGAGCTGGGCGAAGTTGGGCGTGGCAAGCTGCTGGTCCAGCGGCAGGTAGAAGCGCGGCGCGCCGGTACCCACGAAGCTGACCGAATGCGCGATCTCGGGCCGGCCTTCCAGCGCCTTTTCCAGACGCTCGACCTGGCGCAGCGTCGCGGCAAAGGACGCGCCTTCCTGCAAACGCACGTCCACCAGCAGTTCGCTGCGGTCGGAGCTGGGAAAGAACTGCTGCGGCACGAACCTGAAGCCCGCCATCGCCACGGCAAACACCAGCACGGTGCCGGCCAACACCAGATAACGCCGGTCCACGCACCACGCCACCCAGCCGCGCAGGCGCTGGTAGAAGCGGGTGTTGTAGATGTCGTGCTCGTGGTCGTGCGGCAGATGCGCTTCGCGCTTGCGCTCGGGCAGGAGGCGGTAGCCCAGCAGTGGAATCAGCACCACGGCCGCAAACCACGAGGTGATGAGCGCAATGGCCGACACCTGGAAGATCGAGCGCGTGTATTCGCCGGTGCTGGACTTGGCCAGCGCGATGGGCAGAAATCCCGCCACGGTGACCAGGGTGCCGGTCAGCATGGGAAAGGCGGTGCTGGTGTAGGCGAACGCGGCGGCGCGCGTCCGGTTCCAGCCCTGTTCCAGCTTCACCGCCATCATTTCGACCGCGATGATGGCGTCGTCCACCAGAAGGCCCAGCGCCAGCACCAGCGTGCCCAGCGACACCTTGTGCAGGCCGATGCCGAACATCTCCATGAACAGCGCCGTGATGGCCAGCACCACAGGGATGGAGATCACCACCACCATGCCCGTGCGCAACCCCAGCGACACCAGGCTCACGGCCAGCACGATCGCCACGGCTTCGGCCACGGAGCGCAGGAATTCGTCGACCGACTCCGACACAGCCGTCGGCATGCTGGACACTTCCGTCAGCGCGAGGCCTGCGGGCAGCTCGGCCTGCAGTTCCTTGAATTTGGCGTCCAGCGATTTGCCCAGGCGCACCACGTCGTGGCCCGGCTGCATGGTGATCCCGATGCCCAGCACGGTTTCGCCCTGGAACCGCACCTGCTGCGCCGGGGGATCGTCGTAGCCGCGGTGCAGGGTGGCGATGTCGCCCAGCCGGACGGACTTGCCGTTCACGCGGATCAGGGTGTCCGCCAGGGCGCGGCTGTTCGGGAACTGGCCCGTGGGCCGCACGAAGATGCGGTCGTCCGCCGTGGTCAGCGTGCCCGCGCCCTGCACGGCGTTCTGGCTGTTGATCGCCTCGGCGATCTCCTGCGGCGACACGCCCAGCCGGGTGAGCTGCGTGTTCGGGATCTCGAGGTAGATGTGTTCGGGCTGATCCCCGAAATAGTCCACCTTGGCCACGCCCGGCACGCGCAAAAGCACGGTGCGCAGCTTGTCGGCATAGTCGCGCAACTGCGCGGGCGAAAAGCCGTCGCCTTGCAGCGTGTAGATGTTGGTGTAGACGTCGCCGAACTCGTCATTGAAGAACGGACCCTGCACGCCTTGCGGCAGCGTGGCCCGCATGTCGCCCACCTTCTTGCGCACCTGATACCACTGGTCGGCCACGGTGCTGGCCGGCGCCGAATCCTTCATCGTGTAGAAGATCAGGGATTCGCCGGGCCGCGAGTAGCTGCGCAGGAAGTCGGTGTTGGCGGTCTCCTGGAGTTTCTTGGCGATGCGGTCGGTGACCTGCTCCTGGACCTGCTGCGCCGTGGCACCCGGCCACAGGGTCTGGATGACCATGACGCGGAAGGTGAAGGGCGGGTCTTCGGACTGCGCCAGCCGCGAGTACGACAGCACGCCGAACAGCGTGACGAGCGTGATGATGAAGATCACCAGCGGCTGATGCCGCAGCGCCCAGGCCGACAGGTTGAACCGGCCTTCCTCGTGGCGATGGGCGTCTTGGTCAGCCTGCTGGCCGGGGTCCTGGCCGGGGGCGCTCATGACGCGAAATCCTCGGGATGCAGCGGCGGCACCGGGCGTACCTTTTCGCCGGCCGACACGGTGTGCACGCCTTGCCACACCACGCGCTCGCCCGCCGCCAACCCTTGCGACAGCGTGACGGTGCGCGCGTCGTAGCGCAGCACCTGCACGCGGCGCAGTTCCAGCGTGTCGGCCTCGGGTTTGACGATCCACACCGCCGGCTCGCGGCCGTCATGGAACAGGGCCGTGGCCGGCACGGTATAGGTGGTCCGTCCGTTGGCCTGGCGGTTATCGAAACTGATGTTGGCCGTCATGCCCAGCCGGACCTCGGGCGAGGGCGATTCCAATGTGAGCTTGGCGCGGTAGGTGCGGCTTTGCGGATCGGCGGCCGGCGCGATCTCGCGCAGCACGGCCGTGAACGTCTGGCCGGGCAAGGGCCCCAGCGTGACGGTGGCGCGCTGGCCGATTTCCAGGCCCGCCAGCACGCTTTCGGGCACGTCGCACAGCGCGTCGATGTCGCCCGCCCAGGCCAACTGATAGACGGGGGTGCCGGCGGCGACGTTCTGTCCCGTGTCCGCCTGTTCGGCGGTGATGACGCCCGCGTGATCGGCGTGCAGCGTCGTGTAGTTGAGCTGGTCGGCCGCCAGCGCCGCCTCCTGCGCGGCCTGGTCCCGCTGCGCAAGGGCCGAGGCATAGGCATTACGGGTCTGCTCGAGCTGGGTGGCGGCGATCAGGTTCTCGCGCGCCTGGGCGCGATCGCGATCCAGTTGCTTGCGGGCGTAGTCCAGCTGGTGCTGGGCCGCCGACAGCGCCGCGCGCGCGGCGGCGGCATTCTTGGTGGCGTCGGCCGGGTCCAGCTTGGCCAGGACCTGGCCGGGGGACACGGTGTCGCCTAGCCGCACCTTGCGTTCCACGATCTTGCCGCCCACGCGGAACGACAGCGGCGTGCTGTAGCGCGCCTGCACCTCACCGGGAAGCGTCCAGGCCGGCAGGGCTTCGTCCGCCTGCGCGGGCATGGCGACGACGGGGCGCGGCGCGGGGGCGGGCGCTTCGTCACGGCCGCAGCCGGCCACGGCGGCGGCCATTGCGATGACAGCGGACAGGGCCAACAGGCGCGTGCCGCGGCGGGGCGAAACGGCGGGAACGATCCGTGCTGCAGCAGCAACGGCATGGCGCGCGATGGGATGCGCGCCCGGGCCAAAACAATTCACGAAACACCTCGCTGCGCGGAAATGGGGCAGGAAAGGGACGAGTCAGACTCGATACGGACTGAATTCTAATACAGTCTTGTATCTGAATACAAAGTTGAATCTGAAATGCGCGCCGGTGCTAAACTCGCGCCATGTCCAAAGTCCGCCTGACCCGAGAGCAAAGCCGAGATCAGACGCGCCAGCGCCTGCTTGACGCCGCGCAGTCGATTTTTCTGTCGAAGGGTTTCGTGGCCGCCAGCGTCGAAGACATTGCCGAGCAGGCGGGCTACACGCGCGGCGCGTTCTATTCCAATTTCAGCAGCAAGTCCGAGCTGTTCCTGCAACTGCTCAAGCGCGACCACGAAAACGTCATGGCCGACATGCGCGCCATTTTCGAAGCCGGCGAGAGCCGGTCGCAGATGGAAGCGCGCGTGCTCGACTACTACAGCAAGCACTTTCGCGAAAACGACTGCTTTCTGCTGTGGATGGAGGGCAAGCTGCAGGCGGCGCGCGATCCGGACTTCCGCGTGGGCTTTGTCGCCTGTCTGCGCGAGTTGCGCGCGGCCACCACCGAATACATCCGCCAGTTCTCGGCCCAGTTCGGCACGCCGCTGCCGCTGCCGGCCGAGCAGCTTGCGGTGGGTCTGCTGGCCCTGTCCGACGGCATGCAGTTCAGCGTTGCGTTCGATCCCCAGGCCGTCACGCCCGAGATGACCGAGGCCGTGCTGGCCGGGTTCTTTCGCCGTGTGGTGTTCGGCGACGCCAAGCCGGACTGAGGCCGCGGGACCGTCGCTGAACGGTCCGATTTCAAACTCAGGTGATTGTCAGCTTGGGTGCGCCCGTGATAGTAATACCGGCGGCGCACCGGTCGTGCTGAGGGGGCCAACGCCATGTTCCATCACCCTCGGGCACAAGGAGTGCATCCATGACTTCGGAACCCCGACCAAGCACGACCATCCATCGGCCCGTCTTCTATTCCGCGGCCGTCTTTACGTTGCTGCTGGTGGCCTTTGCCATCATTGCGCCCAAGGCAGCGCAGACCCTCTTCGAATCGATGCAGGCCTGGATCATCGGCAATGCAAGCTGGTTCTACATCCTGGTCGTCGCCATCATCCTGATCTCGGTCGCGTTCCTGGCGATCAGCCGGTACGGCGACATCAAGCTGGGTCCGGACCATAGCGAGCCCGATTACCGCAACTTCACCTGGTTCGCCATGCTGTTTTCCGCCGGCATGGGCATCGGGCTGATGTTCTTCGGCGTGGCCGAACCCGTCATGCACTTCGTGTCGCCGCCCGTGGGCGAGGGCGGCACCGTCGAGGCCGCGCGCGAGTCCATGAAGATCACCTTCTTTCATTGGGGACTGCACGCCTGGGCGATCTACGCGGCGGTGGCGCTCACGCTGGCGTTCTTCAGCTTCCGCCACGGCCTGCCGCTGACCCTGCGCTCGGCGCTGTATCCGCTGATCGGCAATCGCATCCATGGTCCGATCGGCCACGCGGTCGACATCTTCGCCATCATCGGCACCGTGCTGGGGGTGGCCACGTCGCTGGGCCTGGGCGTTGCGCAGATGAACAGCGGCCTGAACCATCTGTTCGGCATTCCGGTTGGCGTCGTGCCCCAGATCGTGCTGATCGTCATCACCTGCGGACTGGCCACGTTGTCGGTGGCCAGCGGGCTGGACAAGGGCATCCGCTTCCTGTCGGAAGCCAACATGGTGCTGGCCGTGGTCCTGCTGTTGTTCGTGCTGACCGTTGGCCCCACCGTGTTCCTTTTCCAGACGTTCGTGCAGAACACCGGCGCCTATCTGTCCGACATCGTCAACAAGACCTTCAACCTGTACGCCTACGAGCCGACCGACTGGCTGGGCGGCTGGACGTTGTTCTACTGGGGTTGGTGGATCGCCTGGTCGCCTTTCGTGGGCTTGTTCATCGCCCGCATTTCGCGGGGCCGCACCATTCGTGAATTCGTCTGCGGCGTGCTGCTGGTGCCGGCCGGGTTCACGCTGTTCTGGATGACGGTGTTCGGCGACACGGCTATCTATTACATCCTGGTTGGCGGCGATCAGGGGTTGGCGAAGGCCGTGGATGCGGACAGTTCGCTCGCCCTGTTCGCATTCCTTGAGTTATTGCCCTGGAGCAGCGTGATCTCGGTGTTCGCCATTGCGATGGTGGCCGTGTTCTTCGTCACCTCCGCCGACTCCGGGGCGCTGGTGGTGGATCTGCTGGCCTCGGGCGGCGCGGACCGCACGCCGGTATGGCAGCGGATCTTCTGGTCGCTGTCCATGGGCGCGGTGGCCATCGCGCTGCTGCTGGCCGATGGCCTGACCGCCTTGCAGACGGCCACCATCGCCAGCGCGCTGCCGTTCTCGATCATCCTGCTGCTGTCGCTCTGGGGTTTGTTCAAGGCGCTCAAGCTGGACGCCACCAAGCGCGGCATCCGCTATCAATCCCTGACGCTGTCGCGGCCGGCGCGCGGCGGCCAATCCTGGGAGCGGCGTCTGCGCAACATGGTCATGATGCCGCGCCGCGCCCATGTGCTGCGCTTCATCGCGGACGTGGTGCGGCCCGCGCTGGAAGACGTGGCCGACGAATTGCGCAAGCAAGGCTATGCCGTGCAGGTGCGCGAAGACGAGAACGAGGGCGGCGCAATCCTCGAGGTCTCGCATGGCGAACACCTGGACTTTTCCTACGCCGTGCAGCCCCAGGCCTTCGTGCGCCCCAGCCTGACGCCCGACGAGGCCGCCGACGAAGACGAGCGCAAGTACTTCCGCGCCGAAGTCCACCTGCGCGAGGGCGGGCAGGACTACGACATCATGGGCTGGAGCCGCGACGCCGTCATCGGCGACATCCTCGACCAATACGAGCGGCACCGCCACTACCTGCACATGGTTCGCGGTTAGTCGGCGCGCCGGCAGGCGCCTGCTCATATTCCCAAGCCACGCTGTCCGCGTGGCTTTTTTTTGACCCATAGGCCGGCGCTATCCCCTTCATTGCTTTCGCTGCTTTGACGAAATCCCGCGATTCGTGGATTATCCAAGCAAATTCTTGTTTAAATAAAAAAGCGAGCGAATCATGAAGGCGAAATACGGGGCATGGGCGGTCGTCGTCCTGGCGACGGCGGCAGCGTTGGCCGGCGGGGTGATGTACTGGAAATCGAAGGCGGGCGCGGCAGGCAGCGGGTGGTCGATGCCGCCGGCCAAGGTCGCGGTGGCGCCCGCCGTGCAGGCGGATTTTCCGGTGATGCTTGCCGGCATCGGGTCGCTGGAAGCCACGCGCCAGGTGATGGTGGCGGCGGAAGTCGACGGACGTGTGGCGCAGATCCTCTTCACGCCGGGCGAGGCGGTCAAGGCGGGGCAGTTGCTGGTGCAGTTGAACGACGCGCCCGAGCAGGGCGAGCTGGCGCGGCTGCAAGCCCAGGCGCGTAATGCGCGTGCCCTGCTGGATCGCACGCGCCGGCTGGTGCCGCTGCAGGCCGCCACGCGTGAACAGCTCGACCAGGCCGTGGCCGACCATGAACAGGCGGCCGCCGACGTGCGGCGCGTGCAGGCGCTGATCGACCAGAAGCGCATCAGGGCGCCGTTCGACGGGGTGCTTGGCGTGCGCCGCGTGAACCTGGGCCAGTTTGCCCGCGCGGGCGATCCGCTGGTGTCGCTGACGGATGCGTCCTCGTTGTATGCCAACCTGACGCTGCCCGAGCAGGCGCTGGGTGTGCTGCGGGTGGGACAGCCGGTGGCGGTGACGGTGGACGCGCACGCGGGCCGCGAGTTCCCGGGCAAGGTCACCACCGTGGAGCCGCAGGTCGATCCGGGCACCCGCACGGTCCGCGTGCAGGCCCTGTTGGCCAATCCCGACGGCGCGTTGTCGGCCGGGATGTACGCGCAGGCCCGGATCGGACTGCCCGACCGCCCGGATGTCATCACCGTGCCGGAGACGGCCGTCAGCTACAGCGCCTATGGCGATTCGGTCTACGTCGTGACGCCGCCAGAAGCTGCTGCGGCGGCGCCGACTGTCAGGCAGGCCTATGTGAAAACCGGCGAGCGCCTGCGCGGCCGGGTGGTGGTGACCGAGGGGCTGAAGGCGGGCGACCGGGTCGTGACGTCGGGCCAGCTGCGCCTGCATAACGGCGCCGCCGTCGAGATCCTGCCGGACGACACCGTGGCGCTGGCCGCGCCGGGACACGCCGTGGCGCAGGCCCGGTAAGGTGCGGAGGCCAACATGAAGTTCACCGATCTGTTTGTGCGCCGTCCCGTGCTGGCGCTGGTGGTCAGCACCCTCATCCTGCTGCTGGGCATCAAGGCCCTGAGCGGATTGCCCGTCAGGCAATATCCGCTGACCGAAAGCACCACCATCACCATCACGACGCAATATCCGGGCGCCTCGCCCGATCTGATGCAGGGTTTCGTCACGCAGCCCATCGCGCAATCCGTGGCCACCGTCGAGGGCATCGACTACCTGTCGTCGTCGTCGACCCAAGGCCGCAGCGTGATCACCGTGCGGATGAAGCTGAATGCCGATTCCAACAAGGCCATGACCGAGGTGATGGCCAAGGTCAACGAGGTCAAGTACCGCCTGCCGCAGGACGTCTACGACCCGGTCCTGGTCAAGTCCGCGGGCGAGGCGACGGCCGTCGCCTACGTGGGCTTTTCCAGCACGAACCTGTCGCTGGCCGCGCTGACGGACTACCTGTCGCGGGTGGTGCAGCCGCAGCTCTCGTCCATCGATGGCGTGGCAAGCGTCGAGCTGTACGGCGGGCAGAAGCTGGCGATGCGGGTATGGCTGGACCCGGACCGCATGGCGGCCCGCGGCATCTCGGCCGGCGAGCTGGCCGACGCGCTGCGCCAGAACAACGTGCAGGCGGCGCCCGGCCAGGCCAAGGGGCTGTACGTGGTGTCCAACATCCAGGTGAATACCGACCTCGTCAACGTGGCCGAGTTCCGGGACCTGGTGGTCAAGCACGAAGGCGGCGCCGTCGTTCGGCTGGGCGACGTGGCGACCGTGGAACTGGGCGCGGCGTCCACCGATTCGAGCGGCCTGATGGACGGCGAGCCGGCCGTGTACTTCGGCCTGAACGCCACGCCGGTCGGCAATCCCCTGGTCATCGTCAAGCGCCTGAACGAGTTGCTGCCCAACATCAAGCAGAACCTGCCGCCGGGCACCAGCGTGCAGGTGCCGTTCGAACTGGCCCGCTTCATCAGCGCCTCGATCGACGGCGTGACGCAGACGCTGCTCGAAGCCATCGTCATCGTGGTGGCGGTGATCTTCCTGTGCCTGGGCTCGCTGCGGGCGGTGCTGATTCCCGTGGTCACCATTCCGCTGTCCATGCTGGGCGGCGCGGCCATCATGGCCCTCTTTGGCTTCAGCGTGAACCTGCTGACCTTGCTGGCGATGGTGCTGGCCATCGGCCTGGTGGTGGACGACGCCATCGTCGTGGTCGAGAACGTGCACCGCCACATCGAGGAGGGCAAGTCGCCCGTGCGGGCGGCGCTGATCGGCGCGCGGGAGGTCGCCGGTCCGGTGATCGCCATGACCATCACGCTCGCGGCCGTCTATGCGCCGATCGGGCTGATGGGCGGCCTGACCGGCTCGCTCTTCAAGGAATTCGCCTTCACGCTGGCCGGGGCGGTGGTGGTGTCCGGCGTGATCGCGCTGACGCTGTCGCCGGTGATGAGCTCGTTTCTCTTGAATGGCCGGGTCGCCGACGGCTGGATGGCCCGCAAGGCCGAGCACTTCTTCGGCCGCCTGGGCGAGGCCTACGGCCGCGTGCTGGACGTGTCGCTGCATCACCGCTGGGTCACCGGCGTGCTGGCGGTGGCCGTGCTGGCCAGCCTGCCTTTCCTGTACAACGCCGCGCAGCAGGAGCTGGCCCCCGTCGAGGACCAGTCCACGGTGCTCACCGCCATCAAGTCGCCGCAGCAGGCCAACATCGATTACGTCGAAAAGTTCGGCAAGAAGTGGGACGACGTCATGAAGACGCTGCCCGAGCAAAAGGGGCGCTGGCTGATCAACGGGTCCGACGGCGTCTCCAACAGCATCGGGGGCGTGGACTTCGTGGACTGGCAGGACCGCACGCGCTCGGCCGACGAGATCCAGGCCGACATGCAGTCGATGGCGAACCAGGTCGAAGGCAGCAACATCTTTGCGTTCCAGCTGCCGTCGCTGCCCGGCTCCACGGGCGGGCTGCCGGTGCAGATGGTGCTGATGAGCGCGTCGGACTATGCCGTGGTCTTTGACGCCATGGAAAGCCTGAAGAAGGCGGCGCGGGAAAGCGGCCTGTTCATGGTGGTGGACAGCGACCTGGACTACAACAACCCCGTCGTGCAGTTGAAGGTGGATCGCAGCAAGGCCAACAGCCTGGGCGTCACCATGAAGGCCATCGGCGACACGCTGGCGGTGCTGGTGGGCGAGAACTACGTGAATCGCTTCGGCATGGACGGGCGTTCCTATGACGTCATTCCGCAAAGCCTGCGCGAACAGCGCATCTCGCCGCAGGCGCTGGCGCAGTACCACGTCAAGAGCGCCTCGGGGGCGCAGGTGCCGCTGTCCAACCTGGTATCGGTGTCGATGGGCGTGGAGCCCAACAAGCTCACGCAGTTCAACCAGCTGAACGCCGCCACGTTCCAGGCGATTCCCATGCCGGGCGTCACGATGGGCGATGCGGTGCAGTTCCTCACGCGCGAGGCGCAATCGCTGCCGGCGGGCTTCAGCTACGACTGGCAGTCCGACGCGCGGCAGTTCACGCAGGAAGGCTCGGCGCTGATGATCACGTTCATCTTCGCCATCATCGTCATCTACCTGGTGCTGGCCGCCCAGTACGAAAGCCTGCGCGATCCCTTCATCATCCTGGTAAGCGTGCCCATGTCGATCTGCGGCGCCCTGATCCCGCTGGCGCTGGGCATGGCCACGGTCAACATCTATACGCAGATCGGCCTGGTGACGCTGATCGGGCTCATCAGCAAGCACGGGATCCTCATGGTGGAGTTCGCCAACGAGATGCAGGTCAGCCATGGGCTGGACCGGCGCGCGGCGATGGAAGCGGCCGCACGCATCCGCCTGCGTCCCATCCTGATGACCACGGCGGCGATGGTCATGGGGCTGATTCCGCTGCTGTTCGCCACCGGCGCCGGCGCGCACAGCCGCTACAGCCTGGGACTGGTCATCGTGGTCGGGCTGCTGGTCGGCACGCTCTTCACGCTGTTCGTGCTGCCCACGGTCTACACCGTGTTTGCCCGGGACCACCGCGCCGCCAACGATACGCCGCGCGCCCGCGAACTGGCGCAGGCCGACGCCGAGGACGCGCGCGCCGCCGTCCAGCACTGAGGAATCGATCATGGATAAACCGCATTTCTTTCCCCGCCTTTTCCGCGGCGCCGCCGTGCTGCTGGCCGCTTTGGCCGCCGCGGGCTGCGCCGTCGGACCCGACTACCGCCGGCCCAGCCCGGCGCCCGTGGTGCTGACCAGCCCCGAGCAGGCGCTGTTTTCCACCGATCAGGTCCAGCGCGACTGGTGGAAGCAACTGCAGGACCCGCAACTGGATCGCCTGATCGGCATGGCGCTCGCCCGCAACCTGGACATCCGCATCGCCCAGGCCCGCCTTGCCGAATCGCGCGCGGTGCTCGACGAAAAGGAACTGGACAAGCTGCCGGCCGTAACGCTGGGCGGCGGCTACGAGCGCAGCCTGTCGCAGGCCAATCCCGGCGTCGCAGGCCAGCGCAATCTGGCCGAAAGCTACCGGGCGGGCTTTGACGCGGCCTGGGAATTGGATCTTTTTGGCAGGCTGCGCCGCGCGGCCGAGAGCGCCGCGGCCCGTAGCGAGGCGCAGGCTGCCGACCTGGCGCAGGCGCGCATCGTGGTGGCGGCCGAAGTGGCGCGCAATTATTTCGAACTGCGCGGCGCCGAGCAGCGGCTGGCCGTGGCGCGCGCCAACCTGGCCAGCCAGGAGGACAGCCTGCGCGTGACCCAGGCGCTGGTCTCGGCCGGCCGTGGCGACGAAGGAGACCTCGCCAGCGCGCGGGCCGAACTCGACACCGTGCGGGCCAGCGTCCCGGTCCAGGAGACCGCGCGCCGGCTGGCGCGCTACCGGATCGCGGTGCTGGCGGCGCTGCGTCCGGCGGAGCTGGGTGCGCTGGACGCCGTCCAGCCGCTTGCGCCGCTGACCGCGCGCCTGCCCATTGGCGACGTGGGCGCGTTGCTGTCGCGGCGCCCGGACGTGCTGGCCGCCGAACGCAACCTGGCTGCCGCCAACGCAGACGTGGGCGTGGCCACGGCCGAGCTGTACCCGCGCATCGATCTGGGTGGCTTCCTGGGATTCGTCGCGCTGCGCGGCGCGGACTTCGGCTCGGCCGCCAGCCGCGGGTTCGGCGTCGCGGCCAACGCCAACTGGCCCGCGTTCCATCTGCCGTCGGCCTATGCCCGCAAGCGCGGGGCCGAGGCGCGCCTGGATGGCGAGGCGGCGCGCTACGAGCAAGCGGTCCTGCGCGCGGTCGAGGAAGTGGAGTCGGCGTTGGCCGAATACGGGCAGACGCAGCAGCGCCTGGGCAGCCTGGCGCAGGCTGCGGCCCACAGCGGGCGGGCGGCCGAACTGGCCCGGCTGCGCTACCGCGAGGGCAGCACGCCTTATTTGACCGTGCTGGATGCGCAGCGTACGCTTTTGCGCGCCCAGGACGCCGTGGCCGTGGCGGAAGCCGAGTCCTATACGCGCCTCGTGGCGCTCTATAAGGCGCTGGGCGGCGGCTGGCAGGCTGACGAGGCCGGCCAGACGCGGCTGGCCGTGGCACCATAGGAACCTTCATCCGGAGCATCGATACCCCTCATGTCTGACAGCCTGTCCCAACCGGCAGCCGCGCTGCCGCACCAGCCTTCGGACCGCGTCCTCATGACCCTGAAGACCCGGGGGCCGCAATCCATCGCGGTCATCGCGCGGGCCATGGACGTGACGGCCGAGGCGGTGCGTCAGCAGATGACGCGGCTGCACGCCGACGGGCTGGTCGACGCCGAGAGCCGCAGCGCGGGCCGCGGCCGGCCCACCCAGATCTGGTTCCTGACCGCCGCCGGCCACGGGCGTTTTCCGGACACACACGCCGAGATGACGGTGCAGATGATCGCGGCGGTGCGCCAGGTGTTTGGCGACGAGGGCATCGACAAGCTGGTGCAGGTGCGCGAGAACGCCATGCTCAACGTCTACCAGCAGGCCATGCAGGACGCGCCGGACCTGAAGGCGCGGCTCGAACGGCTGGTCGACGTGCGCAGCGCGGAGGGCTACATGGCGGAACTGCGCGAGGACGAAGCCGGATTCGTCTTCATCGAGAACCATTGCCCCATCTGTTCGGCCGCCAAGGCCTGTATGGGCTTTTGCCGCAGCGAGCTGGAACTGTTCCGCAAGGTGCTGGGCGAGGGCGTGCAGGTCGACCGCGAAGAACATATCCTGGCCGGCGCGCGGCGCTGCGCCTATCGCGTCAGCAAGCGGCCATGACGCTCAAGCAGCTCGAAGCCTTCTATTGGGCCGCCACCTGCGCCAGTTTCGCCGTGGCGGCCGAGCGGCTTCACCTGTCGGTGTCCTCGCTTTCCAAGCGCATCACGGAACTGGAAGAAGCGCTGGGCCAGCCGCTCTTTGACCGCAGCGGCCACAAGGCCGTGTTGACCGACGCCGGCCAGCGCCTGGTTCCGCAGGCGCGCGGCTTGCTCGCCGCCGCGGACCAGATCCGCGCTTCCATGACCGAGACGCCCGGCCTGCGCGGCCGCTGCCGTTTCGGCGTGGGCGAACTCACGGCGCTGACCTGGCTGCCGCAGCTGATACGCGCCGTGCGCGCCGCCTACCCTGAGCTGGTGCTGGAACCCTACGTCGACATCGGCCAGGTGCTGGAGCAACGCGTCGCGGACGGGGAACTGGATTTCGCCGTGATCGCCGGCCGGTCGTCCCGCGCCGGCATTGCGTCCTTGCCCATCGGCGAGGCGCGCTTTTCCTGGGTTGCCGCGCCCGCGGTGCTGCAGCCCGGCGAAACCGGCATGACCATGGCCCTCTTGGCCCGGCTGCCGCTCGTGACCTTGCCCGAGGGCGCGGGCACCACGCGCATCATCGACGACTGGCTGGGCGGGCGGCAGGCCGCGGGCGAGCGCCTGTGCTGCAACAACTGGGGCGCCATCGTGGGATTGCTGATCGAAGGCACCGGGGTGGGGCTGCTGCCCAGGCATTGGGCCGAAAAGCTCCAGGCCGAAGGCAGCCTGCGTGTCCTGCACGGCGATCCCGAGCTGGCCGCGTTGCCTTACGCGTTCCAGTACCGGCGCGACGACGCCCGGCCGCTGGTCGCCCTGCTGCGCGACACGGTTGCCGCCTCGGCCGATTTCTCGGCGCCGTGCCGTCTGCCCTGAGGCTTTCGTCCGCAAGGCGGCCGCCACGGGCGTATAGTGGGCGGCGCGCCCCGCGCCGGTCTATACAATCGCCGCGCGCCTGGCGCAGAATCCAGCAACAACGTGCGCACGAGGGGGATGGGCCCGGCGATGCGGCACGACCCGGGGTCTGTTCCTCCCTGCCAGGCGGTGCGCCCGCGCACGAGGCACGGTCCCCCGCGGAATCGACGGAGATCTTTCATGCGTAAACTTTGCCTCGCCATGGCCATGGCGGGAATGCTGGCCACCGGATTGGCGCAAGCCCAGTCCACCTTGCGTATCGGGCTGCAGGACGACCCTGATGTGTTGGATCCGGCGCGCGCCCGCACCTTTGTCGGCCGCATCGTGTTCGCCTCGTTGTGCGACCGGCTGGTCGACATCACGCCCGACCTAAAGTTTGTGCCCCAGCTTGCGCAATCGTGGTCCGTCGGCCCCGACAACAAGACGCTGACCTTCAAGCTGCGCACGGATGCCGTCTTCCATGACGGCACTCCCATCAATGCCGCCGCGGTCAAGGCCAACCTCGACCGCGCCCGCACGCTGCCCGACAGCAACCGCAAGAGCGAACTGGCCACGGTGGCCAGCGTGGACGCCCCGGACGACCAGACCGTGGTGCTGAACCTGTCGGAACCGGACGCCTCGCTGCTGTCGCAGCTGTCCGACCGCGCCGGCATGATGATTTCGCCCGCCAGTTTCGACAAGGATCCCGGCGGCAAGCCCGTGTGCTCGGGCCCCTACCAGTTCAAGGAGCGCGTGCAGAACGACCGCATCGTGCTCGAGAAATTCCCCAAGTACTGGGACGCGGCCAACTACCATTTCGACCGCCTCGTCTTCACGCCGATTCCGGACAACACCGTGCGCCTGAACAACCTGCGCGCCGGCGACCTGGACATCATCGAGCGCGTGGCGCCCAGCGACGCCAAGGCCGTCAAGGACGACCCCAGCCTGCGTCTGGCCCCGGTGACCGGCCTGGGTTTCCAGTCCATCTCCGTGAACCTCGCCAACGGCGCGCGCGCCGATCATCCGCTGGCCAAGGACAAGCGCGTGCGCCAGGCGCTGGATCTGGCCATCGACCGCGACGTGCTGAACCAGGTGATCGGCGAAGGCATGTTCCAGCCTGCCCACCAGCCGTTCCCGCCCGCCAGCTTTGCCTACAACAAGTCCTTCGACCGCCCGGGCCGCGATCCCAAGAAGGCGCAGGCCCTGCTCAAGGAAGCCGGCTACGACCGCGTGAAGGTCGAGATCACCTTCGGCAACAACACCACCATGCAGCAGGTCTTCGAACTGGTGCAGGCCATGGGGGCCGAAGCGGGCTTTGACATCACCCTGCGCCCTGTCGAATTCGCCTCGCTGCAGTCCTCGCTCGCGCGCGGCGACTTCCAGGTAGGCCAGAGCGGCTGGTCGGGCCGGGTCGATCCCAGCGGCAACATCCACCAGTACCTGAGCTGCAAGGGCAACCTGAACGACGGCAAGTTCTGCGACGCCGCCGTCGACAAACTGCTCAACGACGCCCGCGCCGAGGCCGACACCGCCAAGCGCCGCGCCCTGTACGACCAGGTGCTGGCCGCGATGCAGGACCA
This sequence comes from Achromobacter sp. Root170, assembly GCF_001428165.1. Taxonomy (NCBI): domain Bacteria; kingdom Pseudomonadati; phylum Pseudomonadota; class Betaproteobacteria; order Burkholderiales; family Alcaligenaceae; genus Achromobacter; species Achromobacter sp. Root170. The sequence continues at coordinate 463,094 of NZ_LMHN01000012.1, forward strand.
GCGTCCCATCATCTACCTGTTCTACCTGCCGTGGACGTTCGGCGTGCAGGCCAAGGTGCATGGCTTCGTTCCGTATCCGGACGGCTTGATCCGCTTGAAAGGGGTAGAGAAGAAGTAGGCCCACCCCTAGAGGTAGGCCCACCCCCTACCCGCTGACGCGGGCCCCCTCAAGGGGGCGACACCAGCGGACCGGAAGGTAAGGCCCACCCCCAGCCCGCTGACGCGGGCCCCCCCTCAAGGGGGCGACACCAGCGGACCGGCGGAGCCGGATCCGCGGTGTCCCGGATGGCGTCAGTTGCTGGCGGCGGGTCTCTCCTTCCCAGGTGTCTGACACCCGTACGCAATGACCGCTGTACATCTCGATGCCCCACGGGTGTCTGACACCGGCCGATAGCCGCACCTTGGCGTCAGACACCCCTCCCACACCAGGACCCACCATGTTTACGACTCGCCCGGAAATTCTCGGCACCTTCGGTGTCGTGACGTCCACCCATTGGCTGGCCAGCGCGGCTGGCATGTCGCTGCTGGAGCGCGGCGGCAATGCGTTCGATGCCTGCGTCGCCTCGGCGTTCGTGCTGCAGGTGGTCGAGCCTCATCTGGTCGGCCCTGCCGGCGAAGTGCCCGCCGTGTTCTATTCCGCCCGCACCGGCAAGGTCGAGGTGCTGTGCGGGCAGGGCACCACGCCCGCCGCCGCCACGCTCGAACGCTACCGCGCCGAAGGGCTGAAGCTCATCCCCGGCAACGGCCTGCTCGCGACCGTGATCCCGGGCGCGTTCGACGCCTGGATGCTGCTGCTGCGCGACCACGGCACGATGCGGGTGCGCGACGTGCTTGAGCCCGCCATCTATTACGCGGAGCACGGCCATGCGCTGATGCCGCGCATCTCCAACACCATCGCCGGCCTGAAAGACTTCTTCGAGACGCACTGGCCGACGACCGCCCAGGTCTACGTGCCGGGCGGGCAGGTGCCGCAGGCCCGCAAGCTGTTTCGCAATCCGGCGCTGGCCCGCACCTGGACCCGCGTCCTCAAAGCCGCCGAAGGCGCTGGCGCCGACCGCGACCGCCAGATCGAGGCCGCGCGCGACGCGTTCTACCGCGGCTTCATCGCCGAGGAGATCGACCGCTTCGCCCGCAACACCGACGTCATGGACGAAAGCGGAACGACCCACCGCGGCGTCATCACCGCCGACGACCTGGCCGGCTGGTCCGCCAGCTATGACAAGCCGCTGACTTACGACTATCACGGCTACACGGTCGCCAAGGCGGGCGCCTGGAGCCAGGGGCCGGTCTTTCTGCAGACCCTCGCCATCCTGAAGGACATGGACCTGGCAGGCGTCGGTCCCACCAGCGCCGAGTTCATCCATCGCGTCACCGAGGCCATGAAGCTCGCCTTTGCCGACCGCGAAGCGTATTACGGCGACCCCGCGTTCATCGACGTGCCGCTGGCCCATCTGCTGTCCGACGCGTACAACGCCGAACGCCGCCAGCTGATCGGGGAGGGCGCGTCGCGCGACCTGCTGCCCGGCCAGGTGCCCGGCTTCGAGGCGCAGGTGGCGCGCGTCATGGACACCCTGGAACGGCTGTCGCCGGTCACCGCGCCCGGCAGCGCCACGAACGAACCGACGCTTGCCGACATGCGCGCCTCGGCCAAGCGCGGCGACACCACGCACGTGGACGTGATCGACCGCTGGGGCAACATGATCTCGGCCACGCCGTCGGGCGGCTGGTTCCAGTCCTCGCCGGTCATCCCCGAACTGGGCTTCGGCCTGAACACCCGCGCCCAGATGTTCTGGCTGGAAGAAGGCTTGCCGGGCACGCTGGCACCGGGCAAGCGCCCGCGCACCACGCTGACCCCGTCGCTGGCGCTGCGCGACGGCAAGCCCTATCTGGCGTTCGGCACGCCGGGCGGCGACCAGCAGGAGCAATGGCAGCTCCTGTTCTTCCTGCGTCACGTGCATCACGGCCTGAACCTGCAGGAAGCCATCGACCTGCCCATGTCGCACACCATGCACTTTCCCACCTCGTTCTATCCCCGTGACCGCAAGCCGGGCCATCTCGCGCTGGAGGCCAGCTTCGGCGCCGAGGTCATCGAGGCCCTGCGCCAGCGCGGGCACCAGATCGAGGAAGTGCCCGAATGGTCGGTCGGCCGGCTGACCGCGGCCTCGCGCGATCCCGACGGACTGCTGCATGCGGCCGCGACGCCGCGCCTGATGCAGGCCTACGCCATCGGGCGTTGACCGGTCGCACGCACGCTTGCTTACAAAGCGTGCGTGCCCGCGCTTCACCGCGTCTTGCGGCGCTTTGCCCGCTTAGGGTATGTTTGTCGCATGACGCCATCCGAGCAGAGCCCGGCAACAGCGGCTCGACCCCTCACGGGAACAGAACCCTTATTCATCGTCCTCAATAAAGGATCGGGGCGCGGCGACGCGCAGGTCCTGCAGGACACCATCCGGCAGATCCTCGACGAGGCCGGGCGGCGCTACGAACTCATGCCGGTCGACGATCCGTCGCGGCTGACGGACGTGGCGCGCCAGGCGGTCAAGCGCGCGCAGGACGAGCAGGGCGTCGTCATTGCCGCGGGCGGCGACGGCACGCTCAATGCCGTGGCGGGCACGGTGCTGCGACAAGGCGTGCCCTTCGGCATCCTGCCGCAAGGCACCTTCAACTACTTCGGCCGCACCTACGGCATTTCGCAAGAGACAGACGTGGCGCTGCGCGGCTTCCTGCAAGGCACCATCCGGCCGGTGCAGGTCGGCCTGCTGAACGGCCGCCTGTTCCTCGTGAACGCCAGCCTTGGTTTGTATCCGCAACTGCTGGAAGACCGCGAAGCCTACAAGCAGCGCTACGGCCGCCGGCGCTGGGTCGCGCTGTGGTCGGGCCTGGTCACGCTGTGGCGCCAACCGCGCCAGCTTGGCCTGCAACTGGAATTCGAAGGCAAGTCGCGCAGCTTGACCTCGCCGACGCTGGTGGTGGGCAACAACAAACTGCAGCTTGAACATATCGGCATCGAAAACGACGGGCTCGATCGGAACCAACTGGTCGCCATGGCGGCGCGGCCCGTCGGCACGCTGGCGCTCTATGGCCTGTTGGTGCGCGGCCTGCTAAGCCGGTTGGGTGACGCTGAGAACGTGATCAATTTCGCGTTCGACAAGCTCACGGTGGGGGTGCGAGGGCGCCGCCGGGTCAAGGTGGCGATGGACGGCGAAATCTCCTGGATGGACACGCCGCTCGAATTCAAGGTGGCGACTGATCGTCTACCTCTCGTGGTGCCGGCGGATCCCGAGTTCCTGGACCGCTCATGACGCGGATCCTGCATCTGTCCGATACCCATTTCGGCACCGAGCGCAAGGCGGTCATTGAAGCTGTGCTGGATTTGGCACGGCAACTGTCGCCCGATCTCGTGGTCCTCAGCGGCGACATCACCCAGCGCGCGCGCCGCAGCCAGTTCGCCGCCGCACGCCGTTTCATCGAGCGCCTGGCGCTGCCCGTGCTGGCGGTGCCCGGCAATCACGATATCCCGCTGTTCAACGTGTTTCTGCGGGTGCTCAATCCGTACGGCAACTACAAGCGCGCGCTCGGACCAATCCTCGAACCCGTGTTCGAGAACGACGGCGTGCTGGCAATCGGCGTGAACACCACGCGGCCAAGGCGCCACAAGGACGGCGAGATCTCCGATGCCCAGATCACCCGGGTCGCCCAGCGGCTGCGCCAGGCGCGGCCGGGGCAGTTGCGGATCGTCGTGGCGCACCATCCGGTGCGCGCCAAGGTCGAATCCGACCTGTCCAACCTGCTGATCGGCCGCGAGCGCGCGCTCGCGGCGTGGGCGCAGGCGGGCGTCGACCTGGTGCTGGGCGGTCACATACACTTGCCCTACGTGCTGCCGCTGACCGCGCCGACGGGGCCGGCCGGCTGGATCGTCCAGGCCGGAACGACCTGTTCGCACCGCGTCCGGGGCACCGTGCCCAATTCGCTGGGCGTGATCACCCGCACCGAAGAGGACGGCCAGCAGGTCTGCCACGTCGAGCGCTGGGACTACGCGGCCGGCGCGCACGCGTTCGCACCCGTCGACAAGACGCTGGTCTCGCTGTAGTAGTGCGCGCGCTCGTCCGCGCGAAATTTTTTTGATGGCGCACACATGACCGATGTCTACGCCGCATGGGCCGCGGCCCATGCCCTCTCGTTGTTTATCGCGCTGCCGCTGCTGGCCGGCGGCGCGGCGCTGCTGTTCATGCGGTGCCATGGGCGGTTGTCCCGCAATGGCCGCGCCGCGCTGTTTGCCGGCGTGGCCGGCGTGTCCTTCGTTCTGTTTCTCACGTTGGCCCTGGCTGTCGAAAGCCGCGGCGCCGTGGTGCAGTTCGACGGCGCGCTGGCCGATGCGCTCAGCATGTCCATGTGCACGTCGATGCTGTGGCTGCTGTCCTGGATCACGTATCTGGGCGACCGCAACCTGCTCACCGTCGTCGCCGTGCTGATGACGATTGCGCTGTTATGGCGCGGGCTGTGGCAGCTTGCGCTCTTTTGCGCCATCGCGACCGGCCTGAACGGCGCGCTCAACTGGCTGTTCAAGCACACCTTCGAACGCGTGCGCCCCGATCACGACCACGGCTATGCCATGGCGACCGGCTGGAGTTTTCCCAGCGGTCACGCCTCTGCCGCCATGGCCGTGTACGGCACGGCGTGCTACCTGATGTGGCGGTTTTCCCCGCCCGCGTGGCGCTTGCCCTGCGTGGCGTTCATGGCCGCGCTCATCATGGCCATCGGCCTTAGCCGCATCCTCTTGCAGGTGCATTTCGCGAGCGACGTCGTGGCCGGGTTTGCCGTCAGCCTCGGTTGGCTGGTCCTTTGCGTGGCGGCCGTCGAGCGGCTGCACGTGTCAGGCCGGTGGGGTCAGCGCGTCCAGTAAGCGAGCCTCCACGCCAGCCGAATCGCACGCCTGCAACGGCGCGCAGGCATAACGTCCCCCCGCGCTGGCAATGGCCCGGTCCAGCTGCCGCATCCGGTCGGCCGGCGGCGGATCCAGGTCGATGATCAGCTTGCCGGCGATGGGCGCGGTGACCCGCCCGTCGCTGAAGCGTTCCAGCGTGCGATCGATCTCGCGCTCGCGGGGCAGGGCCAGCACGATGGTGTCGGATTCCGCCAGGGCTTCGCGCGCCGACGTCGCCAGCGTCGCGTTGCCGCGGAAGGCTTCGCAGCGGTCCGCCTCGATGTCAAAAAGCGTCAGCGCAATGTCGGGATCGGCTGCCAGCAGCCGCCGCGCAGCCAGCGTGCCGATCCTGCCCATGCCGACGATGCTGACGCGCGGACTCATGGCTTGGGCACCGACCACGTGCTCACGATATGGGCAACCGGCTCGTCCGAGCCTTCTCCCGTCAGCACGACCTCTCCCGCGCTTAGCCGGCCCACCTTCAGCAGGCGGGCATGGGCATGGATGGCGCCCGCCGGGCTCTTGCGCAGGAAATTGATGGTCAGGCTGGCCGTGACCGCATGCGCCTGGCCGGTGGCGCCCACGACCGCCGCATACATGGCCAGGTCGGCAAGCCCCATCAGCATCGGTCCGGCCACGATGCCGCCCAGCCGCTGGTGCGTGTCCCGGGCGGGCAGCACGGCATGCGCCGTGCCGTGGCCGATGTGCAGTACGTCGATTCCCAGCAGCATCGAGAACGGGTGCTGGTCGGCCAGCAGCACGTGAAAGTCGGCAAGGCTGATCAGCGGCGCGTGGCCGTTGGCGGCTAGGGCGGTTGCAGTCATCGTTGCTCCAGGGCAAGGCAGTAGTTGTCCAGCAGCGCGTCGGCCTGCTGGCCCAGGGATTTGAGACGGCGCGTGTGCAGCAGCAGCAACAGCCCCATCAGGTAGGTGAACACGTTCATCTGCTCGGCCTGCACGGCCTCGCCGCGCCAGCCTTTCGTGCGCGACAACGCCTGGCCGATGAGATCGATGGATTGCCGCAACCGGGAATTGAGCTTCTCGTCCATGTCGCGGCCCAGTCCGCGCGGCCCCAGTCCCTGGAACAGGTACAGCCCCAGGGAAAAATCCGTGCGCCGCTCGGCGTAATAACCGAAGAACGCGCGGATCACGCCGCGCGCGGCCGATTCCGGCGCTTCGGCCTGTTCGGCTCGCTCCAGATGCGCGTGCAGCCGCTGCAGCGATTCGTCCAGCAGTTCGCCATAAAGCGCTTCCTTGCCCGCAAACCACGGATAGATGGCCCCCGTCGTGCAGCCGGCTTCCTTCGCAATCGCCCGGATCGTCGTTTTTTCAAGACCGTCGCGCTCGAAGACGCGCTGCGCGGCGTCCAGGATGATCTGCCGACGCAGGGCGCTGAGTCGTTCGTTTCGGTCGGCGCGAGGGGAGGGGGTGGACATATGGGGCTGGACGTCTGTTCGATGCCACCGATCATATCGACGATTTTTATTAATAACAATGTTATCCAGCCGGGACTTGGCTACGATGATCAGCAGGGCCGGCGTCATCGCGGCCGCCTCCGTTTTTCGCCGGATGGCCGCCGGATCCGTGAAGAAAGTTGCGCGACAAATGGGTTTTGGAATTGCCCGGAAAATTGGGGGCAGGGCCGAAAGTCGCATGGTTGCGCGCTCGGGCTTTTCGGTAAGGGAAAGCCCTAGCGTTGCCGGGCAAGCATCAGCGGGATGTTGCAACTTCCCAACAAGCCTGTCGCAAACCTGCACTTTTCTGATGCCGACCATAGCCAGCCCCCCCGATTTTTGATGCAATAGCGTCAACTTCCCTTCGCGGAGTTAGGGGGGCGGCAGGCTGGTTTGCTGGATTGCTGCTCTTGTCACTCAAATCAACGGAGATTTCTTAAATGAAAAAGACTCTGCTCGCTGCCGCCCTGCTCGCCGGTTTCGCCGGTGTCGCCCAGGCAGAAACGTCTGTCACCCTGTACGGCATCATCGACACGGGCCTCGGCTACAACAAGATCAGCGGCGGTACTGATGCCCAAAACGGCAGCCGTTTTGGCATGATCAACGGCGTCCAGAACGGTTCGCGCTGGGGTCTGCGTGGTTCGGAAGATCTGGGTGACGGCCTGCGCGCTGTTTTCCAACTGGAATCGGGCTTCAACTCGGGTAACGGCACCTCCGCTCAAGGTGGTCGTCTGTTCGGCCGTCAAGCCACCGTCGGTCTGGCCAGCGACAGCTGGGGTCAACTGGACTTCGGTCGTCAAACCAACATCGCGTCGAAGTACTTCGGCTCGATCGATCCGTTCGGCGCTGGCTTCGGTCAAGCCAACATCGGCGTTGGCATGAGCGCTGCTAACACGCAACGCTACGACAACATGGTCATGTATCAGACCCCGTCGTTCAGCGGCTTCCAGTTCGGCGTTGGCTACTCGTTCAGCGCTGATGACACCAAGGGTTCGGAAACCGGCTTCAAGACCGCCGACAACACCCGCGCCATCACGACCGGTCTGCGCTACGTCAACGGCCCGCTGAACGTCGCTCTGTCGTACGACCAGCTGAACGCCTCGAACCGTCTGCCGACCGAATCGACCGACGCCACCCCGCGTATGTACGCCATCGGCGGTTCGTACGACTTTGAAGTCGTGAAGCTGGCTCTGGCCTACGCTCGCACGACCGACGGTTGGTTCGCCGGCCAAGGCACCGCCACCAGCACCATCGGTGGTGGCTCGAGCTCCGTGAACTTCGGCAACAACCTGTTTGCTGACGGCTTCAAGGCTAACTCGTACCTGGTTGGTCTGTCGGCCCCGATCGGCGGCGCTTCGAACATCTTCGGTTCGTGGCAGCGTGTTGATCCGTCGAACGACAAGCTGACGGGTGATGATTCCAACATGAACATCTACTCGCTGGGCTACACCTACGACCTGTCCAAGCGCACCAACCTGTACGCTTACGGTTCGTACGCCACGAACTACGCGTTCCTGAACGACCTGAAGTCGACCGCTGTCGGCGTCGGTGTCCGTCACCGCTTCTAATCCAACGCAGGGCGCAAGCCCTGTCTGGATTTAAAGCAAAGTCGAACGGGCCTCGGCCCGTTCGCATAAACCACCCTTTTGGGGGTGGTTTTTTTTCGTCTGCTGGCTGAATTCGTGCATACTACGGCTTCGTGCTCATCAAGCCGTGTATCCTTCGAAGTACGCCGACGAAAGCTGCGATTGTTCCATTTGAGGAATGCAGTCTTTCGCCTGCTATTCAAGCTACAGAGTTCAGCCGGAAGTAACCGCGCGAATGCTACAATCCTAAGGTTTGCGCATTTGACGGACGCCTGAATGAACCTGCAACAGTATTTTCCCGTCCTGCTGTTTATCGTAGTGGCCACCCTTATCGGGTTCGCGCTTCTAACGGCCGGCTCCCTCCTTGGTCCGCGGCGTCCTTACGCTGAGAAGCTCTCGCCTTACGAGTGCGGCTTCGAAGCGTTTGAAGATGCACGCATGAAGTTTGACGTGCGCTACTACCTCGTGGCGATCCTGTTCATTCTTTTCGACCTGGAAATCGCGTTCCTGTTTCCGTGGGCCATCGCCCAGGGCACCGTCGGACTCGTCGGTTTCTGGACGGTCATGGTTTTCCTCGCCGTGTTGACCGTCGGCTTCATCTACGAATGGAAAAAGGGCGCGCTGGATTGGGAGTGACCTCCGGGTTCATTTCACAGCACGCTATCAGAGACGAATATGGCTATAGACGGCATTCTCAAGCAAGGGTTCATCACCACCAGCGCCGACAAGTTCCTGAACTGGGCGAAGACCGGTTCGATGTGGCCCATGACCTTCGGTCTGGCCTGTTGCGCGGTTGAGATGATGCATGCGGGCGCGGCCCGCTACGACCTGGACCAGTTCGGCATCATCTTCCGGCCCAGTCCCCGCCAGTCCGATCTCATGATCGTGGCCGGCACCTTGTGCAACAAGATGGCGCCGGCGCTGCGCAAGGTCTACGACCAGATGCCCGAGCCGCGCTGGGTGGTTTCCATGGGCTCCTGTGCCAATGGCGGCGGCTACTACCACTACTCGTATTCGGTGGTCCGTGGCTGCGATCGCATCGTACCGGTAGACGTCTACGTGCCGGGCTGCCCGCCCACGGCCGAGGCGCTGGTCTACGGCTTGCTGCAAATGCAGAACAAGATCCGTCTGACCAACACGATTGCGCGCTGATGCTTCGTCCGGTTCGCCGGCAGGCCTTAAGCCGCCGCGAACCTTGCGAAACCAGCGTATCGGTTCACCTAAGCGTACAAGATGATGACCAGGCTCGAATCCCTGAAAAACAATTTGCAGACCACCCTCGGCGCGGACATCGCGCTGACCGAGGCGCTGGGCGAGCTGACGCTCGAAGTGCCCGCGGAGCAGTGGTTCTCCGTCTGCAACAAGCTGCGCACCGAAGCCGGCCTGCGCTTTGAAACCTGTATCGACCTCTGCGGCGTCGACTACCTGACCTGGGGCAACGGCACGCGTCAGCTGCCCGAGGAAACGAACGCCCGCATCCACCGCTCGCGCTACGCTGTCGTGGCGCACCTGCTCTCCATCGAGAACAACTGGCGGCTGCGTGTGCGCACCTGGGCGCCCGACGACGAGTTCCCCATGGTCGCCTCGCTGATCGAGTGCTGGCCCACGGTCGGCTGGTTCGAGCGCGAAGCCTTCGACCTGTACGGCATCGTCTTCGAAGGCCACCCGGACCTGCGCCGCATCCTGACCGACTACGGCTTCATCGGCCATCCCTTCCGCAAGGACTTCCCGCTGTCGGGCACCGTCGAAATGCGCTACGACCCCGAACAACGGCGCGTCATTTACCAGCCGGTCACGATCGATCCGCGCGAGATCACCCCGCGCGTGGTGCGCGAAGACACCTACGGCATGGGGCGTTGAATCATGGCAGACATCAAGAACTACACCCTGAACTTCGGTCCTCAACACCCGGCCGCGCACGGCGTGCTGCGCCTGGTGCTCGAGCTTGACGGCGAAGTCATCCAGCGCGCCGACCCGCATATCGGCCTGCTGCATCGCGCCACCGAAAAGCTGGCCGAACACAAGACCTACATCCAGGCGCTGCCCTACATGGACCGCCTGGACTACGTGTCCATGATGTGCAACGAGCACGCCTACGTCATGGCCATCGAAAAGCTGCTGGGCGTCGAAGCCCCGCTGCGCGCGCAGTACATCCGCGTGATGTTCGATGAAATCACCCGCCTCTTGAACCACCTGATGTCGCTGGGTTCGCACGCGCTCGACGTGGGCGCCATGGCGGTGTTCCTGTATGCCTTCCGTGAACGCGAAGACCTGATGGACTGCTACGAAGCGGTGTCGGGCGCGCGCATGCACGCGGCCTACTACCGTCCGGGCGGCGTCTACCGCGACCTGCCGGATTCCATGCCGCAGTACGGCGACTCCAGCAAGTACCGTGGCGACAAGGAAATCCGCGCCATGAACGACGCGCGTTCGGGCTCGCTGCTGGATTTCATCGAAGACTTCACCAACCGTTTCCCGGCCTGCGTCGACGAGTACGAAACGCTGCTCACCGACAACCGTATCTGGAAGCAGCGTCTGGTCGGCATCGGCGTGGTCGATCCCGATCGCGCCAAGGCGCTGGGCTTCACCGGCCCGATGCTGCGTGGTTCGGGCGTCGCATGGGACCTGCGCAAGATGCAGCCCTACGAAGTCTACGACCTGCTTGATTTCGACATCCCCGTGGGTGTCAACGGCGATTGCTACGACCGCTACCTGGTCCGCATCGCCGAGATGCGCCAGAGCAATCGCATCATCCGCCAGTGCGTGGAATGGCTGCGCAACAATCCCGGCCCGGTCATGATCGAGAACCACAAGATCGCCCCGCCGTCGCGCACCGCCATGAAGACCAACATGGAAGAGCTGATCCATCACTTCAAGCTCTTCACCGAAGGTTTCCACGTGCCCCCGGGCGAGGCGTACGCCTCGGTCGAGCATCCGAAGGGCGAATTCGGCATCTATCTGGTGTCCGACGGCGCCAACAAGCCCTACCGCCTGAAGATTCGGGCGCCCGGCTTTGTCCACCTGCAATCGCTGGATGAAATGTCGCGCGGCCACATGATCGCCGACGCCGTCACCATCATTGGCACGCAGGACATCGTTTTCGGCGAGATCGATCGCTGATCATCCGCCCCAGACAGTCACGAGCACGCCCGCATAACCCGGATTCAAACTATGCTGCTTTCCGAACAGGCCTACCAGAAAATCGACCGTGAACTGGCCAAGTTCCCGGCCGACCAGCGGCAGTCCGCCATCATGGCCTCGCTTGCCATCGCGCAAGAAGAGAAGGGCTGGTTGGCTACCGAAGTCATCGAAGACGTGGCCAACTACATTGGCGTTCCGCCCATCGCGGTCCAGGAAGTCGCCACGTTCTACAACATGTTCGACGTCAAGCCCGTCGGCAAGAACAAGATCGCCGTCTGCACCAACTTGCCCTGTGCCTTGCGCGATGGCGACCGTGCCGGCGAATACCTCAAGCGCAAGCTGGGCGTCGACTACCGCCAGACCACCGAAGACGGCCAGTTCACCCTGGTCGAAGGCGAGTGCATGGGCGCCTGCGGCGACTCCCCCGTGCTGATCGTGAACAACAAGCATATGTGCGTGCGCATGACCGACGAGAAGCTGGACGCGCTGGTCGCGGCCCTCAAGCAGCAAGGAGAGTCGGCATGAATGCGCCTGACCTGTACAAGCAGTTCGCGCAGGGGCTGGACCCCAACCCCCTGAACGACCTGTCCAACTCGATGTGCCTGCACGGCCGGCACATGCAGCCGCAGATCATGGCCGACGTCGACGGCGCCAACTGGCGCCTGGCCGACTACGTCAAGCGCGGCGGCTACGAAGCCCTGAAAAAGATCCTCACCACCGGCATGAAGCCGGAAGACGTGATCGCCGAGGTAAAGGCGTCGGGTCTGCGCGGCCGTGGCGGCGCGGGCTTCCCCACCGGCCTGAAGTGGAGCTTCATGCCGCGCGCCTTCCCCGGCCAGAAGTACCTCGTCTGCAACTCCGACGAAGGCGAACCGGGCACGTTCAAGGACCGCGACATCCTGCGTTTCAATCCGCACATCGTGATTGAAGGCATGGCGATCGCGGCCTACGCCATGGGCATCAGCGTCGGGTACAACTACATCCACGGCGAAATCTTCGAAGTCTACGAGCGCTTCGAAGAAGCCCTGGAAGAAGCGCGCGCCGCCGGTTTCCTGGGCGACCGCCTGTTCGGTTCCGACTTCAGCTTCCAGCTGCACGCATTCCACGGTTACGGCGCCTACATCTGCGGCGAAGAAACCGCGCTGCTGGAATCGCTGGAAGGCAAGAAGGGCCAGCCGCGCTTCAAGCCGCCGTTCCCGGCCAGCTTCGGCCTGTACGGCAAGCCCACCACGATCAACAACACGGAAACGTTCGCGGCGGTGCCGTGGATCATCCGCAACGGCGGCCAGGCCTACCTGGAAGTCGGCAAGCCGAACAACGGCGGCACCAAGCTGTTCTCGATCACTGGCGACGTCGAGCGTCCCGGCAACTACGAGATCCCGCTGGGCACCCCGTTCTCGACCCTGCTGGAACTGGCAGGCGGCATGCGCGGCGGCAAGAAGCTGAAGGCGGTCATTCCCGGCGGCTCGAGCGCCCCGGTCCTGCCCGCCGACATCATGATGGAATGCACGATGGACTATGACTCCATCGCCAAGGCCGGCTCGATGCTCGGCTCCGGCGCGGTGATCGTCATGGACGAGACGCGTTGCATGGTCAAGTCGCTGCTGCGCCTGTCGTACTTCTATTTCGAAGAAAGCTGCGGCCAGTGCACGCCGTGCCGCGAAGGCACCGGCTGGCTGTACCGCATGGTGCACCGTATCGAGAACGGTCAAGGCCGTCCGGAAGATCTGGAGCTGCTGGACAACGTGGCCGCCAACATCATGGGCCGCACCATCTGCGCCCTCGGTGACGCCGCCGCCATGCCCGTACGTGGCTTCCTCAAGCATTTTCGCGACGAATTCGCGCACCACATCGAGCACAAGTCTTGTGTGGTCCCGCAATATCTGTAGGTCTCAGGAACAGCAATGGTTGAACTAACCGTCGACGGCAACAAGGTCGAAGTGCCCGAAGGCAGCATGGTCATGCATGCCGCCCAGAAAGTCGGGCTTTACGTGCCGCATTTCTGCTACCACAAGAAACTGTCCATCGCGGCCAACTGCCGGATGTGCCTGGTTGAAGTGGAAAAAGCGCCCAAGGCGCTGCCCGCCTGCGCCACGCCCGTGACCAACGGCATGGTCGTCCACACCTGCTCGGAGAAGGCTCGCGCCGCTCAGAAGTCGGTGATGGAATTCTTGCTCATCAATCACCCCCTCGACTGCCCGATCTGCGATCAGGGCGGCGAATGCCAGCTGCAGGATCTGGCCGTGGGCTACGGCGGTTCTTCCTCGCGTTACCAGGAAGAAAAGCGCGTCGTGTTCCACAAGGACCTGGGCCCGCTGGTGTCGGCCGAGGAAATGTCCCGCTGCATCCACTGCACCCGCTGCGTGCGCTTCGGCCAGGAAATCGCCGGCGTCATGGAACTGGGCATGCTGGGCCGTGGCGAACACTCCGAGATCACGACCTTCGTCGGCCGTTCGATCGAGTCCGAACTGTCGGGCAACATGATCGACATCTGTCCGGTGGGCGCGCTGACCTCCAAGCCCTTCCGCTACAGCGCCCGCACCTGGGAACTGGCTCGCCGCCGTTCGGTCAGCCCGCACGACAGCCTGGGCGCCAACCTGGTCGTCCAGGTCAAGGGCGACCGCGTGATGCGCGTGGTGCCGTTCGAGGACGAAGCCGTCAACGAATGCTGGATCAGCGATCGCGACCGCTTCTCGTACGAAGGCCTGAACAGCGAAGACCGCCTGTCCGCCCCGATGATCAAGGGCACCGACGGCAAGTGGCAGGAAGCCTCCTGGGCCGATGCCCTGCAGGCCGTGGCCCAAGGCCTGTCGCGCGTGCGTGACAGCTTCGGCGCCGGCCAGATCGGCGCCCTGGCGTCCGAATACGCCACGACCGAGGAATACGCGCTGCTGGGCCGCCTGGTTCGCGCGCTGGGTTCCGAGAACATCGACTTCCGCCTGCGTCAGACCGACCCGGCCTTCGACGCCGCGCTGACCGGCGCGCCGTGGCTGGGCATGCCCATCGCCGAACTCGACAACCTGGACCGCGTCCTGGTCGTCGGCTCGTTCCTGCGCAAGGATCACCCGCTGATGGCCCAGCGTCTGCGCCAGGCCGCCAAGCGCGGCACGCAGATCCTGATGGTCGACAGCGCCGCCGACGATCCCCTGATGCCCGTGACCGCGCGCATCACCGTGGCCCCGTCGGAACTGGCGCGCGCGCTGGCCGAAGTGGCCGTCGCGCTGGCCCAGGCCAAGGAACAGGCCGTGCCGGCCGAGTTCGCCTCGGTCACGCCGGGCGAAAACGCCAAGCTCATCGCCGCCAGCCTTGCCTCGGGCGCCAACACGGCCGTCCTGATGGGCAACCTGGCCGTCGCCAGCGCTCAGGCCACCACCCTGGCCGCCAACGGCCGCGCCGTGGCTGACCTGTCGGGCGGCAAGTTCGGCTTCCTGACCTCGGGCGGCAACACCGTCGGCGGCTACCTCGCCGGCGCCATCCCGGGCAAGGGCGGCAAGACCGCCGCAGCGATGCTCGCCGAACCGCTCAAGGCCTACATCGTCCTGCACGCCGAACCGCTGCTGGATGCCGACAACGGCCAGCAAGCCATCGCCGCGCTGCGCGGCGCGCAGTTCGCCGTCGCGCTCACGCCTTACCGTTCGGCCGCTGCCGAATGGGCGGACGTGATGCTGCCGGTGTCGCCGTTCACGGAAACCTCGGGCACGTTCGTCAACGCCCAAGGCCTGGCCCAAAGCTTCAAGGGCACGGTCACGCCGTTCGGCCAGACCCGTCCGGGCTGGAAGGTGCTGCGCGTGCTGGGCAACGTCCTGCATCTGGCCGGCTTCGACGACGAGACCTCCGAGTCCGTGCGCGACGCCGTGCTGGCCAGCGGCGTCGAAGGCCGCCTGTCCAACGACGTCAAGGCTCCGCTGGGTCTGGGCCAGGCCCTCTCCGGCCTGGAACGCGTCGCCGATGTGCCGATCTACCGCACCGACGCCATGGTGCGCCGCTCGGAACCGCTGCAGGCCTCGCCGGCTTCGAAGAAGCCCGCCGCCGCCATGAACGGCCGTACCCTCACCAGCCTCGGCCTGACGGCCGGCGTCAAGGTGCGCGTCTCGGCCGGGCAGGGCGCCGTCGAACTGGAAACCGTGCAGGATGATGCCGTGGCCGATCGCGCCGTGCGCATTTCCGCCGCCTTCGAAACTACCGCTGCCCTGGGTGGCGCATTTGGTCAAATCAGCGTGGAGCGTGCCTGATGGAATGGCTCAATGTTCTTGAAAGCCACGGTCAGGCATTGCTGGGCCCGACGGTCTGGATGGTCCTCTGGACCCTCATCAAGATCGTGGTCATCGCCGTGCCCATCATCCTGTGCGTGGCGTACCTGACGTACTGGGAGCGCAAGATGATCGGCGCCATGCACGTGCGCATGGGTCCGAACCGCGTCGGCTTCAAGGGGCTGCTGCAGCCTTTCGCAGACGTCTTCAAGCTGCTCACCAAGGAAGTCGTCGTTCCCAGCCAGGCCAACAAGGTGCTGTTCGTCGTGGCCCCCGTGGTCACGCTGATGCCCGCGCTGGCTGCCTGGGCGGTCGTGCCCTTCGGTCCCGACGTCGTGCTGGCCAACGTCAATGCCGGCCTGCTGTACATCATGGCCATCACGTCCATCGGCGTGTACGGCGTGATCGTCGCTGGCTGGGCGTCCAACTCCAAGTACGCGTTCCTGGGCGCGCTGCGCGCCTCGGCCCAGATGCTGTCGTATGAACTGGCCATCGGCTTCGTGCTGGTGACGGTCCTGCTGGTGTCCGGCAGCCTGAACATGTCCGAGATCGTCAACGTGCAGAACCGCGGCTGGTTTGCCGACAAGGGCCTGACGTTCATGTCCTGGAACTGGCTGCCGCTGTTGCCGCTGTTCGTGATCTACGTGATCTCGGCCGTCGCAGAAACCAACCGCCACCCGTTCGACGTGGTGGAAGGCGAATCCGAAATCGTGGCCGGCCACATGGTCGAGTACTCGGGCATGGCCTTCGCGCTGTTCTTCCTGGGCGAATACGCCAACATGATCCTGCTGTCCTGCATGGCGTCGATCATGTTCCTGGGCGGCTGGGCTTCCCCGATCGATATCGCGCCGCTGACCTGGATTCCGGGTTGGATCTGGCTGGGTCTCAAGACGTTCGTCGTGGTCTCGTTGTTCGTGTGGTTCCGGGCCTCGTTCCCGCGCTACCGCTACGACCAGATCATGCGTTTGGGTTGGAAAATCTTCATCCCGCTGACCGGCGTCTGGCTGGTCGTGGTGGCGATCTGGATGCAGACGCCCTGGAACATTTGGCGCTAAGCGCCAAGCAGAGGCAGGATATGGAAGCGATCAAGGATTTCTTCGGCAGCCTGATGCTGACCGAGTTGCTCAAGGGCATGCGCCTGACGGGCAAGTATTTCTTCAAGCGCAAGGTCACCTTGCGCTACCCCCAGGAAAAGACCCCTGCGTCGCCGCGTTTCCGCGGCCTGCACGCGCTGCGCCGCTACCCCAACGGGGAAGAGCGCTGCATCGCGTGCAAGCTGTGCGAAGCCGTGTGCCCGGCGCTGGCGATCACGATCGAGTCGGATCAGCGCGACGACGGCACCCGCCGCACGACGCGCTACGACATCGACCTGACCAAGTGCATCTTCTGCGGCTTCTGTGAGGAAAGCTGCCCCGTGGATTCCATCGTGGAAACGCACATCCACGAATACCACGGCGAAAAGCGCGGCGACCTGTATTTCACCAAAGACATGCTGCTCGCCGTGGGCGACCGCTACGAAGCCGACATCGCCCGCCGCCGGGCCGAAGACGCGCCTTACCGCTGAAGCCCAGGGTCTGATCCATGACTTTTACCACTGTCCTTTTCTACATACTGGCCGCCGTGCTGGTGATCGCGGCCTTCCGCGTGATCACCGCGCGCAGCGCGGTCACCGCCGTTCTGCACCTGATCCTGGCGTTTGCCAACGCGGCCATGCTCTGGATGCTGCTGGGCGCCGAGTTCCTCGCGCTGCTGCTGGTGCTGGTGTACGTGGGCGCCGTAATGGTGCTCTTCCTCTTTGTCGTGATGATGCTCGACATCCGCATGGACACCCTGCGCCAGGGCATGAAGACCTACCTGCCGCTCGGCCTGGTCATCGGTCTCGTGCTGGTGCTGGAAGTGTCCTTCGTGCTGGGCACCATCTGGTACGGCTCCGGTCCGCAGGCGCAACTGCCCAGCGACTACAACAACGCCCGCGCGCTGGGCGAGGCGATGTACACGCAGTATGTCTACGCCGTTGAAGTGGGCGCCGCGCTGCTGCTGGTCGGCATGGTTGCCGCAATCGCGCTGACCCTGCGCCGCCGCCGCGACGTGAAGTACAACGACCCGGTCGCCGCTGTCCGCGTGCGTGCGAAGGACCGCTTCCGCATGGTGAGCATGCCCGCCCAGAGCGAGCGCGCCCAGGCCAAGCGTGACGCGTCGAACGGTGCCGCGCCCCAAGGAGAACAACAATGACGCTGACGCTGGCCCACTATCTGATCCTTGGCGCAATCCTGTTCGCCATCGGGATCTTCGGCATCTTCCTGAATCGCCGCAACCTGATCATTCTCCTGATGTCCATCGAGCTCGTGCTCCTGGCCGTCAACATGAACTTCGTGGCGTTCTCCAGCTGGTTCGGCGACACCGCCGGCCAGGTGTTCGTGTTCTTCATCCTGACCGTGGCCGCCGCCGAAGCGGCGATCGGCCTGGCCATCCTGGTGCTGCTGTTCCGCAACCTGAACACGATCAACGTTGACGAACTCGATCGCCTGAAGGGCTGACGGGGTATTGGAAGAAAATGTCTAGCTCACCCAATCTCTACCTGCTCATCGCGCTGGCGCCGCTGGCCGGAGCAATTCTCGCGGGCCTTTTCGGCACCGGGTTCCTGGGCCGTCCCATCGGCCGCCGCGCCTCGCACGTCATCACCATCCTGGGCGTGCTCATCTCCGCCATCGGTTCGGTGGTGGTGCTGGGCGACGTGCTGAACGGCCTGCGCTTCGACGGCGCGGTCTACACCTGGAGCCTGATCGGCCAGACCAAGCTGGAAATCGGCTTCCTGATCGATCCGCTGTCGGCCATGATGATGGTCGTGGTGACCTCCGTGTCGTTGATGGTGCACATCTACACCATCGGCTACATGGCTGACGATCCCGGCTACCAGCGCTTCTTCTCGTACATCTCGCTGTTCACGTTCTCCATGCTGATGCTGGTGATGTCGAACAACATGGTGCAGCTGTTCTTCGGCTGGGAAGCGGTGGGCCTGGTGTCCTACCTGCTGATCGGTTTTTGGTACACGCGCCCCACGGCGATCTTCGCCAACATGAAGGCGTTCCTGATCAACCGCGTCGGCGACTTCGGTTTCGTGCTGGGCATTGGCCTTCTGTTCGCCTACGCCGGCACCATGCACTACGGTGAAGTCTTCGCGCAGGCCGACAAGCTGGCCGGTATGACGCTGCCCGGCTCCGACTGGATGCTGCTGACGGTGGCATGTATTTGCCTGTTCATCGGCGCCATGGGCAAATCGGCCCAGGTTCCGCTGCACGCCTGGCTGCCCGACTCGATGGAAGGCCCGACCCCGATTTCCGCGCTGATCCACGCCGCCACCATGGTGACGGCCGGCATCTTCATGGTCGCGCGTTTCTCGCCGCTGTTCGAACTGTCGGATACCGCGCTGTCGTTCATCATCGTGATCGGCGCCATCGGTGCGCTGTTCCTGGGCATCCTGGGCATCATCCAGAACGACATCAAGCGGGTCATTGCGTATTCCACGCTGTCGCAGCTGGGCTACATGACTGTCGCGCTCGGTGCGTCGGCCTACTCGGTCGCGATCTTCCACCTGATGACGCACGCGTTCTTCAAGGCGCTGCTGTTCCTGGGTGCGGGTTCGGTCATCATCGGCATGCACCACGACCAGGACATCCGCAACATGGGCGGCCTGCGCAAGTACATGCCCATCACCTGGATCACCTTCCTGCTGGGCACGCTGGCGCTCGTCGGCACGCCGTTCTTCTCGGGTTTCTACTCGAAGGAAAACATCATCGAAGCCGCCGGCCAGGCCAACGTCTGGGGCGCTAGCTTTGCCTACTATGCCGTGCTGATCGGCGTGTTCGTCACGTCGCTGTACTCGTTCCGCGTGTACTTCCTGGTCTTCCATGGCAAGGAACGCTTCGACACCAGCGACCACGGCCACGGCCATGACGCGCACGGTCACGACGATCACGGCCATGACGACCACGGCCATGGCCACCACGGCGGCAAGCCGCACGAGTCGCCCTGGGTCGTCACGCTGCCGCTGATCCTGCTGGCCATTCCGTCGGTGTTCGTCGGCGCCTGGGCGGTCGACCCGATGGTGTTCGGCAAGTTCTTCGACGGCGTCATCAAGGTGCTGCCGCAGCAGCATCCCGCCATGCACGTGCTGAGCGAGGAATGGCACGGCTGGGTCGCCTACGGCCTGCATGCCTTCCAGACCCTGCCGTTCTGGCTGGTCGTCGCTGGCTTCGTCATCTCGTGGTACTGCTACCTGATCAACCCCAAGGTGCCGGCCGCCATCAAGGCCAACCTGTCGGGCGTGAACAAGATCCTCGAGAACAAGTACTACGTCGACTGGTTCAACGAGCAGGTCATCGCGCGTGGTCTGCGCTGCCTGGGCCGCGGCCTGTGGCAGACCGGTGATCGCGGCATCATCGATGGCATCCTGATCAACGGCAGCGCCCGTGTCGTGGGCTGGGTGGCAGCCATCAGCCGCCACCTGCAGTCCGGCTTCATCTATCACTACGCGTTCGCAATGATCATCGGCGTCATGGCGCTGGTGACTTTCTTTGTGCTGATTCCCCAATGATGGCAAGCGAGATGGCATCCAACACTTTTCCCTGGCTCACGCTTGCGATCTTTGTCCCGATCGTATTCGGCCTGCTGGTGCTGGCGGTGGGCCGTGACGACCGTCCCGGCCTGACGCGCGGCCTGTCGCTCGTCGGCGCGATCGCCGGCTTCCTGGTCACGATTCCGCTCTACACCGGGTTCGATTCCTCCACGGCCGCCATGCAGTTCGTGGAGAAGACCTCCTGGATCGAGGCCTTCAACGTCAATTACCACCTGGGCATCGACGGCATTTCGATGTGGTTCGTGCTCCTGACCGCGTTCATCACCATCATCGTGGTGCTGGCCGGCTGGGAAGTCATCACGAGCCGCGTCGCGCAATACATGGCCGCCTTCCTGATCCTGTCGGGTCTGATGGTGGGCGTGTTCTGCGCGCTGGACGGCATGCTGTTCTACGTGTTCTTCGAAGCCACGCTGATCCCGATGTACATCATCATCGGTGTCTGGGGCGGACCGAACCGCGTGTATGCGGCGTTCAAGTTCTTCCTGTACACCCTGATGGGTTCGCTGCTGACGCTGGTCGCGTTCGTCTACCTCTGGAATGTCTCGGGCGGTTCGTTCGACATCCTGACCTGGCAGCAGACCAAGCTGGGCTATACCCCGCAGATCCTGATCTTCGTGGCGCTGCTCGCGGCTTTCGCGGTCAAGGTGCCGATGTGGCCGGTTCACACGTGGTTGCCGGACGCCCACGTGGAAGCGCCCACGGGTGGCTCCATCGTGCTGGCCGCGATAATGCTGAAGCTGGGCGCCTACGGTTTCCTGCGCTTCTCGCTGCCGATCGCGCCTGACGCCTCGCACAGCCTGGCCGGCCTGATGATCACGCTGTCGCTGATTGCCGTGATCTACATCGGTCTGGTCGCGATCGTGCAGGACGACATGAAGAAGCTGGTGGCCTATTCGTCGGTCGCTCACATGGGCTTTGTCACGCTGGGCTTTTTCATCTTCAACACGGCCGGCGTCGAAGGCGCCATCGTGCAGATGATCTCGCACGGCTTCGTGTCGGGCGCCATGTTCATGTGTATTGGCGTGCTCTATGACCGCATGCACTCGCGCCGCATCGCCGACTACGGCGGCGTGGTCAACGTGATGCCGCGCTTTGCCACGTTCTTCATCCTGTTCTCGATGGCCAACAGCGGCCTGCCGGCCACCAGCGGCTTCGTCGGCGAATTCATGGTGATCATGGGCGCTGTCGAGCACAACTTCTGGATCGGCCTGCTGGCAGCTACTGCCCTGATCCTGGGCGCGGCGTATTCGCTGTGGATGGTCAAGCGCGTCGTCCTGGGCGATGTCGCCAACGACCACGTGCGCGAGCTGACCGATATCAACCGCCGCGAATTCGTGATTCTTGGCGTGATGGCGATCGCCGTGTTGTACATGGGGATCTATCCCAAGCCCTTTACCGACGTCATGCACGTGTCGGTCGAGGCCCTGCTGCAACACGTTGCCGTCTCGAAACTGTAAGACAAGACAATGATGCAATCCCAAATCGATTTCGCCTTGGCGACACCGGAAATCCTTCTGCTGATTTTCGGCCTGGCTATCCTGCTCATCGACGCGGTCAGCAATCACCCCGAGCGCAAGCCGACGTTTCTGCTGACCATGCTTGCCCTGGGCGTGCTGACCGTCGTGTCGGCCGTGCAGTGGAAGAACGGCGTGGCTGGCTCGACGTTCAACGGCCTGTACGTCACGGACGAGCTGTCGCACCTGCTGAAGATCGCTTCGTACCTTGCCGTCGGCGTCACGCTGATCTACGGCCGCGTGTATGCGCAGGTTCGCGACATGGTGCGCGGCGGCGAACTCTACGTGCTGACGCTGTTTGCCCTGCTGGGCCAGATGGTCATGATCTCCTCCGGGAACCTGATCTCCATCTACCTGGGTCTGGAGCTGATGTCGCTGGCGCTGTACGCGCTGATCGCCCTGCGCCGCGACAACGTCGTGGCCACCGAAGCCGCCATGAAGTACTTCGTGCTGGGCGCGCTGGCCTCGGGCTTCCTGCTGTACGGCATGTCCATGATCTATGGCGCGACGGGTCACCTTGACCTGACCGAAGTGTCCAACGTCATCGCCGCCGGCAAGGCCGAGAAGATGGCGCTGGTGTTCGGCATCGTGTTCCTGGTGTCGGGCCTTGCGTTCAAGCTGGGCGCCGTTCCGTTCCACATGTGGGTGCCGGACGTCTACCAGGGTTCGCCCACCGCCGTCACGCTGATTCTGGGCGGCGCGCCCAAGCTGGCCGCTTTTGCGATCACGCTGCGCCTGCTGGTTGACGGCCTGCACGGCCTGGCCACCGACTGGCAGCCGATGCTGATGATCCTGGCGGTGCTGTCGCTGGCCATCGGCAACCTGACCGCCATTGCCCAGACCAACTTCAAGCGCATGCTGGCTTACTCGACCATCTCGCACATGGGCTTCGTGCTCCTGGGCCTGATGTCGGGGTCGGTGGCCGGCAAGCCGGAACTGTCGTCGGCCGCCTACGGCGCCTCGCTGTTCTACATGCTGACCTACGTGCTGACCACGCTCGCCAGCTTCGGCATCGTGCTGCTGCTGTCGCGCCAGGGCTTTGAGTGCGAGCACATCGACGACCTGAAGGGCCTGAACCGCCGCAGCCCGTGGCATGCCGCCATCGTGCTGCTCCTGATGTTCTCGCTGGCCGGCATCCCGCCGCTGGTGGGCTTCTACGCCAAGCTGGCCGTACTGCAGGCGCTGGTTTCCGCCGGCCACGTGACGCTGGCTGTGGTCGCGGTGCTGTTCTCGCTGATCGGCGCGTTCTACTACCTGCGTGTGGTCAAGGTCGTCTACTTCGACGAACCGGCGGCCGACGCTGCCCCGATGGTGGCCACGGCCGGCCAGCGCGGCGTGCTGTCGATCAACGGCGCCTTGATCCTGGTGCTGGGTCTGTTGCCGGGTGGCCTGATGGCCCTGTGCGTGCAGGCCATCCGCTCGTCGCTGAGCCTCTAAGGAACGGATAACAGCCATGAACCAGACGCTGGCGGTGTGGCTGTTGATCGCGCTGGCGCTTGTCAGCGCGAATCTTCCTTTCCTGACCGAGCGCGTCTTCGCCGTGCTGCCCTGGAAGCAGGGTGGGGCGGTGGCGGTCAAGCCGTTCTGGTTGCGGCTGGTCGAGGTGCTGGTGTTCTACGCCATCGTCGGCGCGCTGGGCTTTGCGTTCGAGTCTACGCTGGGCAACCGCTTCGCCCAGACCTGGGAGTTCTACGCCATCACGCTCAGCCTGTATCTGGTGCTGGCGTATCCCGGGTTCGTGTACCGGTACCTCTTCAAGCGGCATCCTCGCCTTCGGGTCTGAGTCCTGCGCAGCACAAAATAGCGCCCCGAATTCCGGGGCGTTTTTTTTGTCCTGCGCATGCCGGCAGGGGCTTGTGACCCTTCCGGATCCCACCGTTGATCTGCCCCCGATTCGATTCTCCGACCGTTTCGCTTTTGCGGCAGATCAACTCTGTTGTTTTTTTATCTTTTAGATCATCAAAAGCCTGTCATTCAGGTTTCATTCAGCGCCTCGGTTCAGAATCGCAAACGACAAAAAAACAAGAATCGTTGCTATTTACATTCTGGAGAAGCTGGATTGAAGCCCCAAGATTCGTATTCGCTGAATACGCTCGCCACGTCGCTGGCTGCTGCGATTGCCGCCCCCGCGTTGTTTGTCAGTCCCTATGCCGCAGCGCAGTCCGCTGACAGCGGCGTGACGCAGTTGTCGCCCGTCCGCGTGGAGGGCGAAAGCTCGTCGTACCAGACGTCGACCGCGCAGTCTCCCAAGATGACGGCGCCTTTGCTGGACACGCCGCGCACGGTGCAGGTTGTGCCGCAGCAGGTGATCCAGGATCAGGCGGCATCCACGCTGCAGGACGTGCTGCGCAACTCGCCGGGGATCACCTTCGGCGCGGGTGAGGGCGGCCGTCCGGGCGGTGACCTGCCCATCATTCGCGGCCAGAATTCGGCAGGCAGCATCTTCCTGGACGGGATCCGCGACAGCAGCACGCAGGTGCGCGATACCTTCAATCTGGAGCAGGTCGAGATCATCAAGGGACCGGATTCGGTGTACTCCGGCCGCGGCGGCGCGGGCGGCAGCATCAACATGGTCGGCAAGACGCCAAAGGCCACGGACTTCACCGAAGCCACGGCGCAGATCGGCACGGACAACAACTACCGCGCCACGATCGACAGCAACTGGCGGTTGGGCGAGAAGGCGGCTTTCCGTCTGAACGTGATGGGCAACAAGGGCGACACGCCGGGCCGCGATGACGCAGTGGACTTCGAGCGCTGGGGCGTGGCGCCGTCGCTGATGCTGGGCGTGGGCACGCCGACGCGCATCACGCTGAGCTACTACCACTACCAGGACGACAGCATGCCCGATTACTCCATTCCGTATGACCCGAAGTCGGGTCAGCCGGTGACGGAGACCATGGGCGTGAGCCGCAAGTCGTTCTATGGCCTGACCGGCCGCGATTTCATG
The DNA here is from genome assembly GCF_001428165.1 of Achromobacter sp. Root170. Classification (NCBI taxonomy): domain Bacteria; kingdom Pseudomonadati; phylum Pseudomonadota; class Betaproteobacteria; order Burkholderiales; family Alcaligenaceae; genus Achromobacter; species Achromobacter sp. Root170. The sequence goes on from NZ_LMHN01000012.1 coordinate 487,545, forward strand.
AAGACCCGGGATGATGTTGCCACCGTGGACTTCCAGCACGACTTCTCGGACAAGCTGCAACTGCGCAACGTAACGCGCTATGGCCGCGGCACGACGGATTTCGCGGCGACCAATCCCGACGACAGCAAGGGCAACATCCCGAACGGGCTGGTGTATCGCGCGCTCAAGTCCGGCTATTACGTCACCAAGACGTTCGCCAACCAGACGGACCTGACGGGCGAATTCGAGACCGGCAGCCTGAAGCACTCGTTCGACCTGGGCTTCGAGTACAGCAACATCAAGCAGGACAAGGACAGCTACACCCAGACGATCGCGCGGGGCCCGATGAACTGCAAGGTCAGCGCCACGGACCTGTCGAACCCGGCGCTGTGCACGTCGCTGTGGGATCCGAATCCCCACGACGACTACACCGGCAAGCTGACCCGCAACAACAATCCTGCCGTCTACAACACGGACACGCTGGCCCTCTACGGCTTCGACACCATCAAGTTCAACGAACAGTGGCAAGCCAGCCTGGGCGCACGTTGGGACAACTACCGCACCAGCGGCAGCAACATCGCGCGCGGCCGCAACGATCCATCCAGCACCCCCGCGTTCTACAGCACGAGCCGTGAGGACAACCTCTTCAACTACCAGGTCGGCCTGGCGTACAAGCCCGTGCCCAACGGCACGATTTACGCGACCTACGGCACCTCGTCGACGCCGTCCGCCATTGCTGGTGGAGCGATCAGCGATGCGACCTCGCTGTCGACCTCTTCGCTGGAACCGGAAAAGAGCCGCACGGTGGAGCTGGGCACGAAGTGGCAGGTGTTCGATGACAAGCTGACGCTGTCGGCCGCGGCGTTCCAGGACATCCGCAAGAACACCAGCGTGGCGGTGTCGGCGACCGAAGTGGCGCAAGTGGGCGAAGCCAAGGTGCGCGGCATCGAGCTGGGATTCTCGGGCGCCATCACGCCGAAGTGGAATGTGTTCGGCGGCTACACCTTCATGGACAGCGAAATGACCAAGGGCGCATACAACAGCGGCGCCGTCGGCCAGGACCTGCCCAACACGCCGCGCAACGCCTTCAGCCTGTGGACGACGTACAAGGTCCTGCCCAAGCTGACGGTCGGCGGCGGCGCGTACTACGTCGACAAGGTGTACGGCAACTCGGACGCCACGAAGAACGCCGACGGCACGCCCAAGGCGCGCTGGGTGCCGTCGTACTGGCGCTTCGACGCGATGGCCGGCTATGAATTCAACGAGCACTTCTCGGCGCAGTTGAACGTGCTGAACATCTTCGACGAAACGTACTACACCAAGGCCTACGCCGCGCACTACGCGGCGCTGGGCACGGGCCGGGCGGCGCTGCTGTCCCTGCGCGTGCGGTACTGATGGCGGGGCGCCGCGTCAGCAAAAGCCACCTCGTTGCTGAGGTGGCTTTTGCTTTTGGGCGGTGGCTGGCGTGCGTTGCGGCGCGGTGTCAGACACCTTTGAGGAGACCTTTGAGGCAGGATCAGCTCTCGAACCAGTTCAGCACGCCGTCCAATCCGGAGACGTTCAGCGCGTAGCGCGTCTGCTGACGCACCAGCGGTTTGGCGTGGTAGGCCACCGGAAAGCCGGCGTTGGCCAGCATCTTCAGGTCGTTGGCGCCGTCGCCCATTGCGATGATCTGATCCGTCGAGGCGCCGTGCGTGCGCGCGAAGTCGCGCAGGTGGGAGGCCTTGGCGTCGGCGTCCAGGATGTCGCCCAGCACGCGTCCGGTGAGCACGCCGTCTTCGATTTCCAGCGTGTTGGCGTGGGCGCTGTCCAGGTTCAGGCGGGCGCGCAGGCGTTCCGTGAAGAAGGTGAAACCGCCCGACACCAGCAGCACCTTGATGCCGGCGGCCTGGGCCGTGGAGATCAGGCGTTCGGCCCCAGGGTTCAGGCGCAGCTTTTCCTCGTAGACCTGGTCCAGCGCGCCAGCCGGCGCGCCTTTCAGCAGTGCGACCCGCCGGCGCAGGCTTTCGGCGAAATCCTTGATCTCGCCGCGCATGGCGGCCTCGGTGATCTCCGACACCTTGTCTTTCACGCCGACCACGCCCGCGATCTCGTCGATGCATTCGATGTTGATCAGGGTCGAGTCCATGTCCATGGCCAGGACCTTGCAGTGGGCAAGCTTCAGTCCGGCGGGCACGAAGGCTGCGTCCACGCCGCGCGCCTCGGCGAAGGCGCATACCACCGCGCGCGTCTCGTCGTCGTGCTGCACGTCGAGCAGGCGCGCCGCGGTGTTGCTGATGCGCGCCACGCCCTGGGCCTGGGCCAGCGCGGCAAGCTGCTCCGCATGTTCGATGGCGAGGCCGGGGGATTGAACGACGAGATTGTGGGTAGTCATGGCGGATGGGAACGAGAGTCGGGGTTACTTGAGCGCACGTAGGACGGCGCGCACGGCGTCCGCCCTGGCGGGAATGAGGGGGGCCTTGATCTCGGCGCGCAATTTGTCCTGTCCGGCCAGCTTGATGTGCCGCTGCCGCTGGACGAGGTCGATGATGCGGGCCGGATCGACCGAGGTCTTGGGGCCGAACTGGATCAGGGCCTGCGCTTCGCTGGCGTCGATCTTGACGATGCCCAGCGGCTGGGCCGCAAGCCGCAGGCGGTGCGTGGCCAGCAGGGTTTGGGCCGCTTCCGGCAGCTTGCCGAATCGGTCGATCAGTTCTTCCTGGATGTGGATCAGGTCGTCCTCGTCGGCGGCGTGCGCCAGCCGCTTGTAGATGGCCAGGCGCGCATGCACGTCGGCGCAATAATCGGACGGCAGCAGCGCCGGGGCGTGCAGGTTGACCTCGCACGCCAGATTGAAGGGCGCGTCCAGGTCGGGTTCTTCGCCGGCGCGCAGCGCGCGCACGGCCTCGTTGAGCATCTCGTTGTACATCGAGAAGCCCACTTCCTGGATGTTGCCCGACTGCGAGTCGCCCAGCACTTCACCGGTGCCCCGGATTTCGAGGTCGTGCATCGCCAGGTAAAAGCCCGAGCCGAGCTCTTCCATGGCCTGGATGGCTTCCAGCCGCTTCTTGGCGTTGCTGGTGATGGCGTCCTCGCCCGGCGTCAGCAGGTAGGCGTAGGCCTGATGGTGCGAGCGCCCGACGCGTCCGCGCAACTGGTGAAGCTGCGCCAGGCCGAAGCGGTCGGCGCGATGGATCACGATAGTGTTGGCGCTGGGCACGTCGATGCCGGTTTCGATGATGGTGGTGCACAGCAACACGTTGTAGCGCTGCTGGTAGAAGCCCTTCATCACCTGTTCGAGTTCGCGCTCGGGCATCTGGCCGTGCGCGACGGCGATCCGGGCCTCGGGCACCAGCTCTTCCAGGCGCGCCCGGCGGTTGTGGATGGTCTCGACCTCGTTGTGCAGGAAGTAGCACTGGCCGCCGCGCTTGAGTTCGCGCAGCAGGGCCTCGCGCAGTGTGCTGCCGTCTTCGCGCCGCACGAAGGTCTTGATGGCCAGGCGCTTCTGCGGCGCCGTGGCAATGACGGAGAAGTCGCGGATGCCTTCCAGCGACATGCCGAGCGTGCGGGGAATGGGCGTGGCGGTGAGCGTCAGGACGTCGACCTCGGCCCGCAGCGACTTGAGCGCTTCCTTCTGGCGCACGCCGAAACGGTGCTCCTCGTCGATGATGACCAGACCCAGCCGCTTGAACTTCACATCTTTCGACAGAATCTTGTGCGTGCCGATGACGATGTCGACCCGGCCGTCGTTGATGCCTTCGATGGCGGCCGACACTTCCTTGGCCGAGCGGAAGCGCGACAGTTCCACCACGCGTACGGGCCAGTCGGCGAACCGGTCGGTAAAGGTCTGCGCGTGCTGCTCGGCGAGCAGGGTGGTGGGGCACAAGAGCGCCACCTGCTTGCCATTGGCGACGGCCAGGAACGCGGCGCGCAGCGCGACTTCCGTCTTGCCGAAGCCGACGTCGCCGCAGACCAGGCGGTCCATCGGGCGGCCCGAGGTCATGTCGCTGATGACGGCCTGGATCGCGGCGGCCTGATCGGCCGTCTCTTCGAAGCCGAAGCCCTCGGCGAAGGCCTCGTAGTCGTTCAGCGGCAGGTTGAACGCAAAGCCTTCGCGCGCGGCGCGCTGCGCATACAGCGCCAGCAGTTCCGCAGCGGTGTCGCGCACCTGCTTGGCCGCCTTGCGGCGGGCCTTGTCCCATTGCCCCGAGCCCAGCTGGTGCAGCGGCGCGGCTTCCGGATCCGCGCCGCTGTAACGGGCGATCACGTGCAGCTGCGACACCGGCACGTACAGCGTGCTGCCGTTGGCGTACTCAAGATGAAGAAACTCCATCTCGCCTTCGCCCATGTCCATGTTGACCAGGCCGTGGTAGCGCCCGATGCCGTGCTGGGCGTGGACGACGGGATCGCCCTCGCGCAGCTCGGACAGGTCGCGCACCATGGCTTCGACGTTGCTGGCGCGCTCCTGGTCGCGCTTGCCGCGGCGTCCCGGGGTCGCCAATCCGGGGTAGAGGTCGTTTTCGGTCAGGAAGGCGAGGTTCGCCTCCGGCAGCTGAAAGCCCACGCCCAGCGGCGAGGCGACGATGCCGAAATGCGCGTCCGACGCCAGGAAGGCCTCGATGGTCTCGGGCTGCGCGTCGGGCGTGACACCGAATTCGTGCAGCATCTGCACCAGCGTTTCGCGGCGTCCTGCGGAATCGGCGCACAGCAGCACGCGGGTCTGTCCCGCTTGCACCAGCGCGCGCAGCTTGGCGATGGGATCGTCGGCGCGGCGCGCCACGCTGACGTCGGGCGCGGCCCGGAAGTCGGGGTGCGGCTGGCCGGCGGTCAGCGACAGGCGGCGAAAGGCCTTCAGCCGGCCATACAGCGATTCGTTATCCAGGAACAGGGCCGAGGGCGGCAACACGGGACGCTCGCGATCGCTCTTCAAGAAGCCGTAGCGGCTGGCCGTGTCCTGGTTGAAGCGCTGGATCGCGTCGTCGATGTCGCCGACCGTCACCATGACCGTGCCTTCGGCCACATAGTCGAACAGCGTGGCGGTCTCTTCGAAGAACAGCGGCAGGTAGTACTCGACGCCGGCAAAGGGGATGCCGTTGCCGATATCCTTGTAGGGCAGGGCGCGCGAGGGATCGCCTTCGAAAATTTCCCGAAAGCGCGCGCGGAACCGGTTGCGCGCGTCCTCGTCCATCGGGAATTCGCGGCCTGGCAGCAGCTGGACCTCGCGCACGGGGTACAGGCTGCGCTGGGTGTCCACGTCGAAACTGCGGATGGTCTCGATTTCGTCGTCGAACAGGTCCAGGCGGTACGGCACCACCGAGCCCATCGGGAACAGGTCGATCAGGCCGCCGCGCAGGCAGAATTCGCCGGGCGCGGTCACCTGGGTGACGTGGTTGTAATTGGCCAGCGTGAGCTGCGCGCGCAGCGCCGCTTCGTTCAGCCGGTCCTTCTGCTTGAACGAGAACGTGTAGGCGGCCAGGAACGAGGGCGGCGCCAGCCGGTACAGCGCCGTGGTGATGGGCACGGTCAGCACGTCCACCGTCTTCATCATCAGCGAATGCAGCGTGTGCAGGCGCTCCGAAATCAGGTCCTGGTGCGGCGAGAACGCATCGTAGGGTAGCGTTTCCCAGTCGGGCAGCTGCCGCACGCGCAGACCGGGCGCGAACAGCTGGATTTCCTCGGCCAGGCGCTGCGCTTCCAGGGGCTCGGCCGTCAGGATGACCAGCGGGCCGCCGGCCTGGCGGGCCAGATCCGCCAGCAGCCAGGCGTCGCCGGAGCCCGGCGGCCTGGGCTGCGCGTAGCGCGTGCCGGGCTTCAGCGCGGACAGGGTGGGAACCGTGGCGGGGACGGGGGGGGCGGCCGTGGCGGAGGAGGAAGGGGCGGGCATCAGGCTGGAAGCGGACATCAAGCGAACGATTATAAAATCTCCGCACCATGTCTGACGCAATCATCGCAATCGTGCCCGCCGCCGGTGTCGGCGCCCGCGCCAGCCGGCCCGGACACGAGGCCGTTCCGAAGCAATACCGTCCATTGGCCGGACAGCCCATGCTGCGCCATGCGGTCAGCGCGTTGCTGGCCGACGCGCGCGTGTCCGAGGTCCGGGTGGCGGTCAGCCCGGGCGACGGCTGGGTCGATGCCGCGCTTGCTGGCCTGCCGCGCACTGTCTGGCGTGCCTGCGGCGGCGCGACGCGCGCCGATACGGTCGCCGGCGCGCTTGCCGACAGCGAGGTCGCCGACGACACCTGGGTGCTGGTGCACGATGCGGCCCGCCCCGGCTTGCCTGCCGAGGCGCTGGCGCGGCTGATCGATGCCTGCCTGGCCGATCCGGTGGGCGGTTTGCTGGCCCTGCCGGTGGCCGACACGGTCAAGGGCGGGCACCAGCGGGTCGAGCGCACACTGGATCGCAATGGCCTGTGGCTGGCGCAGACCCCGCAGATGTTCCGGGCAGGCGTGCTGCGCGATGCGCTGACCGCGGCATCCGTGAATGGCGTCATCGCCACCGACGAGGCCTCGGCCATCGAGGCCGCCGGCTACGCGCCGCTGCTGGTCTCGGGGTCGATGCGCAATTTCAAGGTGACATGGCCGGACGATTTTGAACTGATGGAAAAATGGCTATGAGCATTCCTTTTCGCGTCGGGCAGGGCTTTGACGTGCACGCGCTGGTCGAAGGCCGGCCGCTGATCATCGGCGGGGTCACGATTCCCCATACGCACGGCCTTCTAGGGCATTCCGATGCGGACGTGCTGCTGCACGCGATCACCGACGCGCTGCTGGGCGCGGCGGGGCTGGGCGACATCGGCCGGCACTTTCCCGACACCGATCCGGCCTTCAAGGGGGCCGACAGCCGCGTCCTGCTGCGCGAAGCCATGGCGCGCGTGCGCCAGGCGGGCTGGGCGCCGGTCAATATCGACGCCACGCTGCATGCGCAGGCGCCCAAGATCGGCCCGCACGCGCCGGCCATGGTGAAGAACATTGCCGCCGATACGGGGCTGGCAGAGACCGAAGTCAACATCAAGGCCAAGACCAACGAAGGGCTGGGCTACCTGGGCCGCAAGGAAGGCATCGCGGCGACGGTGGTTGCGCTGCTGGCGCGCGTGGATTCCTGACGCGCCACCGGTTCCGTGGCGCGAACGCCACGCCCGCCCCCAAATCGAAAGCCGTCCGTGCCGCCAGCCCGGGCGGCTTTTACGTTGGAATACATCTTTAACAAATGAATAAGCGGACGGGTTTGATCTGACATACGCTGCGCGACTTGAAATCTGACTAATCAGGGACATTCAGATGCGATTCCGTGGCGCGGGGCTATTTTTCGTGCTGGCCGCTTTTGCTACCACCGCGCACGCGGCGTATGAGAAGCAGCTCGGCCCACTGGCAGGCACCGTCAAACAGCAGCTTTTGCAGGGCTGGCACGTCGGCGAGCAGGACGGCTGGTTCACGCTGCGCAATAGCGATGTGTCCGGCGGCGAGCAGACGTTCTACATCAATCCGGGGCCTGCGCCCGAGACGGGCCGCATCACCGATGTCAACGTGATGGTCAACTCGAAGAGTCCCAAGGCGTCCATCGGCATCGCGCTGAACAACAACGCGCGCAAGAGCCTGTGCCTCCTGGAGATCCGGGCGGACCGCAACACGATGCTGTTCTGTCTGGAGGGCCAGACGCGCCGCGACATCGCTTCCGTGCCCAACGTGGCCAAGCTGGACGGCACCGACCGCATCAGAGTGGTGGAAGTGCCCGGCGCCGCGCGTTTCCTGGTCAATGGCCAGAAGATTGCCGATATCGAGAACGAGCCCGCGCTGGGCAGCGAAATCGGCATCATGGCGTACGACGAAGGCACGTTCGGCATTGCCGACTTCATGATCGTGTCGGACGTGGCTGCCAAGCCCGCCGGGTCCGGCGCGCAAGGCGGCGCGGGGGCGGGTGCGCCGCGCGTGCCGTCGGCGGCGCCGCCTCCCGCGCCCGCCAATAACACGGCAGCCAACAACACGCCCGCCACCCGCACGCCCGCCAACAACGCTCCCGGCTTGCCGGGCGAGGGTCCCTATCCGCGCTTTGGCGGCGATACGTTGCGCATCGTCGGGGTCTACGTCGGGATCATGCGCAGCATCTTCCTGCACGAGTTTGGCCACGCGCTGATCGGCGAGCTGGAGTTGCCGGCGACGGGCGCCGAGGAAGACGCGGTCGACATGTACTCGGCGTTGCAGATCGTCGAGCCCACCATGTATCCGACCAAGGACGAGGACCTGAACACGATGGCCCGCGAGGCCGCGACGTATGCCGCGCTGCAGTGGTACTACAGCGGCAAGCTGGCGGAAAAGCGCGGCGCCTCGGCAAGTTCGGCCTGGCAGGACGAGCACACGGGCGACTTGAAGCGCTTTCGCAACATGCTGTGCATCATGTACGGCGGCAATCCCGCGGTGTTCGAACCGGTGGCCAAGCACGTTGGCTTCGAGGACCGGACCAAAGCGCGGTGCACGGACGAATTCAACAAGCAGAACCGCGCGTGGCGCCGGCTGCTGGCACCGCATACGCGGGTCGGCACCTGGACGCCCGACGGCCTGCAGCCGGCCAACGCGCCCGGCGCGCCGGTCAACGTGGTGTTCGAGCCATCCAAGCGCAAGATCGGCAACCTGTTCGCGAACAACCTGTCCGAGGCCATCACCAACAACATCAAGCTGCTCGGCCAGACCTACGTGCTGCCGCGGCCGGTCAACGTGGTGTTCAAGGATTGCGGCCAGTTGAACGCCTGGTACAACCCGCGCGAGGGGTCGATCACGATGTGCTACGACCTCATCGAGAACATCGCGGTGATGGTTTCGGACATTGAGATGGGCACGGTGGGCGGCGAGGTCGTCGCCAAGGATGGCGGCGCGCCGCCGGCGCCGCGGCAACCGCCCGCGGCGGGGCAAGGCATGCCGGCGCTGCCCGCCGGCGCCTTCGACGAGCTGAAGGACTACGGCGTGCCGCCGACGAACCTGCTGTTCTCGTCGCCGTATCGGGGGCCAACGCCCAACAAGCACACGCGCGCCGACATCATCACGACGCCGGAGCTGGTGCGGTTGATCAACAACGATAAAAACATTCTCATCATCGACACCAGCGGGCTACGGGAGACGCTGCCCATCGCCTATCCGCTGTCCGACGCCGGGTCGGACGGCAGCGTCGCGGACCACCTGCAAGGCGCGCTGGACGCCTGGCTGAAGAAGAACACCGGAGACCGGCGCGACACGCCCATCGTGTTCATGGGCGCGGGCATGAACGACCGATCCTCCTACAACGCGGCGCTGCGCGCGGGGACCCTGGGTTGGCGCGCCTACTGGTATCGGGGCGGCATGGAGGCGTGGACCGCCAACGGCCTGCCGACCGCGCCGGTCAAGCCCGCCGCCGGCAAATAGCGCGTTACACGTCAGCCAAAAGGAAAAGCCCGCCTGCATCATGCAGGCGGGCTTTTTTTTGCGAGCGGCGGGGCGCTTACTTGCCTTGGGCGGCCAGCGCCAGCGCGGCGGCGTTGACGACGGCGGCAATCCGGCCGGCGTCGCGCAGCTGTTCGGTCGACAGGCCGTCGTTCTTCAGGTTCTCATAGTGCGAAGCCACGCAGAAATGGCACTTGCCGATGATGGAAGCCACCAGGGCGAAGAGCTCGAAGCGCTTCTTTTCCACGCCGCCGTGGGTGGCGTAGGCGTTCATGCGCAACTGGGCCGGCAGGCTCTTCAACTGGGCGTCGCCGGTCATCTCCACGTAGGGATACCAGGTGTTGTTCATGCCCATGAGGGCGGAGGCGGTCAGCGCGGCATTGGCGTCGCCTTCCGACAGGCCGCTCTTGAAGGCCTCGACCAGCACCGGGCTGCGCGCGGCATACGCGGCGGACAGGGCGGCGCCCACGGCGTCTTCGGGAGCCAGCGTCGAGCGGGCAATCACGGCGTCCAGATTCAGGCGGATGTCCTTGGCCCAATCCGGCAGCTGTTCCTTAATGGTCGTAAGAAATTCCATAGTTTTTACCTATAATCTAGCGCAATAAATACCCGGAGCAGGGCCTGCGAACAGGCCCCGGACCGGGCTGGAAATTACAGCGTGGCGCCGCCAACCGTACGGTTGCACGGGCACAGTTCGTCGGTTTGCAGACCGTCGAGCAGACGCAGCACTTCTTCCGGGTTACGGCCGACGTTCAGGTTGTTCACCGAAACGTGCTGGATCGTGTTGTCCGGGTCGACGATGAACGTGGCGCGCAGGGCAACGCCAGCACCCTTTTCACGCACGCCCAGCTGGTCGATCAGGGCGCCGGTGGTGTCGCCGAATTGGTAGTGACCCAGCTTGTTCAGGTCCGGGTGCTCACGGCGCCAGGCCAGCTTGACGAATTCGTTGTCGGTCGAACCGCCCAGCAGGACGGCGTCGCGGTCTTCGAAATCCTTGGCCAGCTTGTTGAAGCCGACGATTTCGGTCGGGCACACAAACGTGAAGTCTTTCGGGTAGAAGTAGATCACCTTCCACTTGCCGGGGAACGAGCTTTCGGTGATGTCTTCGAACGCCGACACGCCGTTTTCTTCGTGCTGGTTGAAGCCGGGCTTGACGCCGGTGACCTTGAAGGGTTCGAGTTTGTCGCCAACAGTTTTCATGTTTACTCCCGTAGTTGTTGGGTGGAGATAAGGCAGCGCCTCAAACCACAAATTTTACGCTATGGATTATCGTTGTCTAATTGATAATTCCTAAACTTGGCTTTGGGCAGCTCTATCCGTGCGGTGAGTCCGCCGCCCTCGCGCGGCAGCATGCGCAGCGACCCGCCGACGTGCTTGAGCAGGCGTTCGACGATGGCCAGACCCAGGCCCGCGCCGCTGACGCCGGTGCGGGCGGCCTCACCGCGAGAGAACGGGCGCAGCAGTCGGTCCACGTCTTCCGGCGCGATGCCAGGGCCGCGGTCGGACACTTCGATGACGATCATGCTGCCTTCGGCCTGCAGCGTCATGTTCAGGTGCGCCATCCCATCGTCGGGCGAGCGGCCATAGCGGCGCGCATTTTCGATCAGGTTGCTGACGATGCGCTTCAAGTCCAGCGCGGTGATGCGGGCGCGCAGGCCAGGTTCGAGCGAGGCTTCCAGTTCGCCGCCGAGCGAGGCGGTATGGCTGCGCTCGCGTTCGTACAGTTCGGCAAGCACGGCGGAAATATCGGTGGCCAGTTGCGGCAGCGTGCCCGCCGGGCGCGCGTATTCCATGAGCTGGCCGATGCTGTGGTCGATCTGGCCGAGGTCTTCGTCGATGGCCTGCCGCGCGTCCTCGGACACGCCGCTCAGTTCGATTTCCAGCCGCATGCGCGCAAGCGGGGTGCGCAGATCGTGCGAGATCCCGGCCAGCATGAGTTCGCGATCGGCCTCGGCCTGCCGCAAATCCTTGGCCATGCGATTGAACGACGCATTCAGGTCGCGGATCTCGAGCGGGCCCTGCTCGGGCAGCGGCGCGGGTGTTTCACCACGCGACAGCACCTGGGCCGCACGCGCCAGACGGGAGAGCGGCCGGTTGACGAATCCCACACTGACCGCGGCGCCGACCAGAGACAGCAATAGCGCGGTGGCGCCCCATCCCAGCCATTCAATGCCGCCTGTCAGGCCAATCTGCTCGCGCTCGAATACCAGCCAGTACAGGTCCTTTTCGATCTGGAAACTGACCCAGAAGCCGGGGACCTGGTTCACGCCCCAGGCAATCTGCGTTTCCGGGCCGAAGCGCGTGCGGATGTGCTGGGCGACACGTTGCCAGTAGTCGTCGTCGGGCAGGGCTTCGGCGAAGTCCGTGACCTCGCGCGGATAGACCTGGATGCCCTCGTTGGTGGCCAGGTCGAGCAGGAGCTTGCTGCGTTCGCCGTTATGGGAATAGATCAGCGCGGTGCGCGTGATATTGACGGCCGTGATCACCCGCTGCGCCATTTGATTGGCGCGCGGTCCCAGCTCCATGCTGAAAAATACTTGAAGCCACGCGCCCAGGCTGACGAGCATCAGCGCGGCGAGCAAAAGGAACGTGCGGCCGAACAAGCCCAGCCGCAAACGTGATGTCAGGTTCCTGAATGTTCTGCGCAGGCGCGGCACGACGCTGCGCTCCTGCCCGGGGCGGGCCAGCCGATCAGCTACCACCGTCCGGCACGAACACGTATCCTAGACCCCAAACGGTCTGGATGAATACGGGCTTGGACGGGTTTGGCTCGATCAGTTTGCGCAGACGCGAGATCTGGACGTCCAGGCTGCGATCGAAGGCTTCATATTCGCGGCCGCGAGCCAGTTCCATGAGCTTGTCGCGCGACAGGGGAATCTTCGGATGGCGCGCAAAGACCTTGAGCACCGAGAATTCACCCGTGGTGATGGGCACCTGTTCGCCGTTGCGCGTGAGCGTGCGGGTGGACAGATTCAGCACGTAGGGGCCGAAGGCGATGGATTCGTTTTCCTGGCTGGGGGCGCCGGGATGTTCTTCCGTGCCGCGGCGGCGCAGAATCGCATTGATGCGGGCCAGCAGTTCGCGGGGGTTGAAGGGTTTGGACAGGTAGTCGTCCGCGCCCATCTCCAGGCCGACGATGCGGTCGATTTCTTCCGCCTTGGCCGTCAGCATGATGATGGGGGTGTTGTCGTGACCACCGCGCAGCCGGCGACAGATGGACAGGCCATCCTCGCCGGGCAGCATCAGGTCCAGCACGAGCAGGTCGAAGTGCTCACGTTGCCAGAGTTTGCCCATCTCTTTGGCGTCTTCGGCGACGAAAACGTTGAATCCCTGTTCGGACAAGTACCGGCGCAGCAGATCGCGCAAGCGCGGATCGTCGTCAACGACGAGGATTTTTCGGGTGGGGGTGGTGTTTTGCGTATTCATGGCCGGAAATGTAACAGTGACAAGAACCGGGGGCTAGAGGGCGTTCACAAGATATTACACATTGCGATCCCTGGTTGAAATCCCCCTTACACCCGGGGGTTACAGCGCCTTATTTCGTACAATCTGCATCTATGGAACTAAACCTGCTGGCACTGGAAACTTCGTCGTCACGATGTGGCGTGGCCCTTTTGCGGGCGGTCGACGGCCGCCTGGAGATCAGTGTCCGCGAACACGAAGGTTCCCAGGAACACGCCGAGCGCCTACTGCCTATGGCCGATGCGCTGCTTGCCGAGGCCGGCATTGCCGCATCAGGGCTGCACGCCGTGGCGTTCGGGCAGGGGCCCGGCGGCTTCACCGGCCTGCGCGTGGCCTGCGGCGTCGCCCAGGGAATGGCGCTGGGGCTGGGCATCCCGGTGTTGCCTATTGTTTCGCACCAGGCGGTGGCCGCGGACGTCGATGGCACCCCTGGCGAGGCCGTGGTCGTGGCGCTGGACGCCCGCATGAACGAGGTCTATCTCGCAGTCTACCGCCGCAGCGCCGCGGCGGGTGATGAATCCGTCTGGGAAACCCTGCAGGCGCCGATGCTGATCGCCGCCGCCGAGGTCGTGCCCTGGACGGCGCACCATTTGCCGATCTGGTCGGCGCGGGCCGGGCAGCCGATCGCGCCGCTGCTGGCAGGCGATGCCTGGGACGCATACGCCGCCGACATGGCGGCGCCCGCCGAATGGCGCCGTGCCGTCGATGCCCAGCGGCCGCAGGCAGCCAGCGTGGCGCGCCTTGCCCGCCAGGGCTGGCTGCGGGGCGAAACCCTGGCGCCCGAGCTGGCGGCGCCCCTGTATGTGCGGGACAAGGTGGCGTTCACCACCGCCGAGCGCCTGCGTGGCGAGGGCGGCAATCCCAAAGCCCAGCCATCGCTCGCCACGCCGGTGCCGCAGCCCATGACGCAGGCGGACCTGGAGGAAGTCGTGGCGCTGGAGGCGCAAGTACAGGCGTTCCCCTGGACGCGCGGCAATTTCGCTGACGCCCTGGCGTCGGGCTACGGCGCCTGGACGTTGCGGCGCGAGGGCAAACTGGCCGGATTCTGCGTGCTGATGTATGCGCCCGACGTGGCGCACCTGCTGGTGATTGCGGTGGCGCGGGACCTGCACCGCCAGGGGCTCGGCGGCGCGCTGCTCGATTGGTGCGAACAGCAGGCGCGCGAACGGGGGCTGGAAGGGCTGTTGCTGGAAGTGCGGCCGTCCAACGCCTCGGCCATCAGTTTCTATAAGGGCCACGGCTACCTGCAGATCGGTGTGCGCCGTGGTTATTACCCGGCTGACAAGGGCGGCCGCGAGGATGCCATCGTCATGCAAAAGCGCTTTGGCCAAGCCGACGGAGCCCAGGCATGAACCCGGTGGACGCCGCGGCGCGCCCCGTGCCTCCCCGCATCAACCCGTTGCAGCGCATCTGGCTGCGCGAACTCGGCATGGAGCGGCTGTGGCTGCGTACGCCGCCTGCCGCGCCGGTTATCAAGACGCCCGTCGGGCCCTCTGCCGCCGTGCCTTCCGGCGCATCGGCGCCAGCCCCCGTGGCGGCGCCCTCGGCCCTGTCCGGCGGCGCGCCCGCTGCCGCACCCCAATCCGCCATCGTCGCGCCGGCCCCGGCCGAATGGCCCTCTGCGGTTCCAACGATTGCGCCGCCCGCGCAGGCTGCCCAGGTTTCCGCGCCCGCCGCCACGCCGGCAGACCCGCCATCCGGGCGCGCATCATCGGCCATTCCGGCCTCGATCCTGAACCGCACCGGCCCGCCGCCGCGGCCGGCGCCGAAGGTCGAAGTCCAGGAGGAAGCGCCACCGCCCATTCCGGTGGCCGAGGCCGTCAAGGACGCCAATCTTGAACAGCTGGCCGCGCAGGTCGTGGCGTGTTCGGCCTGCGGCCTGTGCCAGGGCCGCCGCCATGCGGTGGTCGGCCAGGGCGCTCAGCCGACCCGTTGGCTGGTGGTGGGCGAAGCTCCCGGCGAACAGGAAGACCGCCAGGGCCAGCCCTTCGTGGGCCGGTCGGGCCAGTTGCTGGACGCCATGCTGGCGGCGGTGGGCATGAGCCGCGAGCGGGACGTCTTCATCACCAATGTCATCAAGTGCCGTCCCCCGGGCAACCGCAATCCCAAACCCGAGGAAATCGCCGCCTGCAGCCCGTATCTGATGCGGCAGATCGCGTTGCTCAAACCCGAGCGCATCCTGGTGCTGGGGCGGTTTGCCGCGCAGACGCTGTTGGGCACGGACGCCACCATCGGCAGCCTGCGGGGCCGCGTCCATCACTTGAAGACGGACGAGGGCGCGCAGATTCCGGTCGTCGTGAGCTACCACCCGGCCTATCTGCTGCGCAGCCCGTCGGAAAAGGCGCGTGCCTGGCAGGACCTGAAACTGGCCGCCCGCGAACTGTAGCGGAACCGGCGGCAAATGAAAAAACCGGGCGAGAGCCCGGTTTTTTGCTGGAAGATCAAGTGGTTGGCGCGCGCGGCCTAGTGGGTGGTATCCAGTGCGCGGCCGTGGCCTTCCTGTCCGATCTGGTCGTGCAGGTCGGGGTTGGCCTGCATGTTGCGCTTGCTCCAGCGCATGAAGACCACCATCAGCACGGCCACGACAGAGCCGAAGATCACGATGATCACGTTGATCGGCAGTTCCAGCCACAACAGCAGCGTGTACATGGCCACCATGAGCAGGATGTTGAGCTGTTCGTTGAAGTTCTGCACGGCGATCGAATGGCCCGCCGACAGCAGCACGTGGCCGCGGTGCTGGAGCAGGGCGTTCATGGGCACCACGAAGAAACCGGCCAGTCCGCCCGTCAGCAACAGCAGCAGATAGACGCTCCAGGGCTGGTAGACCAGCGGCATCAGCAGCACGACCAGGCCCATCATGGCGCCGACCGGCAGCACGGCGAGCGCGCGGCGCAGCGGGATGCGGCCGGCCAGGATCGACCCGACCACCGTGCCCAGCGCGGCCACGCCCATCAGCATCGACGCCTTGTCGAGCTGGTAGCCCAGGTGGCTGCGGCCCCATTCGATGACGATAAGCTGCAGCGTGGCGCCGGCGCCCCAGAACAGGGTGGTGACGGCCAGCGAGATCTGCCCCAGCTTGTCCTTCCACAGCACGCAGACGTAGCCCCAGAACGTGCGCACGAGGCGTACGGGGTTCTTCTGCTGCGGCGGATAACGCACGTGGGTGCGGGGAATCATCAGGTTGCACAGCGCCGCCAGCAGGTAGACGAAGGCGATGACGAGGATGGCGGCCTCGGCCGGCGTGTGGACCAGCTTGCCGATGAAGGAGTGGCTGAGCAGGGCGGTGGAAACGGACGAGGAGATCAGCAGGCCGCCCAGCACGGTGCCCAGGATGATGGAGAAGACCGTCAGGCCCTCGATCCAGCTGTTGCCCTTGACCAGCATGGTGGGCGGCAGCATTTCCGTCACGATGCCGTACTTGGCGGGGGAATAGGCCGCGGCGCCGATGCCCACCACGCCGTAGGCCGCGCAGACCAGCCAGGTCTGGTATTGGGGGGCGACGCCGATGCTGGCGTACGAGAACATCAGCAGACAGCCGGCCACCTTCAGGGCATTGGTGGAGAACATCACGCGGCCCTTGGGATAGGAGTCCGCGATGGCGCCGACGAACGCGGCCAGCACGACATAGGCCAGCGCGAACGACCATTTCATCATCGGGGCCAGCCAGTCAGGACCGTGCAGCTCCTGTATCAGCGCGATCGCTGCGATGAACAGCGCGTTGTCCGCCAATGACGAGAAGGCCTGCGCCGCCATGACCAGATAGAAACCACGTTTCAAGAATGTCCCCGATCTTTGGCCAGAGGCTGGCCAGTCCGCGTGAAAATTATGTGTCGTGCCAAAAAGTGTCAGGGAGTATAGCCGGACCCTTGCCCCGAGCCATTGCGCGTTTGCCCGCGGGTTGCCCGGCGCCAAGGTCAGGGTGGAGACCGCCTGCGGTATCATACGACCCATATGAGAGCCGGCCCTTCTTGGGCCGGTTTGCAATCTGTGCGGCAGGTCCGTTAACGCCTTTCGTTCAACCCACCCCGTCGTCATCGTACTGTGCGCCTTACTCAGCTCAAACTCGCCGGCTTCAAGTCCTTCGTCGACCCCACCGTCATCCCCGTGCCCAGCCAGCTGGTCGGCGTGGTGGGACCCAATGGCTGCGGCAAGTCGAACATCATCGACGCCGTGCGCTGGGTGCTGGGCGAAGCCAAGGCATCGGAACTGCGTGGCGAGTCCATGCAGGACGTCATCTTCAATGGCTCGGGCAACCGCAAGCCCGCCGCCCGGGCTTCGGTCGAAATGGTGTTCGACAACAGCGAGGGGCGCGCTGCCGGCCAATGGAGCAGCTACGCCGAAATTGCGGTGCGCCGGGTGTTGACCCGGGACGGCACCAGCAGCTATTTCGTCAACAACCAGCAGGTCCGCCGCCGCGACATCCACGACATCTTCCTGGGCACGGGCCTGGGCGCCCGTGGCTACGCGATCATCGGGCAGGGCATGATCAACCGCCTGATCGAAGCCCGCCCCGAAGAACTGCGGGTCTTCCTGGAAGAAGCGGCCGGCGTGTCGCGCTACAAGGAACGCCGCCGCGAGACCGAAAACCGCCTGTCCGACACGCGCGAGAACCTGACCCGCGTCGAAGACATCCTGCGTGAATTGAACAGCCAGCTCGAAAAGCTGGAAGCCCAGGCCGAAGTGGCCACCCGCTACCGCGAGCTCCAGGCCGACGGCGAAAAGAAGCAGCATTCGCTGTGGCTGCTGAAGGAAACCGGGGCCCGCGAGGAACGCGCCAAGAAGGCGCAGGAAATGGCGCAGGCCCAGAACGAACTGGAAGCGGCCATTGCCGGGCTGCGTGCGGGCGAGGCCGCGCTGGAATCCCGGCGCCAGGCCCACTACGCCGCCAGCGACGCCGTCCATACCGCGCAGGGCGCCCTGTACGAGGCCAACGCCCAGGTCAGCCGCCTGGAAGCCGAGATCCGCCACGTCGTCGATTCCCGCAACCGCCTGCAGGCCCGTCGTGATCAGCTTCAGCAGCAGATCGCCGAATGGACCAGCCAGCGCGAGCACTGCACCGAACAGATCGCCCAGGCCGAAGACGACCTGGCCGCGGCCGCCGCGCGCACCGAAGAGGCGCGCGCCACCGCGGAAGACGCGCAGGCGGGCCTGCCCTCGGTCGAGCAGCGCGTGCGCGAAGCCGCCGCCGGCCGCGACGAGATGCGCGCGGCTCTGGCCCGTGTCGAGCAGAACCTTGCGCTGGTCGCGCAGACCCAGCGCGACGCCGACCGCCAGATGCAGACCCTGGACCAGCGGCGCGAGCGCCTGCAACAGGAACTGCGCGAACTGCACAGCCCCGACCCCGAGCGCCTGGAACAACTGGCCGGCGACCGCGCCGCGGGCGAAGACCAGCTCGAAGCCGCCCAGGAAGAACTGGCCGTCCTGGAGGGCCGCGTGCCCGAGGCCGACGCCGAGCGCAGCCGCGCCCAGGCCGCCGCCCAGACCGAAGCCCAGAACCTGGCCCGCCTGGAAGCCCGCCTGTCCGCGCTGGTCAAGCTGCAGGACGACGTGCAGAAGCAGGGCGCGCTCGAACCCTGGCTGGCCAAGCACGAACTCGCCGGACTGTCGCGCCTGTGGCAGAAGCTGCACGTCGAACCGGGCTGGGAAACCGCCCTGGAATCGGCGCTGCGCGAACGCATGGCTTCCATGGAAGTGCGCAATCTGGATTGGGCGCGCGCCTTTGCCGACGATGCGCCGCCCGCCCGGCTGGCGTTCTATCAACTGCCCGCCGCCGCGCCCACGCCGCCGGCGCCGGCCGGTTTCACGCCGCTGGCCAGCCTGCTGCGCATCACCGATCCCGACCTGCGCACGCTGCTGAACGAATGGCTGGCGGGCGTCTACACGGCCAATGACCTGACCCAGGCCCTGGCCCTGCGCGCCACCTTGCCCGCCGGCGCTGCCTGCGTGGTGAAGGCCGGTCACCTGATCGACGCGCACAGCGTGCGTTTCTATGCGCCCGACTCGGAACAGGCTGGCCTCCTGGCGCGCCAGCAGGAAATCGAAAACCTGCAGCGCGAGATCAAGGCCCAGCAACTGATCGCCGACCAGGCCCGCGCCGCGGTTGCCCGCGCCGAAGCCGCCTGGCAGCAGGTGTCCCAGGCCATCTCGCCGGCGCGCACGCGTGTGGCCGAAGTCACGCGCCGCGTGCACGACATTCAGCTGGAACATTCGCGGCTGCAGCAGCAGGCCGAACAGTCCGGCGAACGCGCCTCGCGCCTGCGTCAGGACCTGGAAGAAATCAAGGCGCACGAAGAAGACCTGCGCGCCACGCGCGAAGAGGCCGAGGCCCGCTTCGAAGCGTTGGACGAAGAACTCGCCGAGCACCAGTCCAAGTTCGCCGATGCCGAGATGGACGGCGAGACGCTGGCGGCGCAAGCCGAGGCGGCCCGCACCCGTCTGCGCGAACTGGAGCGCGCTGCCCAGGAAGCCGAATTCGCCGAACGCGGCATCCAGGTCCGCATCACCGACCTGCAGCGCAACCAGCAACTGGCCGCAGACCAGAGCCAGCGCGGCGCGGTCGAGCTGGAACAGTTGATGGGCGACCTGGCGGAGCTTGACGCGTCCGCGTCGCAGGCCGGCTTGCAGGATGCCCTGGAAATGCGCGCCGAGCGCGAGGAAGCGCTGTCGCGCGCCCGCCAGGAACTCGAAAACCTGGCAGCCCTGCTGCGCGGCGCCGACGAGGACCGCCAGCAACAGGAGCAGACGCTGGAACCGCGCCGCGCGCGCATCATGGAATTGCAACTGCAGGAGCAGGCCGCGCGACTGGCTGAAGAACAGTTCACGGAGCAGCTCAACGCGCGCGAAGTCGACCGCGAGGAGCTGGCCCAGTTCCTGGCCAACCAACCCGACGAATGGCGCCGCGCCAGCTGGCTGCAACAGGAAGTCGGCCGCATCTCGCGCCAGATCGAAGCGCTGGGCTCGGTCAACCTGGCCGCGCTCGACGAGCTGAACACCTCGCGCGAACGCAAGGGCTTCCTGGATTCCCAGCACCAGGACCTGATGACCGCCATCGAGACCCTCGAAGACGCCATCCGCAAGATCGACCGCGAGACGCGCGAACTGCTGCAAGAGACCTTCAACATCGTCAACGGCCACTTCGGCGATCTCTTCCCCAAGCTCTTCGGCGGGGGCGAGGCCAAGCTCAGCATGACCGGCGAAGAAATTCTCGACGCGGGCGTGCAGGTGATGGCACAGCCGCCGGGCAAGCGCAACAGCACGATCCATCTGTTGTCGGGCGGCGAAAAGGCGCTGACCGCGACCGCGCTGGTGTTCGCGTTGTTCAAGCTGAACCCCGCGCCGTTCTGCCTGCTCGACGAGGTGGACGCGCCGCTGGACGACGCCAACACCGAACGCTATGCGAATCTGGTCGCCAACATGAGCGAGCAGACGCAGTTCCTCTTCATCTCGCACAACAAGATCGCGATGCAAATGGCAAAGCAATTGATCGGTGTAACCATGCAAGAGCAAGGGGTTTCGCGTATCGTTGCGGTAGACATAGATTCGGCCGTCCAGATGATGGCCTCCGAAGCGGCATAAACCCAATATTGAGAAAGGCGCCGCCTTCCAGGCGCGGGATTTATACATGAGTGATTTGCAGATCGGGCTGATAGCCCTGGGCGTCTTGCTGATACTGCTGGTGTTGGGATTCAACTGGTGGCAGGACCGGCGCGTGCGCCGCAAGATGCAGAGCCACTTCCCCACGTCCGAACAGGATCCGTTGCTGGGCGCGGGGGCGGCGGGCGCCGCCACGGCCAATGTGGCCCGGCGCGAGCCCGGCATGGGCGGTGAGCCCGCGCGCGCGCAGCCCGGCCAACCGGCCCCCGTCGATCCCGGCAGCGATGCCGACGACGCGGAAGAACCCGATCCCGCGTGCGAAGTGGTCATCGAGATCAACTTTGCCGACGCGGTGCGCGGCGCGGATCTGCTGCCTTACATGCAGAGCCTGCGCAGCGTGGGCCGCAAGCCCATGCGCGTGTTCGCCGAAACCGACCAGCGCCGCCACCGCGCGCGCGTCCATCCCGGCGAATCCTATGCCTCCATGCAGTTGGCCGTGCTGCTGGCCAACCGCAGCGGTCCCCTGACCGCCATCGAATGGTCGCAAGCCTGGGCGCGTGCCCAGGACATGGCCGAGCGCTTCGACGCCACGATCGAAGGCCCCGACCAGCAGGCCGTGCTGGAGCAGGGCGCCCGACTGGACGACACCTGCGCCGCACTGGATACCCAGGTTGGCCTGACGCTGCTGTTGGGTTCGGCCCAACCGGCAGCCGAAGTCCTGGCCGTGGCGCGCGACGTCGGTTTCGTCGCCGACGGCAACCGCCTTGCGTGGCCCAACGAAAACGGCGTGGCCCGCTTCACGCTGGCCCGCGCAGACGGCGCGGCGTTCGACGCGGGCATGGGCGGCATCGAACGCCTGTACCTGCTGCTGGACGTGCCGTGCAGCCCGGCCGACACCCGCGCCTTTGGCCGCATGGTCGATGTGGGCCGCGACCTGGCGTCGCGCCTGCGCGCCGAGCTGGTCGACGATCAGGGCAAGCCCCTGGCCGATGGCTCTGAAGCCGTCATCGACGAGCGCCTGCAGGTTCTCTTCGGCCAACTCGAACAAGCGGGTCTGCCCGCCGGCAGCGAGCGCGCCCAGCGGGTGTTTGCCTGATGGCAAGCATGTCCGGCGAGAACCCGGCGCAAGCCGCGGCGCGCCTGCGCGCCGAAATCGAACAGCACAACGTCCGCTACTACGTCTACGACGAGCCTTCCGTCTCGGATGCCGAGTACGACGGGCTGATGCGCGAATTGCAGGCCCTGGAGGCCGAGCATCCCGAACTGGTGACGCCGGAATCGCCCACGCAGCGCGTGGGCGCGGCGCCGGTCTCCGCGTTTGGCAGCGTGCGCCACGTGGTGCCGATGCTGTCGCTGAACAATGCGTTTTCCGAGGAAGAGGTGGCCGCCTTCGACCGGCGCGTCACCGAGACGCTGCGCGGCGCCGGCATGCTGGGACCCGCGCAGCAGCCAGACTACTTCTGTGAACTGAAGCTCGACGGCCTGGCGATCAGCCTGCGCTACGAGGACGGCCGCCTGGTGCAGGCCGCCACCCGCGGCGACGGCCAGACCGGCGAGGACGTCACGTCCAACATCCGTACGATCAAGGCAATTCCCCTGCAATTGAAGGGCGCGGCCCCGAAGGTGCTGGAGGTGCGTGGCGAGGTGCTGATGAACCGCGCCGACTTCGAAAAGCTGAACGCCGCCCAGGCCAAGCGCGATGAAAAGGTCTTCGTCAACCCGCGCAATGCGGCGGCAGGCAGCCTGCGCCAGCTCGATCCGCGCATCACGGCCAAGCGGCCGCTGCGTTTCTTTGCCTACGGCTGGGGCGAGGTCCATGGCTTGCCCGGCTCGCAGAGCGGCCTGTTCGACGAAGCCTCCGCGGGCGCGGCGCAGGCGTCGCAACTGCCCGAGAAATCCCACGGCGCCATGCTGGAGTGGTTGTCCTCGCTGGGGCTGCCGGTCAATGTGGTGCACAACCACCGCGCAAGCGGCGCGCAAGGCCTGATGGACTTCTACGCCAAGGTGGGCGCCTTGCGCGCCACCCTGCCGTACGACATCGACGGCGTGGTCTACAAGGTCGATTCGCTGCCCGCGCAGAAGGTGCTGGGCTTCGTGGCGCGCGCGCCGCGCTTTGCGCTGGCGCACAAGTTCGCGGCCGAAGAAGCCACCACGACGCTGGTGGACATCGAAGTGCAGGTGGGCCGCACCGGCGCCATCACCCCGGTCGCGCGGCTCAAGCCCGTGTTCGTGGGCGGCGTCACCGTCACCAACGCCACGCTGCACAACGAAGACGAGATCCGCCGCAAGGACGTGCGCATTGGCGACACCGTCATCGTGCGGCGCGCGGGCGACGTGATTCCCGAAGTGCTGGGCCCGGTGCTGGAAAAGCGGCCCGACGATGCGCGTGAATTCGTCATGCCGACGCAATGCCCGGTCTGCGAATCGGCCATCGAGCGCCTGGAAGGCGAGACCATCGCGCGCTGCACCGGGGGCCTTTTCTGTGGCGCCCAGCGCAAGCAGACACTGTGGCACGCCGCCAGCCGCAAGGCCCTGGATATCGAAGGCCTGGGCGAAAAGCTGGTGGACCAGTTGGTGGACAGCGGCCGCGTCAAGACACTGGCAGACCTGTACAGCCTGCGTCCGCTGGAACTCGTGGGCCTGGACCGCATGGGCCAGAAGTCCGCGGACAACCTGGTGGCCGCCATCGAGAAGGCGCGCTCGCCCAACCTGTCCCGGCTGCTCTTCGCGCTAGGCATCCGCCACGTGGGCGAAACCACGGCGCGGGACGTCGCACGGCATTTTGGCAGCATCGACGCCATCATGGACGCGGACGAAGACGCCTTGTCGTCGGTGCCGGACGTGGGTCCCGTGGTGGCCGCGTCGATCCGGCATTTCTTTGCCGAGCAGCACAACCGCGACGTCATCGAGCAACTGAAGTCGCAGGGCGTGAACCCGGTGGCCGAAGCCGCGCCGCAAGACACCACGCTGGCCGGCAAGACCTTCGTGCTGACCGGCACGCTGCCCAACTGGACGCGCGAAGAGGCCTCGATGCACATCCAGGCCGCGGGCGGCAAGGTCAGCGGCTCGGTGTCCAAGAAGACGGCTTATCTGGTCGCGGGCGAAGATTCGGGCAGCAAGCTGACCAAGGCCCAGGAACTGGGCGTGCCGGTGCTGGATGAAGATGGACTGAAGGCGCTGCTGGGCGTTTCCTAGCCAGGACGCTGCCGCGCGCTAACGAAGAAGGGCTGTACGCCACCGGCGTGCAGCCCTTTTTGTTGCTTGCTGGGGGGGGGGTGTCAGACACCCCGCAGAGATGGTCTTCAGCTTGAGGCAGCGTTTCAGGGGGTGTCTGACACCTGGGTCGGCCCCCAAAAAAAACTGCCCGCGATCGGCGGGCAGTTATTTGAGCAGCGCAGACCTTACTGGATCTTGGCCTTTTCGCGCAGTTGCTTCTGGTAGTCGGCCAGGGTTTGCTGGCGCAGCATTTCTTCCAGCTGCGGGCGGACCTGATCCATCGGCGGGAATTCGACCGGACGGGTGTCGTCAACCATGATGATGTGCCAGCCGAACTGGGTCTGGACCGGCTTGTCGACCAGTTGGCCCTTCTTGAGCTGCGTCACGGCTTGCGCGAACGGCTGTACGTAGTTGGTCGGGGGCGCCCAACCCAGATCGCCACCCTTTTCGGCGCTGCCCGGGTCCTTCGAGTTCTTCTTGGCCAGGTCGTCGAACTTGCCCTTGTTTTTCTGCAACTGGGCCAGCAGGTCGTTCGCCTTCTTCTCGTCTTCGACGAGGATGTGGCGGACCTTGTATTCCATCTTGCCGGCCTGTTCCTTCTTGATCTTCTCGTATTCGGCGGTGACCTGGGCGTCGGTGACCGGGTGCTTGGCCAGGTAGTCGGCCATCAGCGCGCGGACCAGGATGCCTTGGCGGGCCAGTTCGATTTCGGTCTGGACGTCGGCCTGCTTGGCGATGCCGCTGGATTCGGCGGCTTGCACGAAGATCTGGCGGTTGATCATTTCCTGCTTGACCTGTTCGCGCAGTTGGGGCGAATCGGTGGCGCCTTGGCCGACCAGGAGCTTGACGAATTGATCCAGGCTCTTTTGCGGGATGGCCTTGCCGTTGACGGTTGCCACGTTTTGCGCAAAAGCCGGCACGGCGATGACGCAGGCCGCAGCCAGCATGACGATGCGTTTCATGAATATCCTTTTACTTTCTATTTGGGAGCCTGGGCGTCAAGCGCAAGCGCATGAATCGGATAGGGGATCAAATCTTGCAAATGATGATACACCAGCCGGTGCCGCGCAACGGCGGAGAGCCCCGTAAAGCAAGGCGCTACGATGATGACGCGGTAATGGCCGGCGCCGTTTTTACTGCCTTCGTGGCCGGCATGCAAATGGGAGTCGTCCAGGATGTCCAGACTGACGGGTTCCAGGACGGCAAGGCGCTCCCGGATCAGGGCGATACGGTCGGTGGTTTCTGGCATGGGAAGCTCAGGGCTTGCCGGGCGGCGTGGCGCCCGGGTTGGCCGGCGTGTTTTCCTCGGTCTGGATGTGCTTGCCCAGCCACAGGGACTGGCCAATCACGAAGACGATCATCAGTCCCATGAGGCCGAAGGCCTTGAAACTGACCCATTGGGATTCGGTGAAGTGACCCGAGAACGCGACATACAGATTGAGCGCGCCGGCAATCAGGAAGAAGGCGGCCCAGATCATGTTCAGCTTGTCCCACGCGGCGTCCGGCAGCTGGATCTGCTTTTCCATCAGTCGGCGGATCAGGTTGCGCTTGAACAACAGGCGGGCAAAGACCAGCGCGCCGCCGAACATCCAGTACAGCACCGTGGGCTTCCATTTGATGAAAACGTCGCTGTGCAGCCAGATGGTGGCGCCGCCGAACACCAGGATGACCGTCAGGTTGATCCAGTGCATGGCTTCGGTGGGGCGCCCGGTGGCCTTGAGCCAGACGATCTGCGCCACTGCGGCCGCCATGGCGACGCCGGTGGCGGTGAAGATGTCCGTATACCTGTAGGCGATGAAGAACAGGAGCAGCGGAAAGAGGTCGAACAGGAACTTCTTCATCAGTCTTCTAGGGGCTCAAACGTCATCGACAGGGAATTGATGCAGTAGCGCAGGCCGGTGGGTTCGGGACCGTCGGGAAAGACGTGGCCGAGGTGGGCGTCGCAGACGTTGCACAGCACTTCGGTGCGAACCATGCCGTGGCTGATGTCGCGCTCTTCGCGCACCAGTTCGGGGTCCAGCGCCTGAAAGTAGCTGGGCCAGCCGCAGCCGGCGTCGAATTTGGTGTCGGATGCGAACAGCGCGGTGCCACAGCCGACGCAGCGGTAGATGCCAGGGGTGAAAGTATCCCAGTAGCGCCCGGTGAATGCGCGTTCGGTACCCTTTTGGCGGGTGACCACGTATTCTTCGGGGGAAAGCTGGGCGCGCCATTCGGCGTCGGTTTTGCGTACTTTTTCCATATGAGCTCTTGGAGTCGCGATGCCCGAAATGGTTCGGGCATAATCCCGCCCCATGTTAATCGAGTTTGACCAGGCGGTAGTGTCGACGCCCCAGGCGGAAGTGTTGCGCGGGGTGAGTCTTACCCTGGCCGAACGCCGCGTCGGCATCGTCGGTCCCAATGGCGCCGGCAAGAGCACGCTGGCGCGGCTGGTCAATGGCCTGGTGGCGCCCACGTCGGGCAGCGTGCGCGTGGACGGGCTGGATACGCGGCAAGAGCTGAAGGCCGTGCGCGCGCGCGTCGGCTTCGTCTTTCAGAACCCGGAAAACCAGATCGTCTTTCCCATCGTGCGCGAAGACCTGGCGTTCGGCCTGAAGCGCCTGGCGCCCGACCGCCACGAGCGCGAGGCCCGCATCGACAGCCAGTTGAACCGGCTGGGCGTGGGCCATCTGGCCGACCGCAGCAGCCACACGCTGTCCGGCGGCGAACGCCAATTGGTGGCGCTGGCCGCCGTATTGATCATGGAGCCTGCGCTTATCGTCTTTGACGAACCCACCACGCAGCTCGACCTGCGCAACCGCAACCGGGTGCGCGCCGCCATCGACGGGCTGCCCCACGACGCCATCGTCGTGACCCATGACCTGGAACTGCTCGAGGATTTCGACCGCGTGCTGGTCGTGCGTGATGGCGTGATCGCGGCCGACGACTCGCCAGCCGCCGCGCTGCGCTGGTACCGGGAGCACTGCGCATGATGGAGCCGCTGTACGTCACGGGCGACACACCGCTGCACCGGCTGCCGGCATGGGTGAAGCTGCTGGCGCTGATGGCGGCGGGCGCGGGCCTGTTCCTGCTGCGCGATCCGCTCTGGCTGGCGTTTGCCTTCGGCGTCTCGGTGGCGATGGTCTGGTCCACGGGCGTCGCGGCAGCAGCCGTGTGGCGCCAGGTGCGCGGGCTGCTCTGGGTGCTGCTGGCCGTGGCGCTGTTCACCGGCTGGTTCCAGGGGCCGATCGAGGCCCTGGCCGTCGTGCTGCGTGTGGCGGCAATGGTCGGCTTGGC
Source organism: Achromobacter sp. Root170 (assembly GCF_001428165.1). Taxonomy (NCBI): domain Bacteria; kingdom Pseudomonadati; phylum Pseudomonadota; class Betaproteobacteria; order Burkholderiales; family Alcaligenaceae; genus Achromobacter; species Achromobacter sp. Root170. The sequence goes on from NZ_LMHN01000012.1 coordinate 514,455, forward strand.
CCTTGCCGTGACCCTGTCCACCCGCACGTCCGATCTGATTGCCGTCTGCGAGCGGACCTTGCGGCCGCTGGAGCGCACGGGGCTGGTCGATGCCGAGAAGGTGGCGCTGGCCCTTGCGCTGGCGCTGCGTTTCGTGCCGGAGATCTGGCGCAATTTCCAGGAGATCCGCGAGGCGCAGGCCGCGCGCGGTCTGGGCGCAAACCCGGTCGCGCTGATCGTGCCGCTGATCGCGTTGACCTTGAAGCGGGCCCAGGAAGTGTCCGAAGCGATCGACGCGCGCAGCTTCTGACCGCACGCGCCCAACATTCATACCCGAGGGGAACCCCATGAAATCGAACAATACGGTGCTGGTCGCGCTGTTTGCGGCGCTGATCGTCGTCCTGGGCCTGATGCCGCCCATTCCCATGCCCGGCATTCCCGTGCCCATCACCTTGCAGACGCTTGGCGCGATGCTGGCCGGCGCCATGCTCGGCCCCGTGCGTGGCGCGCTGGCGTGCCTGCTGTATCTGGCGCTGGCGGCGGTCGGCCTGCCCGTTCTGCCCGGCGGCCGCGGCGGACTGGGCGCGTTCTTCGGTCCGACGGGCGGGTTCCTGGTCGGTATGGTGGCCGGCGCATTCGTCACGGGCTGGCTGACGCGCCGCCTGGCCGCGCGCGCATCCGGCACGTGGATGGGGCTGGCGGGCTACGTGGCCGCCTGCGTCGTCGGCGGCATTGCGGTGGTGTACGCGTTTGGCGTGCCGTGGCTGGCGGCGGTGGCGAAGATGGACATGGCCAAGGCCGCCGGTGCGGTCGCTGTGTTCCTGCCGGGCGATCTGGTCAAGGCCGTGGTGGCTGCCTGGGTCGCGTCGCGTGTCGAGCGGGTGTGGCCGATGCTGGGCCGCTGAGCCCCCTTGAAAACCCCAGTCGCCCCAAGGGAATCCCCCAACATGACGCCTGCGACCCTTTCAAGTACAAGTTCGCCATTAACAAATGCGTTTGCCAAATCACGATTTCCGTAGCACATCAGGGAATTACCGTAGTTGCGCTACGTCATCTGATACTGTTTTAACCATATAATATTTTTTTCTGTATAACTTTAAACAGGCTCGCTTCGCCTCGTTCGAGGCACATAAGAGCCAACCACAGGAGACAAAAACATGCGCAAGCACTTCGGCTTGTCCGCGGCCGCCGCCGCTGTAGCCCTGACTCTGCCGCTTCTGGCGAGCGCACAGGTCAAGGTTGGCGTCACGGTTGCCAGCACCGGCCCCGCCGCCTCGCTGGGCATCCCCGAGCGCAACACCGTGGCCCTGCTGCCCAAGGAAGTCGCCGGCCAGAAGATCGAATGGATCGTGCTGGACGATGCCACCGACACCACGCAGGCCGTCAAGAACTCGCGCAAGCTGGCTTCCGACGACAAGGTCGACGTGCTGATCGGCACGTCCATCACCCCGGGCTCGCTCGCGATGGTCGATGTGGCCGCCGAAGCCAAGGTGCCGATGATCAGCGTGGCCGCCAGCGCCAAGATCGTCGAACCCGTGGACGACAAGCGCCGCTGGGTCTTCAAGACCCCGCAGAACGACGCACTGATGGCCGGCGCCCTGGCTGATGCCATGGCCAAGTCCAAGGTCAAGACGCTGGGCTTCATCGGCTTTGCCGACGCCTACGGCGACGGCTGGCTGGACGTGATGCAGAAGGCCGCCAAGGCCAAGGGCATCGAGATCGTCGCCATCGAAAAGTACGGCCGCACCGACACCAGCGTGACGGGCCAGGTGCTCAAGCTGGTCGGCGCCAAGCCCGACGCCATCCTGATCGCCGGCGCCGGCACCCCGTCGGCGCTGCCGCAAAAGGAATTGAAGGCCCGCAACTACGGCGGCACCATCTACCAGACCCACGGCGCCGCCAACAACGACGTGCTGCGCGTCTGCGGCAAGGACTGCGACGGCATGTACCTGCCGGCCGGCCCGCTGCTGGTCGCCGCGCAACTGCCTGACAGCAACCCGGTCAAGAAGTCGGCCCTGGCCTACGTGGAAACCTACGAAAAGGCCAACGGCGCCGGTTCGACCAACACGTTCGGCGGCCATATGTGGGATGCCGGCCAGCTGGTGGTCGCCGCGCTGCCCGTGGCGCTCAAGACGGGCGCCAAGCCCGGCACGCCCGAATTCCGTGCCGCGATGCGCGACGCGCTGGAAGGCGTGAAGGACCTGGCCGTGTCGCAAGGCGTGTTCAACATGTCGCCCACGGACCACGCCGGCTTTGACGAGCGCTCGCGCGTCATGGTCAAGGTGGAAAACGGCAAGTGGGTCTACCAGCCCGGCCTGTAATGCCCCAGGATCGCCCGAGCGCGGGCTGCCCATAGCGGGCGCCCGAGGCGCGGGGGCGGCACACCGCCCGCCGCGCCGCGCCCGGCAGGACTTCGCACCGGCCTTTCCGGCCGGTGTGTCGTATCAGTGTTCCGGGTGGGGCCGGAACACCAAGAAACCACAAGGTAGTTGTTAGATGGATTCATCAATTGCGCTGATCCTGCTGCAAGACGGTGTCGTCAACGGCGCCATCTATGCCCTCCTGGGCATGGCTCTGGTACTGGTTTTCGCCGTCACGCGCGTCATTTTCATTCCCCAGGGCGAGTTCGTGGCGTTTGGCGCCCTGACCCTGGCCATGCTGGTCGACGGCAAGGTGCCGGGCACTGCCTACCTGCTGCCGTTGCTGGGCCTGGTGTGCCTGGCGCTCGAGCTGATGCGCGCCGTGCGCACGCGTAGCGCCGCCGGCCTGCCCAAGACCATTGCGACCTGCGTCGTGCTGCCGCTGGCGCTGTTCTGGCTGACCCGTAGCTATACCGGTCCGGAGAACTCGCTGTGGCTGAACATGCTGCTGACGCTGTTGCTGGTGATTCCGATGGGCCCGATGGTCTACCGCATCGTCTATCAGCCGCTCGCCGAAGCCACCGTGCTGGTGCTGCTGATCGTTTCCGTTGCCGTGCACTTCGCGCTGATGGGCCTGGCGCTCGTGTTCTTTGGCGCCGAAGGCTGGCGCACGCCGGCATTCGTGAGCGGGCAGGTCGACCTGGGCTTCATGACGTGGTCCGCGCAGAGCCTGTTCGTGGTCGCCACGTGCGCGCTGCTCATCCTGGCCTTGTGGATCTTCTTTGGCAAGACGCTGTACGGCCGCGCGCTGCGCGCCACCGCCGTCAACCGCCGCGGCGCGCGCCTGGTCGGCATCAGCACCAACATGTCGGGTTCGCTGACGTTCACGCTGGCCGTGGGCATCGGCGCCATGTCCGGCATGCTGATCGCGCCCATCACCACGGTCTATTACGACACGGGCTTTTTGATCGGCCTGAAGGGCTTCGTCGGCGCCATCATTGGCGGTCTGGCCAGCTATCCCATTGCGGCGGCCGGCTCGCTGCTCGTCGGCGTGCTCGAATCCTTCTCGTCGTTCTGGGCCAGCGCATACAAGGAAGTGATCGTCTTCACCCTGATCATCCCGGTTCTGGTCTGGCGTTCGTTCAGCACCCATCACGCGGACGAAGAGGAATAAGCCATGAACCGCATTCTGCTTGCCGTTTTTCTCGTCGTCCTGGCGGGCCTGCCGATGGTGTCGGCCACGCCCGAATTCTGGGTGACGCAACTGAACTATATCGGTCTGGCCAGCCTGGTCGTGCTGGGCCTGGTGCTGCTGACCGGCGTCGGCGGCCTGACGTCCTTCGGCCAGGCCGCATTCGTGGGGCTGGGCGCCTACACGACTGCCTACCTGACGACGCAATACGACGTGTCGCCCTGGCTGGCGCTGCCCGCGGGCCTCATCCTGACCGCCGTCGTGGCCTACCTGCTGGGCGCGATCACGCTGCGCCTGTCGGGTCACTACCTGCCGCTGGGCACCATCGCCTGGGGCCTGTCGCTGTATTACCTGTTCGGCAACATCGACTGGCTGGGCAAGCATGACGGCATTGCCGGCATCGAGCCCATCAGCATCTTCGGCATGTCGCTGGCCAGCGGCCGCCACATCTACTACCTGATCTGGGTCTGCGTCCTCTTGGCGCTGTGGGCCACGCGTAACCTGCTCAACTCGCGTCCGGGCCGCGCCATCCGCGCGTTGAAGAGCGGGGCGGGCATGGCCGAGTCCATGGGCGTGAACACCGCCGCGTACAAGATCGTGATCTTCGTCTGGGCGGCGCTGCTGGCTTGCCTGTCGGGCTGGCTCTATGCGCACATGCAGCGCGCGGTCAGCCCCAGCCCCTTCGGCCTGAACTACGGCATCGAATACCTGTTCATGGCGGTGGTCGGCGGCGCGGGCTACGTCTGGGGCGCCCTCTTGGGTTCCAGCGTCATCCTGGTGCTGAAGGACCAGTTGCAGAACCTCCTGCCCAAGCTGCTGGACACCAACGCCAACTTCGAGATGATCGTCTTCGGCGTGCTGCTGATCCTGATGCTGCAGTACGCGCGCAACGGCCTGTGGCCGATCCTGTCGGGCTGGTGGGGCAGCATCACCGGCGCCGATGGCTCGCGCCGCAACCTGGCGCCGCCCGCGGCGGCCCCGGCCCTGCCGACGCGCGAGCGCCCGCAGCCCGGCCAGGTCGTGCTGGAAGTCGATGCCATCCGCAAGGAATTCGGCGGGCTGGTGGCCGTGAACGACATCACCTTCAAGGTGCGTTCGGGCGAGATCATGGGTCTCATCGGCCCGAACGGCGCCGGCAAGAGCACCACCTTCAACCTCATCAGCGGCGTGCTGCCGGTGACGCGTGGCCAGGTCACGTTCATGGACCAGCGCATCGACAGCCGTTCGGCGCGCGAAATCGCCAAGATGGGCGTGGGCCGCACGTTCCAGCACGTGCAGCTGCTGCCGGGCATGACCGTGCTGGAAAACGTGGCGCTGGGCGCGCACCTGCGTTCGGACGTGGGCGTGCTGTCGGGCGCATTGCATTCGGACCGTGCACGCGAAGCGCAGCTGCTGCATGAGGCCGCCGAGCAGCTCAAGCGCGTGGGCCTGGGTGAATATCTGTACGAACAGGCCGGCAACCTGGCCCTGGGCCAGCAGCGCATCCTGGAAATCGCCCGGGCGCTGGCCTGCGATCCCTTGCTGCTGCTGCTCGATGAGCCGGCCGCCGGCCTGCGCTACAAGGAAAAGCAGGACCTGGCGCGCGTGCTGGAACAGCTGCGCGCGGAAGGCATGAGCATTCTGCTCGTCGAACATGACATGGATTTTGTGATGCGCCTGACCAACCACCTCGTGGTGATGGATTTCGGCACGAAGCTGGCCGAAGGCGTGCCGGCCGACGTGCAAAAGAACCCGGCGGTGCTGGAAGCCTACCTCGGCGGCATCGACGACGACCTGCCTGAAGCCGACCAGGCCAAGGCCGTGCCCGCGGGAGGCGTGTGATGAGCGCAACCAATTCCCCCGTCCTGGAAGTCAGCAACCTGTCGGCCCGCTACGGCAAAGTGGGCGCGCTGGCTGGCGCCTCGCTCAGCGTGCCGGCCGGCAGCATCGTCACGGTGATCGGCGCCAACGGCGCCGGCAAGTCCACGATGCTCAACGCCATCATGGGCTCGCTGCCGCAGACCGGCCACGCCGCCGGCGCCGTGCATTACGCCGGCGCGGACGTGTCGGGCTGGATGGTCGAGCGCCGCGTGGCGGCCGGCATGTCGCTGGTGCCCGAGCGCCGCGAACTCTTCGGCACCATGTCCGTGGAAGACAACCTGCTGCTCGGGGGCTTTCGCCGGTACCGCGCCCGCGAAAGCGGCTGGCGCGACACGTTGAACGAAGTATTCGACCTGTTTCCGCGGTTGCGCGAGCGCCGCGCCCAGCAGGCCGGCACCTTGTCGGGCGGCGAACGCCAGATGCTGGCCGTGGGCCGCGCGCTCATGGCCAAGCCCACGCTCCTGATGCTGGACGAACCCAGCCTGGGCCTTGCGCCGCGTATCGTGCGCGAGATCTTCCACATCATTGCGCGCCTGCGCGAGACCGGCGTGGCGATCCTGCTGGTCGAGCAGAACGCCCGCGCGGCGCTCCAGGTGGCCGACTACGGCTACGTGCTGGAAACCGGCGAGGTCATTCTGCATGGCCCGGCGCGCGAGCTGGCTGGTGACCCCAAGGTTATCGAAAGCTACCTGGGGCTGGGCAAGGGCGCCGAAGCGGCCTGACGCCACGCGCCAGACCAGAACGCCGGCTGCCGCGAGGGGCCGGCGTTTTCTTTTACGGCGGGGCTTGCCGACGAACGGCACGGCGGTGCCGCTTTTTCAGAGGGCGGCGTCACGGCACGGGCGTCCATCGCACTATCAATTCCTCTCCCATCGCGGGATCCGATGTCGAGTCGGCGCCGGTTTCGATGCGCCCCGCAAAGCGGCGCAGAAAGGACGGATCCTGCATGTCGCGCACGCTGATGTCGTACCAGCCGCCGCTGCGTGACATTTCCCAGGCAAGCTCGCGGGATTCGCCGGCAGCCAGCTCGGCTTCGGTGTCGCCGGGGTATCCATAGGCATTGGCGTCGATGCGGTAGACGCGCGGCCGGGTGTCCGGATTATGCAATGACACGCGCAGCCGCGCGCCCGCGCCGTCGCAAGCCGCCACGACCGCCAGCGACGGCTGCCCGATATGCCCCGCGCAGTGCCGGTGAAAGCCGTTGGGGCCCAGCACCCACAGGTCATAGCGCCCGTCTGGCGCGGCGTGCCACGTGCCGTCGAGAGTCTTGCCGGCCTCCACGGTGTACCGGCGCGGCCCGCGCTCCAGGTCCAGCCGGTCGTAGACGTGAAACACCGCGCCCGCCGTGCCCACGTTTTCAAACCGCAAGGTGACGCCATCGTCCTGGACGCGGGCGTGAGCCTGCAGCGCATAGGGAAGCGTGCGCGACGCACGTGTGCCGGCGTGTTGGCGGGCGGGCTCGGGGTCGAGCGGGGCGGGCGGCTTGACCGTGCCGTCCAGCGCGGCCGCGCGGGCCGCGCGTTCGGCCGTGGCGGGCAGGCCCCGCAGCTGGTTGCCGTCGTCGGGCGCCGCGAAATCGAACACGCTGGTCAGATCGCCGCAGACCGCCAGCCGCCATGGCGAGATGTTCGGCTCGGCCACGCCGAAGCGCCGCTCGATGAAGCGCAGCACCGACGTGTGATCGAACACCTGCGAGTTGACCCAGCCGCCCTTGGTCCACGGCGACAGCACATACATGGGCACGCGCGGCCCCAGCCCGTAGGCGCCATGCAGATGCGCCCGCGTGTCGTCCTTTTCAACGCGGGATAGATGTTCGTGATATTCGCCCGCGGTGTCGGCCGTGGAGGCGCCGGCCAGCTCGCCGGAGGGAAGACGCGATGGCGGCGCCGGGGGCGGCATGTGGTCGAAAAAGCCGTCGTTCTCGTCGAACATCAGCAGCAGCACCGTCTTGCTCCACACGGCGGGATTCGCGGTCAGCGCGTCGAGCACGCGCGCCGTGTAGTCGGCGCCCTGCGCGGGGCTGGACGGGCTGGGATGTTCGGAGCCCGCCTTGGTCGCGCAAATCCAGGACACCTGGGGCAGCGTGCCGTCCAGCACATCCTGGCGCAGCAGGTCCAGGTCGCGCGTGGCCAGCGCCTTGTGCTTGAGCGCCGCCAGCGCACCCGGCAGTTCCTGGTACGCATCGCGATAGGCCTTAAAGCCCGCCGTGGGATTGAGCGAATAGTTGTCCGCCATGTTCTGGTAAATGCGCCAGCTCACGCCCGCCCGCTCCAGCCGTTCGGGATAGGTCGTCCAGGTGTAGGCGCCGGCCGGGTCGCCGCCGGTGAGCTTGTTGTAGACATTGCCCATCGCCGGGCCATTGCCGCGCGCCAGGCCGTCATTGGTGCCGGTCCACAGGAACAGGCGGTTGGTGTTGGTGCCGCCGGTGAACGAGCAATGGTAGGCGTCGCAGACGGTGAAGGCGCGGGCCATGGCGTACTGGAAGGGCAGGTCGCCTTCCGTGTAGTAGGCCATCGAATGGTTCTTCTTGGCGGCGGGCCAGTTGCCCATGCGGCCGGCGTCCCAGGCGTCCTGCGCGTTGGACCAGGTGTGCGGCGTGCTCGCCACGCGCATGGCCTCGTAGGCTTCGCGCGTATCCAGCCGGTACGGCAGGACGGTGCGCGGCGCGCCTTCATCCGTCTTGTCGTTGTACTGGGCCCAGACGGTGCGATGCCGGGCATCGGGGCTGTCCGGCACCGGGATGGGAAAACGGTCGCCAAAGCCGCGCACGCCCGCCAGACCGCCGAAATAGTGGTCGAACGAGCGGTTTTCCTGCATGAAGATCACGATGTGCTCGACATCGCGGATCGTGCCGGTGCGGCGGTTGGCCGGAATGGCCAGCGCGCGGCGGATCGCGGGGGGAAACAGCGACAGGGCGGCGGCGGCGCCGGTCAGGGTGGCGCCGTGGCGCAGGAACTCGCGTCTGCTTTGCATGATCGGGCCTCACGGTCGGAAGCCCACAGCGTACGCCGCCTTGCTGTTATTTGCCTGACGGCCCGCGCGGGGTGCGCGCGGGCCGTCAAGCTGCGTTGTCAGCGGCGCGTGCTTTCCGCGTACTCCATGTACAGCTGGTGCGCACGCCGCGCAATCGGGCCGTATTCCAACGCACGGTCCTCGACGCGGTTTACGTGCACCACCTTGCCGTAGTTGCCCGACGAAAACACTTCGTCGGCAGCTTCGACGTCGGCGCGCGTCAGGCTGCGTTCCCGGACCTCGATGCCATCGGCCTTCAGCAGCGCCAGCACGCGGCGGCGCGTGATGCCGTTCAGGAACGTGCCGTTGTCCACCGGGGTGGATACGACGCCGTCCTTGGCCAGCCACAGGTTGCTGGTGGCGAACTCGGCCAGATTGCCCGCGCCGTCCAGCATGATGGCGTTGTCGAAGCCCTTTTCGGCGGCTTCGCGGATGGCGCGTTGGCCGTTGGGGTACAGGCACGATGCCTTGGCGTCGGTGGGCGCCATGTTGGGCCACGAGCGCGCGAAGCTGGAGAAGCAGGCGGAAAAGCCCTGGTCGCCCGGCATCGGCACCTTGAACACATGCAGCACGAACTGGGTCTTGTCGGCGTCGGGCAACAGGAAGCCGTCGGCGCAGAAGAACATGGGCTTGATGTAGAGCTCCGAGCCTTCGGGGAAGCGCGCCACGGCCTGCAGGCACAGGTCCTGGATTTCTTCCCAGGCCATCTGCGGCTTCATCAGCATCTTTTCGGCCGAGCGCACGACTCGCTGGCAGTGCAGGTCCAGGTCGGGCGTCAGGCCGCGGAAGGCGCGCGCGCCGTCAAAGACCATGCTGGCCATCCAGAAGGCGTGGTCGGCCGGGCCGAGCAGTTTGGGGTTTTCAGTGGTCCAGTGACCGTTGTGCCAGAACAAGGCATCCATGATTGTCATCCTTAGCTTGAATCGGGTTGGCGATCGGGCGCGAAGCGGGTCCAGAACGCCGAATCGCCAGGATACATGAGCCGGACTGCTATTCCTTGGCCAGTGCCGCCTGCACGCGATCGGCAACGTCCGCGGGCATCCATTGCCGCCAGACGGGCGCGTACTGCTTGAGGAAATAGCGCGCGGCGTCCTCCGGATCCTTGCCCTCGTTTTCCAGCCATCCCAGCGTCGCGTCGATGGCTTCGTCGGGCACCGTCAGCTTGGACAGGAACTCGGTCACGCGCGGCGCCTGCTTGGCAAAATCGGCGTTCACGCCGGTGACGACCGGATTGGGCTTGAACTGCGTGGGCACGGGGTCCGCGCACTTGGGATCGGTCATGCAGGTATAGGCCGCCTGGTCGAACGCGGGCAGTTCCAGCTTGACCAGGTCCAGCGCGCCAACCAGCGACGTGGGCGTCCAGTAGTAGAAGACGATGTCGCGTTTGCGCTTGTAGGCCGACACGATGGCGGCCTTCTGCGCGGCGCCGGAGCCGGGCGCGAACAGCGAATAGTCCTTGTCCAGTTTCAGCGCGCGCAGCAGGTTGTCGTTCAGCGTGCCGCAGGCCCAGCCGGCCGGGCATCCGTAGATGCGTCCGCGGCCCGGGTCTTCGGGGTCGGCGAACACCTCCTTGAAGCGCGCCAGGTCGGCGGCGGACTTGAGCTCCGGGTGCCGCTCGACGGTGTAGCGCGGCACATACCAGCCTTCGCCCGCGTCATAGACGTGGCCCACGCCCAGCACCTTGCCGCTGGCAAGCGCCTTCTTCCAGGCGCCTTCGATCTGGCCGGGCCAGACCTCGGGCGTGACATCGACGTCGCCGCGTTGCAGCGCGGCCAGCATGGGCAGGGTTTCGCCGATTTCAACAGACGTCTTGCAGCCGTAGCCGTGTTCCAGCACGAAGCGCTCGATGCCGGCCAGGACAAGATTGGATTCCCAGTTCAGTCCGCTGAAACGGATGGGCCGGTCGACTTCGCAAACGGGGACGGCGGGCGCGGCCTGGGCCGCGGCGGCGGCCAGCGCGAGCGCGCCGAGGCCGGGAACGAGATGCGTGATGCGCATGGTCGGCACCTGTGTAGTAGGGTGCCTGCCATTGTACGGGGCGCTGCCGCGCGCCCCAATGCAACGGGGCCGCTATGCGCGGCCCCGGGGTCAATCAACCGATCAGTCGGATCACGCGCGGGCGGCGCGCCGGCGGTTGAAGAGCGCGCCCAGCTCGCCCACGATGCCGCGCCGGAACGCCAGCACGCAGACCACGAAGATCAGGCCGCTCACGATGGTGACGGACTCGCCCAGGCGCAGGAACCATTCGACGCCGGTCAGGTTGGCCATCATCTGGCCGAAGTCGCCCACCTTGTTCTCCAGCAGCACCACGATGAACGCGCCCAGCACCGGACCGGTCAGCGTGCCCAGGCCGCCGATCAGCGTCATCAGGATCACCAGCCCGGACATCTGCCAGGTGGCGTCCGACAGCGTGGCCGACACGAACACCAGCGTCTTGGTGGCGCCCGCGAGGCCCGCCAGGGCGGCCGACAGCACGAAGGCCACCAGCTTGAAGCGGTCGACGTCGTAACCCAGCGAGATGGCGCGCGGTTCGTTTTCGCGCAGCGCCTGCAGCACCTGCCCGAAGGGCGAGTTCACCGTGCGCCAGATGATGAAGTAGCCGATGATGAAGATGGCCATCACCAGGTAGTACAGGTTGATGTCCTTGGACAGGTCGACCAGCCCGAACAGCGTGCCGCGCGGCACGCTTTGCAGGCCGTCCTCGCCACCCGTGAACTTGGCCTGCAGGAAGAAGAAGAACACCATCTGCGACAGCGCCAGCGTGATCATGGCGAAGTAGATGCCGCTGCGGCGGATGGCCAGCGCGCCCATGGCCAGGCCCAGCAGCGCCGCCACGGCCACGCCGAACAGCAGGCCCAGCTCGGTGGGCAGGCCCCAGACCTTCATGCTGTGCCCGGCCGCATAGGCCGCGCTGCCCAAAAAGGCGGCGTGGCCGAAGGACAAGAGCCCCGTGAAGCCCAGCAGCAGGTTGAAGGCGCACGCGAAGAGGGCGTAGCACATGACCTTCATGGCGAAGATCGGATACACGCCTGCGAAGGGAAGCAAGGCCACCACGATGGCCAAGACCGCATAGCCCAGGAATTGACGATTCATTTTTCTTTTCCGAACAGCCCGGCCGGGCGGATCAACAGAACAATGGCCATGATGATGAAGACGACCGTGCTGGACGCTTCGGGCCAGAACACCTTGGTCAGGCCTTCGATCACGCCCAGGCCCAACCCGGTGACGATGGCGCCAAGAATGGAGCCCATGCCGCCGATCACGACCACCGCGAACACGACGATGATGAGGTTCGATCCCATCAGCGGCGAGATCTGCAGCACCGGCGCGGCCAGCACCCCGGCAAAGCCCGCCAGCGCCACGCCGAACCCATAAGTCAGCGTGATCATGCGGGGCACATTCACGCCGAAGGATTCCACAAGGCGCGGATTCTCGGTGCCGGCGCGCAGCAGGGCGCCCAGGCGGGTGCGTTCAATGACGTACCACGTGGCAAAGCAGACGATGATCGATGCCGCCACGACCCAGCCACGGTAGTTCGGCAGGATCATGAAACCCAGGTTGGTCGCGCCGCGCAGGGCCTCGGGCGTGGGATAGGGCTGGCCCGACACGCCGTAGAAGCTGCGGAACAGCCCTTCGATCAGCAGCGTCAGCCCGAAGGTGAGCAGCAGCCCGTACAGGTGGTCGAGCTTGTAAAGGTGCTTGAGCAGCAGCTTTTCGATGATGATGCCGAACAGGCCCACGATCAGCGGCGCCAGGATCAGCATGATCCAGTAATTCAGGCCAAAGTACGACAGCCCCATCCATGCGACGAAGGCGCCCAGCATGTAGAGAGCGCCGTGGGCGAAGTTGATGACGTTGAGCAGCCCGAAGATGACGGCGAGTCCGAGCGACAGCATTGCATAGAAGGAACCGTTGACCAGGCCCAGTAACAGCTGGCCGAACAAGGCCTGTATGGGGATGCCGAAAATGTCAGTCATCGTGTGAAAGTCCTGCGCGGTACGGAAGGAAGCGAGCTAGTCAGGAAGGATGCGGCCGGGCTGTCGGCCCGGACCGCATCCGGGATCACATGCGGCGGTTTATTTCTTGACCAGCTTGCAGGTGGACTCGGACAACTTGGTGTAGACCTCGTCGCCAGGCAGCGTCGCCACCACCTTGTAGTAGTCCCACGGGCCCTTGGATTCGGCCGGGGTCTTCACTTGCATCAGGTACATGTCGTGGACCATGCGGCCGTCCTCGCGCACGACGCCGCCCTGGGCGAAGAAGTCGTTCACCTTGTTCGACTTCATCCACTTCATCACGTCGTCGCCGTTATCCGAGCCGGTGGCCTTGACGGCGTTCAGGTAGAACATCGCCGACGAGTAATCGCCCGCCTGCAGCATGGACGGCTTGCGGCCGACCTTGGACTCGAACTTCTTGGACCAGGCGCGCGAGGCGTCGGATTGATCCCAGTACCAGCCGTCGGTCAGGTACATGCCCTTGGTGGCGTCCAGGCCGAGCGAGTGCACGTCGTTGATGAACACCAGCAGGCCGGCCAGCTTCATCGTCTTGGTGACGCCGAATTCGTTGGCGGCCTTGACCGTGTTGATGGTGTCGCCGCCGGCGTTGGCCATGCCCAGGATCTGCGCCTTGGAGGCCTGCGCCTGCAGCAGGAACGACGAGAAGTCCGAAGCGCCCAGCGGTGCGCGCACCTGGCCCTTCACTTCGCCGCCCGCGGCCTTGACGACCGCCATCGTGTCACGTTCCAGCGCGTGGCCGAACGCGTAGTCCGCAGTCAGGAAGAACCAGCTCTTGCCGCCGTCCTTCACCACTGCCGAGCCGGTGCCGCGCGCCAGCGCCACGGTGTCGTAGGCGTAGTGCACGGTGTAAGGCGAACATTGGGCGTTGGTCAGGTCGGACGAACCGGCACCCACCGCGATGAAGGGCTTCTTCTTTTCAGCGGCCACGGCCGCCATGGCCAGGCTGGTGGCCGAGTTGGTGCCGGCGATGATGACGTCGACCTTCTGCTGGTCGAACCATTCGCGGGCGCGGGCCGAAGCGACGTCGGCCTTGTTCTGGTGGTCGGCGGAGACGATTTCGATCTTCTTGCCGTTGACCGTGCCGCCGAAGTCCTCGACCGCCATGCGCACGGCTTCCAGGCCCGCCTTGCCGTCGATGTCGGAGTAAACGCCCGACATGTCGGTGATGAATCCGATGCGGATGACATCGTCGGAGATACCTTGAGCGTGGGCGGTTGCCCCCGCGAATCCCAGGCCCGCCATGGCCAGTGCAGCAGTGATGGTGTGCAGCTTCATGGGATGACTCCTCTTCCCTACGGTGTGGTGTTTGCCGGGGTTCCGGCGGATGACACAGGTTGCTTTAGACGCCCAACAGTTCGTTGAGCGTGTCCTGTTTTTCTGAAAGTTCGGCAGCTTCGAAGTGCTCGACGATCTGGCCGTGCTCCATGACGTAGAAGCGGTCGGCCAGCGGCGCGGCGAAGCGGAAATTCTGTTCCACCATGACGATGGTGTAGCCCCGCTGCTTGAGCGCCGTGATCATGCGGGCCAGCGCCTGCACGATGACGGGCGCGAGGCCTTCGGAGATTTCGTCGAGCAGCAGCAGGTTTGCGCCGGTGCGCAGGATGCGCGCCACGGCCAGCATCTGCTGTTCGCCGCCCGACAGGCGCGTGCCCGGGGAATTGCGGCGTTCCTGCAGATTGGGGAACATGTCGTAGATCTCGGCCAGCGACATGCCGCCGCCAAGCGAGCCCACGACCGGCGGAAGCAGCAGGTTCTCTTCGCAAGACAGGCTGGCGAAGATGCCGCGTTCCTCGGGGCAATAGCCCACGCCCAGGTGGGCAATCTTGTAAGTGGGCAGGTCGATGGCCTCGGTGCCATGGATGCGGACCGAGCCCTTGCGCGAACCGGTCAGGCCCAGGATGGCGCGCAGCGTCGTGGTGCGGCCGGCGCCATTGCGGCCCAGCAGCGTGACGACCTCGCCTTGTCCAACGCGCATGTCCACGCCGTGCAGGATATGCGATTCCCCGTACCAGGCGTGCAAGCCCGAGATTTCGAGTGCGGGGGTGCTCATGCGTGCGCTCCTTGAAGTTCGCCGTCGGTCGTGCCCATGTAAGCCTGCATCACGGCCGGATGGCGGGAGACTTCGGCGTAGGAACCTTCGGCCAGCACCGATCCGCGCGCCAGCACGGTGATGGTGTTGGCGATGGAGGACACGACGTTCATGTTGTGTTCCACCATGAGGATGGTGCGCCCGGCGCTCACGCGCTTGATCAATTGCGTGACGCGGTCCACGTCTTCGTGGCCCATGCCCTGGGTGGGTTCGTCCAGCAGCATCAGCTCGGGCTCCATCGCCAGCGTGGTGGCGATCTCGAGCGCGCGCTTGCGGCCGTACGGCAGGTTGACTGTGGTCTCGTCGGCAAAGCCGCCCAGGTCCACCTGTTCAAGCAGCGCGCGCGCCGGCTCGTTCAAGGAGGCGAGCCGCTTGTCGCTTTGCCAGAAGTGATAGGACAGGCCGGTCTTGCGCTGCAGGCCGATCCGCACGTTCTCGAGCACGGTCAGGTGCGGGAACACCGCCGAGATCTGGAACGACCGGATGATGCCGCGCCGCGCGATCTGCGCGGGCCGCTCGCCGGTGATGTCGATGCCATTGAACCTGATGCTGCCCGACGTGGGAGCGAGGAATTTGGTCAGCAGGTTGAAGCATGTGGTCTTGCCCGCGCCGTTAGGCCCGATCAAGGCATGAATCTCGCCCCGCTTGATACGCAAATCGACCCCGTTGACCGCGACAAAGCCGCGGAACTCCTTGGTGAGGCCTTTTGTCTCCAGGATTGTGTCATCCATGTTCGCTGCACCAGCGTTGTATTTATATGGTCTCCGCCCGGCGTCATTGCGTCAGGCCCCCGCAGGGTTTGAAAACTGTTTGCGTGCTCAGTTTTCTTATGAGTTGCCGGCGAGTATGCGGACGTCGCAATCAAAATTCCATGAGGGTTTGTCATAGGTTTTGCACTGCGGAAAGGCCAATTGTCGGCATGCCGACAATGCAGTGTGCTTATGGGGAGAATGGGCTCCCAATATGCAAATGCATTGCAGCAATTACGCGTTGATCGTCATCAAGATGTCACGCGGCAAAAGGCGAGGGAAAACCCGGTTTTCCGCTCGCATAATCGCAGGTGAATACCCGCGCGCAGGTTTCAGGCAGGCGTTTTCTGCTTGAATTCGCAGAGGTCGGAAATGCCGCACTGCGGGCACTTCGGCTTGCGCGCCACGCAAACGTAGCGGCCGTGCAGGATAAGCCAGTGATGCGCGTCCAGCAGATATTCGCTGGGCACGAACTTCATGAGTTTTTGCTCGACTTCCAGCACGTTTTTTCCGGGCGCGATGCCGGTGCGATTTGAAACGCGGAATATATGCGTGTCCACCGCCATGGCTGCCTGTCCGAACGCGGTGTTGAGCACCACGTTGGCCGTCTTGCGGCCGACGCCGGGCAGGGCTTCCAGGGCCTCGCGCGTTTGCGGCACCCGGCCGCCGTGCTGCTCGATCAGGATCTTGCAGGTGGCGATCGCGTTCTTGGCCTTGGTGCGAAACAGGCCGATGGTCTTGATGTAGTCGGCAAGCCCTTCCTCGCCCAGCGCCAAGAGGGCTTCGGGCGTGCCGTACTGCGGGAAGAACTTGCGCGTGGCGATGTTGACCGACTTGTCGGTCGCCTGTGCCGAAAGCAGCACGGCGATCAGCAACTGGAACGGCGTGGCATATTCCAGTTCGGTGGTGGGGGTAGGGTTGGCCGCCTTCAGGCGGGCGAAGATCTCTCGACGTCTGGCGGCGTTCATGACTGCGTGGGATTGCGGCGGGCCCGGGCGCGGGCCAGCGCGGATTCGATGGCGGAGCGCTTGCGGTCTTCCTTTTGCGCATCCTCGGCGGCGGGCGCCACGGGCGCGGGCGCTTCGGGCACGTCCGGTGCCATCAGGCGCGCGTTGTCGACAGCCAGGCGCTCGGCGCGCGCCTGATGACGGCGATGACGCTCGCGGCTGACGGCGGCGTCCTCGCTGGTCCATGCGCGCCCGGCCGGCACCATCTCGATGCAGTCGACGGGACAGGGCGCCACGCACAGGTCGCAGCCGGTGCACCAATCGTCCAGCACGGTGTGCATGTGCTTGTTGGCGCCGACGATGGCGTCGACCGGACAGGCCTGGATGCACAGCGTACAGCCGATGCAATGCGATTCGTCGATGCGCGCGACGAGCAGCGGGCCGGGTTCCCCGCGTGACAGATCGAGCGGCAGCAGGGGCGTGCCGAGCAGCGCGGACAAGGCGGCGACGCCGTCCTCGCCGCCGGGCGGACAGCGGTTGATCGGCGCGGCGCCCTGGGCGATGGCCTCGGCATAGGGCCGGCAGCCGTCGTAACCGCATTTGGTGCATTGCGTCTGAGGCAGCAAGGCGTCAACGCGGTCGGCTAATGAGCGACAGGACATGTAAAGCCAGTAATGAAAAGGGGCCGCTCGGGCCCCGGGGATACGGATCAGGCTGCAGGCGGCGCCGGGCTTACGCCCGTGCCCCGCCGGATGGACGGCGCGGCGCCGTCCTCAAGCCGATTGCCGGATGAACTCGGCAATTTTAGGACAGATCATTTCGCGCCACCGGCGGCCCGAGAAAATGCCGTAGTGGCCGCAGTTCGGCGCGGTGTAGTGCGCCTTGCGGTCGGCCGGAATGCTCTTGCAAAGCGTGATGGCCGCGCGCGTCTGGCCCTGGCCGGAAATGTCGTCCAGTTCGCCTTCGATGGTGAACAGGGCCACGTCCTTGATGTCGGCCGGGCGCACCAGCTTGCCGTCCACTTCCCAGGTGCCGCCGGGCAGCGCGAACTCCTGGAACACCATGCGGATCGTGTCCAGGTAGAACTCGGCCGGCATGTCCAGCACCGCGTTGTATTCGTCGTAGAACCGGCGGTGCGCTTCGGCATCGCTGTCGTCGCCTCGCAGCAGGTCCAGGTAGAAGTCGTAATGCGACTTCATGTGGCGGTCCGGATTCATGGCCATGAATCCCGCATGTTGCAGGAAGCCCGGATAGACCCGGCGGCCGGCCCCCGGATAGCGGGGCGGAACGGGGTGGATCACCTGGTTCTCGAACCAGGCATAGGGCTTGGTCGTGGCCAGGCGGTTGACCTGCGTGGGCGACTGGCGCGGGTCGATGGGACCGCCCATCATCACCATGCTGCGCGGCTGGCAGGGATCGTTGGCGGACGCCATCAGGGACACGGCGGCCAGCACCGGCACCGTGGGCTGGCACACGGAAATGACGTGCACGTCCGGGCCCAGGTGGCGGATGAAGTCCTGCACGTAGCGCACGTAGTCGTTCAGATGGAACGGCCCGGCCGACAGCGGCACCATGCGCGCGTCGACCCAGTCGGTCACATAGAGGTCGTGGTTGGGCAGCAGGGCGCGCACGGTGTCGCGCAGCAGGGTGGCGTGGTGCCCGGAAAGCGGGGCCACCAGCAGCACCTTGGGATCGTTCTTGCCAGCCAGGCGCACGTCGCGCTGGAAGTGCACCAGGCGGCAGAACGGCTTGTCCATGGCCACGGCTTCGATCACGCGCACGGACTTGCCGCCGATCTGGGTGGTGGGAAGATTCCAGGCGGGCTTCTGGTATTCCTTGCCGATACGGGTCATCAGCTCATACCCGGCGGCCATCTGGCGCGAAATCGGGGTATAGGCGAGCGGGCTGTAGGGGCTGGAGAACAGCTGAGAACCGGCGTCCGTGAATGCAGCGAACGGAGTCAGGAAGGCGCGCTGCATTTCGTGCAATTGGTACAGCATTTCGGGGAAGTCCTTCTGGGTCGAGCGTGTGCCCCGATTATTGCTCCGAGGCGTAACGATATTTCCAATCAGACTGAAGAATGTCAGGCAAAGTGCCTGATTTTGTTGCTAAAAAGCGACCCGTCATGTGTTTCGCACCAGTTTAGGGCCGCGTTCATGCCTTGCGGTGACGCCAAAAGGTGGATTTATGCACTACGCCATGCAGTGCGGGATCACCAGTAGTTTTCTACTGCCAGGTTGCCCGGAATGCCGCGGCGTCCCGGCTTGAATCCCCGATCACCCAGCAATTTTCGTGCCTCGGCCAGCATGGCGGGGTTGCCGCAGAGCATGACCTTGGCGGTTTCGGGATCCAGCGGCTGGCCGGCCAGCTGCTCAAGGCGGCCATCGGCGATCAGCGTGGTGATGCGCGCTTGCGGCATGCCGGGCATGGCTTCGCGCGTGGCGATGGGCAGGTAGACGAGCTTGCCGGGGTCGGCGGCAAACATCTCGGCCAGGGCCGGATCGCGGCGCCAGGACTCAATTTCGTCGCGATAGGCCAGTTCGGCCGCGGTGCGCACGCCGTGCACCAGGACGATGCGGCGGTAAGCGCGCCAGACGGCCGGGTCGCGCAGGATGGACAGGTAGGCCGACAGACCGGTGCCCGAGGCCAGCAGCCACAGGTCGCCGCCGGGCGCAAAGCGCTCCAGCGTCAGAAAGCCGTAGGGGGCCTTTTCGACGTAAAGCGCATCGCCGGGCTGCAGACGCGCCATGCGCGGACTGAACAGCCCGTCAGGGACAACGATGGAATAGAACTCCAGCCAGGGCTCATGCGGGGCCGAGACCATGGAATAGGCGCGCCAGATCGTGGGCGCGCCGTCAGGGTCTTCAGCGCCGGGCAGACCCACCCGGGCGAACTGGCCTGGCACGAACGTGAAGGCCTCGTCCCGCGTCACGCGCACGGAGAACAGTTTGTCCGGCACCCAGGTGTGGACGCTGGCGATGGTCTGGCGCGTGTATTTGGAGTCGTCGGTCATCGGGACATCGCACGGAAAGCGCCGGTCCGGCGTGCGGCCGGCGCCCGTGGATTACTTTTCCAGGTATTGCAGCTTGTCCTGCTTGCCGTTCCATTCGTCGGCGTCGGGCAGGGGCTTCTTGGCGCGGCTGATGCTGGCGAATTCCGGGGAGAGTTCGGCGTTCAGCGCGATGAAATTGAGTTGGTCCTGCGGCACGTCTTCTTCGGCGTAGATCGCGTTGGCCGGGCATTCGGGGATGCAGACCGCGCAATCGATGCATTCGTCGGGGTCGATCACGAGGAAGTTCGGACCCTCACGAAAACAGTCCACCGGGCACACGTCGACGCAATCGGTGTACTTGCACTTGATACAGTTTTCGGTGACTACGTGGGTCATTCAGGTACTCCGGGGATCGGCGGCAGATGTGTCTTAATGGGCGGATTTTACCCAATGCCGCGCCGATGTGCCGGCAATACCCGTATTGACAGCGTGGCCCATCGTGTCGAGGGCCCGCTGCTTCATGCTATGGTGTCGCGAAACGAAACGCGCAATCATGATTATTACTTCGCTGCTCGACACCGACCTGTATAAATTCAGCATGATGCAAGTGGTGCTGCATCACTTCCCGGCTGCCCAGGTCGAGTACCGGTACAAATGCCGGACGCAAGGCGTGGATTTGCGCCCCTATCTGGATGAAATCCGCGACGAAGTGCATCAGCTATGTCAGTTGCGCTTCACGGAAGACGAGCTTAAATATCTCGGCAGCTTGCGCTTTATCAAAAGCGACTTCGTTGATTTCCTCGGTTTGTTCCACATGCCGGAGCGCTGCATTCACATCAGCGAAGGCGAAGGCCCCGGCGAAATCAGCATCGAGGTCAAGGGGCCGTGGCTTCACACGATCCTGTTCGAGATCCCCGTGCTGGCCATCGTCAACGAGGTCTATTTCCGAAACACCCGCAAGCATCCGGACTGGGAAGAGGGCCGCAAGCGCCTGCAGTCCAAGATGCACCTGGTGCTGGACGATCCCGCGCTGGCGGATTTCCGCGTGGCCGAATACGGCACGCGGCGCCGCTTCTCCAAGGCCTGGCACGAAGAAATCGTCTCCACCATGAAAGCCGAGATGGGTCCGCACTTTGCGGGCACCAGCAACGTGCTGCTTGCCAAGGAACACGACGTGCTGCCGCTGGGCACCATGGGCCACGAATATCTGCAGGCCTGCCAGGCGCTCGGTCCGCGGCTGCGCGATTCGCAGGTGTTCGCGCTGGAGGTCTGGGCCAAGGAGTACCGCGGCGACCTCGGCATCGCGCTGTCGGACGTCTACGGCATGGATGCGTTCCTGCGCGACTTCGACATGTATTTCTGCAAGCTTTTTGACGGCGCGCGCCACGATTCCGGCGATCCCTTCATCTGGGGCGAGCGTCTGCTCGAGCACTACCGCAAGAACCGCGTCGATCCGCGCGCCAAGACGCTGGTGTTCTCGGATGCGCTGACCTTCCCGCGCGCCATCGAGCTGGCGCGCCAGTTCTCGGGCCGCTGCAAGGTGTCGTTCGGCATCGGCACCAATCTCACCAACGACCTGGGCCACGAGCCGCTGCAGATCGTCATGAAGATGGTCCGCTGCAATGGCCAGCCGGTGGCCAAGGTGTCGGATGCGCCCGAAAAGACGATGTGCGACGATCCCGCCTACCTGGCCTATCTGCGCCAGGTTTTCCAGTTGCCGCCTGCCTGACGACGCCCCGGCGTCGCGCGCGGGCAGCGTTACACAGTTCCAACCAAACCACTCGACTCTAGGGGAATTCTCATGAGCAGCATCAAGCGCTTTCACGTGACCAAGCGCCTGTCGGACATGGCCGTGTACAACGGCGTTGCCTACCTGGCGGGCCAGGTGCCGGACGATGCCACGCTGGACATCACGGGCCAGACCGAGCAAGTGCTCGCCACGATCGACCGTCTGCTGGCCGAAGCCGGCACCGACAAGACCAAGATCCTGATGGCCCAGATCTACGTGGCCAACATGAAGGAATTCGACGGCATGAACAAGGCCTGGGACGCATGGGTTGCCGACGGCAACTCGCCCCCCCGCGCCACCGTCGAGGCCCGCCTCGCCAACCCCGACTACAAGGTCGAGATCGTGGTGACGGCCGCCCTGTGAGGCACGCAGTCTGAATGCCGGCCTCGTCCGGCACCCAGAAAAGCCCTCTGGCCAACGCCGAGGGCTTTTTCTTTGCTTGGATGTCAGCTACCCCCGCCGCGTTACGCGCCCATCAGCATGATGCCCGCCAGCAGACCGCCCAGTTCCTCGCAACGCGCCAGATCCGCCGGCGGCACGGTCTTGGGCGCCAGGATCTGCGCGGCGGTCTGGGCGCCCAGGTTCACGATGACGGCGGGCGCGACCGGGGTCAGCCGCCAGCCGGTGCAGATGCGTTCGACCTGCCGGGCGGCGCCCGCGCCGTCGCTGCCCGCGCTGATCATTGCCGCGTAGGGCAGTCCCTGCAGGAGGTCCAGCACCGCGTAGTAGTTGCGATCAAAGAACTCCTTCATCTCGCCGCTCAGGCTGGCGAGGTTTTCGGGGGCGCAGAAAAGGAACCCGTGGCTGGCCAGCAGAGCGTCGTCGCCGGCATCCTGCGCGCGCATCAACGTAACGCGCAGATCGTCCGGCTGCTCCAGCGCGGCCGCCGCTTCAGTGGCCCCGCGCGCGGCGGCGCGCGCCATCTGCTGTGCCGCACCCGTGCGCGAATGCCAGACGATCAGCAATTCCTTCATGCGTACCGCTCCGCCGGGTCCTGCCGGTAATACGCCCGCAGCATCGCATACCACTCGGGCAAGGCCTGCTGCATGGGATGGGGATCCACGAAGAAGTGCTCCGAACTGACGGCAAAGAACTCGCCTTCGTCCGTGGCCGCGTAGGGATCCATCGGCAGCTGCCCGTACCAGGCGTCCGCTTCCTCGCTCTCGGGGTCCACGTCGCGCGGGATCGCCGCCTCCACGGCGTCGACCGCCGCAATGAAGCGGTCCAGGCTGTCGTCCAGCACCTGGCGCCACGAGCGCGGCTGGATCTCGGGGTGCGCCGACAACGACGGCATGCCGTCCGCGAAACCCGAGCGCAGATCCAGCTTGTGGGCAAATTCGTGGATGACCACGTTAAAGCCGCCTTCGGACAACTGCGTGTCCTCCCAGGACAGGACCAGCGGCCCGCCTTCCCAGGCTTCGCCCGCGGCGTCCTCGATGTACTCGTGGACCACGCCGTCCTCGTCCTGACGCGAGCGCGGAATGCGGAAGCTGGCGGGATACACGATGATCTCGTCCCAGCCTTCGTACAGCTCGGGCGTGAGGTTCAGGATGGGCAGGCAGGCCTGCGCGGCGATGGATAGCCGCATGAAGTCCGAGACCTCCAGTCCCTGCGCGCCGTTGATGGTCTTGCTGGCGAGCAGCCACGCGGCGCGCGACTGCAGCTGGGCGGCTTCGTCCTGCGTCAGCACGGCCAGAAACGGATAGGTGTCCAGCACCCGCCGCCACAGTTCGGGCGGGATGCGGGCCTGCATTTCGGCGACCTCGGACGGGCGGGCGCCGCGCCCCTTCAGCCAGCGCAACATAAGCTTTGGTTCCTTCCATATGCCGGGATGCGGCAGGGTGTTCAGGGTGATTGAACCCTAGTGTAGAGTGTCGGGATATTCAACCAGATACCTGTGCTACGCCCGTCATGTCCGCCCCGCCTGTTCCCGATGCGCCTTCGCCATTCGACGCTTCCTGGCGGCAGGAAGCCGGGGCGGGCCTGGATGCCGATGGCCTGACGTTGCTGGACCGGGCCGTCGCCTGGGCCGAGCCGCGTTTCCACGGCCAGAACGCCCTCACGGGCGAGCCCTTGGCCGGCCACGGCGCCGGCGTGGTCCGTATCCTGGCGGCCATGCACACCGACGCGGCCACGCGCACCGCCGCGCTCCTGGCCGCGCTGCCCACCGACCTGATGGCCCCCGCGCCGTCCCTGCGAAACGACCCCATCGCCGTTGCCTTTGGCACGGAGGTCGCGCGGCTGGTGCAGGGCGCCTACGCCCTGCTGCGCCTGGGCGTGGTGGCCCGCCAGGCCAGCGACGCCGCCGCGGTTAGCGGCTCGCAAAAGGAAATGCAGCGCAAGATGCTGCTGGCCATGGCCGCCGACCTGCGCATCGTGCTGATGCGGCTGGCATCGCGGCTGCGCACGCTGCGCTGGCACGCCGAAACCAAGGCCCCGTGCTCGCCCGACTTTGCCCGCGAGACCCTGGACCTGTACGCGCCGCTGGCCAACCGGCTGGGCATCTGGCAGATCAAATGGGAAATGGAAGACCTGTCCTTCCGGTTTCTTGAGCCCGAAAAGTACAAGCACATCGCCCGCCTGCTGGAAGAAAAGCGGGTCGAGCGCGAGGCCTTCATCGCCGGCGCCATCGCTCGCCTGCAACAAGCCCTGGCCAAAAGCGGCATCCAGGCCGAGGTCAGCGGCCGGCCCAAGCACATCTACAGCATCTGGAACAAGATGCGCGTCAAGCGCCTGGACTTCTCGCAGATGTACGACTTGCGGGCGCTGCGCGTCATCGTCGACGACGTGCGCGCGTGCTACACGGCGCTGGGCATGGTGCACGAGATGTGGACGCCGCTGTCCGAGGAATTCGACGACTACATCTCGCGGCCCAAGCCCAACGGCTACCGGTCCCTGCACACGGTGGTCACCGATGACGATGGCCGCCCCTTCGAAGTGCAGATCCGCACGCGCGAGATGCATCAGTTCGCCGAATACGGGATGGCCGCGCACTGGCGCTACAAGGAAGCGGGCGCCAAGGGCGGCCAGGTGGCCGCCTCCAGCGAATACGACCGGCAGCTTGCCTGGATGCGCCAGTTGCTGGCCTGGAACAGCGAAGTCGAGGGCGGCGCGGACACGCCGCCCGAGCCGGCCAAGCCCGCCTCGGGCAGGGCCGCCGCAGGCAAGAGCCGCGGCGCGGTGGCGGCGCCCGCGCACACCGACGAGCGCATCTATGTGCTGACGCCCCAGGCGCGCGTGATCGAGCTGCCCGCCGGCGCCACGCCGGTGGATTTTGCCTACCACCTGCATACCGACCTGGGGCATCGCTGTCGTGGCGCGCGCGTCGATGGGCAGATGGTGCCGCTGCAGACGCATCTGTCCACCGGACAGACCGTGGAGATCATCTCCGCCAAGTCCGGCGGCCCGTCGCGCGACTGGCTCAATCCGCAGCTGGGCTTTCTGGCCAGCCCCCGCGCACGCGCCAAGGTGCGCATGTGGTTCAACGCCATTGAACTGCAGCAACGCATCACGCAGGGCCAGGCGCTCGTCGAAAAGGAACTGCAGCGTCTGGGCAAGACGGCCATCAATCTGGAACAGCTGGCCCAGAACCTGGGCTTTGCCCGCGCCGACGACCTGTACGTTGCCGCGGCCAAGGAAGAATTCAGCCTGCGCCAGATCGATGCGGTGTTCCAGCAGCCGGCGCCCGCGGCCGAGCCCACGCCGGCCGCGCTGCGCCACGCCAGCGCGGGCAGCGCCGAGAAAAGCGGCAAGAGCGGCGTGCTGGTGGTCGGGGTGGGGTCGCTGTTGACGCAGCTTGCCCGCTGCTGCCGTCCCGCGCCGCCGGATGCGATCTCCGGATTCGTGACGCGCGGTCGCGGCGTGTCCATCCACCGCCGCGACTGCCACAGCTACCTGGCGCTGGCCGCACGCGAGCCCGAACGCGTCATCGAGGTGGCGTGGGGCGAAACCGCCGATACCTTCTATCCGGTCGACATCAGCGTGCGCGCGCACGACCGGTCGGGCCTCTTGCGCGACCTGTCCGAAGTGTTTGCGCGCCTGCGCCTTAACGTGGTGGGCGTGAACACGCAGAGCAAGCAGTCGCTGGCCCACATGGTGTTCACGGTGGAAGTGCGCGGCGGCGAATCGCTGTCGCGCGCGCTCGATGCGCTGGCCGAAGTGCCAGGCGTGTCGTCGGCGACGCGCCGCTAGAGGGGTGTCCGGCAGCGGCGCCGCTGCCGGAGATTGCCCCGCGCGCTGAACAACGCGGGGCGGGCGGTTCAGGCCTCAGTGCTCCAGGTCTTCATGCGCGCGATCACGCATGTAGAACGCGGCAACCAGGCCCAGGGCCACACCAAACATCACGTAGTAGGCGGGCGCCATGGGCGAGCCGGTGGTCTTGATGAGCCAGGTCACGATGAACTGCGCGAACCCGCCAAAGATCATCACGGCCACGTTATAGGCCAGCGACAGGCCCACCGAACGCACGCGCGCCGGGAACAGCTCGGCCATCACCGTGCTGAACACACCAAAAAACGCCGACACGAAAATGCAGACCACGACCTGCACGGTCAGCAGGCGGCCGATCGACGGCGCGTCCGACAGCCAGAAGTACAGCGGGTACAGCACGATCAGGTAGCCGATCAGCGAGCCGATCACGAGCGGACGGCGGCCGATGCGGTCGGACCAGGCGCCCATGAACGGGGTCAACACCACCATCAGCGCCGCGCCCGCCATCTGCACCAGGAAGGTCTGGTTCAGCGGCAGCATCAGCACCTTGGTCGAATAGGTGACCAGATACGTGAAGGTGATGTAGATGGACACCGTGGCCGTCACCACCAGGCCCACGCCGATCAGCGTCTCGCGCGTGTGGGTGCGCAGCATCTGACCCAGCGACAGGCGCTTGACCTCGCCGCGCTCGGCGGCCTGGCGGTCGGCTTCCTTCATCTGCTTGAAGGCGTCCGTTTCGTCGACGTTGCGGCGGATATAGATGGCGATCGGCACGATCACCAGGCCGAAGGCGAACGGCAGGCGCCACGCCCAGTCGGCGATCTGCTGCTCGGTGAAGAACTCGGTGATCAGCGTGCCGCAGGCCGCGCCAATCAGCAGTGCCAGCATCTGGCCCGCCATCTGCCACGAGCCATAGAAGCCGCGCTTGCCGTTGGGCGCCATTTCGATCAGCAGCGCCGTCGACGTGCCGAACTCGCCGCCGGCCGAGAAGCCTTGCAGCAGGCGAGCGATGAGGATGAAGATCGGCGCCAGGATGCCGGCCGCGTGGTAGGTGGGCGCCACCGTGATCAGCGCGATGGACACGGCCATCAGCGAGGTCACCAGCACCATGGCGGCCTTGCGGCCCTTGCGGTCGCCGTACAGGCCCAGGATGATGCCGCCCACCGGGCGCATGAAGAACCCGACGCCGAAGATGGCGGTGGTCATAAGGATGGCGTTCAGTTCGCTGCCGGGGACGCTGGGGTCCGTGGGAAAGAACAATTTGGCGATGATCGGCGTCATGAACGCGAACACCAGGAAGTCATACCATTCGAGGGCGTTGCCGATTACCGCTGCCACGATGTTGCGTGTGGGGACTGCTTTGTGCTGCACGGGATCTCCTTGGGGGCTTTTTAAAATCCGGCCGACATTCTAGGCGGTGCCGCCCCAGCCGTCCCGGCAATCGTCCGCAAGGGGCCCGAGACGCGGCCGCTGCCTGGCTTTACACTGCGTCTTTTCCCCACGAGAGTAGCGACATGAACGCGCGCACCTGGCTGGAAACGCTGGTTGGCTTTGACACCACCAGCCGCAATTCCAATCTTGCCCTGATCGAAACCGTCCGTGACTGGCTCAAGGGCCAGGGCGTCGAGGCATGGCTGGCGCACAACCCCGAGCGCACCAAGGCCAACCTCTTTGCCACGCTGCCGGCGCAAGACGGCAACCAGCAGGGCGGCATCGTCCTGTCGGGCCACACCGACGTGGTGCCCGTGGACGGCCAGGACTGGAGCACGGACCCGTTCAAACTCGTCGAAAAAGACGGTCTGCTCTATGGCCGCGGCAGCTGCGACATGAAGGGCTTCATTGCCGGATCCCTGGCTCTGGTGCCGGAATTCATGGCCATGCCGCGCAAGAAGCCCATCCACCTGGCGTTCTCCTACGACGAGGAAGTCGGCTGCGCGGGCGCGCCTTACATGCTGGCCGACCTGCACGAACGCGGCATCCGTCCCGAGGGCTGCGTCGTGGGCGAACCGACCGGCATGCAGGTCGTGGTGGCCCACAAGGGCATCAATCTCTTCCGTTGCAAGGTCCACGGCAAGGCGGCGCATTCCTCGCTCACGCCCCGCGGCTGCAACGCCATCGAATACGCCGCTCGCCTGATCTGCCGCATCCGCGATCTCGCGGACAGCTTCAAGGCCAACGGCCCCTACGATCAGTTCTACGACGTGCCGTTCTCCACGATGACCACCAACCAGATCCGGGGCGGCATCGCGGTCAACACCATTCCCGAACTGTGCGAATTCACCTACGAATTCCGCAATCTGCCGGGCATGCGTCCCGACGACATCCAGGCCGAAGTCGAAAAATACGTGCGCGAAGAGCTGCTGCCGAAGATGAAGGCCGAATTCGACGGCGCCAGCATCGAAATCGAGACCGGCGCCGCCGCGCCCGCCCTGGAAGCCTCGGAAGACGCCGCCATCACCCAGCTCGTGCGCGCGCTGACCGAAGACCGCGCCACGCGCAAGGTGGCCTACGGCACCGAGGCGGGGCTTTTCCAGGGGATCGGCATTCCCACGGTGGTCTGCGGCCCCGGCCACATCGAACAGGCCCACAAGCCCAACGAATACGTGGCGCTGGACCAGCTTGCCGCCTGCGAAACCTTCCTGCGCCGCATGGGGCAGTCCCTCTGACGAGCGGACCTCCTGGGGGCGGGCGGCACGCCGGTGCCGTCCGCGTCAGGTAAAATGACGGGTTGCAAACCGGATTTGCGGCCGGCAGTGGCCTGCCGCGATGCCGGGGGAGATGCTTTGGTGAAACCTTACGACTTTCCGGATGCCAAGGGCCATTTCGGGCCTTATGGCGGTGTTTTCGTGGCGGAAACGCTGATGCACGCGCTCGATGAACTGCGCGCGTCCTATGACCGTTATCGGGTCGATCCCGCCTTCCTGGAAGAGTTCAACTACGAACTCAAGCATTTCGTGGGCCGGCCCAGCCCCGTCTACCACGCCCGGCGCTGGTCCGAGCTGGTTGGCGGCGCTCAGATCTGGTTCAAACGCGAAGACCTGAACCACACCGGCGCGCACAAGATCAACAACTGCATCGGCCAGGCCCTGCTGGCCAAGCGCATGGGCAAGCCGCGCGTCATCGCCGAAACCGGCGCGGGCCAGCACGGCGTGGCCACCGCCACCGTCGCGGCCCGCTACGGCATGGAATGCGTGGTCTACATGGGCAGCGAAGACGTGCGCCGCCAGGCCTCCAACGTCTACCGCATGAAGCTCTTGGGCGCGACCGTGGTGCCCGTGACTTCCGGTTCGCGCACCCTGAAGGACGCGCTGAACGAAGCCATGCGCGACTGGGTCACCAACATCGAAAACACGTTCTACATCATCGGCACGGTGGCGGGTCCCGACCCCTATCCCCGCATGGTGCGCGATTTCCAGACCGTCATCGGCAACGAATGCCTGACGCAGATGCCCGAGGCCATCGGCCGCCAGCCCGACTACGTCGTGGCGTCGGTGGGCGGCGGCTCCAACGCCATGGGCATCTTCCATCCCTACATCCCCCACGAAGAAGTGCGCCTGATCGGCGTCGAAGCGGCGGGCGAGGGCATGGACAGCGGCAAGCACGCCGCATCGCTGGCCGCGGGCCAGGTGGGCGTGCTGCACGGCAACCGTACCTACGTCATGCAGAACGCGGACGGCCAGGTCCAGGAAACGCATTCCGTGTCCGCCGGCCTGGACTACCCGGGCGTCGGCCCGGAACACGCGTGGCTCAAGGATTCTGGCCGCGCCGAATACGTCGGCATCACCGACGAGGAAGCCCTGAAGGCTTTTCACGATTGCTGCCGCATCGAAGGCATCATGCCCGCGCTGGAGTCCTCGCACGCCATCGCGCAAGCCGTCAAGATGGCCGCCACGCTGCCGCGCGACGCCGTGATCCTGGTCAATCTGTCGGGCCGCGGCGACAAGGACATGCACACCGTCGCCGAACGCGCCGGCATCGAGCTCTGAACATGACAACCCGCACTGATCGCATTGCCGCGGCTTTCGCGCGCACCGCAGAGTCCGGCCGCGCCGCGGCCCTGATTCCCTACATCGCCGCCGGCGATCCTTCCCCCGGCGCCACCGTGCCGCTGATGCACGCGCTGGTGGATGCCGGCGCCGACGTCATCGAACTGGGCGTGCCGTTCTCGGATCCCATGGCCGACGGCCCCGTCATCCAGCGCGCCGCCGACCGCGCCATCGCGCAGGGCGTGGGCCTGGCCCGCGTGCTCGAACTGGTGGCAGATTTCCGCCAGCGCGACACCGCGACGCCGGTGGTGCTGATGGGCTACGCCAATCCCATCGAACGCATGGGGCAGGCAGAATTCGCCAGCCGCGCCGCACAGGCCGGCGTGGACGGCGTGCTGGTCGTGGACTATCCGCCCGAGGAAGTCATCGAGTTCGCTGCCACCCTGGGTGAGCACGGCATTGCGCCCATCTTCCTTTTGGCGCCCACGTCCACCGAAGAACGCATCAAGGCCGTCGCCACGGTGGCGCGCGGCTACGTGTATTACGTGTCGCTCAAGGGCGTGACGGGCGCGGGTTCGCTGAACACCGACGACGTCGCCGACCGCGTGGCCCTGATTCGCCGCCACGTGCGCGACATTCCGGTCGGCGTGGGATTCGGCATCCGCGATGCCGAAAGCGCCCAGCGCGTGGCCCGATCGGCCGATGCCGTGGTCATTGGCAGCAAACTGATTGAAACCATGGAGCAGGCGGTCGCCAACGCACCGGCTGCCCAGCAAACCGACGCCGCAGTCGCCGCCGCCAGCGGTTGGCTGCGCACCATCCGGCAGGCGCTGGATCAAGTAAAACGAGAGAACGCGTCGGCCTGAGCGGCCGGGTCGCGATCTCAAACGGGATGAATACTCAATGAGCTGGATCGATAAACTCCTGCCGCCTCGCATCAACAAAACCAGCGACAGCGGCGCCCGCCGCGTTCCCGAAGGCCTTTGGGTGAAATGCCCGTCGTGCGAATCGGTGCTGTATAGCGAAGACCTGGCAGCCAACCTTCACGTCTGCCCCAAGTGCGACCACCACATGCGGATCGGGGCTCGCGCCCGGATCGATTCGCTGCTCGACATGGAAGGCCGCGTCGAAATCGGCCAGACCACGCGTTCGGTCGACACCCTGAAGTTCAAGGACACGCGCAAGTATCCCGAGCGCCTGCAAGAGGCCGTCAAGGCCACGGGCGAATCCGACGCGCTGGTGGTCATGAGCGGCTCGATCCGCGGCGTGCCTGCCACGCTGGCCTGCTTTGAATTCGAATTCATGGGCGGCTCGATGGGCTCGGTGGTGGGCGAGCGCTTTGCGCGCGGCGCGCAGGCAGCCCTGGACAACAAGACGCCGTTCATCTGCGTGGCCGCTTCGGGCGGCGCGCGCATGCAGGAAAGCCTGCTGTCGCTCATGCAGATGGCCAAGACGAACGCCATGCTGACCCGTCTGTCGGCCGCCGGCCTGCCGTTCATCAGCGTCCTGACCGATCCCACGATGGGCGGTGTGTCGGCCAGCTTTGCGTTCATGGGTGACGTCGTCATTGCCGAACCCAAGGCCCTGATCGGCTTTGCCGGCCCGCGCGTGATCGAACAGACCGTGCGGGAAAAGCTGCCGGAAGGCTTCCAGCGCGCGGAATTCCTGCTGCAAAAGGGCGCCATCGACATGGTCGTGGATCGCCGCCAGCTTCGCGAAGAAATTGCCCGCCTGCTGGCGCTGCTGACCAATCAACCGGCCGACGTGGTTACTGCCTGACAATGCTGCCGGCGCCGGGCTGCCGCATGACGGCCGCGCCGGCTTCGGAAAATGCCGCCAGCAGCTTCGTGCTTCGGGCGGCATTTTTGTTTTTGCGCTCAGCGTCAAAGCCCGGGCACGCCACTTGCTAAGGCGGCCTAGCGCAAAATCGCAAGCTTGAATTACGCGTGGTCCGGAACAGTCTTTTTCATGTCCGTTTGTTGCCATATTGCGACATGCGTAAGGCGGGTTGGTCCGGATTTTGCTAATGTTCCCCGTTAGTCCAGAAATAGATGGAGTTAATCCCATGCAGTCGACGAAGAAGAAAATGCTGACGCGCCTTGCCGGCCTGGCCCTGGCAGGCGTTGCCACCTTTGCCAGCGCCCAGTCGTCCGAGGGCACGCAGGGCGGCGTCAGCCTGCACTACGGCATCGGCGATCACTACAAGCGCCTGACCCTGAACTACGAAACTGCCTCGCTCTGGACCTATCAATTCGGCGGCAACTGGGGCCGGCTGGACCTGACGCCGGAATTCGGCGCCTCGTACTGGCAGGCTGACGGTTCGCGTTCGCCCGGCCATGTGTGGCAGTTCAGCGCCATCCCGATGTTCCGCTGGTGGACCGGCGAACGCTTCTACATCGAAGCGGGTATCGGCGCCACGCTGTTCTCCAGCACGCGCTTTGCCGACGAAAACATCAGCACGGCCTTCCAGTTCGGCGACCACGTCGGCGTTGGCTTCCTGCTCACGCCGAACAACCGCATCGGCGTGCGCTATTCGCACTTCTCGAATGCCAGCATCAAGCGCCCGAACCCGGGCCTGGACGTGGTGCAACTCACCTACACGTACCAGTTCTGATCGAATCGTGACGTCCTGAGCGTTCCCGCCTGCCGGAACGTTCCGGGCGCAGATCTTGAAGACCACCCGTTCACGGGTGGTTTTTTTTGTGCGTCGCCTGGGCCGCCGGTCATCCCGGGGCCACCGCTAAAACCACAAAAAAATTATCGTTTGACTGTGTGTTCACGTACTTGTTGGTGTTGAGTGCAATGGCCAGAATGCCCTGGCAACACCCAAAACCACAACGAGCCGTCGTGGGAGGCTTCGATCCGCCGCCGCATGCGTGATCGGGGCAGGGCCCGGCAGGCGGCACACGGAGACGCAGATGAAATACCCCTGTACGAAGGCGCGCCGCTTGGCGCGCATTGCCGGCGCCGCCGGTCTTGTCCTGTCGCTGGCCGCCGCCCCGGGCGCCGTGCTGGCCGACGAATTTCCCGCCAAGCCCCTGCGCATGGTCGTCGGCTTCGCGCCGGGTGGCGGCGCCGATATCGTGGCGCGGCTGGTGGGCGCCAAGATGGCCGACAGCCTGGGTCAGCAGGTGGTGGTGGAAAACCGCGCCGGCGCCACGGGCACGATCGCGGCCGACAACGTGGCCCGCTCGCCCGCCGATGGCTACTCGCTGTTCCTGGGATCGCAATCCACCATGGTCGTGGCGCCGTCCCTGTTCCCCACGCTGCCGTTCAAACCCGAGACTGATTTCGAACCGGTATCGCAGATCGTGACGATGCCCCTCATCCTCGTGGTCAACCCCGCGATGATCGATGTGAAAAGCGTCGGCGAGCTGACCGAGCACATCCGCAAGGCGGGCAACGGCGCGCTCAGTTATGCATCCTCCGGCCAGGGCGGCCCGCAACACATCGCGGGTGAGTTGTACGCGCACCGGGTCGGCACCAAGGTCACGCACGTGCCCTACAAGGGCGAATCGGCGGCGATCGCCGACGTGCTGGGCGGACACGTGCCCTACATGTTTGCGAACCTGCCGGTGGCGCTGCCGCACATCGCCTCGGGCAAGGTGCGTCCGCTGGCGATCACCAGCCTGAAGCGCGATCCCAAGGCGCCGCAGATTCCCACGCTGGCCGAATCGGGCTTCAAGGACTTCGAGGTGTCGACCTGGTACGGCGTGTTCGCGCCGGCCAAGACGCCCAAGCCGGTGATCGAGAAGCTGTCCAATTCCATCCGCACCGCGCTGGCGCAACAGGACATGCAGGCCAAGCTGAGCGAGCAGGGGTTCACGGTGGTGGGCAGCGACTCGGCGGCCTTCAGCCAATTCGTGGGCGCCGAACTGCCGCGCTGGTCGGTGCTGATCCGCGACATCGGCATCAAGCCGGAATAACGCGGTCACCACGTGCTGGCGCCCCTGGGCGGGCGTCAGCGGGAGCCGTTCACCGGCGGCTCCCATTCATTCACCCGAGACAATGACATGATCGACTTCACCGAAAAACGCGCCGCCGGCCCCGTCATCCGGCTGCATTCCGCAGACAACGTCGTGGTGGCGCGCGTGCCCATCGGCATCGGCACTGCCGTGCCCTCCGAAAACCTTGTCAGCCGCAGCCAGGTGCCCGCCGGCCACAAGATCGCGGCGCGCGATCTGCGCGCGGGCGAACCCATCCTGAAATACAACGTCTGCATCGGCTTTGCCGCCACTGACATCCCGGCGGGCACGTACGTGCATTCGCACAACATGGATTTCCAGGAATTCGACCGCGACTATGCCCACGCGCGGGACTACGTTCCGACGCAAATCCTGCCCGAATCGGAGCAGGCGCAATTCCAGGGCATCGTGCGCGCCAACGGGCAGGTGGGCACGCGCAACTACATCGGGATTCTTGCCACGGTGAACTGTTCGGCCACGGTGGTGCATCGGATTGCGGCCGCGTTCACACAGGATGTCATGGACGCCTATCCCAACGTGGATGGCGTGGTGGCGTTGAGTCATGGCATGGGCTGTGGCATGGAGATGTCCGGCGAGCCGATGGACCTCTTGCGGCGCACGATGGGCGGATACGCCTGTCATGCAAATTTTGCGGGCGTGCTGATCGTGGGCCTGGGGTGCGAACGCAATCAGCTCGATGCGTTGCTCAAGGACCAGGGCCTGGAGGCGGGCGCGCGGCTGCAGACCTTCATCATGCAGGAGACGGGCGGCACCCGCAAAACGATCGAGGCCGGCGTCGCCGCGGTGAAGGCGATGCTACCGGCCGCGAACGACGTGCGGCGCGAGCCGGTGCCGGCGCGGCACCTGAAGATCGGCCTGCAATGCGGCGGATCGGATGGCTTTTCGTCGATCACCGCCAATCCGGCGCTGGGCGCGGCCATGGATATCCTGGTGCGGCATGGCGGCACCGCCATCCTGTCGGAGACGCCGGAAATCTATGGCGTCGAGCATACGCTGACGTCACGGGCACGCAATCGCGAAGTCGGCGAGAAGCTGGTCCAGCGCATCCGCTGGTGGAAGGAAGAGTACTCGCCGGGGCGCGACGTGCAGATCAACGGCAAGGTCAGCCCGGGCAATCAGATGGGGGGCCTGGCCAACATATTTGAAAAATCGTTGGGCTCGTCGATGAAGGGCGGCACCACGGCGCTGATGGAGGTCTACCGCTACGCGGAACCTGTCCGGCAGCCGGGCATGGTGTTCATGGACACGCCGGGGTTCGATCCCGTGTCGGCGACGGGGCAGATCGCGGGCGGCGCCAACATCATCTGCTTTACGACCGGCCGCGGCTCGATGTTCGGCGCCAAGCCGGTGCCCTCGATCAAGCTGGCCACCAATACGCCGATGTTCGACCGTCTGACCGAAGACATGGACGTCAACTGCGGCGACATCCTGGACGGCACGGCAACCCTGCAAGAGGTGGCGCAGCGGATCTTCGAGGAAATCCTGCGGGTGGCCTCCGGCGACCGCAGCAAGAGCGAGTTGCTGGGGCTGGGGGACCACGAATTCGTGCCCTGGAATATCGGCGTGGTGAGCTGACCGCCTCGCAAGATGGCGGCGCCGCGGACGGTCAGCGTAAAGACCGTCCGCGTGTTGACCCTTCGCGTGTGGTGCAGAAACGCTCAGGCGTCGGACAGCGCCGCGGCGCCCGGCATCTCAAACCCGTTTGCCTGCAACGCGGCCTTCAGCCCCTCTGTCTGCGAGGCATTCAGTTCCACCAGCGGCGGCCTTACCGTGGCCCACGCCGCATCGCCGGACTTCCAGGCGATGGCCGCCTTCATGGCGGGAATCATCGGAAACTGCTGGAACACGTTGCGCGTGGCGTTCAGGCCCGCCTGACGCTCGTCGGCATCCGCCTCTTGCCAGCGCTGCTGGAGCGCCACGATCGGACCCGGATTGACGTTGCCCGTGGCCGTGATGCAGCCCACGCCTCCCGCGCGCAGGGTCTGCAACAGGAATGCCTCGCTGCCCGCATAGACCTGGAATCCGCGGGGCGAAAAGCGCTCGATCATCGCGGCAGTGTTGGCCCAATCGCCGCCGCTGTCCTTCACGCCGGCGACGATGCCGGGATAACGATCGAGCAGACGCTCGATGAGGGCCAGGCTCAGGGGCACCTGGCTCACGGGCGGGATGTGATAGAGATACATGCGCAGCTTGTCGTCGCCCACGCCCTCGATCAGCTCGGCGTAGTAGCGGAAAAGGCCTTCGTCGCTGACCCCTTTGTAATAAAAGGGCGGCAGGACCAGCACACCCATGCTGCCGCTGCGCACGGCATGCTGCGTCAGCGAAATGGCATCGGGCAGCGCGCAGGCGCCCGTGCCCGGCATCAGCGCCGACGGTTCCACCCCCGCTTCGAGCAGCGCGTCCAGCAGCGTGTGCTTTTCTTCCAGCGACAGCGAGTTGGCTTCGGAGTTGGTGCCGAAGATGGCCAGTCCGACGGACTGTTCGCGCAGCCAGCGGCAGTGCTTCACGTAGCGCCCCAGTGCCGGGCGGTAGCGCTCGTCGAACGGCGTCAGGACAGGAGAAAAAACGCCGGGAATGCGGGCAGGGGTCGTCATGTCTCTACTCGTTATTGGAAGGATGGAAAAAAGCGCGCCGCGGTCGCGCAGCTGCGATTTCCGATTCTGGCATTGATCTGTCCTGCGAACATCTGCTGTTTAATGGCTTCAATCCATAAAATTGTTGTGGTTTGCCACACGTCAAGAAAAGGGGGAGACCGTGGATACGCGCTATGTGCAGAGCTTTGTGTCGGTCATCGAGAGCGGCTCGCTCGCCGAGGCCGCGCGGCGGCTGGACCTGACCCCCGCCGCCATCGCGGCGCGCGTGCGCACGCTGGAAGAAGAGCTGGGCGCCACGCTGATCAAGCGTGTGGGCCGCAGCGTCAAGGCGACCGAAGCCGGCCTGAAGGTGCTTGAGCGCGCCCGTAGCGTGCTGCGCGAGGTGCGCGACCTGCGGGCCAGCGCCGCGGACGACGCGCCGCTCGGCGAGCTGCGCCTGGGCGTCTCGGCGTCGGCCTTGACCGGCATCATGCCCATCGTGCTGGCCCGGCTGTACCGGCGCATGCCCAAGCTGGCGGTCTTCATGGAACCCGGCACGTCCAACCATCTGTACCACCGCGTCATCAACGCTGACCTGGATGCGGCGTTCATCGTCAAGCCGCAATTCAACCTGTCCAAGGGCTACGCCTGGAAGCAGGTCACCGAGGAGCCGCTGGTCGTGCTTGCCCCGCCCGACACGCCGGGCAACGACGCGCACGAATTGATGCGCACACAACCCTTCATCCGCTACGACCGCAATGTCTGGGGCGGGCGGCTGGCAGACCAGTACCTGCGCCAGCATGGCATTGCGCCCCGCGAGCGGCTGGAGGTCGACGGCCTCATGGGCATTGCCTGCATGGTCTCGGAGGGGCTGGGCGTGTCGCTGGTGCCGGATTGGGCGCCGGATTGGCTCGACAGCCGCCGCGTCAAGCGTGTGCTGCTGCCCGGCCGAGCGCCGCTGCGCCGGATGGGCATTCTATGGGCGCGTCACATGCCGCATTCGGCCCTGGCGGAAGCCTTTGTAGAGGAAGCGGGCCGCGCCCTCGATCCGCAGGCGCGCCATTCGGCAAGCGACTGACGCCGCTCGAGGCAAAAAAACACCCCGCAGACCGTTTCCGGTGTGCGGGGTGTTGTGCTTCTCGGGGCCAGGCCCTGGGGGCCTGGCGGTCTAGCGGCTTAGTGGCGCGTTTCGACCTGAACCAGCGGTTCGTTCGAGACGGGCGTCACGGGCTTGCGCTCGCGGCCCAGGCGAACCGGCGCATACGAGGCGGCAATGCGTTGCTGCGTCTGTGCGTGGCGTTCCGGATCGGTTTCCACCCACTTCAGGCCAGCGGCGTTGACCACGTCGTGCAAGGCCTGCGCCTTGGCGGCGGGGGCAGCGGCGGGCACCACGATGGGCTGCTGCGCGCTGGCCGGAGCCACCGGCGCGGGGGCCGGCGCGACGGGCGCGGGGGCGGGCGCAGCTGCCGGGGCCGGGACGACCGGTTCGACGGCGGGCGCTTCCACCGGCGCCTGCACCGGCGCGGCGGGGACCGAAGCCTCGCTTGCCGGTTGCACGGTGACGGGCGGGGTCGCTTCGGGGGCCGTCTGGACCGGTTGCGCGACGGGTTCAGCCGCGGCTTGGGTCAGGGGCTCGATCGCGGGCTCAACGGCGGGCTCTGCGGCGGCCTGGACGGGCTCAGCCTTGGGCGCTTGAACCGGTTCGGCCGGGGCTTGCTCGGGCTGCGCGGCGGTCTGCACGGGCTGGGCCGGCGCTTGAACCTGCTGGGCCGGGGCGGGCGCTGCCTCGGCGGCTGCGGTTTGAACCGGCTCGGCGGCTTGGGCGTCAACGCCTTCGGCCAGCTGCTCGCCAGCGTCTTCGGCGCCGTCTTCCTGCTGCTCGTCGCTGCCGGCCAAGCCAGCTTCGTCCTGGCTGCGGCGGCCACGGCGGCTGCGGCGGCGGCGGCGCTTGCGCTCCGGATCGGCCGCGCCTTCGGCGCCTTCAACGCCCGGGATCGCGTCGGCGGACAGATCGTCGGCGTCAGCGGTGTCCATGGCAGCTTCGGCGGCGGGCTTGGCATCCGACTTGGTGTCGGGCAGCGCGGTGGCGACCGTCTGGGCCAGCGCGGCGACCATGCTTTCCTGTTCGCTCATCGGCGCGTCGGCCTGGCCTTCCTCGCGGCGGTTGCGGCCACGGCCACGACGGCGGTTGCGGCCTGCGCCGGTGTCCTCGCCGTTGAGCTCAGGGGTTTGTTCAGGACGGGCGGACGCCAGGGCTGCCTGGGTGGCGGCCGGCGCGTCGCGCTCGCCGCGGCCTTCGCCACGGTTGTTGCGTTCGCCGCGCTCGGCGTCCGAGCGGCGATTGCCACGCACGTGGTGACGGCCGCCTTCGGTGGCCTCGGCGCCTTCGCCACGGCCTTCGCCGCGGCGATTGCGGTTGCGGTCGGAGCCGTGGCGTTCACCGCGGCGGTCCTGGCCGTCATGGCCGTTACGGCCCTTGCCACGGGCCGGGGCGGCGCGCTTGGCGGTTTCCTCGGCGGCGGCAGGCGCGGGCTTGGCGGGCTCGGAGCCGCCGGTCAGCCAGCCGACCAGCCGCTTGAACAGACCGCCCAGACCGGCGCCTGCTGCGGGCGCGGCAGGTGCCGCGGCCGGCGCTGCGGGCGTGGAGACGGGAGCGGGCTGCGAGGGCGTGATGCCCTTGACCAGGGCTTCCGGGCGCGACTTGATTTCGCTTTCGCGGGGCTGCCAGGGCGCGTCCGTGGCCGGCGCTTCCACCAGTTCGAAGCTGGTCTTCACTTCTTCCAGGCGGGGGTCGTCGTGGCGCAGGCGCTCGATGTGGTGGTGCGGCGTTTCCAGATGCTTGTTGGGGATCAGCATCAGATTGACCTTCAGGCGGGCTTCCATCTTGGTGATGTCGGCGCGCTTTTCGTTCAGCAGGTAGGTGGCCACGTCGACGGGCACCTGGGCGTGGACCGCCGCGGTGTTCTCCTTCATGGCTTCTTCCTGCAGCAGGCGCAGCACGTGCAGGGCGCTGGACTCGGCATCGCGGATCACGCCGGTGCCGTTGCAGCGCGGGCAGGTGATGTGCGAGCCTTCGTTCAGGGCGGGGCGCAGGCGCTGGCGAGACAGTTCCATCAGGCCAAAGCGCGAGATCTTGCCCATCTGGACGCGGGCACGGTCGAAATGGAGGGCATCACGCAGGCGCTGTTCGACGGCGCGCTGGTTCTTGCTGTCTTCCATGTCGATGAAGTCGATGACGATCAGGCCGCCCAGGTCGCGCAGACGCAACTGGCGGGCCACTTCGTCTGCCGCTTCCGAGTTGGTGCGCAGCGCGGTTTCCTCGATGTCGGCGCCGCGGGTCGAGCGGGCCGAGTTCACGTCGACGGACACCAGCGCTTCGGTGTGGTCAATGACGATGGCGCCGCCCGAGGGCAGTTGCACGGTGCGCGAGTAGGCCGTCTCGATCTGGTGTTCGATCTGGAAGCGCGAGAAGAGGGGGATGTCGTCACGGTAGCGTTTGACGCGCTGGACGTTGTCCGGCATCACCACGCTCATGAAGGCGGTGGCCTGGTCGGCGATCTCGTCGGTATCGATCAGGATCTCGCCGATTTCCGGCGAGAAGTAATCGCGGATCGCGCGGATGACCAGGCTGGATTCGAGATAGATCAGGATGGGCGCGGAGTTGTCGCGCGCGGCGCCGTCGATGGCGGTCCAGAGCTGCAGCAGATAGGACAGGTCCCATTGCAGTTCCTCGACGTTGCGGCCGATGCCTGCGGTGCGGGCGATGATGCTCATGCCCTGGGGCAGATCAAGCTGCTCCATCGTGTCGCGCAGTTCCTGGCGGTCCTCGCCCTCGACGCGGCGCGAAACACCACCGCCGCGGGGGTTGTTGGGCATCAGGACCAGGTAGCGGCCGGCCAGCGAGATGAACGTGGTCAGGGCAGCGCCCTTGTTGCCGCGTTCTTCCTTTTCGACCTGGACGATCAGTTCCTGGCCTTCGCGCAGGGCGTCCTGGATACGGGCGGTGCGGACATCGACGCCTTCCTTGAAGAAGCTGCGGGCAACTTCCTTGAAGGGCAGAAAGCCGTGGCGGTCCTCGCCGTAGTTGACGAAGCAAGCTTCGAGGCCGGGTTCGATCCGGGTAATGACACCTTTGTAGATGTTGCCTTTGCGCTGTTCGCGGCCGGCAGTCTCGATGTCAAGGTCGATGAGTTTTTGCCCATCGACGATAGCGACGCGTAATTCTTCCTGATGCGTCGCATTAAACAGCATGCGCTTCATGAGAGGGTTTCTCCGTTGTCATGACGCGCCGATATCGGCGCGTGACCTCGGGCCACTCGGGCTGCGGCTGAAGCGGGCAAGAAGATGCGGACCGTACCTGGGCGGCGCCCAGGCGTATCCGCCGCGGGTCAGGCGGGCACGTCGTGCCGTGGGGCACGGGGTTCTTTCAGCAGGAGGGTCAGCTTCACTGAATGTGGTTTGACGGAGTTGTGCTGGGGAACGGCAGCTGCGGTCGGATTGGTTGCCTACACGCAGCTGGTGCTTTAAATATGCGACGATTCTTGCAGTGCTTCAGAGCCGCTTGCGGCATGCAACGGACCTGCCGGAAAAGCGGGCAAGATGAATGCCACACCACTATTCCACAGGGCTCGGTTGCGCCGGCGACCAAGAGACCCAGGGGTTGAATGAGCAGGCAGTACAATGGCGGCCCGCGCGCTCGACGGAGTTGCGTGTTGGTTGCATCTCTACGCCAGGCGGCTTGTTCAGCCCCTTTAGGCTGTCCCGATTATATGTCGCTTTCCGCAATGCGCAAAGAAACTTCCTCCCCTGTATCCGCCTCTAAAGCAGCCCCCGTCGTCCGCATGGTCGAAGTGGGCGCCGAGCACGCCGGCCAGCGCCTGGACAACTTCCTCATGCGGCTGTGCAAGGGGGTGCCCAAGACGCATATCTACAAGGCCATCCGGGGCGGCGAAGTGCGCGTCAACAAGGGACGCATCCAGGTCGATTACCGGGTGCAAGAAGGCGATGTGGTCCGCATTCCGCCCTTGCGCCTGCCCGACCCCGGCAAGCCCCGGCCCGTGCCCGCGGCCGAATTCCCCATCGTGTTTGAAGACGATGCGATGCTGGTGGTGGACAAGCCCGCCGGCGTGGCGGTCCACGGGGGCAGCGGCGTGTCGTTCGGTGTGATCGAGCAATTGCGCGCGGCCCGACCCCAGGCAAAGTTCCTGGAATTGGTGCACCGGCTGGACCGCGAGACCTCCGGGCTGCTGATGGTCGCCAAGAAGCGCAGCGCGCTCTTGGCCCTGCACGCCATGCTGCGCGAGGGCCGGAGCGACAAGCATTACTTCGCGCTGGTCGAGGGCGACTGGGTGAACGATCGCCAGCACATCAAGCTGTCCTTGTCCAAATGGACCACGCAGTCCGGCGAGCGCCGCGTCAAGGTGGACCCGGACGGGCAGACGGCGCACACCATCGTCACGCTCAAGCAACGTTTTGGCGGTTACAGTCTGGTCGACGCCGAGCTGCGCACCGGGCGCACGCACCAGATCCGCGTGCATCTGGCCGCAAGCGGCTTTCCCATCGTCGGCGACGACAAATACGGCAGTGACGACGTGCGGGCGCAATTTGCGCGCCAAGGCTTCAATCGCATGTTCCTGCATGCCCACAGCCTCACCCTTCCTCACCCCCTGACGGGCGAGGTCATGACACTGACCGCCGAGCTGCCGCCTGCTTGCCGGAACATACTGAAATCACTGGAGTCTGCCTGATATGTCGTATTCGCTGGTCGTCTTTGACTGGGATGGCACCCTGATGGATTCCACGCACAGCATCGTGGCCGCCATCCAGGGCGCGTGCCGCGACCTTGAGCTGGCGGTGCCGTCCGCCTCCGAGGCCAGCTGGGTCATCGGCCTCTCCCTCGAAAGCGCATTGCGACGTGCCGTCCCCGAATTGACGCAGGCCATGTTGCCGCGCTTCCTTGAACGCTATCGCACCCACTACCTGCTGCGCGATCCCGAATTGCGCCTGTTCGAGGGCATCAACGAGTTGCTGACCGACCTGGCCAACCAGAACGTGCGGCTGGCGGTCGCGACGGGCAAAAGCCGCGTCGGTCTCACGCGCGCGCTGGCCGCCACCGGCCTGGGCCCCCTTTTTGACGCCACCCGCACCGCCGACGAGACCTTCAGCAAGCCGCATCCGGCCATGTTGCACGAATTGATGCAGGAGCTGGACGTGGATCCGTCGGGGGTCATCATGGTGGGCGATACCTCGCACGATCTGCAGATGGCCTGCAACGCGGGCGTGCACGGTCTGGGCGTTACCTATGGCGCGCATACCTTGAAAGAGCTTCAGGGGTGTGCCCCCCAAGCCGTGCTCGACTCGGTGCCGCTGATGCGTGAGTGGCTGATGCCGCGCGTTGCCGCACGCGGCTAGCCGGTTGCAAGCAAGGGGCGGCAGGAACGTCCGCCCGGCAGGCAGGTCTATCCGGAAGGTGCGCCGCGTGCATTGCGTGGGTGTTTCATGTTGCAGGCCGGCGCCGTGGAATAACTTGGTCCCGTCCTTCGTCCATGATTGATGCGGGGCGCGCGCAAGGCGCGCTGCCATACCGGAGATTACGATGCTGATACGCAAACCCCACGACGTTCTCCCTTCCGAGATCACCTCCGAGGCGGTGTGGCGATCCCGCCGCGACCTGATGCTGCGGGCCGGCGCCGCGGCGGCGGCTGTCGGGTTATCCGGCTGGGCAACGCGCGCCGCGCATGCCCAGGAGGCCGGTGCGCTGCCCGGCAAGCCCAGTCCTGCGTTCAGCGTCATGGACAAGCAGACGTCGCTGTCGGATGTCACGTCCTACAACAATTACTACGAGTTCGGCGTAGATAAGGGTGATCCGGCTAAAAATGCCGGCAAGTTGCAGACGCAGCCGTGGACCGTCAGCGTCGAGGGCGAGGTCGGCAAGCCCCGCACCTTCACCATCGAAGATCTGCTCAAGCTCGCGCCAATGGAAGACCGTGTCTATCGCCTGCGCTGCGTGGAAGGCTGGTCGATGGTCATTCCGTGGGTGGGTTATTCCCTGTCCGAAGTGCTCAAGCAGGTGGAGCCGACCGGCAACGCCAAGTATGTCGAGTTCGTCACCGCCGTGCAGCGGGAAAACATGCCCGGCGTGCGTACGGCCATCCTGGACTGGCCCTACGTGGAGGGACTGCGTCTCGATGAGGCCATGCACCCGCTGGCGATGCTGGTCTTCGGGGTCTATGGGCGCGTGCTGCCCAACCAGAATGGTGCGCCGCTGCGGTTGGCCGTGCCCTGGAAGTACGGTTTCAAGTCCGGCAAGTCGCTCGTGAAGATCCGGCTGGTGGAAAAGCCGCCGGTGACCTCGTGGGTGAAGTCCGCGCCCCAAGAATACGGCTTCTACGCCAATGTGAACCCCAACA
Organism: Achromobacter sp. Root170; assembly: GCF_001428165.1. Lineage (NCBI taxonomy): Bacteria > Pseudomonadati > Pseudomonadota > Betaproteobacteria > Burkholderiales > Alcaligenaceae > Achromobacter > Achromobacter sp. Root170. Next base: position 557,603 of record NZ_LMHN01000012.1, read on the forward strand.
TCGCGCATCCTCGCTGGAGCCAGGCCACCGAGCGGCGTATCGGCGAGGACGGCCTGTTTAGTCCCAAGCGCAAGACCTTGATGTTCAACGGCTATGGCGACCAGGTGGCATCGCTCTATCAGGGCATGGACCTGAAGGCCAATTACTGAGGGCGTCTCCATGTCTGTGACGCCCCGCGCGGCCCCGGCTGCGGCTTTCCCGAAGGCGCAGCTTTCGGCCCGCACCGTCGGGCGCTTCAAGCCGTTGCTGTTTCTGCTGGGCATCGCGCCCTTCGCCCGCTGGATATGGCTAGGTGTGAACAATGGGCTCACTGCCAATCCGGTGGAATTCCTGACCCGATCCTCGGGGACCTGGGCGCTGGTCTGCCTGCTGGTCACGCTGGCGATCACGCCGCTGCGGCGATTGACGGGCCAGCCTGCGCTGGTGCGCGTGCGGCGCATGTGCGGGCTGTTCGCATTCTTCTACGCCGCGCTCCATTTCATGGCCTGGGTGTGGTGGGATCGTGGCTTCGATCCGGCTGCAATGGTGCGTGACATCGCCGAACGTCCCTTCATCATGGTGGGATTTTCGGCCTTCGTGTTGATGTCGGCCCTGGCTGCAACGTCGACGCAGTGGGCGATGCGCCGGCTGGGAAAACGCTGGCAGACGCTGCATCGGGCCATCTACGCGATCGGCCTGCTGGCGATCTTGCACTACTGGTGGCACAAGGCCGGCAAGAATGACCTGACAGAGCCGGCGATCTACGCCGCCGTGTTGGCGGCGCTGCTGGGGTGGCGCCTCGCCGCCTGGTGGCGGCGGCGGGCGTAGGGCAGCGGCGAGGCTACAGGATGGCCAGCATGATGGCGGCGGTTTCGGCGTCGGGCTGGCCGTCGTGCAGGGTAGGGCGGTAGTGCATCTGGAAGGCGGCCAACGTGTTGATCGTGGCGCGGTCCAGCACGCCGTCCTGGGGGCAGGCGTAGCCTAGCCGCTGAAGCTGCTTCTGAAACCACGCGATATCCGGAACGCCCTCAGTCTGCAGGCGCGCCAGGTGCTCGGCCGCGCCGGCCTCGTTGAACCAGCGTCCTATCCCCGCATCCGCCAGCGGCTTCCAGGGAAAGAGGGGGCCGGGGTCCACCTTGCGTTGCGGCGCGATATCGCTGTGGCCCACCACGTTTTCCGGGGCGATGTTGTGCCGTTGGACGATGTCGCGCAACAGGATGGTCAGCGCCCGGACCTGGCGGCTGTCATAGGGATGCCAGACGCGCTCGCCGTTGCTGCCCTCGGTCCAGCCGGGATTGACGATCTCGATGCCAATGGACGTGCTGTTCATCGCGATGTTGCCGTACCAGGAGCTGGCCCCGGCGTGCCACGCGGCGCGGTTTTCGTCGACCAGCCGGTACGCGCGACCGTCCAGGTCGATCAGGTAGTGGGCGCTGACTTTGCCCTTGGACAGCAGTCGCAGCGACTCGGCATCGTCGACCGTGGTGTAGTGCACGACCACGGACCGCACCCGGCTGCTCTGGCTGGCGGCGGTGATGGAAGTGTCCAGATCGAGGCCGACGGGGCCGCGCGCGGCGCAGCCCGCCAGGAGCGCCGCGGCAAGCAGCGTGCAGGAAAGGCGGATCATGGTCAGCGGGCCAGGTACAGGAACAGCGTGGGCAGCTTGTCCAGCTGGGGCGCGGGCAGCTTCTTCCAGTCGGCCACCGTGTGCGTGACCACCCATTCGTCCGCCGTCGTCATCGAGCGCGCCACGCAGAGCTTGGTGTCGCCCTTCAGGGTGGCGATCAGCGTGGCGAACATCGCGGCGTTGCGGTAGGGCGTTTCGATCAGGAGCTGCGTCTGGTTGTGGCGGGCAGAGTGCTGCTCCCAGGCGCGCAATTGCTTGGCGCGTTCGCCGGGGTCCACGGGCGCGTAGCCATGAAAGGCGAAGCGCTGCCCGTCCAGGCCGCTGGCCATGAGGCCCAGCAGGATGGAAGAGGGTCCCACCCAAGGCTTGACGGGGATCCCCAGGCGATGGGCCGCGTCCACGACCTTGGCGCCGGGGTCGGCGACGGCCGGGCAGCCCGCCTCGGAAACCAGCCCGATTTCCGCGCCGCGCCTGGCCGGCTCGAGCCATGCCTTGATCAGCGCGGCATCGGCCTTGTCGGTCAGGGTGTGGATGGTGATTTCCTGCAGCGGCCGGGTGGTTCCGACAAGCTTCAGAAAGGCCCGCGCCGTCTTGGCGTTTTCGGCGATATACGTGTCCAGCCGGCCGGCCAGCGCGCGCACGTCGGCGGGAAGCCAGCGCTCGGGCGGGGCTTCGCCCAGGCTGACGGGAATCAGGTGCAGGGCGCCGGTCATGCGGGCGCTCCCGGGGTGTCGAGCGGATCCAGTCCGAAAGTGGCCAGCATGCGCGTCAGTTCGATCAGCGGCAGGCCTATGATGGCGGTGGGATCGTCGCTCTGGATGCTTTCCGTCAGGGCAATGCCCAGGCTTTCCGCCTTGGCGCTGCCTGCGGTATCGTAAGGTTCCTCGGCCCGCAGATAGGCGTCGATGGCATGGTCGGACAACTGGCGGAACCGGCAGCGGGTAATGACGTCGGCCTTTTCCACCCGGTGGCCATCGGTCACTGCAAGCGCACTGTGAAATTCCACCATCCGGCCCGACAGGGCGCGCAGTTGCGCCTGTGCCCGGGCGAAGTCGCCCGGTTTGCCGATCGGGGTGCCATCCACGGTCGCCACCTGATCAGAGCCGATCACGATGCTGCCCGGGTGGCTGGCGGCCACCGCCATCGCCTTGGCAACGGACAGTCGCAGCGCCAACGCCTCGGGGGTTTCGCCGGATTGTGGCGTTTCGTCTACAGCGGGGGAAATCGCGGTGAAGGGCAGGCGCAGGCGCGACAACAGTTCTTTGCGGTATCGCGAGCTGGACGCGAGGATCAGGCTAGGCTTTGAGGGCATGCGGCATTTGACGGTAATACGTAAGTCACAGTATTATCTAACGTTTTGCGGCATTTTTGCAGGAACATCAACATGACACCGAAGGGAAAGCCTGGCGACTTGGGTCGCCGCGCGGACGGATCGGCCGGTGCTGGTGTGAATGCAGCACCGGCGGACAAAGTTCTGGCCGACAAAGCCTTAGCCGACAAAGCACTGGAAGCCGCGCCCGTGGAAACCGGTGTGAAGCGCATCGACGCCTTTGCCTTTGCTCGACTGGGCAAGAGCGCGCAGGGCGCCATCGCCTTGGTGCGGCTTGGCCGCGTGGTTGACGGCTTGCCCGAGCAACCGCTGGGCGAAGCCGGGCTTGTGACCTGGTCCGTGCAAGGCGAAGAAGGCAAGACCGGCTTGCTGTTGGGCCAGCCGCTTTTGCGCCTGCATGTGCGGGCCAATCCGGTGGTGATGTGCCAGCGGTGCAATGTGCCGTTTGCCTATCCGGTGGACAGCGAAGTCGTGCTGCAACTGGTCAAATCCGAAGACGACCTCGACGACGATCATTCCTTTGCCGATCACGGCGACGATGACGACGACGAGGGCGACGAAGGCGTAGGAAGGGATTCTGTGGCCCACCTGCCTGAAAAGGTGGTGGGTTCGCATCATTTTGATCTGTTGGCCCAGATCGAAGATGAGCTCATTCTGAGCATTCCGTATGTGCCCAAGCATGATGTATGCCCGGGCGCGCAGGCCAAGGCCAGCGAAGCTCCTGAAGAGGAGCCCGCTGTCAAGCGTCCGTCGCCGTTTGCGGTGCTGGAACAACTGAAGCACAAAGATTGAGATCAACATCGGGCCGCATCGCGTACAATGCGCCCCGTTTCTAGGAGTCATCATGGCCGTTCAACAAAACAAGAAGTCCCCCTCCAAGCGCGGTATGCACCGTTCGCACGATTTTCTGGTGGCCCCGTCGACCGCCATCGAACCCAACACCGGTGAAACGCACCTGCGTCACCACATCAGCCCCAACGGCTTCTATCGTGGCCGCAAGGTCCTGAAGACCAAGGCCGACGAATAAGGCCCCCGGGCCGAACTCGTACTCGGACCATTTCGGCTGAGCGCTGATACCTGGCACCCGTGATACGCATCGCCATAGACTGTATGGGCGGAGACTTCGGTCTGCCCGTCACGATTCCGGCTGCGATCGAGTTCGCCCGGCAATTTCCGGACACCCGGCTATTGTTGGTCGGGCTTCCCGACGCCATCGAAGCGGCGCTCGCCGAGCACCGCAACGTGGCGCGCGATCGCATTGAGATCGTGGCGGCTTCCGAAGTCGTCACCATGGACGACCCGGTCGAGGTCGCCCTGCGCCGCAAAAAAGACTCCTCCATGCGCCTCGCTGCCCAGTCCGTCAAGGATGGGCGGGCGGACGCCTGCGTTTCCGCGGGCAACACCGGCGCCTGGATGGCCATTTCCCGTTATGTGCTCAAGACGCTGGACGGCATTGACCGCCCGGCGATCGCCACGTCCATTCCGAACCAGACGGGCCGCGCCACCACGGTGCTGGACCTTGGCGCGAACGTGGACTGCACGGCCGAGCACCTGCTGCAATTCGCCATCATGGGCGCCGCGCTGTCGCAGGCGGTGGACCATCGCGACAACCCCACCGTGGGTTTGCTGAACATTGGCGAAGAAGTCATCAAGGGCAACGAAGTCGTCAAGGAAGCCGCCGAGCTTCTGCGCGGCAGCCCGCTGAACTTCTACGGCAACGTCGAAGGCAATGACATCTTCAAGGGCACGGTCGACGTCGTCGTCTGCGACGGCTTTGTCGGCAACGTCGTGCTCAAGTCCGTCGAAGGACTGGCGAAGATGCTGTCCAGCATCATTCGCGAAGAGTTCAAGCGCAATCTGATCACGCTGATCGCCGGCGCGGTGGCCAAGCCTGTGCTGAACCGCCTGCGCAACCGCGTGGACAACCGCCGCTACAACGGCGCAGCCTTGCTGGGCTTGCGTGGCGTGGTCATCAAGAGCCACGGTTCCGCGGACGTTTACGCCTTCGGTTTTGCCTTGCAACGCGCCCGCGAAGCCGTAGTGAGTAAACTGCTGGAGCGCACCGCGCAGACGGTCGCTCAAATTACCAAGCGCGTTCAATCCGGCGATCGCCCCTCGGCGGCGTCGCCCAACGTGGCTGGGGATACCGCTTGATGGATACCGCAATGAAATACTCCGTGATCGCGGGCACCGGCAGCTTCCTGCCGGAACGCGTGGTTTCGAATGACGAACTGGCTGCGGAACTGGCGACGCGCGACATCGCCACCTCGGACGAATGGATTGTCGAGCGCACGGGCATCCGTCAGCGCCATCTGGCCGAGCGTGGGGTGACCACCAGCCAGCTGGCCACCGAGGCCTCGCGCCGCGCGCTGGCCGATGCGGGCGTCGACGCTTCCGAAATCGACCTCGTCATCGTGGCCACGTCCACCCCCGATTTCGTGTTCCCCAGCACGGCTTGTCTGGTGCAGGCCAACCTCGGCGCCAAGGGCTCGGCCGCGTTCGACGTGCAGGCTGTGTGCAGCGGCTTCGTCTACGCGCTCACCACCGCTGACAGCTTCATCCGCGCGGGCCGCGCGCGCTGCGCGCTGGTGATCGGCGCCGAAGTGTTCTCGCGCATCCTCGACTGGAACGACCGCAGCACCTGCGTGCTGTTCGGCGACGGCGCAGGCGCCGTGGTGCTCAAGGCGTCCGACAAGCCCGGCATCATGGCCGCGCAACTGCATGCCGACGGCAGCCAGATGAAGATCCTGAGCGCGGCCGGCAACGTCGCTTATGGCGACGTCACGGGCGATCCTTTCCTGCGCATGGACGGCCAGGCCGTCTTCAAGCAAGCCGTCACCGTCCTGGACCGCTCCGCACGCGACACCTGCGCCGAAGCCGGCGTCACCGTTGCCGACGTCGATTGGCTGATCCCGCATCAGGCCAACGTGCGCATTCTGAATTTCCTTGCCCGCAAGCTGGACGTGCCGGTCGAGAAGGTCGTCATCACCGTCGACAGTCACGCCAACACGTCCGCGGCCAGCGTGCCGCTCGCGCTCGATGCCGCGCGCCGCGACGGCCGCGTCAAGCCGGGCCAGCTCATCCTGATGCAAGGCGTCGGCGGCGGATTCACCTGGGGCTCGGTACTGGCCCGCATGTAAGGGCGTGCCCGGGCTGCGGCGGCACAAGTGCCGCCGGCGGCCTGAGAGCGCGCCTGGCATCCCACACAGACACTGAATCAATCCACACGCTCAATCATGAAAATCGCTTTTGTCTTTCCTGGCCAGGGTTCGCAAGCTGTCGGCATGCTGGACGCCTGGTCCGGCGTGGCGGCGGTCACCGACACCGTGGCGCGTGCCTCCGAGGCCCTGGGGCAGGACCTGGGCGCGCTGATCGCGCAAGGTCCCGCGGAACAACTGAACCTGACCACCAACACCCAGCCGGCCATGCTGACCGCTGGCGTGGCGTTCTACAACGCATGGGTGGCCGCGGGCGGCCGCAAGCCTGATGTCGTGGCCGGCCATAGCCTGGGCGAATACGCCGCGCTGACTGCCGCGGGCTCGCTGACGCTGGAAGACGCCGTGCGTCTGGTGCGCGTGCGCGCCGATGCCATGCAGGCCGCCGTGCCGGTCGGCACCGGCGCCATGGCCGCCATCCTCGGCCTGGACGACGATGCCGTGCGCGCCGCGTGTGCGCAAGCCGCGCAAGGCGAAGTCGTCGAAGCCGTCAACTTCAATGCGCCGGCGCAAGTCGTGATCGCCGGCCACAAGGCCGCCGTCGAACGCGCCTGCGAACTGGCCAAGGCCGCCGGCGCCAAGCGCGCCTTGCTGCTGCCCGTTTCCGCGCCGTTCCATTCCAGCCTGCTCAAGCCGGCCGCCGACGTGCTGGCTGGCGCGCTTGCCAGCGCCGCCGTGTCCGCGCCGCAGGTGCAGGTCATCAACAACGTCGATGTGGCCTCGCCCACGGAACCCGGGGCAATCCGCGATGCGCTGGTGCGCCAGGCGTGGCATCCTGTGCGCTGGGTCGAAACCCTGCGCGCCATGAAGGCGCAAGGCGTCACGCACGTCATCGAGTGCGGTCCCGGCAAGGTGCTCGCCGGCCTGACCAAACGCATCGACCCCGAACTCACCGGCCTGGCCATCACCGATCCCGCTTCGCTGGAAGCGGCTTTGGCTGCCGTCAACGGAAACTGATCAATGGACAACACCTCGACCGAACTGCAGGGCAAGATCGCGCTCGTCACGGGCGCCACGCGCGGCATTGGCCGGGCGATCGCCCTGGAACTGGCCGCACGCGGCGCAACCGTCGTTGGCACTGCCACGTCGGAATCGGGCGCGGCCGGCATCACCGAAGCGCTGGCGCCGTTTGGCGGCCGCGGCGTGGTGCTCGACGTGACCGACGCTGCCGCTTGCGATGCGCTGATCGACGCGTTGGGTAAGGAAGGCGGCGGTCCGCACATCCTCGTCAATAACGCCGGCATCACCCGTGATACGCTGGCGATGCGCATGAAGGACGACGACTGGTCGGCGGTCATCGACACCAACCTCGCGTCGGTCTTCCGCCTGTCGCGCGCCGTGCTGCGCAGCATGATGAAGGCTCGTTGGGGACGCATCATCAACGTGACTTCCGTGGTGGGTTCCAGCGGTAACGCGGGCCAAGCCAACTACGCCGCCGCGAAGGCCGGCGTGGCGGGCATGTCCCGTGCGCTGGCGCGTGAACTGGGCAGCCGCAACATCACCGTGAACTGCGTGGCCCCTGGCTTCATCGATACCGACATGACGCGTGCGCTGGGCGAAAACCAGACCGCGGCGCTGCTGCAGCAGATTCCGCTGGGCCGTCTGGGCTCTCCGACTGACATTGCGCATGCCGTGGCCTTTTTGTCCGGGCCTCAGGCGGGTTACATTACCGGCACCACCCTGCACGTCAACGGCGGGATGTACATGCAATAAATCACGAATCGCGCGTCGCCGCCGGGCAACCGGCAAGGCGGGGCGCGATTCTCCGGAAACGCCGCACATGGTCTTCCCGCGCCGCTCTCGGCGACAGAACAAATGCGCGGTGTTATTTTTGTCACGGTCAGGCGTTGCATCACTCCGCGCTTGGCTATAATTCGCGGGATTTTTCCCAATTGGAGATCTGCATGGAAAGCATCGAACAGCGCGTCAAGAAGATCGTCGCTGAACAACTTGGCGTCAACGAAGCCGAGATCAAGAACGAGTCCTCCTTCCTTGACGACCTCGGTGCCGATTCGCTCGACATGGTCGAACTGGTCATGGCCCTCGAAGACGAATTCGAGACCGAGATCCCCGACGAAGAGGCCGAAAAGATCACGACCGTGCAACAAGCGATTGACTACATCAATTCGCACGGTAAGCAGTAAGCTCAGCCTATATCGTCCTGGTTGCCCGATATCGTCGGCCAACCTGGAATCAGGGCGGTTTCAGGAGTGCCGTGTGGTCCACCGGCAGGCAAGGCGTCATAACGCCTCGCCTGCCTTCATGTGGTCCACACGCGCAGCGCATCCCGAAAACCGCCTTTCTTTTGTCTGTTTGAGGAGTCATCCGTGAAGCGACGTGTCGTCATCACCGGCCTGGGTATCGTTTCCCCCGTAGGAAATGATCTGACCACCGCTTGGGACAATATCGTCAACGGACGTTCTGGCATCAGCCGCATCACCCGTTTCGATCCCTCGGCCATCACCACCCACATTGCTGGCGAAGTCAAAGACTTCGACATCAGTACCTATATTTCGGCCAAGGAAGCCCGCCAGATGGATACGTTCATCCATTACGGCCTGGCTGCCGGAATGCAGGCCTGGCGCGATTGCGGCCTGGAAGTCACCGAAGAAAACGCCGAGCGTATCGGCGTGATCGTGGGGTCCGGCATCGGCGGTCTGCCGCGCATCGAAGAAACCCAGGTCGAGTACCTTGCCAAGGGCCCGCGGCGCATTTCGCCGTTCTTCGTGCCGGGTTCGCTGATCAACCTGATTTCCGGGCATCTGTCGATCGCCTATGGCATGAAGGGGCCCAGCTACGCCGTGGTGTCGGCCTGCACGACCGGCCTGCACTGCATCGGCGATGCTGCCCGCCTGATCGAATACGGCGATGCCGACGTCATGGTGGCTGGCGGCGCCGAGTCGACCGTGTCGCCGCTGGGCATCGGCGGCTTTGCCGCCATGCGTGCGCTGTCGACCCGCAACGATGACCCTCAGACCGCTTCGCGTCCCTGGGACCGCGACCGCGACGGCTTTGTGCTGGGCGAGGGCGCAGGCGTCCTGGTTCTGGAAGAGTACGAGCACGCCAAGAAGCGCGGTGCGCGCATCTACGGTGAACTGGCTGGCTACGGCATGAGCTCCGACGCTCACCACATCACCGCACCGGACAAGGACGGCCCGCGCCGCGGCGTGATCAACGCGCTGCGCAACGGCGGCCTGAATCCCGAAGACGTCCAGTACGTCAACGCGCACGGCACGTCCACGCCGCTGGGCGACAAGAACGAAACCGATGCGCTGAAGCTGGCGTTCGGCGACCACGCCAAGAAGCTGGTGGTCAACTCGACCAAGTCCATGACGGGCCACCTGCTGGGCGCGGCCGGCGGCATCGAAGCCGTGTTCACGACCTTGGCCGTCTACAACCAGGTCTCGCCTCCGACGATCAACATCTTCAATCAGGATCCGGAATGCGATCTGGATTACTGCGCCAACGAGGCGCGGCCGATGAAGATCGATGTGGGCCTGTCCAATTCGTTCGGCTTTGGCGGCACCAACGGCTCGATGGCCGTTCGCCGGGTCTGATTTGGAAGGCTCGGTCGGGGGGCGCTGGTCATTCCGCGTGCCAGTCTCGCCGCCCAGGAGCGCCGTCGCGCTCTTCGGGCTGGCCCTGGCCGCGGCCGTGGCCTGCGTGCTGACGGCGGCATCCTGGCACGGTCATGCCTGGATGGCCGCCGCGTTGCTCGCGCTTCTGTTTCTGTTGGCCGGGCTGTTACACTCGGCACGGAGCACCCCGTCCCCGGTAACGGCGCTACGCACCGCGACCGGGGCTGACCATTGGCAGCTACGCTGGCCGCAAGGCTGGCAGGATGCGCTGCTGCTGGATCAGCAACGGGGGCCAGCGTGGCTGACGCTTGTCTTGCAGCCCTTGCCCACCGGGAGTACGGCCTTTACCACCAGCAAAATCACCCTCACCGTCTGGAAGCACACGTTGCGACCCGAATCCTGGCGCCGTCTGCGCCTCGTCGCGGGCACGGCGCGGCAGGCACAACCTGCGCGTCGTTTGCGGGAGGCCTCATGAGCGAACGCGAAGTCGACGCAGAGCTCGTAGCGCGCGTCCAGCGGGGCGACAAGAAGGCCTTCGATCTCCTGGTGCTGAAATACCAGCGCAAGATTCTCCGCCTGCTCGCCCGCATGATCCGCGATCCGGCCGAAATCGAGGATGTGGCGCAGGAAGCCTTCATCAAGGCCTACCGCGCCTTGCCCCAATTCCGTGGCGAAAGCGCCTTCTACACCTGGCTTTACCGCATCGCCATCAACACCGCGCGCAACTGGCTTGCCTCGCAGGGACGTCGCCCCAGCGCGCCCAATGCGATTGAAACGGAAGACGGTGAAACTTTTAACGAAACCGACAACCTAACGGATATAAGCACGCCGGAATCCATGGTTGCCAGCCGCGAAATCGCCGAGACGGTGAACGCGGCCATTGAGGAATTGCCTGAAGAATTGCGCACCGCAATTGTCCTGCGTGAAATCGAAGGTATGAGTTACGAAGACATCGCCCAGAGCATGGACTGCCCGATCGGTACGGTGCGCTCCCGCATTTTTCGTGCGCGTGAAGCCATTGCGACCAAGTTGCGTCCACTGCTCGACACCGATGTCGAGCGTCGCTGGTAAGGAGTGGCAGTCATGCAAATAGCAGCCAAATCCGTTGAAATCACCGAGTCTTCCTGGGAAGAATCGGTTTCCGCCTGGATGGACGGAGAGGATTCCGACGATATTCTTCCCAGTCTGTTGTCCAAAGAGGGACGTCAGACTTGGGACACCTATCATCTGATTGGTGATTCCCTGCGCAACGCCGATCTGGCGCTGACGCCCAGCGCGGCCTTTTCGGCCCGGTTGGCGCGCGCGCTGGACGCGGAATTGCCCATCGTAGCGGCGCCTCGGCGCCGCTCTCCTTTGCGCATGGGCCTGTCGGGCCTGGCCGTCGCCGCCGCCGTGGCCACGGTCGCATGGGTGGCGCAGCCGTACGTCACCGGCTCGCCTTCGACGGACGTCCGCGTGCTGGCCGACGCCAGTTCGTCGGGCTCGGCCTCGGCGTCCGACGACTCGGGCCTGCGTGATTACCTGGAGGCCCATCGCCAGATGGCGGGCCCCAGCGCGGTCCGCCAGGTGTCGTTCGATGGCGGAGCGGGACGCTGATGGCGCTTGTGCTTGCATCACGCTGGCCGGTATTGGGACGCGCTGCCTCGTGGCACGCTCACCGCGCCGGCTGGTTCGCCGCCACGCTCCTGACTGCTTTCCTTGCCGCGCACGGCCCCGCGGCCGCCGCCGGCGCCACGCCAGCCGGCCAAACCGAAGACGTGGTGCAACTGCTCACGCGCATCCAGCAGGCGGCCCGCAAGCAGGATTACGCCGGCGTCTTCATGTATCAGCAGGGCGATGTGATCCAGTCCTCGCGCCTGGTGCATGTCCTTGACGGCACCGGTGAGCGCGAACGCCTCGAGATTCTGGACGGCCAGCCGCGCGAATACCTGCGTCACAACGACGATGTGCAGTGCCTGATCCCCGAGCGCAAGACGGTGCTGATCGAGCGCCGCCGCGGCGATCGCTTTCCCGGCCTGCTGCTGGGCGACGCCGCCAATCTGTCCGAACACTACAAGATCCGCACCGAGCCCACGCCGCATCGCGTCGCGGGCCGCGAATGCCGGCTCATCACGATCGAACCCCTGGACAAGCTGCGCTATGGCTATCGCCTGTGCGCGGACGTCGAAACCAATCTGCTGCTGAAGGCCCAGACGCTGAACGCCGCGCGCGGCGTGGTCGAGCAGGTGTCGTTCACTTCGCTGCGATTGGGTTCCGAAGTGGATCCGCAGTCGCTGTCCTCGCGCTGGAACACGCGTGACTGGAAGGTGCTCGAGGCCAACATGAAGCCCGTGGACCTTGCGGCCCAGGGATGGCGCATTCCGGCGCCCGATGGCTTCAAGACGATCATGCAGGTGTCGCGCGCCATGAAGCGCGGATCGCCCGTCAGCCAGATGGTGCTGTCCGACGGCCTGGCGGCGATTTCGGTCTTCATCGAGCCCTACGACAGCCAGCGCAACCACCAGCCGTTGCATGGCGCGTCGCAGCGCGGCGCGATCAACGTCTATGGCGCGCGCATCGCGGACTTCTGGTTGACGGCGGTTGGCGAAGTGCCCGCCGCCACGCTGGAACAACTTGCGCAAGCCACTGAGTACGTGCCGCCCGCACCCGCGGCAGCCGCACCCGCGGAGGGCGGGGCCAAATGATTCCCGCCGTTCCGCAAGCAGCAATTTCGGAGTGACATATGAAAGCAATGACGGTCTCGAACGCTTTTTTCCGGCGCTTTCTGGCGGCTGTCGCGGCGGGGACGATGCTGTCCACCGCCTATGTGCCCGTGACGGTGGCGCAGACGACGGCGCCCGCCGCGGTCGGTTTGCCCGATTTCACGGCCATCGTTGAAAAGGCCGATCCGGCCGTCGTCAACATCCGCACCACGGCCACCGTGCCCGTGCGCGGGGGTAATGGTCCCGGCGGCAGCGATCCCTACGAACTGTTCCGCTGGTTCTTCGGTCCCGAATTCCAGCCGCCCGGCCAATCGCCCAATCCGCGCCAGCGTCCGCAGCCGACGCCGCCTGAAGAGCGCACGGTGCCGCGCGGCGTGGGGTCGGGCTTCTTCATCTCAGCCGACGGCTACATCCTGACCAACAACCACGTCGTGGTCGACGCGACGGACATCTACGTCACGCTGACCGACGGACGCGAGTTCAAGGCCAAGGTCATCGGTACGGACGAGCGCACGGACGTGGCGCTCATCAAGATCGAAGCCAAGGACATGACGCCGCTGGTCATCGGCAACCCGAAGACGCTGAAGAAGGGGCAGTGGGTGCTGGCCATCGGCTCGCCGTTCGGCCTGGACTCCACCGTGACCTCCGGCATCGTCAGCGCCATCGGCCGCGATACCGGCGAATACCTGCCGTTCATCCAGACCGACGTTGCGGTCAATCCGGGCAATTCGGGCGGTCCGCTCATCAACCTGGACGGCGAGGTCGTGGGCATCAACTCCCAGATCATCTCGCGCAGCGGCGGCTTCATGGGCATCTCGCTGGCCATTCCGATCGACGAAGCCATGCGCGTCGTGGAGCAACTTCGCACGACGGGCAAGGTCACGCGCGGCCGCGTTGGCGTGCAGATCGGCGAAGTTGGCAAGGATGTGGCCGAGGCCATCGGCCTGCCCAAGGCCGAAGGTGCGCTGGTCAGCAGCGTCGAAGCCGAGGGGCCTGCCGAGCAGGCGGGCGTGCAGCCGGGCGACGTGATCCTGAAGTTCAACAAGGAACCCATCAAGCGCTGGTCCGATCTGCCGCGCATCGTCGGTGAGACCAAGCCGGGCACGCGCGCCGACATGGAAATCTGGCGCAAGGGCAAGAGCATGACGCTGTCGGTCAAGGTCGGTGAGATCCCGGCCGAGAAGGCGGCAGGCGCCGGCAAGAAGCCCGCGCCCGAACCCGAAGTCACGAACGCGCTGGGCCTGAGCGTCATCGACGTGCCGGCCGATGTCCAGAAGAAGCTGCGCATCAAGGGCGGCGTCCAGGTGAAGGTTGCCGATGGCGCGGCCGGGAAGGCGGGCCTGCAGGAAGGCGACATCGTGTTGGCCCTGAACGACACCGACGTGACCGGTGCCAAGCAGTTCGGCGAACTGGTCGCCAAGCTGGACAAGAGCCGCGCGACGGGTCTGCTGGTGCGCCGCGGCGACCAGACACAGTGGGTTGCGGTGCCTGCCGGCAAGTGATGTGACGGCCCTGCCGGCCGGTGCCCGCGGGCGTCAGGTCCGGCCGGCGGCTCGGCCGAAACCGCCGGGCGCTGGCATCTCAGGGCGCTTTTTGTCCCGGGGCGCAGCCGTGACAAATAAAATGGCTCAAGACCGGCTAAAATGGCTGGTTGCCGCAAGAGGGGGCGCCAGGCGCCCCCTCAGTTTTGTCCGGGCCCAGCCCGTCAGCGCCTTACACGTCAGCCGTGCACACTCCGGCGGCGGTGTCTCCCGGCAATATGCCGTCTGTTCCGTCCCTTATAAATTCAAGCATGCAGCATATCCGCAACTTTTCCATCATTGCCCACATCGATCATGGCAAGTCGACCCTGGCCGATCGCCTGATCCAGCGCTGCGGCGGACTGGCGGATCGCGAGATGTCGGCGCAGGTTCTCGATTCCATGGAAATCGAGCGCGAGCGCGGCATCACCATCAAGGCCCAGACGGCTGCCCTGCATTACAAGGCGCAGGACGGCAAGATCTACAACCTGAACCTGATCGACACCCCGGGGCACGTGGACTTCTCGTACGAAGTCAGCCGTTCCCTGTCCGCCTGCGAAGGCGCGCTGCTGGTGGTGGACGCGTCGCAGGGCGTGGAAGCCCAGACCGTGGCCAACTGCTACACCGCGATCGAACTGGGCGTGGAAGTCGTGCCGGTCCTGAACAAGATGGACCTGCCGCAGGCCGATCCCGAAGGCGCGCGCCAGGAAGTCGAGGACGTGATCGGCATTGATGCCTCGGACGCGGTGCTGGCCAGCGCCAAGACCGGCATGGGCATCGACGAGATCCTGGAAACCATCGTTGCCCGCGTTCCCGCGCCCAAAGGCGATCCCGACGCGCCGCTGCAGGCGCTGATCATCGATTCGTGGTTCGACAACTACGTCGGCGTGGTCATGCTGGTGCGCATCATCAACGGCGTGCTCAAGCCCAAGGACAAGATTCTGCTGATGGCGTCCGGCGCCACCCACCTGTGCGAGCAGACGGGCGTGTTCACGCCCAAGTCGCAGCAGCGTCCGCATCTGTCGGCGGGCGAGGTGGGCTTCATCATTGCCGGCATCAAGCAACTGGAAGACGCCAAGGTCGGCGATACGGTGACGCTGGCCAACAAGCCGGCCGCCACTCCGCTGCCGGGCTTCAAGGAAGTCAAGCCGCAGGTGTTCGCCGGCCTGTATCCGGTGGAAAGCTCCGAATACGACCAGCTGCGCGATTCGCTCGAAAAGCTCAAGCTCAACGACGCCGCGCTGATGTTCGAGCCCGAGGTGTCGCAAGCGCTGGGCTTCGGGTTCCGCTGCGGCTTCCTGGGCCTCTTGCACATGGAAATCGTGCAGGAGCGCCTGGAGCGCGAATTCGACATGGACATCATCACCACCGCGCCGTCGGTGGTGTACGAGGTCGAGCAGCGCGACGGGTCCGTGATCACCGTGGAAAGCCCCTCGCGCATGCCCGAGATCGGCAAGATCCAGGACATTCGCGAACCCATCGTGAAGGTCACGCTGTTCATGCCGCAGGACTATGTGGGTCCCGTCATGACGCTGTGCAACAACAAGCGCGGCGTGCAGGTCAATATGAGCTACCACGGCCGCCAGGTCCATCTGGTCTATGAGATCCCGCTGGCCGAAATCGTGCTCGACTTCTTCGACAAGCTGAAGTCGGTGTCGCGCGGCTATGCGTCGATGGACTACGAATTCCTGGAGTACCGCTCCGCGGACGTGGTGCGCGTCGACCTGCTGATCAACAACGACCGCGTCGATGCGCTGGCCGTCATCGTCCACCGCAGCAATGCGCGCCACCGCGCGCGTGATGTGGTGACGCGCATGCGCGGCCTGATCCCGCGCCAGATGTTCGACGTGGTCATCCAGGCCGCCATCGGCGCGGAAATCATTGCGCGCGAGAACGTGAAGGCGCTGCGCAAGAACGTGCTGGCCAAGTGCTACGGCGGCGATATCTCGCGCAAGAAGAAGCTGCTTGAAAAGCAGAAGGCGGGCAAGAAGCGCATGAAGCAGGTGGGCAGCGTGGAAATTCCGCAGGAGGCGTTCCTCGCCATCCTGCAAGTGGAAGACAAATAGAACCCCAGAAGGCGATTAGCTGATGAGTTGGAACTTTGCCCTGATCCTTTTTATTCTGCTGGTGGTTACCGGCGTCATCTGGGCGCTCGATCTGGCCGTGCTGCGCAAGGGGCGAGAGCGCCGGGCGCAGGCCGCGATGGCGCAGTACGACACGGCGTTGGTGGGCGACGCGCAAGAGGCCGAGCGCCTTCGGCGCGAAGCTGGCGACGCTGCCCGGCGCGTGCCCTGGTGGGTCGAGTACGCGGTCAGCTTTTTCCCCGTCATTCTGTTCGTGTTCATGCTGCGCTCGTTTGTCGTCGAGCCGTTTCGCATTCCGTCCGGATCGATGCTGCCCACGCTGCAATCGGGCGATCTGATTCTGGTGAACAAATTCAGCTATGGCCTTCGCCTGCCGGTGATCGACAAGAAGGTCATCCCCATCGGCTCGCCGCAGCGTGGCGACGTGTTCGTGTTCCGGTATCCGGTGGATCCGGACGTCGATTACATCAAGCGCGTGGTGGGCTTGCCCGGCGACGAGGTCGCGTACATCGACAAGAAGCTGTATGTCAATGGCGAACTGGTGCCGCATGTGCGCGATGGCGACTATTTTGAGCCGGATCGTGTGTCTTATATCGCGCAATATAAAGAGAAGTTAGGCGACGTTGAGCACAAGATCCTGCTCGATGAGAACGTTCCGCAGCGCTATACCCCGCAGGAGTGGCGTTTTCCCTACCGCGAAAACTGCCAATACAGCCACAATGGGGTACGCTGCAAAGTACCCGAAGGGAATTATTTCGCCATGGGCGATAATCGGGACAACAGCGCGGATAGCCGGTATTGGGGGTTTGTCCCGGAAGCCAACATCGTCGGCCGCGCCTTCTTCATCTGGATGAACTTCAGCGATCTGAGCCGCATCGGCCGATTCAACTGATTATGTCGCTAGCCACGCTAGAAAACCGCCTGGATCACCACTTCGGTGATCCAGCCTTGCTTGAACAGGCGCTGACGCACCGCAGTCACGGGGCGCGCCATAACGAGCGATTGGAATTCCTTGGGGATTCCGTGCTGAACTTCGTCGTGGCGGCGATGCTGTTCGAACGCTACTCGAAGATCGATGAGGGCGATCTGTCGCGCCTGCGCGCCAACCTGGTCAAACAGGCATCGCTGGCCGACATCGCCCAACGGCTGGAGTTGTCCCAGTACCTGCGCCTGGGCGAGGGCGAGCTCAAGAGCGGCGGATTCCGCCGGCCTTCCATCCTGGCCGACACGGTCGAGGCCATCTTCGGCGCCGTCTTTCTGGATGCGGGCTTTGACGCGGCGCGCCGCGTGATCGTGCGCCAATACCAGCCGGTGCTGGCGTCGGTGGATCCCAAGACGCTTGGCAAGGACGCCAAGACCTTGCTCCAGGAATTCCTGCAGGGCCGCAAGATGGCCCTGCCGCTATATACGGTGGTGGCCACGCACGGCGCGGCCCACAGCCAGCAGTTCGAAGTCGAATGCGCCATTCCGGCGCTCGATATCAAGGTGATGGCGCCTGGCGCCAGCCGTCGCGCCGCCGAACAATCCGCGGCCAAGCTGGCGCTCGAGGCCGCGCTGGCCGTCAGCCCGGCCGCCAAGGCTGCCCGCAAATCGGGCAAGGCGCGCAAAACCGCGCAATTGTCGCTGCCCGTGGCAGTGGCTCAAGAGACTAAATGAGCGATACCCCTTTTCGTACCGGCTTCGTTGCCATCGTTGGCCGCCCCAATGTGGGCAAATCCACGCTGACGAACGCCCTGATCGGTTCCAAGATCTCCATCGTGTCGCGCAAGGCGCAGACCACCCGCCACCGCATCCACGGTGTGCTCACGCGCGAGCACGAACAGTTCGTGTTCGTCGATACCCCGGGTTTCCAGACCCGCCACGGCGGGGCCATGAACCGCATGATGAACCGCGTCGTGACGCAGGCGCTGGCCGACGTCGACGTGGTGGTGCATGTGGTGGAAGCCGGCAAGTGGTCGGAGGGCGACGCCAAGCTGCTGCCGCTCCTGCCCAATCCCGAGCGTACGATTCTGGTGGTGTCCAAGATCGACGCCCTGAAGAACCGCGACGACCTGTTCGCGTTCGTCTCCAAGATCATGGCGCAGCATCCGTTCGGCGCGGTGGTGCCTGTCAGCGCCACCAAGAACCAGCAACTGGATCAACTGCTCGACGAAATCGCGTCGCGCCTGCCGGAAGGCGAGCCGATGTTCGAGGAAGATACGCTCACCGATCGTCCCATGCGCTTCATCGCGGCCGAACTCGTGCGCGAGAAGATCTTCCGCCTGGTGGGCGACGAACTGCCGTATGGCTGCACGGTCGTCATCGAGCAATGGGAAGAGACCGCCAAGGGCGCCACCATCAATGCCTGTGTCGTCGTTGAACGCGACAGCCACAAGCCGATCCTGCTGGGCACCGGCGGCATGCACATGAAGCGGATCGCCACGGAGGCGCGGCAGGACATCGCCAAGCTGCTGGACAAGCCCGTGCATCTGGAGGTTTACATCAAGGTGCGCAAGGGCTGGTCCGACCGCGAGGGTGCGCTGCGCGATCTGGGTTATGAGTAGACGGGCGCCACGCGTCCAGGATCGCCCGGGGTTCATGCTCCACGCCACGGCGTGGCGTGAAACCTCTCTGATTGTTCAGACCTTCTCCCGCGATCACGGCTGCGTGGCCATGGTCGCGAAGGGCGCCAAGCGCCCTTATTCCGTTTTGCGCCCCGTCCTGTCAGCCTTTCAGCCGCTGCTGCTGTCATGGACCGGCAACGGCGAGGTCAAGACGCTGACCCGCGCCGAGATCGCCGGCATCCGGCCGCTGGCCGGCGCCGCGCTGATGTCGGCGTGGTACATGAACGAACTGCTGCTGCGCCTTCTGCCCCGCGAGGACGCCCACCCGCTGCTGTTCGATGCGTATGACATGGCGCTGCAGCAATTGTCCGCCGGCACTCGCGCGGCCGGTGCGCTGCGACGCTTTGAGTGGACCCTGCTGCGCGAGACGGGCTACGGCGTGGACGAAGCGCCGCCCGATTTCGATGATCCGGTGATCGAGCCCGCGCTGCGCAGCGATCTGCGCGCGCGCCTGGCCGAAATTCTGGCGGGCCGTCCGCTTTCCACGCGGCGCGTGCTGCTGGACCTGCAGCGCATCTGATTGCGGCCCGGCCTCATGACGTTCACGCTCAAGCAGGTCGAAACCTTCCGCACGGTCTACGAAACCGAAAGCGTGACCGCTGCCGCGCGGCGTCTGGACGTGTCGCCCGCAACCGTCAGCGCGACGCTGGCCGCGCTGGAAGCCAGCATCGAGCTGCGCCTTTTCGAGCGCGTGCGCCAGCGGATGCAACGCACGCCCGAGGCTACCCTCCTGTACGAAGAGATCCGCCGCCTGAATGTCGGACTGGAAAGCCTGGGACGCAAGATCCGGGCGATACGCGGCGCCGCGCAGCCGCGGCTGCGGATCGGCTGCATCCACGCCTACAGCGGCGCCATCGTCACCGATGCCATCTCGCGCTTTCGCGTGCGCTACCCCGATACGCCGCTTTACTTGCAGATACGCGATTCCAACACCTTGCGCGACATGGTGGTGTCCGGTGAGCTGGATCTGGCGGCAGTGGCCGACGAATCCGAACTGGAGGGGCTGCGCGGGCATCGTCTGGCAAGCTTGCGGGCGGTGGCGGTGTTTCCGGCCGGACACGCGCTGGCGCGGCTGGAGTCGGTGAATTTTTCGCAGTTGGCTGAGGTCGATGTGATTGCGCTGAACGCCGAGGACGGGTCGCGCAAGCGGCTGGATGCGCTGTTGCGCCAGGCCGGCCAAAGCTTGCGTGTCGCGATCGAGACGCCGTATTCCAGCACGGTCTGTCAGCTTGCGCTGGCGGGGCATGGCGTGGGCATCGCCAATCCGGCAACGGCGCTAGGCATGGAGGCTGCGGGACTCAGCTTCCGGCCGCTTCAAGCCGCCGTGCATTTCGAATGCCACATGATCGTGCATGGCAGCCGCCCCTTGTCCGAAGCCGGCAAGTTCTGGGCGACGTGCCTGCGCGCCGCCCTGGCCCCGCTGATCGATCGATTCGGCGTGTAGCGGTGGCGGTCAGCCCCGGCGTCCGTCCGAGGTCAGCATCAACACCACCGTCGATTCCGCATCGAGCTTGCCGGCGCGCCTGAGCCGCGCCACGGCCGCCAATGCGGCGGCTGACGATAATTCCGCACCCAGGCCCATGCGTTCAAGGCGCAGGCGCGCGTCGCCGGCTTGCGCATCGGATGTCTCCACCGGCATGCCGCCCGAGCGCGACAGCGCCTCCAGGGCCTGCAGCGTGCACGTGCCGCCCGCAATGGAGTATTGCTGTGTCGCGCTTTCCCACTGGCCTCGGGCATCGCCGGTCGTGAGTGCGCGTGACAGCCGGGCGTAGGGTTCCACGGCGTGCAGCCGGGGCAGGCGCGTAATGCGGCCGGCCGCCAAGAGGTGCTGCCAGCCCAGGTAGATTCCCCACAGCAGGTCGCCGCGCGCCGTCGGCACGATGATGTCGGTGGGCACGCCGCAGTCGTCCAGGATCTCCTGGGCGATGGGCTTGTAGCCTTCCACGCCGTAGGGATGCGTGCCCACCGGCGGATTCAGGTAGTTCGTGCCCGCGAACGCGCCGTGGTTGCGGCACAGGTCGGCCACGTAGGGCCAGCGGGCCAGACTGTCTTCGAACGCCCGCAGCCGGGCGCCGAAGCGCTCCATGGCTTCGCGTTGCAGTGGCGGGCAGTTGCGGGTGATGGCGATGTCGGCCTCCAGGCCTGCCGCGGCGCAGTAGGCGGCCAGCGACACGCCCGCGTTGCCGCTGGAAGCCGCCGCCACGCGGGTGGCGCCAGCCAGCCGCGCGCGCGAGACCAGCTGCGCCGACATGCGGTCCTTGTGGCTGCCTGTGGGATTGGCGCTTTCGCACTTGAGCCACAACGCGCCCACGCCTTCTTCACGCGCCAGGTCGGGCGCGGCAAGGCAAGGCGTGCCGCCTTCGCCCAACGTCACGGGCGACAGCACGGGCAGGGGCATGACCTCGTCCACCGCGTGCGCGTCATACTGGCACTCCAGCGTGGCGGGGTGGCCAGCCGCCAGGCAAGCGGGACAGCCTTCGGGGTAGTCGCCTGCGGGCCAAAGGGTTGCGCAGCGGATGCAGCGCAGGCCGGTCAATTTGGGGTTCATCTGCATGAGTCAGTATCTTGTTGCAAGAGCGTCCAAGGGGAGGGCGGGGGCGACCTGCAGCAGGCAATCGCCGTCGTCGCTGCGCGCGATGGGTCGAAGGCACACCACCGTGCCGGCCTGCGGGCTGAGCAGGGCGCGCGGCGGGGCGTCGGGCCGTGCCGGTTCGATCAGGCGGCCGATGCGCTGGTGCGCGTCCACGGATTGTCCCAGTTCCACGGCGGGGACGAAGACGCCGGATTCACGTGACCGCAGCGTCGCGGCGGGTGTGTCGAGGTCGTAGAGGCGGACTTGCATGGCAGGGGCGGGCGCCTGGCCATGCAGCAGCCCCAGTTCGGCCAGGCAGCCCAGCAATCCGTCCCGGCAACGGTCCGCCAGCAACTGGCTGGTCTCTCGGCCGCCGCCGATCTCGGCAGACAGGCGCAGCACGCCGTGCCGGCTGGCTGCGGCGGGCATGGAACCGGCTTCGCCGCCGCGAAAGAACACGCAGTCGGGCAGCCCGAACGCGCGCGCGAGCGCGCGCAGGCGTTCGTCGTAGGGATCGTTGCCGTAGCGGGTGATGACCGACGACGGCAGGTAGCGCAGCGACGCGCCGCCGCTGTGCACGTCCACCAGGGCCTGTACGCGGGGCAGCAGGCGCGCTTCCAGGGCGGCTGCCACGCCTTCGGTATAGCCGCGCGCCGGTTCGCCGAGGAAGGCGCGGTTCAGGTTGCCGCCGTCAGACGGGGACAGCCGGGTGCCGGCAAGCGATGCTTCCGCGTTGACCGCGGGCAGCAGATACACGGTGCCGCGCTGCAGAATGTCCGGCAACTGATGCCACAAATCCAGGATCGCGGCCTGGCCTTCCCATTCGTCGCCGTGCACGCCGGCGATCAGCGCGACGGCGGGTCCCGGGCCTGCCTCGATCCGCAGGACGGGAATCGTGATGCGCCGGTAAGCCGACGCGTTGGTGGCGGCGGCCACGGAAAAATCCTCGCGGGTTACGCTGGCCATGCGGGGGCTCCGGGGAAAGGCGTCGGACGCGCGGGGGCGCGGGTCAATCGAGCGTGGCGGCCTTGATGATGCTCTCCCACTTGGGCAGCTCCTTTTTGATCTGGGCCTGAACATCCTGCGGCGTGCCGCCCAGGGGCTCCTGGGAGCGGCTGCGCAACTCCCGGCTCACGGCGTCGGAACGCAGCGCCTGATTCAGCGCGGCGTTCAGCCGCGAGATCGCGGCGGCCGGGGTGCCCGCCGGCGCCACCAGCGCGCTCCACGCCGATTGCTCGTAATCGGGATAGCCTTGTTCGGCCACCGTCGGCACGTCAGGGTTGGAGGCGGCGCGCTTGCGGGTCGTGACGGCCAGCGCGCGCAGACGCCCGTCCTTCAGATTGCCGATCAACGGCGGCAGGTTTTCCATCATGGAATCCACATGGCCGCCCAGCAGGTCCGAGAGCTGCGCGGCGGTGGCCTTGTACGGAATCTGGCGCACGGCGGCGCCGGTCTGGGCAATGAAGAGCTTGACGCCCACTTCGCTGGTCGTGCCCGGGTCCGCCGAGGTCATGGTCAGGCGGTCCGGCTGGGCGCGGCTGGCTTGGATGAAGCCTTTCAGGTCCCGATATGGCGAGGCGGCGTTCACGACGATCACATTGGGCGTCTCGGCGACCAGGCCAATCGGCTTGAGGTCACGGTCCAGGTCGTACATCTGCTGCTTGAAGAGATAACGGTGCAGCACCAGCGTCCCTACGTGGGCATAGCCGATGGTGTAACCGTCCGCGGGGGCCCGGACCACGGCTTGCGTGCCGATGCGGCCGCCAGCGCCCACGCGGTTTTCAACGACGACCGGCTGTCCAAGCAGGCGGCTCATTTCCTGGCCGATGAGGCGGGCCGTGATGTCGGCATTGCCGCCCGCGGCGGCCGGCACGATCAGCGTGATGGCGCGTTCGGGGTAATCGGCGTGCGCAAGAGGGGCGGCGAGGCAAAGCAACAGGGCGGCAAGGCAGGCAGAGCGTTTCATGACGATTCCCGAGGCGTTGAGGGCTGCGCCATTGTGCGACCGCGCGACGCGGCTGCCGTTTGGTTGAATCA
Source organism: Achromobacter sp. Root170 (assembly GCF_001428165.1). Classification (NCBI taxonomy): domain Bacteria; kingdom Pseudomonadati; phylum Pseudomonadota; class Betaproteobacteria; order Burkholderiales; family Alcaligenaceae; genus Achromobacter; species Achromobacter sp. Root170. Next base: position 580,850 of record NZ_LMHN01000012.1, read on the forward strand.
CATGGTTATTCGGCCAAATCTAATGAGGATCGCCGTTTCGCCGATCGGCCTGCTTGCCCAATCCATGGCCCACCGCAGCCGCGCACAGCGCTACGATCGCGCCCAACAGGGCGATCAGTGCCGCGCCGTAACCCAGCGTGTCGATGCCGGCCTTCACCCAGCCGCTGGCGGCGTCGCCGCCGCGATAGACCACGGTGTCGATGACGTTCTTCGTCTTGTACTTGTCCTCGGGCGTGACCGCCGTGAACAGCATCTCGCGCCCTGGCCGGATCAGCGCATACTCGCCGGCGCGGCGCAGGATCATTGCGGCTGCCAGCACGGCGAACACGGGGAAGGCCGCCAGCGCCAGAAAGGCGACCGCCACCGCCAGCGGGACGGCAGTCAGCAGGAACCGCAATCCCAGGCGGGCGGCCACGCGCCCGGTGATGAAGATCTGCGACAGCAGCGCGAGCGTCTGCACGGTGAAATCCAGCGCGCTGAAGACCCGGATGCGCTGGGCGGTGTCGGGGAACGCGTCGGCGACCAGCCGCGCCTGTTCCATGTAGAGAAAGGTGTTCAAGGTGGCCAGCAGCACGACAAGCAGGGAAATGCCCAGCAGGTAACGGGACTGGAAGATGCGCGACAGCCCGGCCAGGATGCCGCCTTCGATGGGACGCTGCATGTCTGCAAGGCCGACGTCGGGCCGGGATGCGGCGCGCCAGGCCAGCAGCCATTGCTTGAGCGGCAGCGTGGCGGTCAGCAGCAGGGCCGACAGCACCAGCAAGCCCGCCGGGCCCAGCACGCCAGCCAGCAGAGCGCCAAGCAGCGGGCCGCAAAGGCCGCCCGCGCTGGCGCCCGCGGCGATCAGCGCGAACAGCCGCTTGGCCGATTCCATGCGGAACACGTCGGCCATGAGGCTCCACGCGATGGAGACGACGAACAGGTTGAACACCGATAGCCAGACGTAGAACGCGCGCGCGGCCCAGACGCTGCCGGGTTGCTGGTGGAGCAGGGCGGCAAAGCCCACCATCGTCAGCGCGAAGATGGCGTAGACCCAGGTCACCAGCGTGGCGCGCGGCACGCGGTTGGATATCCAGCCAAACAGCGGCACGACGGCCAGCGTGGCAAGGAAGGTGGCGGTGAACAGCCATTGCAGCTGGTTCACGCCCGCCTGGATTCCCATCGTTTCCCGGATGGGGCGCAGCATGAAATAACCGCAGAAAAGGAAAAAGAAGAACGCGAAGCCGCACGCGGCAGGCGCGAGCTCGGTTTCCTGGATGCTCAGCGCCCGTGCGGCACGGGCACGCCAGGACAGAGAGGCGGCCGCCATCGCGTCAGGCGAGCAGTGCGGCGATGCGGTCGCGCAGGGCGGCGTCGGGCTGGCGGCCAAAGCCGGCGCGCGCATTGTCCGCCATGTTGGCGGGCTTGGACGTGGCGGGAATGACGGCCGTGACGGCGGGATGGCCAATGATGAATTTCAGGAAGATCTGCGCCCAGGAGGTGCAATCGATCTCGGCGGCCAGCTTGGGCAGCGCCACGCCCTTGACCTGGCGGAACAGCGCGCCGTCTTCGAACGGCCGGTTGATCAACACCGCGACGCCGTTGGCCTGGCACGCGGGCAGCAGGCGTTTTTCGGCGCTGCGCGAGGCGATCGACAGGTTCACCTGCAGGAAATCGGGCTTTTCCTTTTCGACCAGCTCGGTCAGGTCGTCGTGCGCATGGTCCGTGTAATGCGTGATGCCGATATAGCGCGTCACGCCCTGCTGTTTCAGATCGCGCAGCAAGGCGAGCTGGTTGCGGGTGTCGATCAGGTTATGGACCTGGATCAGGTCCAGCTTGTCGCTGCGCAGCGCCTGTTGCGACTCCCGCACCTGGCGCATCGCGGATTCGTGGCCGCGCGTGCTGATCTTGGTCGCCAGAAACGCGCGCTTGCGCAGGCCGCCTTCGCGGGCCAGGAGGGCGCCGGTGACGGCTTCGGCCTGGCCATAGCTGGGCGCCGTGTCGATCAGGCTGCCGCCCGCCTTCATGAGCGTTTCAAGCACCTGGGCCAGCGGCGCCATGGCCGCGGCGTCGCCGGGCGACACGTTGAACGTGTCCGCGGTGCCCAGTCCCACCACGGGCAGGGTCTCGCCCGACGACGGAATCGGGCGCTTGAGCATGGCCTGCCCCGGCGTGGCTGCCCATGCCGGCCACGCGGCCCCGAATAGGGCTGCGCTGGCGGTGGTCTGCAGGAAGCGGCGGCGGTCAGGCATGGCAAGGCTCCGGCTATTCAAGAGGAAAGGGGGGCGGCCCAATGAAAAAGGGCCTACATGTGCATGCAGGCCCTTTCGGTGCTGGTCTGACGACGGCGCGTTACTCGCGGTTGCCGCCGAAGATGCCCAGCAGCATCAGCAGGTTCGAGAAGACGTTGTAGACGTCCAGGTAGATGGCCAGGGTGGCCGAGACGTAGTTGGTCTCACCGCCGTTGACCACGCGCTGCAGGTCCACCAGCATGAACGCCGAGAAGATCACGATGGCGAGCACCGAGATGGTCAGCATCAGGGCCGGCAGTTGCAGGAAGATGTTGGCCAGTGCCGCAACCAGGATCACGACCGCGCCGATGAACAGGAATTTCTGCAGTCCCGACAGATCGCGCTTGATGGTCGTGGCCAGGGTGGCCATGGTGCCGAACACGATCGCGGTGCCGCCGAACGCCGTCATGACGAGCTGCGAACCGTTGCTCATGCCCATCACGAAGCCAAGCAGGCGCGAAAGCATGACGCCCATGAAGAACGTGAACGCCAGAAGCAGGACCACGCCCAGCGAGCTGTTCTTGTTCTTCTCGATGGCGAACATCAGGCCGAAGGCGCCGACCAGGAAGACGATGGCCGACAGGCCGGGGCTGGCGCCCATGACGCGGTTGATGCCGGTGTAGAGGCCGACGGCCGCGCCCAGCACCGTCGGGATCAGCGACAGGGCGAGGAGCCAGTACGTATTGCGCAGGACCTGGTTGCGAGCGACCTCGCCCGGCGCGCCGGCGACAGCGCCGGAACGGTTAAAAGGGGACGGACGATATTCGTTCATGGAGAACTCCTGTATACGGCAAGTATGGTGATTGCCTAGAAGGCTTAGATGCGAAGGATACCTTACAGTTCCCTGAAGAATCCAGTCAGCCTTGCCTGACCTCATTGAGCACACGGGAAACGATAGCAGGCAATTCCGCATCCATGCGTGCCTGTAATTGCGTCACGGCGTCGGCAAGTGCCTGTCGCATGACCTGTTCCACCTCGGCCTGCAAGCGGGCGGCGAGCACGGTGGCGTCCGGCAGGGCGCGCAGTGCAGGGGCGGCGGGCGGCGGCTGGTACGCGGTCGGCGCCGGGCTGGCGGCTGGCGCAGCAGGCCCGTCGTCGTCGGCCACGTCCGTCAGCACGGGGAACGGGTCGTGCTCGTAAACCGGGCCGGCCTCGTCGGCCAGTTCGGTCAGGAGCGGCGCATCGGCGTCGTCGTCCGCCGGGTCGTGGAACGAGGGCTCGGCGCGGTGAGTCAGGGTGGGGATGCCGGGGTCGGGTGTGCGAGCGGGCATGGAAACTCCCGAGATTCTGGTGGACGCGGCGCGCGGGCGCGCGTGGGGGGACGGTTCAGCCGCCTTGGGCCTTGCGGCTCAGGTCGTGGCTTTGCGGCACATGACCGGCCGTCTGGTAGGTGCGCCAGCGCTGCCTGGCCGCCTGCTTGTCGTCCGGATCGTCCGAGACGATTTCAAGGAGGCGTTCGAAAGCGTCGAAGCCGGGCGGGCAATCGTCGTCCAGATTCAGCAGCCAGGGCTGCGGCTGATCGGGCTGCCCTGCCGCCTGCAAGGCCTGCAGCGGCTCTCCGGCGGTAAGCACCACCGGCGTTTCAGGGGCCAGGGGATCGTTTGCCAATACGTGCGGCACGAACGCCGTGTCGTCGAACGCCCACAGCATCCGGTCGAACGCCGCCAGGCGCGAACCGTCTTTACAGTACACCACCAGCCGCTGGCCTGCCAGGACGCGCTTGCGCACGACCTGGCAGGCCATGCGCAGGCGGTCGGGCGCGCCGAATGCGAAATCGATGCGCGTCATGGGGCTTTTGGCGTCAGTCGCTTCAAACCTGGTCCAGCAGGTATTGCATCAGGAGCGGCACCGGACGGCCGGTCGCGCCCTTGTCCTTGCCACCCCGCCAGGCCGTGCCGGCGATGTCCAGGTGCGCCCAGGGGTAAGCCTTGGCAAAGCGGGACAGGAAGCAGGCCGCGGTGACGGCGCCGGCCGGAGGACCGCCGATGTTGGCCAGGTCGGCGAAATTGGACTTGAGCTGTTCCTGGTAGGCGTCGTCCATGGGCATGCGCCAGGCGGTGTCCAGCGCACGGCGGCCCGCCGACGCCAGGGCGTCAGCCAGCGCGTCGTCCTTGGAGAACAGGCCGGTATTGACGTTGCCCAGCGCGACGACGCAGGCGCCGGTCAGCGTGGCGATGTCGATCACGGCCGACGGCTTGAAGCGTTCCGCGTAGGTGAGGGCGTCGCACAGGACCAGGCGGCCCTCGGCGTCGGTGTTCAGGATCTCGATGGTGAGGCCGGCCATGCTGGTGACGACGTCGCCCGGCTTGTTGGCCTTGCCGCTGGGCAGGTTCTCGCAAGCGGGAATCAGGCCGACGACGTCCAGCGGCAGTTCCAGTTCGGCCAGGGCGCGGAACGAACCCAGCACGCTGGCGGCGCCGCACATGTCGTACTTCATTTCGTCCATGGTGGCCGCAGGCTTGAGCGAGATGCCGCCGGCGTCGAACGTGATGCCCTTGCCGACCAGCACGATCGGGCCTTGCGCGGACTTGGCGCCCTTCTTGGCGGTCTTGGCGCCGGCGTGGCGCAGGACGATGAAGCGCAGCGCTTCCTCGGAGCCGCGGGCGACGGACAGGAACGAGCCCATGCCCAGCGCTTCGACCTGCTTGCGGTCCATGACCTCGACCTTCAGCGACTTGAATTCGCGCGCCAGGCGTTTGGCGGTGTCGCCGAGGTAGGTGGGGGTGCAGATGTTGCCCGGCAGGTTGCCCAGCGTGCGGGTCAGTTCCATGCCGTTGGCGATGGCGCTGCCTTCGCGCAGGCCTTTCTGGGCTTGCGTGGCATCGGCGCGCTCGACGACCTGCACGATCTTCTTGAGCTTGGGGCGCGCGTCGCGGTCAGGCTTGCCGAAACTTGCGTCGTAGTAGTAGGCCGCGCCGCCGGCCGCGATCGCGGCGCTGCGGGCGCGCGTAATGACGTCGATGCCGGCGATGGGGTTGGCGACCAGCGTGGACACGCCTTCGGTAAGTTGGGCCGAGACGCAGACCGAGGCAAATGCCTGTTCGGCCGACGCGTGAGTGCGGGCCGAATATTCATCCTGCTTGCCCAGGCCAACCAGGACGACGCGCTGCGCGGAGACGCCCGGCAACGTGCGCAGCGTCAGGGTCGAGCCGGCGCGTCCGCGGAATTCACTTTTGACCACCGCACGGACGGCGCCATTGGAAGCGCGGTCGATGATGTCGGCGGCGGGGCTCAACACGCCGTCCGCGTACACGCCGACGGCGAGGGCGGCGGTTTTGACCTGGTGCAGGGAAGCAGTGGTCTGTGTGCTAAATTCCATGAGGGTTTCCCGTGTGCGTCTGTGTATGATGCGGTCGATTATCCCGCATATTCTCCCATGTCTCTATTCAAACGCTCTGTCGTCAGCGAGATCACCAGTCACGCTGGCGTTGTCTTTTCCACGTTGCTCGTCGTGTGGCTCAGCGTGCTTCTCGTGCGCCTGCTCGGCGAGGCCGCGGGAGGCAACATCGGAGCGGACGTGGTGGTGGTGCTTGCCGCGCTCTCTACCATCACCGCGCTGCCGACCATTCTGGCGGTCTCGATCTTCATTGCCGTGCTGACCACGGTCACGCGCAACTACCGCGAATCCGAAATGGTGGTGTGGTTTGCCAGCGGCCTGTCGCTGGCCGACTGGCTCAAGCCCGTGCTGCGCGTGGCGGTGCCCGTCGCGATCGCCGTGGCGGGGCTGACGTTGGTGGCCTCGCCCTGGGCCTACCGCCAGATCGGCGAATACCACGAACGCTTCGAGCAGCGCTCGGACCTGTCCAAGGTCACGGCTGGCCAATTCGCCGAGTCCTCGGGCGGCAACCGCGTGTTCTTTGCCGAAGACCCGGTCAATCCCACCGACGAACTTGGCAATGTGTTTGCGCGCGAGATCGGTCCCGAATGGCTGAGCGTGCTGACCGCGAGCAGCGCGCATATCGAAACCCTGCCCAACGGCGACCGTTTCCTGGTGCTGGGCGAAGGGCATCGCTACGACCTGAAGCCAGGCACGCCGGAGCTGCGCCTCGTGCACTTCGAAAAATACGGTCTGCGCCTGGAAAGCAAGGGGGGCGGCGACCCGGTGGCCGAGGCCCGCGCGGCGGCAGAGCGTTCCTCGAAGGCGCGCAGCACGCCGCAACTGATCGAGGACAACACCAACAGCAGCTGGTCGCAAGTCATGTGGCGGATTTCGCTGCCGCTCGCGGCGCTGAATCTCGCGCTGCTGGCCATTCCGCTTGGCGCAGTGAATCCGCGGCTGGGACGTTCGGGCGACCTGCTCATCGCCGGTCTGGTCGGTCTGCTCTACATGAACCTGATCAACCTGTCGCGCGCCTGGATCTCCAACGGCAAGCTCAGTTTTGGTTTGGGGGTATGGGCCATCCACGGCGCCGTCGCGCTGTTGACCGTCTTCCTGCTGATGCGCCGCCTGCGCGTCAAGGCGCCCAAGAACAACACCTAGCAAGACAGGCGCTGTCAGGGCGCGCCTGTCAGGGCAGATATTTCATCGTCCCGCGCCGGCCTGCCAGCAGGTCGGCGTTTCTCAAGACCGATTTGCGGATGAAGTCCCACAGCGCGGTCACGCGCTTGAGCTTGCGCAGGTCTTCATGGCAATACATCCAGAACGAGCGCGTGATGGCGATTTCGTCTTCCAGCACCGGCTTTAGCCGCGGATCCTGAGCCGCGATGAAGCACGGCAGGATGGCGAGCGACTGGCCTTGCAGCGCCGCGTGGTATTGGGCCACGACGCTCGTGCTGCGCAACACCACCTTGCTTGCCGGCAGCAGGTCTTCCAGATAGCGCAGGCGCTCGCTGAACAACAGCTCGTCCACATAGCCGATGAACGTGTGGTCCGCCAGGTCTTCGCGGCGAGTGATGGGCGCATGGTTGGCCAGATAACCCGGCGTGCCGTACAGCCGCAGGGTGTAGTCGCACAGCTTGCTGCATACGTACGGCCCGCGCTGCGGCCGCTCGATGGTGATGGCCAGGTCCGCTTCGCGCTTGGACAGGCTGACAAAGCGCGGCACGGGCAGGATGTCCAGCGTGATGTGCGGATAGCGCCGCTGGAAGTCGGCCGCGAGAGGGGTCAACACGTAGCTGCCGAAGCCTTCGGTGGCGCCGATGCGCAGGTGACCCGACAACGCCTGTCCGATGCCGGACAGGTTTTCGCGCGCCGTGTGCACCACGCTTTCCATTTGCTCGGCGTGGACGAAGAGGCGCTGGCCGTCGTCCGTCAGCACGAACCCCGCGCTGCGCGACTTCTCGAATAGCAGCGTATCCAGTTCGGTTTCCAGGGCCCGGATCCGGCGCGACACGGTGGTGTGCTCCACGCCCAGCTTGCGCGCCGCGGCGCTGACGCGCTGGGTGCGGGCCACTTCCAGGAAATACCGCAGGCTGTCCCAATCAAGCAAGATTCGTCGCTCCAGGCCCCCGGCAGCACGTTGCGCCAGCGACATTTTTGTATGTGCATGAATGCACAAGGAATGTGCATTTCTGGTGTTGCTTGTTGATTTTCACACATCTACACTGGTTCGGCTGGCCTTGGGCTATGCCCTGGGACCGCAAGCCGCGAAGACGGCGCCACAACGCTACTACTCAGCGCATAAAAACTCAGGAGACAAATCCATGAAATTGCACGCACGCGGGCTCGCCGCAGGCTTGTGTCTGGGCGCCGGTTTGATTGGGCAGGCCCATGCGGCGGACAAGCCGCCAGTGAAGATCGGCATTCTGACGGATATGTCCGGCACCTACGCCGGCATGGGGGGCGCAGGCTCGGTCGCGGCGGCGCAATTGGCCATCGACGACTGCCTTGCCGCGGAGTGCAAGGGCATGAAGATCGATCTGGTGTCCGCGGACAACCAGAACAAGGCCGACGTGGGCGCCGCCCGGGCGCGCGAATGGTTTGACCGCGACGGCGTCACCGCCATTGCCGACCTCACCAATTCCGCAGTCGCGCTCGCCGTGCAGGGCATTGCCCGCGAAAAGAATAAGGTCGTGATGTTTTCCGGCCCGGCCACCACGGCGTTGACCAACAAGGACTGCTCGCCGGTCGGCTTTCACTGGATGTTCGACACCTACTCGCAGTCGGCGGGCGGCGCCAAGGCCACCGTGCGCGAGGGCGGCAAGTCCTGGTTCTTCATTACCGTCGACTACGCGTTCGGCCACTCGCTGGAAGCCGACACGGCCAAGGCGGTGAAGGCGCTGGGCGGCACGGTGGCCGGCAATGTCCGCCACCCGCTGAACGCGCCCGACTTCGCGTCCTATCTGCTGCAGGCGCAGAGCTCCAAGGCGCAGGTGGTGGCGCTGGCCAATGGCGGCCAGGACACCGTCAATGCGGTCAAGCAGGCGCGCGAGTTCGGCATCGTGGCAGGCGGGCAGCGGCTGGTTTCCCTGCTCATCTTCCTGTCGGACCTGCGTGCGCTCGGCCTGGAGAACGCGCAGGGGCTGTCTTACGTGGATGGTTTTTACTGGGATTACGACGACGCCACGCGTGAGTGGTCGGGGCGCTTCGAGAAGGCGTTCCGCGGCCTGAAGCCCACGATGACGCAGGCGGGCGTGTATTCCAGCGTGCTGCATTACCTGCGCGCGGTGGCCGCCGCCAACAGCACCGACGGCAAGGTCGTCGCCGACAAGATGCGCGAGATTCCCATCAAGGATCCCATCATGCGCAATGCGTCGATCCGCCCTGACGGCCGCGTGATCCACGATATGTACCTGTACGAAGTCAAGAAGCCCGCGGACTCCAAGGGTGGCTGGGACTATTCCAAGCTGGTGGCCACCATTCCGGCGGCCGAAGCCTTCCAGCCCCTGGCCGATTCGACCTGCCCGCTGGTGAAGAAATAGCGTCAAGCCCGCGGGCGCTGTCCCGCGGGCGCGGCTCGATCCAAGACCGCGGATTTTCATCCGCATCGACTACGCAGTGTGAGGAGCAACAAAATGAGTGAAGTCCCGCGCGTTCCGCTACTGATCGGCGGCAAGCTTGTGCAGTCCAAAACCACCGAATGGCGAGACGTGATCAACCCCGCCACCCAGGAGGTCGTTGCCAAGGTGCCCTTCGCCACGCGCGAAGAACTGGACCTGGCCGTCTCCAACGCCAAGGAGGCCTTCAAGACCTGGCGCAACGCCGGGCAGGGCACGCGCATGCGCGTCATGCTCAAGTTCCAGGAACTGCTGCGCGCCAATACCGGCAAGCTGGCCGAGATGATCACCCGCGAACACGGCAAGACGCTGCCGGACGCCGAGGGTGAAGTCGGCCGCGGCCTGGAAGTGGTCGAGCACGCCTGCTCGATTGCCAACCTGCAACTGGGCGAGTACGCGGAGAACGCGGCGTCCGGCATCGATGTCTACACCCTGATCCAGCCGCTGGGCGTGTGCGCGGGCATCACCGCGTTCAACTTCCCGGTCATGCTGCCGTGCTTCATGTTCCCCATCGCCGTGGCGTGCGGCAACACGTTCGTGTTGAAGCCTTCTGAGCAGGATCCGACGTCGTCGCTGTTCCTGGCGGAATTGGCGCTGGAAGCCGGCCTGCCGCCGGGCGTGCTGAACGTGGTGCACGGCGGTCCTGAAACGGCCAACGGCCTGTGCGAGCACCCCGACATCAAGGCAGTGTCGTTCATCGGCTCGACCCGCGTGGGCACCGAGATCTACAACCGCGCGTCGGCCGCGGGCAAGCGCTGCCAGTCCATGATGGGCGCGAAGAACCACTGCGTGGTCCTGCCGGATGCCGATCCCGAAGTGGCGCTGAACCAGCTGCTGGGCGCCGCCTTTGGCGCGGCCGGCCAGCGCTGCATGGCCTCGTCTGTGGCGGTGCTGGTGGGCGAAGCCCGCAATTGGCTGCCCGACTTCGTCGAGCGCGCCAAGAAGCTCAAGGTCAACGCGGGCACGGATCGCGAAGCCGACCTGGGTCCGCTGGTGTCGCCCAACGCCAAGAAGCGCGTCGAAAGCCTGATCCAGAAGGGCGTGGACGAAGGCGCCAAGCTGTTGCTGGACGGCCGCAACCTGAAGGTGGCTGGCTTCGAGGAAGGCAACTTCGTCGGCCCGACCGTGTTCGACGGCGTCGCCGAGAACATGACCATCTACACGGAAGAAATCTTCGGGCCGGTCCTGTGCTGCGTCGGTGTCGAGACCCTGGAAGACGCGGTGGCGTTCATCAACCGCAACCCCAACGGCAACGGCGTCGCGCTGTTCACGCAGGACGGGGGCGCGGCGCGCTACTTCCAGAACAACATCGACGTGGGGCAGGTGGGCATCAACGTGCCTATCCCTGTGCCCGTGGCGTGGTTCAGCTTCACGGGTTCGCGCGGCTCCAAGCTGGGCGACCTGGGCCCCAACGGCAAGCAGGCGGTGCAGTTCTGGACGCAGACCAAAACTGTGACCGCGCGCTGGTCGGCACACGCCAAGACCGTGAACACCACGATCTCGATGCGCTGAAAGAGGGACGCCTTGCTCCTAAGCTTATATCGATAATTCATATAGCAAGGCGTTCTTATTACTTATAATTGGCCCGTCTATCAGGGGCCAATTAATGAACCTCCAGCAATTTCGTTTCGTGCGTGAAACCATCCGGCGCGACTTCAACCTGACTGAAGCCGCCCGGATGCTCTACACGTCGCAGCCCGGCGTTTCGAAGGCCATCATCGAGTTCGAGGACGAGCTGGGCATCAAGATCTTCGAACGTCATGGCAAGCGCATCAAGGGGCTGACCAAGCCCGGCCTGGCCGTTTCGCAGGTGATCGACCGCATCATGCGCGAGGTCGACAACCTGAAAAAAGTCAGCGACGAATTCGCACGCCGCGACGAAGGCGGCCTGGTCATTGCCTGCACCCACACGCAGGCGCGCTATCTGCTGCCCCGCGTGATCCCCGCGTTCCGCAAGCAGTTCCCCAAGGTTCACCTGTCGCTGGCCGAGGGCAGCCCCGCCCAGCTGGCCGAAATGGTGCTGCATGAACAGGCGGATCTGGCGCTGGCGACCGAGTCGCTGGCGCTGACGCCGGGCCTGGCCACGCTGCCGGTCTACGCGTGGGAGCACACGGTGGTGGTGCGGCCCGATCATCCGCTGGCCGAGCTGACCTCCAGCGCCGCCAAGCGCCTGTCGCTGGCGCAACTGGCCGAATACCCCATCGTGACCTACGACCGGGCCTTTACCGGCCGCAGCACGATCGACGAGATCTTCGCCAACCAGGGCATTCATCCGGATATCGTGCTCGAAGCGATCGACGCCGATGTGATCAAGACCTACGTGGACGTGGGCCTGGGCATCGGCATCATCGCAGGCGTTGCCTATGATCCGCGCCGCGACTCGAATCTGGTCGGCCTGCCCGTGGGGCACCTGTTCGGCACGCATACCACGCGCGTGGGCGTGAAGGCGGGCGTGTTCCTGCGCGACTACGTCTACACCTTCCTGGAGATGCTGGCGCCGTCGCTGACCCGGGCCGTCGTCACCGACGCGGTGCAGGGCACGCCGAAGTAGCCCGCATCGCCGCAGCATGCGTGAAAAAGCGCGACGTCCTTGCGACGTCGCGTTTTTTTTGCCTGCGATTCAGGCGGGAAGGGTGAGACGGCTATCCCTTTCGACAAGCTCATAAAAATAATTAAATAAGAACTGATCTCATTTAAGTTGACGAAAAAATAGGAATCATTATCATTACATCCAGGCTCAACGACCCAGTGAGGTAAATCATGACGGCAGGACTTAGTGCAGTGGTAGTGGGCGCCGACCGCCTCGGCAATATTCCCGATCTGCTAAAAGGTCACAACATCTCGATCACGCATCACATCAGCGGGCGCGATCCCTCGCATCAAAAGAAGACGTTGCAACTGCCTTCCGGCACGCAACTGGTCATTCTGCTGACCGATTTTCTTGGCCACAATGTCATGAAGACCTTCCGCAACGCGGCGCAGCGCGGCGGCATCCGGGTCGTGGCTTGTCGCCGTTCCGTGTGCAGCATGCAGCAAGCCCTGCAGCAGTGCGGCCTGTGCCCGCGCGCCGGCACCGTTCATTGACGGGACGCGTCTTGCCGCGCATCCAAGACAAACTGGGGAGGCCGATACGGCCTGCGGTCTGATCGCCGCGAAGAGAAAAAAACGAAAACGCCGCCGGACGGAGAGTCGGGCGGCGTTTTGCATTTGGACGATGGCGGCGGGTTGGCCTGCGTGCGAAGATGTTGCCCAGAAGACGGGCAGGGTCCGGCAGGGCGGTCAGTTGGACGCGCGGGCCGACGCCATCAGGGTGTTGTCCAGGCGGCGGGCGCCGTTGTAGCGCTTGGACCAGTAGGCCATGGTCATGCTTTCGACGCGCACCACGCCACCGGCGCTGGGCGAATGCACGAAGCGGTCGTCGCCCAGGTAGATGCCAACGTGGGAATAGCGGCGGCCCATGGTGTTGAAGAAGACGAGGTCGCCGACCTGGAGTTCGTTCTTGGCGACGGCCACGCCTTGCTGGGCGATTTCTGCGGCGTTGCGGGGCAGCTTCAGGCCCAGACCGCGTTCGGCCGAGTAAGCGACCAGGCCGCTGCAGTCAAAGCCGGTTTCGGGGGTGCTGCCGCCGAAGCGGTAGCGGATGCCCAGGTGATTCAGGGCTTCGCTGACCATGGCGTTGTCGCTGCCGACACCCGAATGGGTGCGCTGGCGTTCACGCTTGAATTTCTGGACCACCAGCATGCCGATCGGGTCATCGGCGGTGGCAACCCATTCCATCTCGTAGGGATCGATCTCGGACGTATGGGCGGTTGACTTTTGACTAGTGCTTGCACAACCGGCCAGACCCGCAAAGCAAGCAACCAACGCGAGCATGCGCAGACCGCGCTTTGCATGGCCAGTGGTTGAATTGAATCGCGCGGGGTTGGAGTGTCGATGCATTCGCCTGGGGATGAATCACTGAATGACAGCAAAAACCCGCGCTTTAGCCGCGGATGGGGCCGAAATGTCAGCAAATTCAACAATTATGTGCAACTTCGCGGGGATTCTACCAAACTTTTAAGGCCGATTCGTGACGTAACGGCCCTAAATATCCATGCAGCGTGGACATCTGGAAGAATTTTTTGACTTGCGGCAAGCCTCGTGCAAGGTTCGCCTACCAGAATGACCGAAAAGATTAGACAAAAAATCAATCAGCCTTAAGGCCTATGAACAATACCAGGAGACAAACATGCAAAGAACCCGGGATTTCCACTATCGCTCGGTTCATGACCGCGACGCGTTCTGGCGCGAAGAGGCCACGCGCATTCACTGGGAAACGCCATTTGACAGTGTGCTGGACTTCTCGCGTCCGCCCTTCGCCAAGTGGTTCGTTGGCGGGCGCACCAACCTGTGCCACAACGCGGTAGACCGCTGGCTGCCCACGCAGGCGGACAAGCCGGCCCTCATCTGGGTGTCCACGGAAGTGGATCGCGAACAGGTCTATACGCGGCAGGACGTCTTTGAAGAAGTGAACGCCGCCGCCGCCATGCTGCGCGAACTGGGGGTGGGGCGCGGCGACCGGGTCCTGCTTTACATGCCCATGGTGCCCGAAGCGGTGTTCACGATGCTGGCGTGCGCCCGGATCGGCGCGGTCCACTCCGTGGTGTTCGGCGGGTTTGCATCCGTGAACCTCGCGCAGCGCATCGACGACGCCGCGCCCAAGGTGGTGGTGTGCACGGACGGCGGCTCGCGCGCCGGCAAGGTCGTGCCATACAAGCCGCTGCTGGACCGTGCGTTGGGCCTGGCCAAGTCGCCGCCGTCGTCCGTGGTGGTGTTCGACCGCGGCCTGGCGCCGTTCGAGCCGGTGGCCGGGCGCGACCTGGACTATGCGACGCTGCGCGAACGCCACCGCGGCGCCCGGGTGCCCGTCGAATGGCTGGAATCGTCCGAGCCCAGCTACATCCTTTACACCTCCGGCACCACCGGCCGTCCCAAGGGCGTGCAGCGCGACACCGGCGGCTACGCCGTGGCGCTGGCCTCGTCCATGGAATACCTGTTCGACGGCCGACCTGGCGACACCTATTTCTGCACCAGCGACATCGGCTGGGTGGTGGGGCATTCCTATATCGTCTACGGACCGCTCATCGGCGGGCAATCGACCATCCTGTACGAAGGGACGCCCGTGCGCCCGGATGGCGCGATCCTCTGGAAGCTGGTCGAGCAGTACGGCGTGAATACGCTCTTCTCGGCGCCCACGGCCGTGCGCGTGCTCAAGCGCCAGGATCCCGCGCTGCTCAAGCGGCATGACCTGTCCTCCCTGCGCGCGGTCTACCTGGCCGGGGAGCCGCTGGACGAGCCGACCGCGCAATGGATCTCCGAAGGGCTGGGCAAGCCCATCATCGACAACTACTGGCAGACGGAATCGGGCTGGCCAATCCTGTCGGCGCAACCCGGCATCGAAAAAGTCCCCACCCGGTTCGGCAGCCCCTCGTTCCCGGTCTACGGCTTTGACGCGCGCATCGTCAGCGAGTCCACCGGCGAAGACCTGGGTCCCGAGCAGAAGGGCGTGGTGGCCATCGTGCCGCCGCTGCCGCCCGGCGCCATGTCCACCATCTGGGGTGACGACGCGCGCTTCGTCGAGACCTATTTCACGTCGATTCCGGGCCGGCAGGTGTATTCGACCTTCGACTGGGGGCGGGTGGACGCCGACGGCTACTGGTTCATCCTGGGCCGCACGGACGACGTGATCAACGTGGCGGGCCATCGGTTGGGCACGCGCGAAATCGAGGAATCGGTCAACAGCCACAGCGGCATTGCCGAGTGCGCGGTGGTGGGGGTGGCCGACCCGCTGAAGGGGCAGGTCGCCATGGCGTTTGCCGTGCTGAAGAATCCCGCCGGCGCCGACACGCCGGAAGCGGCAAAGCAGCTGGAAGGCGATATCATGCGCCTGGTGGAAGAACAGCTTGGGGCGGTGGCAAGGCCGGCCAGGATCCGGTTCGTGGGCGCGCTGCCCAAGACCCGTTCCGGCAAGGTGCTGCGCCGCGCGATCGTCGCGGTATGCGAGTCGCGCGATCCCGGCGACCTGACCACCATGGAAGACCCTAACGCCCTCGAACAGATCAAGGAGTCACTGCAATGAAAACCAAACCCGTGCTGAGCGCCGACGACGTCAAAAAGATCCTGGCCGCGGCCGAAGCACACGCCTTGCAGAACAAGTGGGCCGTCACCATCGCCGTGACCGACGATGGCGGCCATCTGCTGGGCATGCTGCGACTGGACGATGCGGCTCCCATCTCGTCGCACATCGCGCCGGCCAAGGCCAAGACGGCCGCGCTGGGCCGCCGCGAATCGCGCATCTACGAAGAACTCATCAACAACGGCCGCTACTCGTTCCTGTCGGCGCCCCTGATCGAAGGCATGCTCGAGGGCGGCGTTCCGGTCATTGCCGACGGCCAGGTCATCGGCGCGGTGGGCGTCTCGGGCGTGAAGTCGACCGAAGACGTGCAGATTGCACAAGCAGGCATCGCCGCGCTGGGCCTATGAGCCAGGCGCAGCCGCCGGAAACGCCGGGCGGCGTTTCCGCGCAGGAACCCCGGGGGGCGGGCGACGGTCCGCTTAACCCGGGCGTCACCCGGCGCGAAGTCCTGGCCTGGGCCATGTACGACTTCGCGAACTCCGGCTACACCACCGTGATCCTCACGGCGGTCTTCAGCACCTATTTCGTCGGCGTGGTGGGCGGCCGCGCCTCGTGGGCCACGCTGGCCTGGACGGCGGCGCTGTCGCTGTCGTACCTGCTCATCATGCTGACCATGCCCACGCTGGGCGCGCGCGCCGATGCGCGGGCCAGCAAGCGGCGGCTGCTCTACACCAGCACGATCGGCTGCGTGGCCGCCACGCTGGTGCTCACTCAGGCTGGGCCCGGAGACGTGTGGCTCGCGCTGGCCGCCATCGTCGTGTCCAACTACTGCTATTGCGTCGGCGAGTCCGTGGTCGCCGCCTTTCTGCCCGAACTCGCCCGGCCGCAGGCACTGGGCCGCGTGTCGGGCTGGGGCTGGAGCTTCGGCTATTGCGGCGGCATGCTGACGCTGGGCCTGTCGCTCGTCGTGGTGACGCTGGCTGAGGCCCGCGGCGCCACCGCCGAAGAATTCGTGCCGTGGGTCATCGTGGTCACTGCGTCTGTCTTTGCGCTGGCTGCGCTGCCGTCGTTCTTCCTGCTGCGCGAGCGCGCTCGGCCGCAGCCGGGCAATCCGGCCGCGCTGCACATGCTCAAGCGGCTGGCGTACGCCTGGCGCGAGACGGGTCTGCACTTTCCGGAATTCCGCCGCCTCTTGATGTGCATTGCCTGCTACCAGGCCGGGATCTCCGTCGTGATCACGCTGGCGGCCGTGTATGCGTCCGAAGTCATGGGCTTCACCACGCCGCAGATCATGCTGCTGGTGTTCACGGTGAACATCGGCGCGGCGGCGGGGGCGTTTTCGTTCGGCTACGTGCAGGACCGCATCGGCCACAAACCGGCGCTGGCCATCACGCTGGCCGGGTGGATCGTGATGGTGCTGGTGGCCTACTCGGCCGTGACCGCGCCCGTGTTCTGGGTGGCGGCCGCGCTGGCCGGGCTGTGCATGGGCACCACGCAAAGCGCGGGCCGCGCCATGACCGGCGCCTTGGCGCCCGCGGGCCGGCTGGCCGAGTTCTATTCGCTGTGGACCTTTGCCGTGCAGCTTGCCGCCGTGATCGGTCCGTTGACGTACGGGCTGGTGACGTGGGGCACGGACGGCAATCACCGCCTGGCCATCCTCGTCACAGGGTTGTTCTTCGTCGGAGGACTGGCCCTGTTGTCGCGGGTGGACATGAAACGCGGCCTCGCCCGGCAGACCGGCTGAACGCCGTATTCGTCAAGCCTGATGCGGCTGCTATCCTTATGGACTGCCTTGCGCCGGCGTGTTTCGATGCGGCGGCGCATGCTGATTGCTTGGCATTGTTGGCGCGCCGCGTGACGGCGCGCCGTTGGCTTGTGCATGCTGCCCGGTTGGCGCCTTGGGGCGTCTTCCTGCCCAGATCCGGCGCAGACGCATCGCCTTGGGCCTCGTCAATCTGCGGGCTCCGGCCCGCATTTTGCGTAAGGTGCCCGTAAGAGCGCGGCGATACGGTTGCAGGTGGGTAATAAAAAAGCAGCATAAACAACAGAATCACCGTTTGGAGACAAGATCATGTCGAACGCTATTCAGTCCGTCCTGGTGGAAAACCGCGTGTTTCCGCCGCCCGAGCGCGCCGCGCAGGGCGCCGCGATTCCCAGCATGGACGCCTACAACGCGCTGTGCGCGCAGGTCGAGAACGACTTCGACGGATTCTGGGCCGGCCAGGCCCGCGACAATCTGCAATGGACCAAACCGTTCACGCAGGTCCTGGACGAATCGGACGCGCCGTTCTACCGCTGGTTCGGCGACGGCGAACTGAACGTCTCGGCCAATTGCCTGGACGTCCACCTGACCAACGGCAACGCCGACAAGACCGCCATCATCTTCGAATCCGATGACGGCAAGGTCAACAAGGTGACCTACCGCGAACTGCTGGCGCGCGTGTGCCGCTTCGCCAACGGGCTGGCGGCGCTGGGCTACAAGAAGGGCGACCGCGCCATCATCTACATGCCCATGTCCATCGAAGCCGTGGTGGCCATGCAGGCCTGCGCGCGCCTGGGTGTGACGCACTCGGTGGTGTTCGGCGGCTTCTCGGCCAAGAGCCTGCAGGAGCGCATCGTCGACGTGGGCGCCTCGCTCATCATCACCGCCGACGAGCAGGTGCGCGGCGGCAAGACCATCCCGCTCAAGCCCGCCGTCGAAGAGGCCATCGCCATGGGCGGCTGCGAGGCCGTCAAGAAGGTCGTCGTGTACCGCCGCACGGGCGGCAAGGTGCAATGGAACGACAGCCGCGACCTCTGGATGCACGAGGTCGAGGATGGCCAGCCCGACACCTGCGAACCGGTTCCGGTCAACGCCGAGCACCCGCTCTTCATCCTTTACACGTCGGGTTCGACCGGCAAGCCCAAGGGCGTGCAGCATTCGTCCGCCGGCTACCTGCTGTGGGCGCTGCTGACCGTCAAATGGACCTTCGACGCGCGCAAGGACGACGTCTACTGGTGCACCGCGGACGTGGGTTGGGTCACCGGCCACACGTACATCACGTACGGTCCGCTGGCCGCCGGGCTGACGCAGATCGTCTTCGAAGGCGTGCCCACCTATCCGAACGCCGGCCGCTTCTGGGACATGATCGCGCGCCACAAGGTCACCACGTTCTACACCGCGCCCACCGCGATCCGTTCGCTGATCAAGGCTGCCGAGGCCACGCCGGAAGCGCACCCCAAGAACTTCGACCTGGACTCGCTGCGCATCATCGGCACGGTGGGCGAGCCCATCAATCCCGAAGCCTGGATCTGGTATCACAAGAACGTGGGCCGCGAACGCTGCCCCATCGTGGACACCTGGTGGCAGACCGAGACCGGCGGCCACATGATCACGCCGCTGCCGGGCGCCACGCCCACCAAGCCGGGCTCGTGCACGCTGCCCCTGCCGGGCATTGCCGCGGCCATCGTCGATGAAACCGGCGGCGACGTCGAAAAGGGCAATGGCGGCTTCCTGGTCATCAAGCGTCCGTGGCCGGCCATGATCCGCAACATCTGGGGCGACCCGGAGCGCTTCAAGAAAAGCTACTTCCCGGCCGAACTGCGCGGCTATTACCTGGCCGGCGATGGCGCGCAGCGCGATGCGGACGGCTACTTCTGGATCATGGGCCGCATCGACGACGTCCTGAATGTGTCGGGCCACCGCCTGGGCACGATGGAAGTCGAATCGGCGCTCGTGGCGCACGAAATGGTGGCCGAGGCCGCCGTCGTGGGCCGTCCCGACGACACGACCGGCGAGGCCGTGGTGGCTTTCGTGGTGCTCAAGCGTTCGCGTCCGGAGGGCGAGGAGGCCCAGGCCATCGCCAAGCAATTGCGCGACTGGGTGGCCCGCGAGATCGGCCCCATCGCCAAGCCCAAGGACATCCGCTTTGGCGACAACCTGCCCAAGACGCGTTCGGGCAAGATCATGCGCCGCCTCTTGCGCGTGGTCGCCAAGGGCGAGGAAGTGACGCAGGACGTCTCGACGCTGGAAAACCCCGCCATCCTGGAGCAGCTCTCCAAGCCGCTGTAGACGCATCGGGCCGGATCCCACCGGCCATTTGCATCGCGACAGGCGCATAATGAAGACGCCCGTGCCGGCATGTTGCGGCACGGGCGTCTTCATTCCTGATCGCCAGATCCCCACGCATGGAGCCACACCCGTGAGCAGCAGTTTCGATCGCGCAGGGCTTGCCCTGATGTTCAGCACCATCCTGGTCTGGGCCGGTAGCTGGATCGCGATGAAGCTGATCGTCCCCTACATCGGCCCCTTCGACTTCGTGGCGCTGCGCTACGTGGTGGGCAGCCTGGTGCTCTTCGCGCTGGCGATTGCAACGCGCCGGCCGCTGTCGATGCCGCCCTGGAAACTGACCCTCTTGATCGGCCTGACGCAGACTGCGGGATTCCAGGGCTTCGTGCAGACCGCGCTGGTGGACGGCGGGGTGGGCAAGGTGTCGCTCATGGCGTACACCATGCCGTTCTGGGTCGTGCTGTTTGCCTGGTGGCTGCTGGGCGAGCGGCCCACCGCCCGCCACGCGGCCGGCATCGCGCTGGCTGCTGTCGGGCTGGTCTGTTTCGTCGAGCCCTGGAACGGCCTGGGCGACATCCGCCCCGTGCTGCTGGGCCTGGGCAGCGGCCTGTGCTGGGGCGTGGGCACGGTGTTGTCCAAGCGCATGTTCGATCGCCACGCGCCGGATGTGATGACGTTCACCGCCTGGCAGATGCTGTTCGGCGGCCTGGTCATGACGCCCGTGGCCTGGCTGGTGCCGCAGATGCCCGCCCAATGGGGTTGGCAGCTCTGGGCCGGCATGACATACATTGTGCTGATCGCCACCGCGGCAGGCTGGCTGCTGTGGCTGCAGGTCGTGCGCCGGGTGCCCGCGTCGATCGCCGGCCTGTCCAGCCTCGGTGTGCCGGTCGTGGCCATGCTGCTGGCCTGGGCGTTCCTGTCCGAGCGGCCCACGCCGGTCGAGCTGGGCGGCATGATGCTGATCCTGGCGGGCATTTTTGTCGTCAGCCGCGCGGCGCCGGCTGCGAAAGCCGATTGACCCCTCCGACTTCCCGTTTCCCCGTTTTCCTGGAACCTTCATGATTGATCTGCGTAGCGATACCGTCACCCGGCCCGGCGCCGCCATGTTGCAGGCGATGGCCTCTGCCCCCGTGGGCGACGACGTGATGGGCGACGATCCCACCGTGATCCGCCTGCAAAAGACCCTGGCGGAGCGCACCGGCAAGGCTGCCGGCCTGTTCTTTCCATCGGGCACGCAAAGCAACCTGGCCGCGCTCATGGCGCATTGCGACCGCGGCGACGAATATCTGGTCGGCCAGCTTGCCCATACCTACAAGTACGAAGGCGGGGGCGCGGCGGTGCTGGGCAGCATCCAGCCGCAACCCATCGAGCACGCGCCCGACGGAACCCTGCCGCTGGAAAAACTGGCCGCGGCCGTCAAGCCCAAAGGCGATCCGCACTTTGCGCGCACGCGTCTGCTGGCGCTGGAGAACACCTTTCACGGCAAGCTGATCCCGGCCGCCTACATCCAGGCCGCCACGTCGTGGGCGCGCGAGCAGGGGCTTTCCACGCACCTGGACGGCGCGCGCGTGTTCAATGCGGCGGTCGCAAGCGGCAAGCCCGTGGCCGAGCTTTGCGCGCCCTTCGATACGGTGTCCAGCTGCTTTTCCAAGGGGTTGGGCGCGCCGATCGGGTCGGTGCTGGTCGGCAGCAAGGAACTGATCGAACGCGCGCATCGCTGGCGCAAGATGCTGGGCGGCGGGCTGCGCCAGGCGGGCGTGCTGGCGGCCGCGTGCCTGTACGCGCTGGAGCACAACGTCGAACGGCTGGCCCAGGATCACGACAATGCGCGCCTGTTGGCCGAAGGCCTGCGCGCCATCCCGGGCGTGGACGTGCTAAGCCAGGACACCAACATGGTGTTTGCGCGGTTTGAGCCGTCGCGCTGCGACGCGCTGACCGAGGCGCTGGGCAAGGAAGGCATCCTGATGCGCGCCGTCTACGGCGGTCCGACCCGCCTGGTGACGCACCTGGACGTGTCGGCCGAGGACGTGCGGCGCGTGGTCGAGACGGTGGGCCGTCTGCTGCGGTAGGCGGTCCGGGGGCAAAGGGATGGCGTTCCGGACGAGCGCGTCCCTGCCGTTTCACCCGTGGCGCTGGCGGCTGTCGGCGGGCGCCTCGTCCCGCTCCTGCATGCCGTAGTCGCGCAGCACCTGCGCAACGCGCAGGCGGTAGTTCTGAAACACGCCGCCACGCCCGGCCTGCTGGGCGCGGCGGTGCGATTCCAGCGAACGCCAGCGCTTGACTGCCGCCTCGTCGCGCCAAAATGACAGCGACAGCAGCTTGCCTGGCGTGGACAGGCTCTGAAAGCGTTCGACGGAAATGAAACCGTCCACGGTGCGCAGTTCATCGATCAGGCCGGCGGCGATGTCCAGGTATGGAGCTGGGTCGCCATGGGCGGGCTCGACTTCGAATATCACGGCAATCATCGGTTGTGGTCCTCGGGAAAACCAACTGGGGCACGCGGGCGGCAGGGTGACGGCGGGCAGTGAGACAGCCGCCAGTATCCGCCCGCGCCGGCGGCAACGATTCGGCGAGGACCGAACTATGCCTGCGACGCGCCGTCCTCAGCCAGCAGGGCGGCGTAGCCTTGGCGCGAGTCCGGCCATTGCAGCGACAGGCCGCTGGCGCGCAACCTGGCATTGCTGAGTTTCTTGCTGCCCACGTTGGCCGGCGCGGGCGCCTCGCGCGGCGCGGGGGCGCCAATCAGCGAGGCCAGTTCGGCATACAGCGTGTGCAGCGGCAGGGGCGTGTCGTCGCAGCCCACATACACCGGCGCGACCTGCGGCAGCAGCGCCAGATGCGCCACCGCGGCAGCCGCGTCGTCGATGTGGATGCGGTTGGCCCAGTGTTCGGGCTGCACCGGCGCGCCGGCCGCGCCGCTGCGCAACCGCTCGATGAGCTGCATGCGGCCGGGCCCATACAGGCCCGCCAGCCGCAATGCCGTCGACGAGACCGGCTGCGCCGCCAGCGCAGCTTCGGCTTCGAGCAGCACGCGGCCGTTGAAGCCTTGCGGAGCGGGCGGCGTGTCCTCGTCCACCCAGGCGCCATGATGCTCGCCATACACCGCGCTGGACGAGACGAACACGATGCGCTTGAGCTGCGATCGATCCAGCGCGTTCAGCACGTTTGCCAGCCCGTCCACGAACACGCCGCGGTAGGCCTGCGGATCGCGCGCGCCGGGCGAGGGCAGGTGGATGAGCCGGGTCACGCCTTGCGGCAGCGCGCTCAGCGTGTCGGGGCGGGTGATGTCGCCCTGCAGCCACTGGATGCCGCTCGTGTCACCGGCGGGGGGATGGCGCCGCAGGGCATGGACCTCGTCGCCGCGCGCCAGAAAGCGTTGCGCCGCGCGCTGGCCCAGGTCGCCGCAGCCGATGAGAAGTACGCGTTCGCGCATGGTGTCGCTCCAGGCAGTCGGAAAAAAAGGCGCCCCGCGGGGCGCCTTTCGGGCGGGCGCAATGCGCCCGGGGTATCACATGCCGCTGTAGACCGGCCCTTCGCCGCCTTGCGGCGCCACCCAGACGATGTTCTGCGTGGGGTCCTTGATGTCGCAGGTCTTGCAATGCACACAGTTCTGCGCGTTGATCTGCAGACGGTCGTCGCCGTGGTCGTCCTTGACGAACTCGTACACGCCGGCCGGACAATAGCGCGACTCGGGGCCGCCATACTTGGCCAGGTTCACCTTGACCGGCACGGACGGATCCTTGAGGGTCAGGTGGACGGGTTCGTTCTCGTCGTGGTTGGTGTTGGAGATGAACACCGAACTCAGCTTGTCGAACGTGAGCTTGCCGTCAGGCTTGGGATAGTCGATGCGCGCGCATTGCGACGCGGGCTGCAGACAGGCGTGGTCGGGCTTGTTGTGGCGCAGCGTCCAGGGCATCTTGCCCTTGAGCAGCAGTTGCTCGATGCCGGTCATCAGCGTGGCGACCGTGCGGCCCTTCTTGAACCACTGCTTGAAATTGCGGGCCTTGTTCAATTCCGCGTGCAGCCACGAGGCCTCGAAGGCCTTGGGGTATGCAGTCAGTTCGTCCTGGCGGCGGTCCGCAACCAGGGCGTCGAACGCGGCTTCGGCGGCCAGCTTGCCCGACTTGATGGCGGCGTGGCTGCCCTTGATGCGCGAGGCGTTCAGGAAACCGGCTTCGCAGCCGACCAGCACGCCGCCCGGGAACGTGAGCTTGGGCAGCGCCAGCAGGCCGCCCGCCGTGATGGCGCGGGCGCCGTAGGCGATGCGCTTGCCGCCTTCGAACGTGCCGCGGATGGCGGGGTGCGTCTTGTAGCGCTGGAACTCATCGAAGGGCGACAGCCACGGATTGGCGTAATCCAGGCCGACGATCATGCCCACGGCGACGAGGTTGTTGTCCAGGTGATAGAGGAACGAGCCGCCGTACGTGTCCGAATCCAGCGGCCAGCCGGCGGTGTGGATCACCAGGCCGGGCTTGGATTGGGCCGGATCGACTTCCCACATTTCCTTGATGCCGATGCCGTACGACTGCGGATTGCGGCCGTCGTCCAGCTTGAAGCGCTCGATGAGCTGGCGGCCGAGCTGGCCGCGCGAGCCTTCGCTGAACACGGTGTAGCGGGCGTGCAATTCCATGCCCGGCTGATAGTGGTCGGTGTGGCTGCCGTCGCGGGCCACGCCCATGTCGCCCGTGGCCACGCCGCGGACGGCGCCGTTCTCGTCGTACAGCACTTCGACGGCCGCAAAGCCGGGGAAGATGTCTACGCCCAGCGCTTCGGCCTGCTCGCCCATCCACTTGACGACGTCGCCCAGACGGACGATGTAGTTGCCTTCGTTGTGAAAGCAGGGGGGCAGCAGCCAGTTGGGCGTGGCGCGCGCGCCGGTCTCGGACAGGAACAGGAACTTGTCCTGCGTGACGGCCACGTTCAGGGGCGCGCCCTTTTCCTTCCAGTCGGGGATGAGCTCGGTCAGCGCCAGCGGGTCCATCACGGCGCCGGACAGGATGTGCGCGCCCAGTTCCGCACCCTTCTCAAGTACGCAGACGCCAATCTCCTGATTCTTCTCAGCGGCCAGCTGCTTCAGACGGATTGCTGTGGCCAGGCCGGCGGGACCACCGCCAACCACGACCACGTCATATTCCATCGACTCGCGTTCAGACATTTGCAAAGCTCCCCGTATGTATTCCATATATGGCTGGAAGTATTATCGGCGATTGTATTGCAGGCGAGGGTCCTGTATGCCTTCGCATTTCTTTTAGCCTTCAGGAGTTATTGGTGAACCCGGACAATCTGTCTGCGCGGCTGCTATCGGTGGGCGACACCCATCAGCTCGAATTGCCTTTGCGCTGGGGCGATTCAGACGCCTTGAACCATCTGAACAACACGCTGTATTTCCGCCTCATGGAAGAGGCCCGCATGCAGATTCTGTATAACGCGGGCTTCAAGCTGCCGGCCGATGACGGCGCGATCCTGGCGCATGCGTCGTGCGATTTCCTGCGTCCGCTGACCTATCCGGCCACCGTGCGCGTGACGCACAAGGTCACGCGCATCGGCCGCTCCAGCGCCGAATTCGAGCTGCTGCTCGAGAAGGTCGGCGACGACGCAGGCCCCTATGCGCGCGGTCGCAATGTGCTGGTCTGGATGGATTACGTGGCCAATACGTCCGCACCGTGGCCGCCCGAAGTCCTGGCGCAGATGGCCACGCAGTTCACGCCGGCTGAGTAAGCGCGCGCGGCCGCGGGCCGCGCACCGGCCAAAATAGCGCGCGCTTTGGCCGGTCATGCCGGTAAAATCTAGCGCAAAATCAGAAAAGCAATGAGGGCGCGCCACCCTCGGCGCCGCCGCTTCACGGAAATCGGGCTTCGGCGCGATGCCCGGGTAGCGGGCGTCAACAGCCGCGCCCCAAGGAACGACTGGGCTTGTCCCGATTCCCCGATTTTTCCGGGACCCGTGCGCGGGTAGCGGCGGGGCGGGCTCACTTTGGTTAGACCTTAACTAGGAGTTGGAGCGATGGACAAGGTTTATGCAAGCGCCCAGGAGGCGCTGGCAGGCATCGTCAAGGACGGTCAGATGATCGCCGTGGGCGGTTTCGGCCTGTGCGGTATTCCCGAGGCGCTGATCGCCGCGCTGCGCGATTCGGGCGTCAAGGATCTCACCTGCATCAGCAACAACGCGGGCGTCGATGGGTTTGGCCTGGGCCAGCTGCTCAACACGCGCCAGGTGCGCAAGATGATCGCGTCCTACGTGGGCGAGAACAAGGAATTCGAACGCCAATACCTGTCGGGCGAACTCGAGCTTGAATTCACGCCGCAGGGCACGCTGGCCGAAAAGCTGCGTGCCGGCGGCGCCGGCATTCCGGCGTTCTTCACCCGCACCGGCGTGGGCACCATCGTGGCCGAGGGCAAGGAAATCCGTGAGTTCGACGGCCAGCAGTACGTGATGGAACGCTCGCTGGTGCCGGACGTGTCGCTGGTCAAGGCGCACATCGCCGACCGCAGCGGCAACCTGGTGTTTCGCAAGACGGCCCGCAACTTCAATCCGAACGTCGCCATGGCGGGCAAGTTCACGGTTGTCGAAGTCGAGGAAATCGTCGACACCGGCAGCCTGGACCCGGATCAGATCCACCTGCCCGGCATCTATGTGCAACGGATCGTGCTGAACGCCACGCCCGAAAAGCGCATCGAACAACGCACCACTCGCCCGGCCTAAGGAGAAGACGACATGGCATGGTCCCGCGATGAAATGGCGGCGCGCGCCGCGCGCGAGCTGCAAGACGGCTTTTATGTGAACCTGGGCATTGGCCTGCCCACGCTGGTTGCCAACCACGTCCCCGCGGGCGTGGAAGTGTGGCTCCAATCCGAAAACGGGCTGCTGGGCATCGGCCCGTTCCCCACCGACGATCAGGTCGACGCCGACCTCATCAACGCCGGCAAGCAGACCGTCACGACGCTGCCCGGCTCCTCGATCTTCTCGTCGGCCGACTCGTTCGCGATGATCCGCGGCGGCAAGATCAACCTGGCGATCCTGGGCGCGATGCAGGTCTCCGAGAAGGGCGATCTGGCCAACTGGATGATCCCGGGCAAGATGGTCAAGGGCATGGGCGGCGCGATGGACCTGGTGGCCGGCGTCGGCCGCGTGGTCGTGCTGATGGAACACGTGGCCAAGAAAAAGGACGGCACCGAGGACATCAAGCTGCTGCCCGAGTGCAACCTGCCGTTGACCGGCGTGGGTGTGGTCGATCTCATCATCACCGACCTGGGCGTGATGGAAGTCACCGAAAACGGCCTGAAGCTGCTGGAAACGGCGCCCGGCGTGACGGTGGACGAGATCAAGTCCAAGACGGCGGCGAAGCTGGACGTGTCTGCGGTGCAGTAACGCTTGCTGATCGCCAGGCTGATCAGGCCGGCCCATGATGCCGGCCGCCGGCAGCCAAAATCAAAGCGCCCGTTCAATACGGGCGCTTTTTTTTGTTCCTGCTTGATGCAGAGGCGGGGCGCCGCGCGCTACGCCGTCTCCTGCAACAGCATCCCCACATGCGGGATGCCGTCTTCCATGTATTCCTCCGTGACCGGCACGAAACCGTGGCCGCCGTAATAACCCTTCAATCGTGCCTGCGCGCCCAGGTATACGGGCTGATCCGGCCACAGACGCTGCACTTCTTCCTTGGCGCGGCGCATGAGTTCGTGGCCCAGGCCCGTGCCGCGGGCGGCGGGGGCGGTGATCACGCGGCCGATGACGGCGCGGCCGTCGTTCAGGGCCGGCTCCAGCAGGCGGCAATAGGCCACCAGTTCGCCGTCGTGCCAGGCCATCAGGTGCTCGGTCTGCCCTTGCAGGTCCTTGCCGTCCATGTCGAGAAACACGCAGTTCTGTTCCACCACGAACACCTCCGAGCGCAGCCGCAGGATGGCGTAGAGCTCGGCGGGGGTCAGGTCGGCGTGGGGCTTGCAGATCCAGGCGGGTGTCATGCGGGTCATTCCAGATAGCGGGACAAAAAACAGGGCAACTAGCGTAACGCAAACCGGCCCCGATTTTTCAGGCCCGATTGTTACATCTATTCACGGGTATACCCTTAGTATGAAAATCTATTTTCTTAACTAAAATTTGTGTGTAAACAGATTTACATAAACCCGCCGCCTGATTTCCACCACGCTGTTCGATGACCAAGTCCGCCATTACGATCGCTGATCGGATCGCCCGGGCCCAGCCCGCGCTGAGCCGGACCCAGCACAAGATGGCCGAGTACGTGCTGGCGCATCAGTTCCGCGTCGCCACCATGACCATCGATGAGTTCGCGGCGGCAGTGGGCGTGTCGGTCGCCACGGCCAACCGGTTTGCGCGCGCCCTGGACCTGCCGGGCTATCCGCAGTTCCGCGCCGAACTGGCCCGCGGCTTCGAAGCCGCGCTGGAACCGGTCGAGAAGCTGCGCACCGAGCTGGCCCACTCGGCCAGCGCCGTCCAGATCTTTGCGGCAACCCTCGAAGAAGACATCCGCAACGCGCAGCGCAACCTGCAGGCGTTGGATTCCGCGGCCTGTGAACAGGCGGTCGACGCCATCCTGGCCGCCGATCGCGTCTTCATCATCGGTTTCGGCGCCAGCGGGTTTCTCGCAGGCCTCTTGCAGCGCGGCCTGTGCATGCACCTGCATTCGGTGGAATCGCTGGCTGGTCCCGGCGGCGTGTCGCACGCGGCGCGTCAGATGTCGCGCATGACCAGTAACGACCTGGTGATCGCTATCGGCTTTCCGCGTTACCTGGCCGACACCGTGACGCTGGCCGGCGCGGCCAAGCAGGCCGGGGTGCCGGTGCTGGTGCTGACGGACAAGCCCACCTCGCCGCTGGCGCCCACGGCGTCCGTCGTGCTGTACGCCTTCTCGGCGCGCCAGCTCATTCCCAATTCCGAAACCGCCGCGTTGGGGCTCATCGAAGCCCTGTCCGCGGCGGTGGCCTATCGGGCCAAGAATTCCGTTGCGGCCGCCGCTGGGGTGACCCAGTCCGTGATGCCGTGGCTCATCCATGGAGTAGGTAAACGATGATTCAACCCGTGATTGCCATTCACGGTGGCGCCGGCGCGATGTCCCGCGCGGCCATGTCTGCCGAGAAAGAACAGGAATACCTCGCGGCGCTGGAGTCGATCCTGACCGCCGGCCAGGCCGTGCTGGCCAAGGGCGGCAGCGCCCTGGACGCCGTCACCGAGGCCGTGCGCCTGCTCGAAGACTGCCCCCTGTTCAACGCCGGTCACGGCGCCGTGTTCACCAGTGCCGGCACTCATGAACTGGACGCCGCCATCATGGACGGCGCCACGCTGCGTTCCGGCGCCATCGCCAATGTGAACCGCGTGCGCAATCCGATCTTTGCCGCGCGCAAGGTCATGGAAAACAGCAAGCACGTGTTCTTCGTGGGCGAGGGCGCTGAAGCGTTCGCCGCTCAGGAAGGCGTGGAACTCGTCGACCCCTCGTATTTTTCGACCGAAGCCCGCCGCGAGCAGCTGCTGCGCGTGCAGCGCGAAACGCCGGACGCCGCCGTGCTGGATCACGACGGCCAGGCCATGGTCGCGCGCGGCCAGCCCGCGCCCGCCGATCCGCTGGACGCCGACAAGAAGTTCGGCACCGTGGGCGCCGTGGCCGTCGATGCCCAGGGCAACCTGGCCGCCGCCACCTCCACCGGCGGCATCACCAACAAGCAGGTCGGCCGCGTGGGCGATGCGCCCCTGATCGGCGCCGGCACCTATGCCAGCAACAAGACCTGCGCCGTGTCCACCACGGGCACGGGCGAAATGTTCATCCGCATGGTTGCCGCATACGACGTGGCCGCCCAGATGGAATACTGCGGCGCCTCGCTGGAAGCGGCGGCGGACCGCGTCGTAATGGAAAAACTGCCCACCATCGGTGGCAAGGGCGGCCTGGTGGCCGTCGATGCCCAGGGCAATGTGGCCTTGCCGTTCAACACGGAAGGCATGTACCGGGGTTACGCCCGCGTTGGCGAGAAGCCGGTAACCGCCATCTACCGATGAGCGGCGGCGGTTTGGATCAGTAGGTTTATTTTGGGAATGAGAAGAGATGGTTGATCGCGCAAACAGCCTGGCGCTGCCGGATAACCGCGTGGTCCAGGTCGACGACCTGACGGTGCGCTTCGTGGGTTCCGAGCGCACGGTCGAAGCCGTGCGCAATCTGTCGTTTCATGTGGACCGGGGCGAGACCCTGGCCATCGTGGGCGAATCGGGTTCGGGCAAGTCGGTGACGTCGCTGGCGCTGATGCGTCTGGTGGAACATGGCGGTGGCCGCATCGCCCAGGGCAGCATGGCCTTGCGCCGGCGCAACGGCTCCGTGATCGACCTGGCCAATGCCAGCCAGCGCGTGATGCGCGATGTGCGCGGCGCCGACATGGCCATGATTTTCCAGGAGCCGATGACCTCCTTGAATCCGGTGTTCACGGCCGGCGACCAGATCGCCGAATCGATCCGCGAGCACCAGGGCATGGATGGCGCCTCGGCGCGCGCCGAAGCGCTGCGCATGCTGGAACAGGTCCGCATTCCCGAAGCGAAGTCGGTGCTGGACCGCTACCCCCATCAACTGTCGGGCGGCATGCGCCAGCGCGTCATGATCGCCATGGCGCTGGCCTGCAAGCCGGCGCTGCTGATCGCCGACGAACCGACCACCGCGCTGGACGTGACGATCCAGGCCCAGATCCTGCAGCTCATCCGCCAGCTTCAAGATGAAATGCACATGGGGGTGGTGTTCATCACCCACGACATGGGCGTGGTGGCCGAAGTGGCCGACCGCGTGCTGGTCATGTTCCGCGGCGACAAGGTCGAGGAAGGCCCGTCGGACCGCGTGTTCGCCGCGCCCCAGCACAGCTACACCAAGGCGCTGCTGTCGGCGGTGCCCAAGCTGGGCGCCATGCAGGGCACGGACCTGCCCGCGCGCTTCCCGCTGCTGCAGGTCGATGGCAAGGCCCAGCCCGTGGCCGAGGCCGCCGCCGTCAGCACGCAGGAAGTGCCCGCCGGCAAGCGCGAGCCCATCCTGAGCGTGCGCAACCTGGTGACGCGCTTTGACTTGCGCGGCGGCATCATGAGCCGCGTCCAGCGCCGTGTGCACGCCGTGGAAAAGGTCAGCTTCGATCTGTACCCGGGCGAGACGCTGTCGCTGGTCGGCGAGTCCGGCTGCGGCAAGTCCACGACCGGCCGCTCGCTGCTGCGCCTGGTGGAAAGCCAGGGCGGCGAAATCCGCTTCGGCGGCCGCGACATCGTGCGCCTGAAGAACAGCGAACTGCAGTCCCTGCGCCGCGACATCCAGTTCGTGTTCCAGGACCCGTTCGCCTCGCTGGATCCGCGCGTGACCGTGGGCTTCTCGATCATGGAGCCGCTGCTGGTGCACGGCGTGGCCAAGGGCAAGGATGCCGAGCGCCGCGTCGCCGAACTGCTCGAGCGCGTGGGCATGCCGCCGGAAATGGCGCAGCGCTATCCGCACGAGTTCTCGGGCGGCCAGCGCCAGCGCATCTGCATTGCGCGCGCCCTGGCCCTGAATCCGAAGGTCGTGATCGCGGACGAATCCGTGTCGGCGCTGGACGTGTCGATCCAGGCGCAGATCGTGAACCTGCTGATCGACCTGCAGCGCGACATGGGCATCTCGTTCCTGTTCATCTCGCACGACATGGCCGTGGTCGAACGCGTCAGCCACCGCGTGGCGGTGATGTACCTGGGCCAGATCGTCGAGATCGGTCCGCGCCGCGCGATCTTCGAGAATCCCCAGCATCCCTACACCAAGAAGCTGATGTCGGCCGTGCCGATCGCCGATCCGGCGCGCCGCCACATGAAGCGCACCTTGCTGTCCGATGAAATCCCAAGCCCGATCCGCAAACTGAACGACGAACCGGTGGTGCAGCCGCTGGTGCAGGTCGGTACGGATCATTTTGTAGCCCGCCATCCCGTCGGCGGCGCGTATTGACTCAGTAGTTGACCTTTTTTTGGAACCAGGAGTTGCAATGATGAAAGTTCTGCGCCCCACCAAGCTGATGGCCGCTGCCGCGCTGGTCTTCGGCGTGCTCGCCGCGCCGATGGCCCATGCCGCCAAGGACGTGACGTTCGCCGTTTCCATCGCGCTGGAAACGCTTGATCCCTACAACACCAACAGCACGCTGAACCAGGCGGCTGGCAAGGCCTACTACGAAGGCCTGTTCGAGTTCGACAAGGACCTGAAGGTGCAGAAGGTCCTGGCGACCGACTACACGGTCAGCGAAGACGGCCTGGTCTACACGTTCAAGCTGCGTCCCGGCGTGAAGTTCCACGACGGCACCGACTTCAACGCCGAAGCGGTCAAGATCAACTTCGATCGTCCGGCCAACCCGGACAACCGCCTGTCGCGCTACATCCAGTTCAGCGTCATCGAGAAGACCGAAGTGGTCGATCCGATGACCGTCAAGATCACGCTGAAGAAGCCGTTCTCGGCCTTCATCAACGCGCTGGCCCACCCGGCCGCCATGATGATCTCGCCCGCTGCCCTGGCCAAGTACGGCAAGGAAATCGGCTTTCACCCGGTCGGCACGGGCCCGTTCGAATTCGTCGAATGGAAGCCGGCTGAATACCTGAAGGTCAAGAAGTTCGACGGTTACTGGAAGAAGGGCTACCCGAAGGTCGACACGCTGACCTTCCGCACCGTCACCGACAACAACACCCGCGCCGCCGTGGTGCAGACGGGTGAAGCGCACTTCGCCTTCCCGGTGCCGTTCGAGCAGGCCGCCGTGCTGAAGAAGAACGAAAAGCTGGACGTGGTCGATCACAAGAACTCGATCATGGCCCGCTACCTGTCGATGAACACGCAGCAAAAGCCGTTCGACAACGTCAAGGTGCGCGAAGCCATCAACTACGCCATCAACAAGGACGCCCTGGCCAAGGTCGCGTTCTCGGGTTACGCCACCGTCATCGACGGCGTCGTGCCGCAAGGCGTGGACTACGCACACAAGATCGGCGCATGGCCCTACGACATCAAGAAGGCCAAGGCCCTGCTGGCCGAAGCCGGCTACCCCAACGGCTTCGAAAGCACGCTGTGGTCCGCCTATAACGACGGCACCTCGGTGAAGGTCGTTCAGTTCCTGCAGCAGCAGCTCGCCCAGGTCGGCATCAAGGTTTCCGTGGAAGTCCTGGAATCCGGCCAGCGCGTGCAACGCGTCCAACAGGTGCAAAAGCCTGAAGACGCCAAGGTCCGCATGTACTACGCCGGCTGGTCGTCCTCGACCGGTGAAGCCGACTGGGGCCTGCGTCCGCTCCTGACCACCGCCGCGTTCCCGCCGGTGCTGAACAACGTGTCGTACTACTCGAACAAGTCGGTTGACGACGGCGTCCAGCAAGCGCTGGCCACGACCGATCGCGCCAAGAAGACCGAGATCTACAAGAACGTTCAGGAAACCATCTGGAAGGACGCCCCGTGGGCCTTCCTGGTGACCCAGAACAACCTGTACGTCAAGTCGAAGAACCTGTCGGGCGTGTACGTGGAACCGGACACCTCGTTCTGGTTCGGCGACATCGACCTGAAGCAGTAAACCAAGCAGTAACTCTCGGGGCCTTCGGGCCCTTGTAAGGCCACATACGGCGGGGACGCGGTGTCCCCGCCGATGTTGCAGGAATTTCAATGCTGACCTACATCGTCAAACGTCTTTTGGGCATGATCCCCACGCTGCTGCTGGTAGCGGTGGTCGTGTTCCTGTTTGTGCACATGCTTCCGGGCGACCCGGCGCGACTGGCCGCCGGGCCCGAAGCCGACCAGCAGACCGTCGAGCTCGTGCGCAAGGAACTTGGGCTGGATCTGCCCCTGCCGCAGCAGTTCGTGCGCTACTTCAGCCACATGCTGCAGGGCGACCTCGGGACCTCGCTGCGCACCAAGCGCCCCGTCTCGACCGAAATCGCCGACCGTTTCATGCCCACCTTGTGGCTCACCCTTGCGAGCATGGTGTGGTCCGTTGGCTTTGGCATGATCATCGGCATCGTGTCGGCGGTATGGCGCAATCGCTGGCCCGACCGTCTTGGCATGACGCTGGCGGTGTCCGGCATCTCGTTCCCCGCGTTCGCGCTGGGCATGATGCTGATGCAGATTTTCTCGGTGAACCTCGGCTGGCTCCCCACGGTGGGCGCCTCGACCTGGCAACACTACATTCTTCCTTCCATCACGCTGGGCGCCGCCGTGGCCGCCGTGATGGCGCGCTTCACGCGGGCGTCGTTCGTGGAAGTCGTGCAGGAAGACTTCGTGCGCACGGCCCGCGCCAAGGGCCTGTCCGAGCGCCGCGTCATCATCAAGCACGCGCTGCGCAACGCGCTGATTCCCGTCGTCACCATGATGGGCCTGCAGTTCGGCTTCCTCCTGGGCGGCTCGATCGTGGTCGAGACCGTGTTCAACTGGCCCGGCCTTGGCCGCCTGCTGGTGGACGCCGTGACCCAGCGCGACTATCCGGTGATCCAGGGCCTCGTGCTGCTGTTCTCGCTGGAATTCATCCTGATCAACCTGATTGTCGACGTGCTGTATGGCGTCATCAATCCCAGCATCCGTTACAAGTGAGGCGGCCATGAGCAATACGACACCCGCCGCAACCATCGCCGCCGTTCCCAAAAACGACGTGCGCACGCCCGCCACCGAGTTCTGGCGCAAATTCAAGAAGCAGAAGCTTGCCGTCGGCGCGGGCCTCTTCGTCCTGCTGCTGGTCATCGTCGCGGTCTTCGCGCCGTGGATCGTGCCGTACGACCCGGAGAACTTCTTCGACTACGACGCGCTGAACGCCGGTCCGTCCCTCGCGCACTGGCTGGGCGTGGATTCGCTGGGCCGCGACATCTTCAGCCGAATCATCATGGGCGCACGCATCTCGCTGGCCGCCGGCTTTCTGTCGGTCGCCATGGGCGCCATCGTCGGCACGTTCATGGGCCTGATGGCCGGCTACTACGAAGGCTGGTGGGAACGCATCACGATGCGTATCTCCGACGTGCTGCTGGCATTCCCCGGCATGCTGCTGGCCATTGGCGTGGTTGCCATCCTGGGCTCCAGCATGGTCAACGTGATCGTGGCCGTGGCCGTGTTCAGCGTGCCCGCGTTTGCCCGCCTGGTGCGCGGCAACACGCTGTCGATCAAGCAGATGACGTACGTCGAAGCCGTCAAGAGCGTGGGCGCGTCCGACTGGACGATCATCATGCGCCACATCCTGCCCGGCACGATCTCGCCGATCGTGGTGTACGGCACGATGCGGATCGGCACCTCGATCATCACCGCGGCCAGCCTGTCGTTCCTGGGCATGGGCGCTTCGCCTCCCACGCCGGAGTGGGGCGCGATGCTGAACGAAGCGCGCGCCGACATGGTCATCGCACCGCACGTCGCCATCTTCCCGGCGCTTGCCATCTTCCTGACGGTGCTGGCGTTCAACCTGCTGGGCGACGGCCTGCGCGACGCGCTCGATCCCAAGATCGACCGCAAGTAAACCTGCCGCCGGCCTGTTTGCCCAGGCCGGCGTGGAGGGCGATTATTCCGCCGCCGCCTCCGTCCGCCACGCGCTGCCCCGCGCGTGTCCCGGACCCAGGGTGGCGGCGTTTTGCATTCTGGAGCGTGGCGACACGTAGACGAACATGGACAAACAAGCGCTGGACATCCCGCGGATCGGCGTACTGCCCTCGGGCCCGCTGGACTCGATCTGCGACGTGGGCGAGATCACCGTCGGCCACTGCACGCTGGCCGATGGCCCGCTGCAAACGGGCGTGACCGTCGTGCGCCCGCATGACGGCGATCCCTTCCTGGACAAGACGCCGGCCGCGGCCACCGTGCTGAACGGCTTTGGCAAGAGCACGGGGCTGGTTCAGGTGCAGGAACTGGGCGTGCTGGAAACGCCGATCGCGCTGACCAATACGTTCGGCGTGGGCACGGTGGCCAATGCGCAGATCCGCGCCGCGGTCGCCGCCAACCCCGGCATCGGCCGCGGCATGGCGACCGTGAATCCGCTGGTCTTCGAGTGCAACGACGGGTTCCTGAACGACATCCAGGCGATGGCGGTTCAGGAATCGCATTACGCTGACGCGCTGACCGCCGCCGGCAAGCGTTTCGCGCAGGGCGCCGTTGGCGCCGGCCGGGGCATGTCCAGCTTTTCGTTCAAGGGCGGCATCGGCTCGGCTTCGCGCGTTGCGCGGATCAAGGACGGACCGCAGTACACCGTGGGCGCGCTGGTGCTTTCCAACTTCGGCCGGTTGCCCAACCTCACGGTGGCGGGCAGGCCGTTCGGCCGCCGGCTGGCGGACCAGCTTGACGTCAAGCTGGCGCAGCAAGGCGAAAACGCGGTGATCGCGCCCGAGAAGGGATCGATCATCCTGCTGGTGGCCACCGACGCGCCGCTCGATTCCCGGCAGTTGCGCCGGCTGTCGCTGCGCGCGGGCGCGGGGCTGGCGCGCACCGGCTCGGTGTTCGGCCACGGCAGCGGCGACATTGCGCTGGCGTTTTCGACGGCATACACGATTCCGCAATTGGCCGAGTCGCTCATGCCTGCGATCGCCATGTTGCACGAGGCCCGCATCGATCCGCTCTTCGAGGCCGCCGCCGAAGCCTGCGAACAGGCCATCATTGCCGCGCTGTGGCACGCCGAAAGCGTGACCGGGCGCGACGGGAACCACCGCGATTGCATCCGCCACGCCGCGCCCGATTGGCGCCAGTGGCTGTCCGACACCGAACTCTGAACATTTTCAAGGCCCCTTTCATGAAAATCCTTATTTCCACCGATATCGAAGGCGTCGCCGGCGTCTTCCATGCCGAGCAGGTCCGTGCCGGCAACGGCGAGTACGAGCGTGCCCGCGCCTGGATGACCGCCGAGGCCAACGCGGCCGTGCAAGGCGCCATCGCGGGCGGCGCCGAAGAGATCCTGGTCAACGATTCGCACGGCGGCTTTCGCAACCTGCTGCCCGATGGCCTGGACGAGCGCGCCCGCCTGGTGCTGGGCAAGCCGCGCTACCTGGGCATGATGGGCGGGCTGGAAGAGGCGTGCGACGCCGTCTTCATGATCGGCTACCACTCGCGCTCGCAAGGCCGCGGCATCCTGGCCCACACCATCAACAGCTTCGCGTTCGCGCGCGTTGTCATCAACGGCATGGAGCTGGGCGAAGCGGGCCTGTACGGCGCGCTGGCCGGCGAGTTGGGCGTGCCCGTCATCCTGGGCACGGGCGACGACGTGTTCATCGAGGAAACCCGCGACACCTTTCCCGGCGCCGAATGGGTGCAGACCAAGGTTGCGCACGGGCAGGGCAGCGGCATCACGTTGTCGCCCGCCGCCTCGCGCCGCGCGATTGCCGCGGCCGCCGAAAGCGCGGTGCGTAATTTCAAGCGCGGCGGCGACAAGAAAGCCGTTCCTTTCCGCATTCCCGCGCCTATAGAATGCCGGTTGCAGACGCAGAGCTCGGCGCTCGCCGATCTGTTCTGCATGTGGCCCACGCTCGAACGCGTGGACGGCGTCACCTTGCGATTCACCACGGATAGCATGCAGTCCGCCATCCGCACGCTGAACAGCCTGGCCGCCATGTCTTTCATGTTGCGCTAAGGATCCCATCTTCCATGTCTAGCACCGACGCCCGTATTGCCCAATTGCGGCAGGCCATGACCCGCCGCGGTCTGACTGCCTACGTCGTTCCTTCCTCGGACCCGCACCTGTCCGAATACCTGCCGGCCCGTTGGCAGGGGCGACGCTGGCTGTCGGGCTTCACGGGGTCGGTGGGCACGCTGGTGGTTACGCCAAGCTTTGCCGGCCTGTGGGTGGACAGCCGCTACTGGGTTCAGGCCGAAGCCCAGCTTGCGGGCACGGGCGTGCAACTGATGAAGATTGCGCTGGCCACGACGCCGGGCCATGTCGATTGGCTGGCCGCCAACACCGGCACGGGCGACGTCATCGGGGTGGACGGCCAGGTGCTGGGCCTGGGCGCTTTCCGCGCCTTGTCCGCTGCCGCAGCCGCCTCTGGCGCCGTGCTGGAAATCCGCGAAGACCTGCTGGACGAGGTCTGGGCCGATCGCGCCGGGCTGCCGGACGCCAAGATCTACGAACACGTCGCGCCCGACGCCTGCGTGACCCGCGCCGGCAAGTTGGCTCAGGTTCGCGACGCCATGCGCAAGCATGGCGCCGACGTGCATTTCATTTCCACGCTTGACGATATTGCCTGGCTGTTCAACCTGCGCGGCGCGGACGTGGACTACAACCCGGTCTTTGTCGGCCACGCGCTGGTCGGCCTGGACCACGCCACGCTCTTTGTGGCGGACGGCAAGATCGACGACAGCCTGCGCGCCATCCTGGCCGCCGACGGCGTCGAAGTCGCGGACTACGCCCAGGCCGCGGATGCGCTGGCCTCCTTGGAAGTGGACCAGAAGCTGCTGATCGATCCGGCCCGCGTCACCTGCGGGGTGTTCCACGCCATGGATCCGGCCGTGCCGCGCGTGGAAGCGATCAATCCGTCCACGCTGCTCAAGTCGCGCAAGACCGACGCCGAACTGGCGAACGTGCGTCAGGCGATGGCGCAGGACGGCGCCGCGCTCTGCGAATTCTTCGCCTGGTTCGAAGGCGCGCTGGGCAAGGAAACCATCACCGAACTGACTATCGATGAGCAGATCACGGCCGCCCGCGCGCGCCGTCCTGCGTACGTCTGCCCCAGCTTTGCCACCATCGCGGGCTTCAACGCCAACGGCGCCATGCCGCATTACCGCGCCACCCCGGAATCGCACGCCACGATCGAAGGCGATGGCCTGCTGCTCATCGACTCGGGTGGCCAATATCTGGGCGGCACCACGGACATCACGCGCGTGGTGGCGGTGGGCACGCCCAGCGCGGACCAGAAGGTCGATTTCACGCTGGTCCTCAAGGGCATGATCGCGCTGTCGCGTGCCTCGTTCCCGCGTGGCACGCCGTCGCCCATGCTCGATGCCATCGCGCGCGCGCCCATCTGGGAAGGCGGCGCGGAATACGGCCATGGCACGGGCCACGGCGTGGGCTATTTCCTGAACGTGCACGAAGGCCCGCAAGTCATTTCGTACCGCGCGATGCCGGGTCCCCACACGGCCATGGAGCCGGGCATGATCACCTCGAACGAACCGGGCATCTACCGCCCGGGCCGCTGGGGCGTGCGCATCGAGAACCTGGTCGCCAACCGCAGCTGGCTGACCTCGGAGCTGGGTGAATTCCTGTGCTTCGAGACGCTGACGATGTGCCCCATCGACACGCGCTGCATCGAGCCCTCGCTGATGCGCGAAGACGAGATCGACTGGCTGAACGACTATCACAAGACGGTGTTCGAGCGCCTGTCGCCGCTGGTTGAGGGCGAGGCGCTGGCGTGGCTGACGCTGCGCTGCGCGGCGATCTGACCTGACGGTATTGCCGGCAGGGCCGGCGCAAAAAAAGGCCGCGGCGCAATGACGCCACGGCCTTTTTTCATGGCGCGGCGCGCCGCCGGTTACCGCGCCGGCGCGTCTTGCTTGCGGTGAAGCAGGCGCGTGGCCATCAGGCAACCCAGCGCCAGCAGCGCGCCGTAAGCCAGCAGCGCCAGCGCGGCGGACGCGTGCGATTGGACGGCCCAGGCCAGTTGATCCCAGGTCATGGACTTGAGCACGGCAATACCCAGGCCAATGCCCAGCACCTGGGCGATCCAGAACGCCACGCTGCCCAGCGCCACGGCGCGGCCGATGCCGGAACGTTCCAGCGGGCGCGGCAGCACCTTCAGGCAAACGAGCGTGGTCAGCGCCAGCAGGGCGATGGGCAGCACCCAATATCCCAGCGCATACTGGGCCCAGCCCGCTTCCAGCGTCTGCATTTGCAGATAGCCGCCCAGCATGATCGACACGCTGGACTGCCAGATCAGGATGGTCAGCCCGCTGATCCATGCCGCATGCCGGCGGGTCAGCGCTGAGCCGGCGCCCGGGACGGCCGGGGTGGTGGTCCAGGCGGCGATGCGCAGCGCCAGGCAGATACCGGCGATCTCCAGCGCCACCGTGACGACGCGGATACCCAGGTTCATGACGATGAAACGTCCGGCCACATCCAGGCCGAGGGCCGTCTGGAGCCAGGAACCTTCCTTGATCAGGCCGCTCATCAACAGGTGCTGCGCGTAGGCCATGCCGCTGGACAGGCACAGCGTGTAGAGCGCCTGCAAAGCCAGGAACGTGGCCAGCAGCCTGCCCGGCTGGTCCACGGTTGCCGCATCGCGGCGCGCAAGCCACTGGCGCGTTGCGCCCCAGGCCGCGAGCCCGACGATGAGCAGGGTCGAGACGATGTTGGCCAGCAGCGGGGCCAGCACCGGCGGCTGCGTGTAGCTTTCACGCAGTTGCTCCACGTAGGGCGTCGGGCTCAGCAAGGTGTAGGCCTGCACCAGCGCGATATACGTCAGCCGCAACAGGACGGCGGCCACGGCGATGCGCCAGGCAAGGGAAGGAACGGGGCGGGAGAGGGCGGTCATCGGCGCGGGGGCGGGGATGGGAGGGCGCCGCCCGCACGGGCAGCGGTTCAAAATTAGGGAGCGACCATACCATGCGGGCGCCGCGGGGCTTGTGGCAATGCACTTGCCGAGTGCAGCCAATTGTTACCCGCACAGAGCTAGGGGAAAACCCAAACAAGTCGCGTCGCCCGGCTATAATCCAAATTTCCCGCACGCGCCCGCTCGTCCCGGGTGCTCATTACGATGACCAAATACGTATTTGTCACCGGCGGTGTGGTGTCTTCCCTGGGCAAGGGCATCGCCGCCGCGTCGCTTGCCGCCATCCTTGAGTCGCGTGGTTTGCAAGTAACCATGCTGAAGCTCGACCCCTACATCAACGTCGATCCGGGCACGATGAGCCCCTTCCAGCATGGTGAGGTGTTCGTCACGGAAGACGGCGCCGAGACCGACCTGGACCTGGGCCACTACGAGCGTTTCATTTCCGCTCGCATGCACAAGGTGAACAACTTCACCACCGGCCAGATCTACGAATCCGTGCTGCGCAAGGAACGCCGTGGCGACTACCTGGGCAAGACCGTCCAGGTGATTCCGCACATCACGAACGAAATCCAGGACTTCATCGCCCGTGGCGCCGAAGCCGGCTGGAATGGCAACACCGACGTCGCCATCGTGGAAATCGGCGGCACGGTGGGCGACATCGAATCGCTGCCGTTCCTCGAAGCCGCCCGCCAGATGAGCCTGCGCATGGGCCGCAACAACGCGGCCTTCGTCCATCTGACGCTCGTGCCCTTCATCGCCTCCGCCGGCGAACTGAAGACTAAGCCCACGCAACACTCGGTGCAGAAGCTGCGCGAAATCGGCATCTACCCGAACGCGCTGCTGTGCCGCGCCGACCGCCGCATTCCGGACGACGAGCGCGCCAAGATCTCGTTGTTCTCCAACGTGCCCCTGGACGCGGTCATTTCCGTCTGGGACGCCGACTCCATCTACAAGATCCCGGCCATGCTGCACAAGCAGGGCGTGGACAACATCGTCTGCGAGGCCCTGGGCCTGACCCCGCCGCCGGCCGATCTGTCCATGTGGGACAACCTGGTCGAGGCGCTGGAACACCCCGAGCACCAGCTCACCATCGGCATGGTCGGCAAGTACGTCGACCTGACCGAGTCGTACAAGTCGCTGACCGAAGCCCTGGTTCACGCCGGCATCCACACGCGCTCGAAGATCAACATCGAGTACATCGACTCGGAAGACATCGAAACCCGCGGCACCGATCAGTTGAAGCACCTGGACGCCATTCTGGTTCCGGGCGGCTTCGGCAAGCGCGGCACCGAAGGCAAGATCGCCGCAATCCGCTACGCCCGCGAAAACGGCGTGCCGTACCTGGGCATCTGCCTGGGCATGCAGCTGGCGGTCATCGAATTCGCGCGTCACGTCGCCGGTCTGGGCGGCGCCAACAGCACGGAATTCGATCCCTCCGCGCCGCACCCGGTGGTCGCACTCATCACCGAGTGGATGGACCGCGAAGGCAAGGTCGAGAAGCGCGACACGTCGTCCGACATGGGCGGCACCATGCGCAAGGGCGCGCAACGCGTGCCGATCAAGCCCGGCACCCGTGCGCAGGCCATCTATGGCGACGAGGTGAACGAACGTCACCGCCATCGCTACGAGGTCAACAACGTCTACGTGCCGCGCCTCGAAGAAGCCGGCATGGTGATCAGCGCCCGCACGCCGACCGAGAACCTGCCCGAAATGATGGAACTGCCCAACCACCCGTGGTTCGTCGGCGTTCAGTTCCACCCGGAGTTCACGTCCACCCCGCGCGACGGCCACCCGCTGTTCTCCAGCTACATCCGCGCCGCCATCGAGCAGAAGGCTCGCCGCGGCCAGGAGGCCTGATGCGTGTCCGCGGTCCTGAGTTCCGTAAGCGGATCCTCGGGGCCGCGGGCCGATTCCCCAGCGCCGCCCTATACGGCGGCGCTTCTTTCGGATACAACCGATTAGCATCGGATATGCGTCGCCCGTGCGCCTTGCGCGACACTGGCGGCGGCGCCGTATCCGGCGTCAGACCGAAACCAACGCAACTGCTCTGAAGGAACCCCATGAGTGCCTATCTGATCGCCGACGTCAAAGTGACCAAGCCCGCGCAGTACGAGGACTACAAGCGTCTGTCCACGCTCGCCATGCGCGCGTACGATGCCAAGATCCTGGTGCGCGGCGGCGAATCGAAGCACCTCGAGGGGCGTGAACCCGGCCGCACCGTCGTCATGGAATTTCCGTCCATGGCCGCGGCGCAGGCGTTCTAC
Organism: Achromobacter sp. Root170; assembly: GCF_001428165.1. NCBI lineage: Bacteria > Pseudomonadati > Pseudomonadota > Betaproteobacteria > Burkholderiales > Alcaligenaceae > Achromobacter > Achromobacter sp. Root170. The sequence goes on from NZ_LMHN01000012.1 coordinate 622,931, forward strand.
GATTCCTGGCAGTACCGCCGTGCCCGCAATGCCCGCGAAGGCGCGGCCGTCATGAATATGTTTATCGTTCAGGGAATGTAAAGTCATGAGTGCAATCGTCGACATCATCGGCCGCGAGATTCTGGATTCGCGCGGCAACCCCACCGTGGAATGCGATGTGCTGCTGGAATCCGGCGCCATGGGCCGTGCGGCCGTGCCGTCGGGCGCATCCACCGGCGCCCGCGAAGCCATCGAGCTGCGCGACGGCGACAAGGGCCGTTATCTGGGCAAGGGCGTGCTGCGCGCCGTTGAAAACCTCAACACCGAAATCTCCGAAGCCCTGATGGGCCTGGATGCTCAGGAACAGACGTTCGTCGATCGCACGCTGATCGAACTGGACGGCACCGAGTCCAAGGAGCGCCTGGGCGCCAACGCCATCCTGGCCGCCAGCATGGCCGTGGCCCGCGCCGCCGCCGACGAGTCGGGCCTGTCCCTGTACCGCTATTTCGGCGGCAGCGGCCCCATGAGCATGCCCGTCCCGATGATGAACGTCATCAACGGCGGCGCGCACGCCAACAACACGCTGGACCTGCAGGAACTGATGATTCTGCCGGTGGGCGCGGGCAGCTTCCGCGAAGCCCTGCGTTGGGGCGCCGAAGTCTTTCACATGCTCAAGAAGCTGATCCACAGCCAGGGCATGTCGACCGCCGTGGGCGACGAGGGCGGTTTCGCGCCCAACGTGCCCAGCCATGAAGCCGCCATCCAGCTCATCCTGAAGGCCATCACCGAAGCCGGCTACGAGCCGGGCTCGCAGATCGCCCTGGGCCTGGACTGCGCCAGCTCCGAGTTCTACCGCGACGGCAAGTACACGCTGGCCGGCGAAGGCGGCATCTCGCTGTCCTCGCAAGAATTCACGAACCTCCTGGCCACGTGGTGCGACAAGTACCCGATCATCTCGATCGAAGACGGCATGGCCGAAAACGACTGGGAAGGCTGGAAGCTCCTGACCGACCAGCTCGGCAAGAAGGTCCAGCTGGTGGGCGACGACCTGTTCGTCACCAACACCAAGATCCTGCGTGAAGGCATCCAGAAGGGCGTGGCCAACTCGATCCTCATCAAGATCAACCAGATTGGCACGCTGACGGAAACGTTTGCCGCCATCGAAATGGCCAAGCGCGCCGGCTACACCGCCGTCGTCTCGCACCGCTCGGGCGAAACCGAAGACTCGACCATTGCCGACATCGCCGTGGCGACCAACGCCATGCAGATCAAGACCGGCTCGCTGTCGCGCTCGGATCGCATGGCCAAGTACAACCAGCTGCTGCGCATCGAAGAAGAGCTGGCTGAAGTCGCGTCGTATCCCGGCCTGGAAGCTTTCTACAACCTGCGTTGATAAAAAGCGCGGCCCAGGCGTGTTGCCCGGGCCGCATCCACGCCACGACAGTTGAGGTTCCCGCGTATGCGCCTGTTGTTCCTGGTGCTGTTCGTGCTGCTAGGCCTGATCCAATACCCGCTGTGGCTGGGTAAGGGCGGCTGGTTCAAGGTCTGGGATCTGCAACGCCAGGTGGCTGAGCAGCGCGAGACCAACGAAGGCCTGCGCGCGCGCAATGCTGCCCTTGAGGCGGAAGTGCGCGATCTGGAAGGCGGATCGGGGGCCATCGAGGAACGGGCGCGCGGTGAACTGGGCATGATGCGCGACGGCGAAGTGTTCGTGCATATCCTGCCCCAGAACACCCAGCCTCCCGCGGGCGCCTCGCTGTCCGCCGAGGCGCCGCCCAAGCCTGCCGCCACCGGCACGCCCGCACGCGCCAACGCCCCCGCCACCCGGCCGGCCTCTGCAGCAGCCCCATCCCGGCCCGCGGCGGCAACGCCAGCCAGGCCCGCCGCCACCGGCGCCAACCATTCCAATTCCACCGCCCGGCAGTGATGCCCGGCGGTTTTTTTGACCTTGCCAGCGGTGGCCCGGCTTATCCCGGGCCGCAACGCATCTGGCGGCACGGTCCATACACCACGCCTTCGGGATGGGGGCGCCTGCGCGCCCAGTCCACCGGATGCGTGTGCATTTCCTGCTCCAGCTCCACCACGATCGGCAACACGCCCTTGGCCAGCGCGTGCCCGGCGTAGCTGCCGTCCTGCCGGCCCAGCCCCGCCAGCAGCGCCCGTAACGGCGGCAGCAGCGGTTTGTGCAGATATGTCAGACGCAGCCTGAGCGTGTTGGCCAGGAAGATGTCCTGGCCGCCAGGGCGTGGCGGGCGGCGGGCGTGTTGCAGGTCCTGGTAGCCGTTGTCGATGGCGCGCAAGCCGGGCGCGGCGGCCACCTGCAAGCCCGCGTGCCCGTGCTCGCGGAACGACTGGTCGTCCGGCAGCAGCACTTCGATGCGCCAGGGCTCAACGCCCGTCAACGCCTTCAGATTGGCCATCGCGGTGTCCAGGCGCCGCCGCGCGCCCGACGGGCCCTCGGCGTGGGCGTGCAACGGCAGCAACGCGCGCAGAAAGGCTGCTTGCATGCGGGCCGGGTCGCCGTGGCCCGTGGCGCCGGCGCGCGCTGCTTCTGTCAGCGCCAGATGGGCCATCTGGCGCGCGCCGTGCCACTGGACGGCTTCGATGCACAGCAGACCCAGCAGCAGCACCGCGGCGCCCGCCACGGCAAATTCAAGGGCGGCCGCGCCATGCTGTCGGCGGACGGCGCGAAACACGGCAGGAAAAATAAAGGCGGTCATAGCTGCGCAGTGTGGCGCGCCCATGACCGCCCGTCGATGAGGACAATCCGGTGTGACGAAAACGTCCCGGCGGGCTTGCCGCCGGGGGGCATTAATGCACGGTGGGAGGTTCGTCTCCGGCTGCCGGCTGGTTTGCCGAGAAAAGCGCCGCGCAGTCGACGGTGTCGAACTTGTAGGGCTTGCCGCAGAAGTCGCAGGCCACGTCGACCTGTCCACGTTCTTCCAGGATGCTGTTGACCTCGGCTTCGCCCAGCGAACGCAGCATGTTGGCCACGCGCTCGCGCGTGCACGGACAGTGCCAGCTGACGGGCTGCGGATCGAAGGCGATGAGCGTTTCTTCCCAGAACAGGCGGTGGATCAGCGTGTCGATGTCCGTGGCCAGGATTTCGTCGCGCTTGAGCGTGCCGGCCAGGGCATTGATGCGCTCCCAGGTCTCGGCAGCCACCTGTTCGGTCAGGGCGCGGTCGGTTTCTCCGCCGCCGTGATGCGGCAGGCGTTGCAGCAGCATGCCGGCGGCGTGATCGGCGTCGGCCGACAGCCACAGACGCGTGTCGAGCTGTTCGGAGGCCTTCATGTAGTGTTGCAGCGCCTCGGCGACCGTGTCGCCTTCGAGCGGCACGATGCCCTGGTAGGCCTGCTGGCCGGGCAGCTTGCGCTGCGGGTCCAGCACCACGATGAAGCGCCCGTTGCCGCCGGGGTTCAACAGGCTTTGCATGTCGCCGGCGCTGGGCACCTCGTGGCCTTCGCGCATCTTGACGGTGGCGCGCAGGCTCAGGTCCGAGCGGCATTCCACCACCAGCAGGGCGATGGGGCCATCGCCCTGGATCTGGAGCACCAGCGAGCCATCGAACTTGATGTTGGCGGCGAGCAGGGTGGATGCCGCCACCAGTTCACCCAACAGGTCGGTGATGGCGGGCGGGTAGTCGTGGTTGGCCTGCACGGCCTTCCACGTGTCAGACAGGCGCACCGCTTGGACGCGGACGCTGCGGTCTTCGGTAAGGTATTTCTTGAGCTGATCGGTCATAGCGGAATGTTAGCCGATCGCGGTGAGGTATTCCCCCTGCTGGCAGCAGGGGTTGGGACGGTTGCGGGGGCGGCGAGGGGGCCCTCGGGGGAGCCGTCAGCCGATCCGTTTCAGGGCGGTCTTGTACTGTTGGCCGCGCGCCACGTAATGGGCGGTGTTCTTGTGCATGTTGGCAATTTCGTCGGCGGAAAGCTCCCGCACGATCTTGCCGATGCCGATGACCAGCGAATTGTCCGGGATGACGCGGTCTTCGGGGATGATCGCGCCGGCGCCGATCAGGCAGTTGCGGCCGATGACGGCATTGTTCAGCACGATGGCCTGCATGCCGACCAGCGCGCCTTCATGGATGGTGCAGCCGTGCAGCATGGCCTGGTGACCGACCGTGACGTTCGGGCCGATGGTCATGGGACAGCCCTCGTCGACGTGCAGGACGCTGGATTCCTGGATGTTGGTGCCTTCGCGGATCAGGATGGCGTCGTTGTCGGCGCGGATGGAGACATGCGACCAGATGCTGACGCCGGCTTCCAGCGTGACGTTGCCGATGAGATCCGCGCTGTCGGCCACGTAGGCTTGCGGGTCGATGCGGGGGATCAGGTCGTTGAGTTGGTAAATGGCCATGCTATGTCTCCGTTTGTCGCGCGGGGGCGGCAACGGGCACGCCAGCGTCGGTTTGGGGCGCGTGGGCCTGCGCGCGTTCTTCTTCGCGCTGCCGCAGGATGCGCCGCTGAATCTTGCCCGTGGTGGTCATGGGCAGTTCGTCCACGTATTCGATTTCCTTGGGGTACTCGTACGGCGCCAGGCGCTCGCGCACGTGTTCCTGCAGGTTTTCGGTGATTTCGCCGTGGTCCCGCTGGGCAAATTCCGGCGTCAGCACCACGTAGGCCTTGACCAGCGCGCCGCGCTCGGCATCCGGCTTGGGCACGACCGCCGCGTTGGCCACGGCCGGATGGCCGATCAGGCAGCTTTCGATCTCGCCCGGGCCGATCCGGTATCCGGCCGACTTGAACACGTCATCGGCGCGGCCGGCGTACCAGAGGTAGCCGTCCTCGTCGATGGTGGCGAGGTCGCCCGTCAGGCACCAGTCGCCCTTGAACTTGGCCTGCGTGGCCGCCTCGTTGCGCCAGTAGCCAAGGAACATCACCGGGTCGGGAAAGCCGTGGATGTCGAGCCGGTTCACGGCGATTTCGCCGGTTCCGCCCGGGGGAACCGGCACGCCGTCGCTGTCCAGCACCGCCACGTTGTGGCCCGGATACGGGCGGCCCATGGAACCGGGTTTGGCGGGCCAGCGCTTGTTGCTGTTTCCCACCACGTAGTTCATCTCGGTCTGGCCGAACATCTCGTTTGGCGTGACGCCCAGGGCCGTGCGGCACCATTCGAAGACCGTATCACCCACGCTTTCCCCGGCGCTCATGATGGAACGCAGGGCCAGCTGGTAGCGTTGGCGGGGCTCGGGCACCGCCTTCATCATCATCTTCAGGGCGGTGGGGAACAGGAACGTGTTGGTGACCTGATAGCGTTCCAGGAGCTCGAAGGCGCGCTCGACCGAGAAACGCCCGCGCGTGCCGACGATGGGATGCCCGAAATACAGGGTGGGCAGCAGCGCGTCCATCATGCCGCCGGTCCAGGCCCAGTCCGCGGGCGACCAGAACACATCCGCGGGTTTGGGGAACCAGTCCTGCGAGGCGACGAAGCCCGGCAGGTTGCCGATCAGCACGCTGTGGGGCAGCAGGGCGCCCTTGGGCGCGCCAGTGGTGCCGGAGGTATAGAGCAGGATGGCCGGATCCGACGAGCGGGTCTGGACGGCCTTGAATTCGTTAGGCTGGCGGGCCAGCAGGCTGCGCCACGGCAGCACGCGTTCGTCGGCGAAACCGATGCCGATGACCTGTTGCAGGGCGGGGCAGTTTTCAGTGACGGCCAGCAGATTGGGGCTGGAGGCGTGGTCGACGATGGCAACGCGCGCTTCGGCATCGCACAGGCGGCTTTGCAGCGCCTCGGGACCGAAGAGCGCGGACAGGGGCAGGACCACCGCCCCCACGCTGTAGATGGCCATGTGGGCGACCACGGTCTCAGGGCGTTGTCCCAATACCACACCGACCCTGTCGCCCCGGCCGACGCCCATTTTCACCAGGCCGTTGGCCAGCTGATTGGCGGCTTCCGCCAGACGGGCGAAGGTCCAGACCTCGCGGTTGCCGGACTCATCTTCGTAGTAGATGGCAATGCGCCGCGCATCCGGACTACTGGATGCCCAGCGGTGGCAGCACGCTTCCGCGATGTTGAACTGGGTGGGCACCAGCCAGCGGAATGATTGGTAGAGCGCCTGATATTGGTCGTTCATGGCCCTATGTTGTGAGCATGTTGCAGCGTGAACGGGCCATGACGCCCGCTAACCAGTTGCAAGCATGACCTAGAGGGGCTTGAACTGCAATATCCGCGTTGCGTAACGGGGACGCATAAGGGTTATCACGGGTATTTGCCTTGGCGGCGCAGGGCGGACGGCAGGGCCGGCAAGGTCAGCGACCGGGGCGGGCGGTTGGCCGGGTCGCGCTGGCGTTCGGCCTGCAACACGGCCCAGTCCAGGAGCTGGAGCTGCCCGTCGTGCGTTTCGGCCAGCGCCGTAAGGCTTTCCACCCAGTCGCCGTCATTGCAATACAGGATGCCGCCGACGTCGCGCAGTTCGGCCTTGTGGATATGGCCGCAGACCACGCCGTCCAGGCCGCGGCGCCGCGCCTCGCCGGCCAACGCCTCCTCGAAGTCGGTGATGAACGACACCGCGTTCTTGACCTTGTGCTTCAGGTACTGGGACAGCGACCAGTAATGCAGGCCCAGCCGGTGGCGCAGGCGGTTGAAGTGGTGGTTGATCCAGAGAGCAAGCTGGTAGAGCCCGTCGCCCAGGTGCGCCAGCCAGCGGCTGTGCTGGATGACGCCGTCGAACTGGTCCCCGTGCAGCACGAGCAGCCGCAGCCCCTTGGCCGTGACATGCACGTCCTCGTCCAGGACCTCGATGTCGCCGAAGGCGAAACCCGCGAACTCCCGGGCGAACTCGTCATGGTTGCCGGGGATGAACACCACGCGGGTGCCGTTGCGGGCCTTGCGCAGGATGCGCTGGATCACGTCGTTGTGCGCGCGGGGCCAATGCCAGTGCTTGCGCAACTGCCAGCCGTCGACGATGTCGCCGACCAGATAGAGGGTGTCCGAATCGTTGTGATCCAGGAAATCGAGCAGGAATTCCGCCTTGCACCCGGCAGTGCCCAGGTGAATATCGGAAATCCAGAGGGCGCGCCAATGCGCGGGTTGGATTTCGTTCACGGTCGCTTCCCTGTGGGCAGTGGTCATGCTTGAGCATGAGACCACCTCGCGATGACGTGTGCGTGACGGATCCGTGACACGGTTGTGACGGCGCGCGCGGGCAGGGGCCGCGCGCCGCCGGTCCGGCGGATCAGGACTGTTCGGTGCCCTTCTTGCCCTTCAGACGCTTCCAGGCCGCGCCGCCCAGCGCGGCCGCGGCCAGGATGCCCACCTTGGCAAACTTGGCCAGGAATGCCGCGATCACCGCGAACAGCCCGAGCTTCTTGGCGGCCACGCCCGCCACGAGGGCCGCCAGACCGTACTCGGCAACCTTGTCGCTCGAGGCGTCGAAATCGGCGTAGCGCTTGCCTTGCACGTAATGCAGGTTGTCCAGCAGGGCCAGCACCGCGGCCTTGTCCGTGGGCACCTTGTTCTTTTCGGTGATCAGATCCAGCGTGATGTAGCCGTCGCGGCCCAGCGCATAGGTGTTGTAGTTGACCGTGCCGTCTTCGTCCGCGGCCGCGCCCTTGTGCTTGGCAGCCACCGACCAGACCAGGCGTTGGTTGTTGCTGTCGTACTTGGGCGTCTCCACCCAGCCGTCCACCGTCAGTTCGGGAAAGCCGCGCTTCTTGCGTTCCTCGTTGGACGCCTCGGTGCCTTCACGCAGGCTGTCCAGCAACTCGCCGACGTTCCAGTTCCGGGCGTCGTCGTCCTTGATATAGCCCGCCTTGTCGAAGTTGATGGTGACGACCCAGTCCTCATCGTCGCTCTTGGGCATCACGACGCCCAGCAGCGAGGGATCCTTGCCGTTGCCGTAGGCCTGCATCAGCCGCTCGGCTTGCGGGCGGGGCACGAAAAACATGTTGTGGGGCAGCTTCAGGGTTGCCTGGTCGCCAAGCGTTACGTCGTCAGGGCCTTGCCGGGCCGCCGCAAAGGCAGCTTTGGACGCCGCTTCGATCTCCTGCTGGGCCGAGGCGTTCTGGGCGGACGCGCCTGCGTGCAGGAACAACAGCGCGCTGGCGAAGGCCAGCGACAGGCGGGAAAGGAATGCGCGCATGGTGATGATGAAGCCGTAAATTAATTGGGGCCTCATTGTCCCGGCGTGCGGCTGTCATCTTTCTGAACAGGGGGCGCTAGATGGTCTGCGCCTTGGCCCGCATCAAACCGGGGCGGCGCCCGCATGCCGGCGCACCGGCGGCGCGGTTCAACTGGCCTTTTTGCCCTTGGCTTGCGGCGCATTGCGCAGGCGCGTGCCCAGGATCCGGTCGTGCAGGAACTGGCCGTCGGGATCCAGCCAGGACCAGATGAAGATCGCGAAGGGAGCGGCCACGATGAACATGTCCACCGAAGGCCATCCCGTGGCCAGCGCCGCCGCCCAGACCAGCGCGGCGCCCGCCAGCACCAGCGGCCAGGCAAGGATGTAGCGCAGGATCAGCAGGCCGGTCGACGGGGTGTTGCCGTGGCGATCCACCAGCCGGATGTTCCACGTCTTCATGGGCAGCGTCTGCCCGCGGCGTCGCCAGCACAACACGAAATAGGCACCGATCGCCACGAACAGCCACGCCTGGCGCGCGGCCCGCAATTCCAGCGCGTTGCGGCTCTGGGTAAGCGTGTCCAGCAGGTAGCCCGCCAGAAACACGACGCCGAACAGCAGCACGGCTTCGTACATCATGCAGGCAAACCGGCGCAGCCGGTTCGGAGTCTGGTCGAGGGTGGCGTCATTCATGGACCGGTATTATCCATAAATTGTTGCCCCCACGCCGGGGGTGATGCCCCCACGCCGCGCACGCGATGCATGCTTGCTGCCCCCCGAGGGGGCTGCCCCGCCTTCGGGCGGCCGGGCGGCGGGGCGGCTTTTCTTGCCTAGGGGGGTGAAGTGCTTTCGCTGCGCTTCGGTGTGCGCGCGAAAAAAAACCCGCCGTTGAGGGCGGGTCTATAAAAGGGGCTATGCAGCCCCCAAGGGGAAAATCGTTGGGCCAGCGGCCCAGGCCTTGCTTAGGCAGCGGAATGCGCGTTCTTGGCGCTCGTCTTGCCAGCCAGGGCCTTGATGCCGTGGGCCAGCTTGCGCAGGCCTGCAGCCAACGCCCGCATCGGATGCGGGCGGAATTGTTCTTCGATAGCCTGGAGCATCAGTTGACGCTCGAGTTCGTCGGTCAGGCGAATGGTGTTGTTCGGGTTGATCACTATAGCCTCCACGGGCTTGCACAGTTGTTTGCTACTAGGGATAACCCGAATTATAGGGGTTTACCCTGAAACTATGCAAGTGGCCGATGCAGGCTGGTGCAACTTGGCAACACCTTGGTGCTGATGATGCCCCAAAACCGCGCGGCGGGGCACCATAAGCAAAGATAGGCGCGCCATGTTGCGGCGCTTTTACAACGTGCTCAGGCGTCGCGGTAGCCTGCGGCGACCAGTTCAAAGCCGAACAGGCGGCAGTCGAGCGCCCCGTTGTGCAGCGGGATGCGCCGCTTGGGCTTGAGGCGCATCTGATTGGGCAGCGTCAGGTCGCTGGTGATGACATGCAGCTGCCATCCCGCGAAATTGCGCTTCAGGCAACTGGCCCAGTCGCGCCACAGGTCCGCGTCCTGTTCCGCGCCCATGCGCTCGCCGTAGGGCGGGTTGGTGACGATCCAGCCGTGGTCGGCGGGCGCCGTCACCTCGCGCGCATCACCCACTTCAAAGCGGATCGAATCGGCCGTCAGCCAGGCGCGCTCGGCGTTGTTGCGGGCGTATTCGATGGCCAGGGGGTTCAGGTCGTATCCGACCAGCGGCGCATCGAGCTGGGGCAGGATGCGGGCGCGGGCGTCGTCCTTCAGGTCGCGCCAGCGGTAGGCATCGTGGCCGCGCAGGCGCTCGAATCCGAACGGGCGGGAAATGCCCGGGGGCACGCCCAGGGCAATCCAGGCCGCTTCGATCAGAATGGTGCCGGAGCCGCAGAAGGGGTCCAGCAGCGGCGCGGCCGGATCCCAGCCCGCCAGCGCCAGCATGCCCGCCGCCAGGTTTTCGCGCAGGGGGGCTTCGCCCTTGTCCAGGCGCCAGCCGCGCTTGAACAGGGATTCGCCGGACGTGTCCAGATACAGCGTCGCCGTGTGGCCCGTCAGAAAGAGGTGCACGCGCGCATCCGGGCGCACCGTGTCGATGCTGGGGCGCTCGCCTTCGAGCTCGCGCAGGCGGTCGCAGATGCCGTCCTTGGCGCGCAGATTGCAGTACTGCAGGCTTTGCACCGGACTCTTGATGGCCGACGTGTCCACGCGCAGCGTCTGTTCGGCGCCGAACCAGCGCTCCCAGGGGGTGTCGCGGGCCAGATCCAGGATGTCGTCTTCGTGCGAAATCTCGGCATGCGCCACCTGCACCAGAATGCGGGTCGCCAGCCGCGAATACAGGTTGGCGCGCTGGATGCCCGACCAGTCGGACGTGAACGAACAGCCCGCCCGGCCGGCCTTGGCGTCTTCATAGCCAAGCGCCTGCATTTCGGCGGTCAGCGCTTCTTCCAGGCCTTGCGGGCAGGGCGCGAATACCGTGAAGGTTTCCGCCTGGCGCGGTTCGCGCGGGCGGCGGCTGCGCACGTCGACGCGGGGCGCATCGCGCTCGCTTCGTACATCCGGCTCATGAGCGAAATCGGACTCGCCCGCAAAGTCGGCGTCGTGCGCGTGTTCGGGTTCGGGCGCGAATTCGGGGGCGGGATCGTCGTCTTCGAACGGGTCGTAGAAGCGGCCCGCAGGCGTGGCCGGCGCGATGTACTGGTCGTCCAGGCGCGGCGCGCGCTGCGGCGTGCGTCCGGCGCGCGGGCTGGGGGCGTCATCGCGGCGGGCGTCGCCCGCGCGGTCGCGGTCGGGAGCGCCACGGCGCGGCGCGGGACGGTCGGACGGACCCCGGTTGGCGGGACCGCGGTCGTACTGGCCGCGTTCAGACTGGCCGGGGCGCGAGGACGTGCCGCGGGCGGGCTTGCGGGCGCCGCGCGCCTCTTCTTCCTGACGCCGCTGGTAGCCGGCGGGGTCCTTCTGGCGTTCGGTGTTTTCGCGGGTGCGCTCGATCTGCGCCACCAGGCGCGCGCGGGCGCCGGTGCGGGTGCGCTTGCCCGCGCCTTCGGCCTGGGCGTCGCGGGCCGTTTTCTTGATCGTCAGCGTCTTGCGCGGGCGGTCCTGTTCATCAGAGGACATACGAATCCTGGCGAATGTGCAAAGGTAGGGGTATCAGAAGGGTTTGACGACGACCAGCGCCACCACCACCAAGAGCAGCAAGACGGGAACTTCGTTGAACCAGCGATAGAACTTGTGCGAACGGGTGTTCTTGCCCTGTTCGAATTTGCGCAGCATGAGGCCACAGGCGTGATGGTAGCCGATGACGAGCAGCACGAAAAAGAGCTTGGCGTGCATCCAGCCATTGCCGGGGCCCACGCCGATACGGTAACCCACGTAAAGCCACATCCCGAAAATGATGGCCACGACCGCCAGAATGGTGGTGAAGCGGTACAGCCGGCGCGCCATGCCGAGGAGGGTCGTCTGCACGGCGGGATCCGACTGCTGGGCCAGGTTCACAAAGATGCGCGGCAGATAGAACAGGCCGGCAAACCAGGAGGCGATGAAGACGATGTGAAAGGTCTTGACCCAGAGCATGGCCATGGCGCGATCCAATTGAGGAAAGCCGCATTGTATGCGCGCCGGTGGCCGATACCCGTGGCCGCCGGTGTCTGACACCCGCTTGCGCGCGGCATCAGATTGGGCGGCTGCGTCGGGGGGCTGGCACCCTTTAGATCACAAAGAGGTCCATGTACTCATGGACCGGCATCGACTCCAGGGTCGCCTGCGCCAGCGATGCGTCCAGGATGCGCTGCTGCTGGCGCGGCGGGAATATGCGGGCCAGATTGGTGCGGAACTTGGCTTCCAGCAGCGGGATGCCGTCGGCGCGGCGGCGCTTGTGGCCGATGGGGTATTCGCAGACGATCTCGTCGAGCGCCGTGCCATCGTTGAACTGCACGGTCAGCGCATTGGCGATCGAGCGCTTGGCGGGGTTGTGATAGTCGCTGGTGAAGGCTGGATCCTCGACGCAGACGATCTTGGCGCGCAGCGCGTCGATACGCGGATCCTGCGCGATCTCGTCTTCGTAGTCGCCCGCCGTCAGGCGCCCGAACAGCAGCGGCACAGCCACCATGTACTGGATGCAGTGGTCGCGGTCGGCGGGATTGTTCAGCGGACCCTTCTTGTCGATGATGCGGATGCACGCCTCGTGCGTGCGTATCCGGATCTGCTTGATGTCGTCGGCCGTCTTGCCCAGCGACTTGAGCAGGCCGTGAATCTGCATGGCGCATTCGACGGCGGTCTGCGCATGGAATTCGGCTGGAAATGAAATCTTGAACAGCACGTTTTCCATCACGTAGCTGCCGTAGGGCCGCTGGAACTTGAACGGCTGGCCCTTGAAGAGCACGTCGTAAAAGCCCCAGGTCTTGGCGGTCAGCACCGAGGGATACCCCATTTCGCCGGTGCGGGCGATCAGCGCCAGGCGCACCGCGCGGCTGGTGGCATCGCCGGCGGCCCAGCTTTTGCGGCTGCCGGTGTTGGGGGCGTGGCGGTAGGTGCGCAGGCTCTGGCCGTCGACCCAGGCGAGCGACACGGCGTTGATGACTTCGTCGCGGGACAGCCCAAGCATTTGCGCAACGACCGCCGTGGAGGCCACCTTGACCAGCACGACGTGGTCCAGGCCCACCTTGTTGAAGGAATTCTCCAGGGCGATGCACCCCTGGATCTCGTGCGCCTTGATCATGCCGGTCAGCACGTCGCGCATCGTGAGCGGGGGCTTGCCCGACGCGACCGCCGTGCGCGACAGCCAGTCGGCCGTGGCGAGGATGCCGCCCAGGTTGTCCGACGGGTGGCCCCATTCGGCCGCGAGCCACGTGTCGTTGAAGTCCAGCCAGCGGATCATGGCGCCGATGTTGAACGCGGCCTGGACGGGGTCGAGCTGGAATTGCGTGCCGGGCACCTTGGCGCCATGGGGCACCACGGTGCCCGGCACGACCGGGCCCAGCAGTTTGCGGCATGCTGGATACTCCAGCGCTTCCAGGCCGCAGCCCAGGGTGTCGATCAGGCAGTTGCGTGCCGTCTCGTAGGCCAGGTCGCTGCGGACTTCAAAATTCAGAACGTAGTCCGCGATATCGGCCAGGACCTGGTCGGGCTCGGGACGTACGTTCGAGATCGGGGCAGACATAGCAGTACCTCTTCGGAAAAGTGAATACAGGTGGCCATGCCGCGCCCTCGATCGTTTTTACTTCCGCTTGGCTTTACTTGCGCTTGTCGATGGGCACGAACTTCTGGTCTTCCGGGCCCACGTAGTTGGCGGTGGGGCGGATGATCTTGTTGTCGATGCGCTGCTCGATGATGTGGGCCGACCAGCCCGCGGTGCGCGCTATGACGAACAGCGGGGTGAACATGGCCGTGGGCACGCCCATCATGTGGTAGCTGACGGCCGAGAACCAGTCCAGATTGGGGAACATCTTCTTGACGTCCCACATGACGGTTTCCAGGCGTTCGGCGATGTCGAACATCTTGGTCGTGCCGGCCTTCTTGGACAGCTTCTTGGCGACGTCCTTGATAACCTTGTTGCGCGGATCGGAAACCGTGTAGACCGGGTGACCGAATCCGATGATGACTTCCTTGGCTTCCACGCGGCGGCGGATGTCGGCCTCGGCTTCGTCCGGGGTTTCATAGCGCTTCTGCACTTCGAACGCCACTTCGTTGGCGCCGCCGTGCTTGGGGCCGCGCAGCGCGCCGATGGCGCCCGAGATGGCCGAGAACATGTCCGAACCCGTGCCGGCGATGACGCGGGCCGTGAACGTGGAGGCGTTGAATTCGTGCTCGGCGTACAGGTTCAGCGAAATGTGCATCGCCTTGACCCATTCGTCGCTCGGCTTTTCGCCATGCAGCAGGTGCAGGAAGTGGCCGCCGATGCTGTCGTCGTCCGTCTGCACGTCGATGACGCGGCCGTTGTGGCTGTAGTGGTACCAGTAGAGCAGGGCCGAGCCCAGGTTGGCCATCAGGCGGTCGGCGATGTCGCGCGCGCCCGGGGTGTTGTGGTCGTCCTTTTCAGGCAGCACGCAGCCCAGCACCGACACGGCCGTGCGCATCACGTCCATCGGATGGCTGGCGGCGGGCAGGGCTTCCAGGGCGACCTGCAGCTGCGCGGGCAGGCCGCGCAGGCTGCGCAGCTTTTCCTTGTAGGCCTTCAGTTCGGCCTTGTTGGGCAGCTTGCCATGGACCAGCAAGTGAGCAATTTCCTCGAACTCGCTGGTATCGGCGATGTCCAGGATGTCGTAGCCGCGATAGTGCAGGTCGTTGCCGCTGCGGCCGACGGTGCACAGGGCGGTGTTGCCCGCGACCACGCCGGACAGCGCAACCGACTTCTTGGGCTTGAAACCGGCCTTTTCTTCCGGCTTGGCGTCCGATTTGGCTTCTTGCTTCTTGGGAGCCGTGCTCATGTCTCTACTCCTTTCCTTACGCGATGGAAGATGCAATGGGTGGCGGACGGCGCCGCGGGGTTGCCGCGGCGGCGCCTGGACGTTGCGGGATTACGCCTTGCCCTTCTGGAAGAGCGCATCCAGTCTGGATTCGAACTCGTGATAGCCGATGCGATCGTACAGTTCCTCGCGGGTCTGCATCAGGTCGACCACGTTCTTCTGGTGGCCGTCGCGGCGGATCGCGGTGTAGACGGCCTCGGCGGCCTTGTTCATGGCGCGGAAGGCCGACAGCGGGTACAGCACCATGCCCACGCCGACGCTCTTCAGTTCTTCGACCGAGAAGAGCGGCGTCTTGCCGAATTCGGTGATGTTGGCCAGCACGGGCACCTTGACGGCCTTCACGAAGCGGTCGTAGGTGGGCAGGTCGTAGGCGGCTTCGGCGAAGATCGCGTCGGCCCCGGCTTCCACGCAGGCCAGCGCGCGCTCGATGGCGGCGTCCACGCCGTGCGATGCAATCGCGTCGGTGCGGGCGATCAGGTAGAAGTCGCTGTCGGTGCGCGCGTCGGCGGCGGCCTTCACGCGGTCGGCCATTTCCTCGGTCGTGACGATTTCCTTGCCGGGACGGTGACCGCAGCGCTTGGCGCCCACCTGGTCCTCGATGTGGCAGGCGGCCGCGCCGAACTTGATCAGGCTCTTGACCGTGCGGGCGATGTTGAACGCCGACGGGCCGAAGCCGGTGTCGATGTCCACCAGCAGCGGCACATCGCACACGTCGGTGATGCGGCGCACGTCGGTCAGGACGTCGTCCATGGTGTTGATGCCCAGGTCCGGCAGGCCCAGCGAACCGGCTGCGACGCCGCCGCCGGACAGGTAGATGGCGCGATAGCCGGCGCGCTTGGCCAAGAGGGCGTGGTTGGCGTTGATGGCGCCGATGATCTGCAGGGGATTTTCTTCGGCGAGCGCGCGGCGAAAGAGGGCGCCGGGCGAGTCGGGTCTGGACATGGTTGTCTCCTGTTCTTGGTAGCCCACGACGTTATCGCGGGTCCGAAAAATAAATCTGTCCCCTGCGCGACAATCCCGCGGCGCGTACCTTTGCGGCTTGGCAAAGAGACAGGTGTATTTCCCGGTGCTGCCTGCATGGCGGGCCGCGCGTGGCGGACCCGCCTAAGGAATGGGCCCGCATGAACGGGCCCAAACCTTTACTGCGCGCTGCTTACTTCAGCAGGTCCTTGACGCCGTCGCGCTCTTCGAGGAGCTCTTTCAGCGTGAAGTCCAGGCGCTCACGCGAGAAGGCGTCGATTTCCAGGCCTTCGACGCGCTTGTATTCGCCGTTTTCGGTCGTGACCGGCACGCCGTAGATGATGCCTTCGGGGATGCCGTAGGAGCCGTCCGACGGGATGCCCATCGTGACCCACTTGCCGTTGCTGCCCAGGACCCAGTCACGGACGTGGTCGATGGCGGCGTTGGCGGCCGAAGCGGCCGAGGACAGGCCACGGGCTTCGATGATGGCGGCGCCGCGCTTGCCCACGGTGGGGATGAACGTGTCGCGGTTCCAGGCGTCGTCGTTGATGAGCTTGGACAGCGATTCGCCGCCGACGGTGGCGAAGCGGTAGTCGGGGTACATCGTGGGCGAGTGGTTGCCCCAGACGATCAGATTTTCGATGTCGGCCACGGCCTTGCCCGACTTGGCGGCCAGTTGCGACAGCGCGCGGTTGTGGTCCAGGCGCAGCATGGCGGTGAAGTTCTTGGCGGGCAGGTCCGGCGCCGACTTCATGGCGATGTAGGCGTTGGTGTTGGCGGGGTTGCCCACGACCAGCACCTTGACGTTGCGGCTGGCGACGTCGTTCAGGGCCTTGCCCTGCGCCGTGAAGATCTGCGCGTTGACGGACAGCAGGTCCTTGCGCTCCATGCCCGGGCCGCGGGGGCGGGCGCCCACCAGCAGGGCCACGTCGGCGTCCTTGAAGGCGGTGCGCGGATCGCTGTGCGCGGTCACTTCCTGCAGCAGCGGGAAGGCGCAGTCATCCAATTCCATGATGACGCCCTTCAGGGCCTTTTGCGCTTTCTCGTCGGGGATTTCCAGCAGTTGCAGGATGACGGGTTGATCTTTACCCAGCATTTCGCCCGAGGCGATGCGGAATAGCAGTGCGTAACCGATTTGGCCGGCGGCGCCGGTGACGGCGACACGCAAGGCAGGCTTGGACATGAACGTTCTCCGTAATGGTTTGGCGAGAAAGAAATCTCACCAATCAGTGTAATCGTTGGGCGCGGAAATTCAGGCGGCCAGCAGGGCCGCCGCGCGTCGCGCGGGCAGCTTTGCATCCTAGATCGAATTAACGTAAGCGTCAATCGCTCTTCTATCTTATATAAGACATAAGACGTTGGACAGCTCGCCTCCCGATATGCCACAATAGAGCGTTTATTCGAATGCGCCGCGGCCCCGCTCGGCCGTGCGTCTGCATCAAGCCTGAAGACCGGCGGCAGCAGCGCATGCGGATGAGTTTGCATCCCTGGCGTTGTCTTCTCATTCATCCGGATAAACATGACACTCTCAAGAAGATCCATGGCAGAGCCTCGGCCCGAAACCTCCTTACGCAATCGCGCCGCCCGTCCGACGGGCGAGGGAGCCGCTTTCAGTCCGCTCTACCGCCAGATCAAGGATCTGCTTGTTCAAAGCCTCGAACGCGGCGAATGGAAGCCCGGCGAGCTCATCCCCAGCGAAATCGATCTGGCCGCCCGTTTCCAGGTGAGCCAGGGCACGGTGCGCAAGGCGGTCGATGAGCTGGCGGCCGAGCACATGCTGCTGCGCCGCCAGGGCAAGGGCACTTTTGTCGCCACCCACCACGAAGCCCGCGTGCGCTACCGTTTCCTGCGCCTGGCCCCCGACGAAGAGGGCGAGGCCGGCCGGGCGGAAAGCCGCATCCTGGAATGCCGCCGCACGCGCGCGCCCGCCGAGATCGCCCGCGCGCTCGATCTGCGCGCCGGCGAAACCGTCGTCATGATCCGCCGCCTGCTGTCCATGGGGCAGACACCGACCGTGCTGGACGACATCTGGCTGCCCGGTTCCATCTTCCGTGGTCTCACCCTGGAGCTGCTGACCGCCAACAAGGCGCCGCTCTATGGCCTTTTTGAATCCGAGTTCGGCGTCAGCATGGTGCGCGCGGACGAGAAGCTGCGCGCGGTCGCCGCGCCGGCCGAAGTCTGTACGCTGCTTAATGTTGCCGCCGGAACGCCGTTGTTGCAGGTAGACCGGGTGTCTTACACGTACGGTGACCGCCCCATGGAAATCCGCCGGGGGTTGTACTTGACCGATCGATACCACTACCGCAATAGTCTGAATTGATGAGCTTTTTACCTACGATTTGATACCAACCCGTCTCTGGGCGAAAATACCGCGTTTGCCCGCAAGGGCCGCGGCAATTTTGCCGTAACGATTCCCTAGTTCCGAAACACCGAGGCCGTCATGTCCGACACCGCTGCCAAGCCACGTCCGCAGTTTCGCAATATTGGTATTGCGCAACTTGCCAGTTACCGCCTGCCCCTGGCCGGCAAGCTGTCCATTCTGCACCGCGTCAGCGGCGCGTTGTTGTTCCTCTGTCTTCCCTTGGTCATCCTGCCGCTGTTCGCGGCCAGCGTGGCCGCGCCCCAGACGTTCGCCGCCGTGGCCGCGTACGCCGGCAACCCGATCGTCAAGCTCGTTTTCCTCGTCCTCGTGTGGGGCTACCTGCACCACTTCTGTGCGGGCATCCGCTACCTGATGCTGGATCTGCACATCGGCATCGACAAGCAATCGTCCAAGAAGAGCGCCGGCGTGGTGTTCGGCGTCAGCCTCGCGCTGACCCTGGTGTTTGCTCTCAAACTGTTCGGAGTGCTGTAAATGGCCGCCGCTAAAAACTACGGACCCAAGCGCCTGGTCGTCGGCGCGCACTATGGCGTCATGGACTTCATCATCCAGCGCATCACCGCCGTCATCATGGCCGTGTACACGCTGGTGCTGCTCATCGGCATCCTCATGATGCCTGCCTTCACGTACGAGCACTGGACCGCGCTGTTCAATTTCTACGTGGGCGTTCTTCCGGTTGGCCAGATCCTGGCCACCCTTGCATTCGTTGCGCTGGCCTGGCATGCCTGGATTGGCGTGCGCGACATCTGGATGGACTACGTCAAGTCGGTGGGCGTGCGCCTGCTGCTGCAAGTGCTGACGATCCTCTGGCTGGTCGGTTCGGTCGTTTACTTCGCGCAAATCCTCTGGAGCATTTAAGCCGTGGTCTCTGTCATGAAATCCCTGCCGCGCCGCCAGTTTGATGTGGTGGTCGTTGGCGCCGGCGGAGCCGGCATGCGTTGTTCGCTGCAACTGTCCCAAGCGGGGCTGTCCGTTGCGGTGCTCTCCAAAGTGTTCCCCACGCGCTCGCACACCGTTGCCGCGCAGGGCGGCGTCAGCGCCTCCCTGGGCAACATGAGCGAAGACAACTGGTACTGGCACATGTACGACACCGTCAAGGGTTCGGACTGGCTGGGCGACCAGGACGCCATCGAATTCATGTGCCGTGAAGCCCCGAACGCCGTGTACGAGCTCGAGCACTTCGGCATGCCGTTCGACCGCAACCCCGACGGCACGATCTATCAGCGTCCGTTCGGCGGCCATACCGCGAACTTCGGCGAAAAGCCCGTCCAGCGCGCCTGTGCCGCTGCCGACCGTACCGGCCACGCCCTGCTGCACACGCTCTATCAGCGCAACGTTGCCGCGCGTACCCAGTTCTTCGTCGAATGGATGGCGCTGGACTTGCTGCGCAACGAAGCCGGCGACGTCGTGGGCGTGACCGCCCTCGAAATGGAAACGGGCGAGATCTACATCCTGGAAGCCAAGACCACGGTGCTGGCCACCGGCGGCGCGGGCCGCATCTGGGCCGCTTCCACCAACGCGTTCATCAACACCGGCGACGGCCTGGGCATGGCTGCCCGTGCGGGCATCCCGCTGCAAGACATGGAATTCTGGCAGTTCCACCCGACCGGCGTGGCCGGCGCGGGCGTGCTGATCACGGAAGGCGTGCGCGGCGAAGGCGGCATCCTCTTGAACAAGGATGGCGAGCGCTTCATGGAGCGCTATGCGCCCACCCTGAAGGATCTGGCGCCGCGCGACTTCGTGTCGCGCTCGATGGACCAGGAAATCAAGGAAGGCCGCGGTTGCGGTCCGGACGGCAGCTACGTGGTGCTCAAGCTTGACCACCTGGGCGCCGACGTCATCAACAAGCGCCTGCCCTCGATCCGCGAAATCGCCATCAAGTTCGGCAACGTGGACCCGATCAAGGAACCGATCCCCGTCGTTCCGACCATCCACTACCAGATGGGCGGCATTCCGGCCAACTACCACGGCCAGGTGCTGACGCGCGAAAACGGCGAGAACAAGATCGTCAACGGCCTGTACGCCATCGGCGAATGCGCCGCGGTGTCGGTCCACGGCGCCAACCGCCTGGGCACGAACTCGCTGCTCGACCTGATCGTGTTCGGCCGCGCCACCGGCAACCACATCGTGAATTCGCATCCTGAGCGCCAGCGCGCGCACCAGGACCTGCCGCAGCAGGCCGTCGAATTCTCGCTGGACCGCATCAACAAGCTGGAATCGCGCACGTCCGGCGAAAAGACGCAAGACATCGGCAACGCCATCCGCTTCTCGATGCAGCGCCACTGCGGCGTGTTCCGCACGCTGGAGCTGCTGAACGAAGGCGTGACCCAGATCGAAGATCTGGCCAAGCAAGCCGACAGCATCTACTTCAAGGACAAGTCCAAGGTGTTCAACACCGCCCGCGTCGAGGCGCTGGAACTGGCGAACATGACCGAAGTGGCCCGCGCCACCATCAAGTCGGCCGCCGCCCGCACCGAAAGCCGCGGCGCGCATGCGCTTGACGACCACCCGACCCGCGACGACGAGAACTGGCTGAAGCACACGCTTTGGTACTCCGAAGGCAGCCGCCTGGATTACAAGCCTGTTCAGATGAAGCCGCTGACGGTCGAGTCCTTCCCGCCCAAGGCGCGTACCTTCTAAGTCCGGATTGAGCCTACTATGAGCACCAAGAGAATCGTCAAGTTCGAAATCTACCGCTACGATCCGGACAAGGACGAGCGTCCCTACATGCAGAAGCTGGACGTCGAACTCCAGCCCACCGACAAGATGCTGCTCGATGCGCTGGTGCGCATCAAGAACGACGTCGATGACAGCCTGGCCCTGCGCCGCTCGTGCCGTGAAGGCGTGTGCGGTTCCGACGCCATGAACATCAACGGCAAGAACGGCCTGGCCTGCACCACGAACCTGCGCGAACTGAAGGAACCGATCGTCCTGCGTCCGCTGCCTGGCCTGCCGGTCATCCGCGACCTGATCGTGGACATGACGCACTTCTTCAACCAGTACCACTCGATCCGCCCGTACCTCATCAACGACACGCCGCCGCCCGAAAAAGAGCGCCTGCAGTCGCCCGAGGCGCGCGAGGAACTCGATGGCCTGTACGAGTGCATCCTGTGCGCGTGCTGTTCCACTTCCTGCCCGTCGTTCTGGTGGAATCCTGACAAGTTCGTCGGCCCGGCCGGCCTGCTGCAAGCCTACCGCTTTATCGCCGACAGCCGCGACGAAGCCACCGGCGAGCGCCTGGACAACCTGGAAGACCCGTACCGTCTGTTCCGTTGCCACACGATCATGAATTGCGTCGACGTCTGTCCCAAGGGACTGAACCCGACCAAGGCGATCGGCAAGATCAAGGAACTGATGGTCCGCCGCACGGTCTAGTTTTTGTGTATTTGAGGTGTACGAATGAGCAGGCTGACTGAACTGGAGCGGGCGCGACTGCGTTGGCGGGCGCGCCGCGGCCTGCTCGAAAACGACTTGATCATCACCCGGTATCTGGATGCCCACGAAGCTGAGCTTACCGATGATGACGTGGCCGCATTGACCCAGCTTTTCGAGATGGGAGACAACGATCTTCTCGATCTGCTGCTGGCCAGAAAGGAACTCGAAGGCGAATTGGACACCCCCAAGCTTCGGGCGATTATTGGCCAGATGCGCTCGCTCTGATTAATTGAGAGGAATAAACATGAACCTGTCTGACAAAAAAGCCACTCTATCCTTCTCGGATGGCAGCGCACCCATTGAGTTCCCTGTCTACAAGGGCACGGTCGGTCCGGATGTGATCGACATCCGCAAGCTGTACGGCCAGACGGGCATGTTCACGTTTGACCCCGGCTTCATGTCGACGGCCGCGTGCGAATCCGGCATCACGTACATCGACGGCGACAAGGGCGAACTGCTGTACCGCGGCTACCCGATCGAACAGCTGGCCGTGAACTGCGACTTCATGGACATCTGCTACCTGATCCTGAACGGCGAACTGCCGAACCAGGAACAAAAGGCCGATTTCGACTCGCAAGTGACCCATCACACGATGGTCAACGAGCAACTGCACTTCTTCCTGCGTGGCTTCCGCCGCGACGCCCACCCGATGGCCGTCCTGACGGGCCTGGTGGGTGCGCTGTCCGCGTTCTACCACGACTCCACCGACATCACGAACCCGCAGCATCGCCACATCTCGGCCATCCGCCTGATCGCCAAGATGCCGACGCTGGTTGCGATGGCGTACAAGTACTCGCAAGGCCAACCGTTCATCTACCCGCAAAACGATCTGTCCTACACGGGCAACTTCCTGCGCATGATGTTCGCCACGCCGTGCGAAGACTACAAGGTCAATGAAGTCGTCGAGCGCGCGCTGGACCGCATCTTCATCCTGCACGCCGACCACGAGCAAAACGCGTCGACCTCGACCGTCCGCCTGTGCGGCTCGTCGGGCACCAACCCGTTCGCGGCTATCTCGGCTGGTGTGGCTTGCCTGTGGGGTCCGGCTCACGGCGGCGCCAACGAAGCTTGCCTGCAGATGCTCGAAGAACTGCAAGCCAACGGCGGCATCGACAAGGTCGGCGAGTTCATGGAGAAGGTCAAGGACAAGAACTCGGGCGTGCGCCTGATGGGCTTTGGCCACCGCGTCTACAAGAACTACGACCCGCGCGCCAAGCTGATGCAGGAAACCTGCAAGGAAGTGCTGGCCGCCCTGGGTCTGGAAAACGACCCGCTGTTCAAGCTGGCCATGGAACTGGAACGCATCGCCCTGGAAGATCCGTACTTCGTGCAGCGCAAGCTGTACCCGAACGTGGACTTCTACTCGGGTATCGTCCAGCGCGCCATCGGCATCCCGACCTCGCTGTTCACGGCCATCTTCGCGCTGGCCCGCACGGTGGGCTGGATCGCCCAATGGAACGAAATGCTGTCGGATCCCGATTACAAGATCGGCCGTCCGCGCCAGCTGTTCACCGGTTCGGTCACGCGCGACGTGCCCCCGATGGACAAGCGTTAATTCGCAATGCGCATCCGGAAGGCAACGCCTTCCGGCAAAACGCCAGTCAGCCCCGCGCCGACTGGCGTTTTTTTTTGGCGGCTACGGGTGGAGGCTACAGGTAGTTCATCGTGAAGGTGACTGCCGAGTTGGCCGAGCCTGGCGTGACCGTGGCGCCGGTTTGGCGGTATCGGGCGCGCAAGGGGATTTTGAAGCTGCCGCCCGTTGCACTGTTGTAGCCGGCAAACGGCAGCTTCGTTCCCAGCACGGCCGGATTTCCGTCGGCGTCCAGCAACTGCACGCCGACGCCGGTTGCCGTTGAAGTCGCGTCCAGGCCAATGACTGCGTTTGCGGCGTCCACGATGGGCGTGGCGGCATCGATCTGGTAGTGAATGGCGCTCATGCCTGCGGGGCAGCCGTTGAGCGAAATATCGAACCCGACAAGCTGACTGGAAGCGCCCGCGCCCGTGAATACCGAAGCCTGGGGAGTTCCGAGGGATACGGAAACGTCGGGCGTGGTGCAGGCCTGCGACATCAGCAGCACCGCCATGGTGACAAACTGGATCTCCAGGCCGGGATCCTGGCTGAGCATGCTGCCGGTTTCATTCGAGAACGATGCCGCGCTTGCAATGGTTGTCGGCGGAACGACGCCGGTGGCGACGGGGCCGGTCTTGACGAACATCGCACGTAGCTGTCCGCCGTTGGTGGCCGTGCCTTGCATGTTGCATCCGCGGGTTCTCCAGGTCCGGTTGAGGGCCTGGAATGCCGCCCATCCGCAGCCGTTGACGTAGGTGCGGCCTCCGATGATGATGCCCAGGCCGTCGACGCCTGTCGCATGGACCTCGTAGGTGATTCCGTCAACCACTTTCGTCTGACCTGCGCTGGGAATAACGGTGTGCAGTCCCGTCCCCGTGCCACTGTTTCCGGAGACGCTGCAGGTGAACCAATCGGTAGTGGCTCCGGTTGTCAGCCAGTCGGTAAGGGCCGTGCCGATGGCCGCATCCCGGGGTATCGTGATGTGCGGCGGCGTGTTCACGGAAACCGAGCTTATCGTCTGGGTGCAGTTCGCGACGGCCCACGAGGTCGTGGAGCCCAGCAAGCCAAGCAGCCCGAACGCCGCGCGCAATATGGTCTTGTTCATCAGTATTTCCATCATCAGTTTTTGGCGATCCGGGTTGGCGCCGTCTTTTCGCAGAGCAGTCCGCTCGCCTGAGGCAGCGAGGCATCCTTGAGACGCTGCTCGGGCAGGGCATAGCCAAACGAGCAAGCTTCGCTGTTGTTCGCGCCCCATTTCACGGTCAGGATGCCCTGCGTGTCCTTCAACCCGCGCGCCAGCACGCGGCCGCCCTGCGCCACGACACCCACGCTGTTTCCGTCGGCGTCCTGCACGTCGGCGCCAAAGGGAAGGGGCTCTCCGCCGTGCATGGCCACCGTCAGCAGCGCCGCGCTTCCCACGTTTTCGGTTTCGAAGGTCAGCCGAACCACCGCGCCGGCGGTGGGGGCCACCTGTTGTTCGGTCGCCTTGAGCTCGACATTCAGCGGGAGCCCCTTGGGATCGAGCTCGATGGCGTTCCTGGCATAGGGAGTCAAGGTCGATACGATCGCGCGGCCTTTGGAATCCAGGCGCACCCCGGTGCTGTTGAGCACCCGCGCGCCCGCTGCGTCTTTCGCCTCGACGATCGCAACCGTTTCGCCGGTGACCGGCGTCATGACGAGGCCGCCACCATAGGCCACGACGCCGCCGGAAATGCCGCCGCCGTATTGGGTGTAGTTCGAACTGGTGCTGGCGCTGGCCGACACGGCCGTGACGGGCGTGATGTAGGAGGCGTTCGCAGCAATGCTGGTGTTGGCCGGACCGTTGGACGACACGGCGCGCCCGGCGCTGACGCCGTAGTTGAACGCGTTATTCGCGCCGAGCGAGCCCGCCACGGATTGCTGGACGCTGCTGGATCCATCCGAAGCCTTTTGCATGCTGGTCGACGCATAGACCGGATTCTGGTTGCGGCCGAGCGGAATGCCCAGGTTGAGCATGACCTGGTTGTCCCACTTCTGGGTTCCCACGTTGAGTTGGCGGGTGGCCGAGACGCTGTAGTTCACGCGCTTGTAGCTGTTGCTGTAGGCCGCCTGGATCTGCGTGTCGCGGCCGGGTCTGTCCCAGTAGTCCTGGGTCGATCCCGTGAAGTGCAGGGACCCATAGCCGGCCGGCAGGTTCTGGTTGATCGTCGCCTGCAGACGGCCTCGCTGCGTGCCATATTGGCCTGCGCCTTGCCCCTGTTCTTGCCGGGATCTCAGTTCCATGGCGTCGGCCATGCTCAGGTAGCCACGGGTGGAGTAGCGGTAGGCGGCGAGCGTGAGGCTTGTGCGAGTGGGCTCCAGAAACTTGGAGTAGCTCAGTTTGACGCTTTGCCCAGTGCGGTTTTTTTCTTTTGGCAGGCGCGTGGCCGCCTGGGTGACGTCCAGTCCAAACGCGCCAAAATCGGTGTTCAGCGCCGCGCCGCCCAATACTGCGCCGTAGCCCTGGGCCCCGGTCAGGCCGCCATAGGCGGTCACAAGATTGTTGATGCCGTGCTGCACGGTCGCTTGCGCCATCAGGGGGCGATCGGCCGTCTGCGGCGTGCGGTACTGGCCTGCGGTGACGCTGTAGCGGGTCACGCCCGGGCGCAATGAATTCACCGCGCCGGAGAAAGGCACCCGGGACACCAGCACGCGGCCGTCGGCTTCGTTGACCACCATTTCCAGGTCACCGCCGTAGCCGGTGGCGTACAGGTCGTCGATGATGAAAGGACCGGGCGCGACGGTGGTTTCGTAAATGATGTTGCCGTTCTGGCGCACCTGGACGCGCGCGTTCGTGTTGGCGATGCCGCGCAAGGTCGGGGCGAAGCCGCGCTGCGATTCGGGAGACATGCGATCGTCGCTGGACATCTGCACGCCGCGAAATCCGACGCTGTCGAAAGTCGATCCGTCAGTGAACGCATCGCCAATCACCAGCTGGCTCTTCATGCCCGTGATGTTGCGCCGCAGATTGGTCTGCACGCTTTGATATTGCAGGCCGCTCTTGCTGCCATGGGTTGCGCTGCCGGAGTGGCGCAAGCGCCAGGGACCCACGTTAGCGCCGGCATTCAGGCCCGCAAAGCTCTGGGTCGACGCCTTGCCATCGGCGCGAGAGGTGTAGAAGTTGGCGTTGTAATTCAACAGCGCGGCCGGCACGCCTTCGTCCCAATGCTTGGGGTCCACGAAACCGCGGCCCTGCCTGACCAGCGAGGCCTGGGGCACCGTCACGTTCAGCCGCTGTTCGCCCGCATCGAACTGCGCGCGCGCTTCCTTCACCAGGTCGGTCAACGCGACGCACTGGGTGCCGTTCAGCAGTTCGGCACGCGCCGCGTCGATCTTGGCAAGGTCGATGCCCACCAATTCCACCAGCGCCGAGTCGAAACAGGCCTGAAGCGGCGCGTTTGCGGAAGAGGGTTTGCCGATGCGCACGTCGGTGCGCCCCAGCCAGCGGTCGTTCACCTGCACATCGAGGCGATAGGTGCCGGGGATGGCGCTGTTCGAGCGCGAGAACTGGCTGACGTCCACGTCCGCACCGCTCAGGAAGGCATCGTTGAACTCCACGTCCGCATTCAGGGCGGCGAGTTCGGTGGCGCCGTCGGCCCAGGCAGTTGCGCTGAGCAGGCTTAGCGTGATCGCGGCAAGCGCGAAATGCGGCGTGGTGGCGAGACGTTCCATGATGGGCAGGTGCGCGATCAGGCGCGGCGCTGCCGGCAGGCGGATGCCGGCCGATCGCGCCGCCCTGGAGGCGTCGGGTGATGGGTTGGTGAGCGGACAGCCGGCCGGTCGGTGCGGGCCGGTAATGCTTAGGTCGCGCTAGGCGGGGCTGAGGGCCCGGGCGCCTTTGACTGCGCCGCCGTGGTCATTCAGGAAGCGGTACGAGACTTCGGCATTTGCGCCCTGGATCACGTCTCCTACCAGAGGCAGGAGCTTTTTTTCGCCGGGGGCAAGCATGTCGCCGTCGGTGAACTTGGCGCGCTTGCCGTTGCTGGCCACGTTCACTTCGATGAAGGTGACGTGATACGGCGTGGGGTTGGTGGCTTCGATAGCGTTGCGATTGCCGGACCGGACCAGACGCCAGCTGACTTGCGCGGGCGCGTCCTCGGCCTTGCCTTTGAGTCCCGCGGGGCGATAGAACAGCTTGATCCGCGACCGGAATGCCATCTGCAGGAGGTTCTGGCTGGCTTTGTCCTTGGGCGGAATTTCCAGCACGTTGAGCCAGAACACGGACTCCTTGTCCTCACTCATCGGTTCGCCCGTGTGCATCAGGCGCAGGGTCTGGCCCTTGCCCTGGTCGATGCGGGACACGGGAGGGGTCACGATAAAGGGCACCTGGATGGATCCCGGCGCCGCCTTGGCGTCGCCCGTGTCGATCCAGGTCTGGGTGAGCGCGGGCTGGTCGCCCTCGTTCTTGAGCTTGACGTTGACTTCCGCCTGGCCGGCCTCATAGACGATTCGGGTGCTGCCAATGACGACGGATGCGGTTGCCGGCGCGGCAGCGAAGATACAGCCTGCCAATGCTCCGGCTGCAAGAGCTACGTTGAATGGATTCATCGGTTTCCTCGGACTGTAAATGGGGGCTTGACTACTGATCCGGGCGGCTGCAAACGAGCGCAAGGCCAAGCCGGGCGGCTTATTGATAAATGATGGTGTATTTGGCAGTGGCGTTCACGTTGCCCGCGCCTGCCTGGCCGAGCGCGAAATACTGAGCCTGGTAATGAAGCGTGGCCTCGCCGTTGGCCAGGGAGACGGCCTTGGAGTTCTGGGCCTCGTCAGCGACGGTGACGCTGATGGGTGTTGCGTCGCCATTCAGGAGGCGGATCTCGACGTTGGCTGCACCCCCCGCGGAGATCGTCAGGTTGCCGGTGGCCGCATTGCCGTTGGCGCCGGGTTCGAACAGGGTGTGGACCATGCCCGTACCCGGGGTGCATGCGGTCAGGCGGATGGTGAAGGGCGTGGTGCCGGCCGTTTGGCCCGCGGCCGTCAGTGAATCGACGCCGACCGTGGGCATGAGCACGTTGAAGTTCTTGCTGCCGGTGCCGTTGCCGTCGATGGTGCACGTGTTGGCGGATATGGCGCCCGTGAAATTGATCGTGCCGTCCGAGGCAAATGCCAGCTGCGAAGTGGAAGCGAGGGCGCCGATGGCCAGCGCGATGATTACTTTGGATTTCATAAGTGGATGTCTGTCAAAGGGGCTGAAAAGCAATGCGCCGACGGTGCTTTTCAGAGGTTTATGGCGTACTGCTCGGCGACATGTGTGATTACAGTCGGTCCGAGAAGTGGTGTCTTTAATAAAATTCTGATAATTCGCCAGAGAGTAATTTTGCGGATAGCATCACCGCCATGATTCCGATAGCACTTCCCAGCGCCAGTTTTTTCATTCTGCTCACGGCCGGCTTTTTCGCCGGCCTGTTGTTGTTGGGCTGGGGCGTCGCCCTGGTGGCCAGCGGCCGCGCCCGGCGCACCGTCCGCAAGTATTGGAAGACGTCCATCGTGCTTTGCCTGGCGCTGGCCGCGCCGTTCAGCTTCTATGCGTGGTTCCAGGCAGTGATGTGGCAGGTGGGCCGGGACATCGATCGCAAGCAGGCGGCGCTGCGCGTCACGTTGCAGGAGCCCGCAGTGGTCGGCGGCGTGGCGATGCCGGCGGGCACGCGCCTGACGCTGAAGGACGAGGGCAAGCTCGACACCTACGTCGAGGCCAGTTTTCCGCAAGCGGTGCCCATGCTGGGCGTGCAGGCAACGTCTGCACGACGCTACCTGGACACCGAGTACGAAGCGCAAACCTACGCCACGCTTGGCCGGCATCCGCGCACGGTCATCCTGCGGGGCGCGGGCGTGCAGACCGTGCAAGGGTGGGGGTGCGACGGCGCGCAGGACATCGAGTTCGCCGTCGAACCGGACGGCGCCATGAAGGCGTTCGAACAATGCGTGCTGGCGCCGGGCAACGAGGCCGCGGGCCTGGCCATCGCGGCAGGCACAGCGTTGCGCGGATCAAGCGGCACGGTCTACACGGATGGTTCGCGGGACGCCGACCGCTGGCGGCTCGAGGTGGAAAGCGAGGCAGCCGTGCCGCTGTACGGGCTGTTTCTCAGCCGGCCCACGCTCTACCTGGATGCGTCGCGCAACGTATTGCGGGTCACGGACGCGGAGCTGGCGTGCCGCACGCAGTTCGGCGGCCTGACGTACCCCGCCGGCACGCAGTTCAAGACTGCGCGGCGGGGCGCGGGGGAGGATCGTGAACCGTACCCGGGCGTCCTGGTCTTCAGTCCTTGGAACGGGCAGGCCGCGGTGCGGCCCGGCCACGAGGACGTGCCCGAAGGCATGTCCGTGATGCATACGCCGCAGGGCGAGTTCATCAAGATCGTCAGCAACGACGCGGCGGGTGTGTTCCGCTTTGACACGTTCGTCGTCGACGGCAAGGAGCCGGCGCGCCCGGCGCGCGCCCGCTGCCCATAGCCGCCGGCATCAGTAGCCGATGCCGCGCGCCATCAGCACCGCGAAGAGCGGCAGGAAGACGAACAGGTGCGAAGCGATCATCACCCAGCGGCGCGCGCGCTTGATCTCGGGCAGGGCGGGGACGAACTCCGGCTGCTGGCGCCGTTGTTTTGCCCAGCGCAGGAAGGTCAGCGTGGGCGGAATGGAACAGAGCGCGATGACGACAAAGAGCGAAATCTTGGCGTGGAACCAGGGATTGCCCATGTAGAACGCGGCGCCCTTGGCGCCGGCGGTCAGCCGCAGCACCCCGGTGACGAGGACGAGGATTGCGCTCACGCCATAGAGGCGGTCGTAGACGATGAGGCGCTTGACACCGGCGGGCGTCAGGTCGGGGCGCAGCAATACAGCTTCGGCGGTGAGCACCACCACCAGAACAAAGATCGCCAGGTAGTGGAACCAGGCATACATTGCATCGGCCAGCATGTCGTCTCCAGGTAAAGGTCAAGCTAGGTTTTACCATCCAAAAAAGAAAACGGGCGCCCCGTTTGAGGGGCGCCCGTGGGCGTGCAGCCAGAGGGTGCGATCAGCGGCGGCGCTTCTTGGCTTCTTCCGCGGCTTCCTGCTGCGCATCCACCACGGCCAGGGCCGTCATGTTGACGATGCGGCGCACGGTGGCGCTGGTGGTCAGGATATGCACGGGACGCGCGGCGCCCAGCAGGATCGGACCCATCGCGACGCCATTGCTGCCGGTCATCTTCAGCATGTTGTACGTGATGTTGCCGGTGTCCAGGTTGGGCATGACCAGAAGGTTGGCCGGGCCCTTCAGCGTGCTGTCCGGGTAGGCCAGGACGCGGATCTTTTCGGACAGGGCGGCGTCGGCGTGCATTTCGCCGTCGACTTCCAGGTCGGGGGCGCGGTCTTGCACGATCTGGCGCGCGGCGGCCATCTTGCGCGACGATTCCGTGATGCGGCTGCCGAAGTTCGAGTGCGACAGCAGCGCGATCTTGGGCACCACGCCGAAACGCAGCATTTCGTCGGCGGCCTGGATCGTGATGCTGGCGACTTCCTCGGCCGTCGGGTTTTCGTTGACGTGGGTGTCGGTGACGAACAGCGTCTGGTCGGGCAGCATCAGCACGTTCAGGGCGGCGTAGGTCTGGCCTTCCTTTTTGCCGATGATTTCGTCGATGTACTTGAGCTGGTTGTCGTACTTGCTGGCCACGCCGCACAGCAGTGCGTCGGCGTCGCCACGGCGCAGCAGCATCGCGCCGATCAGCGTGTTGTGCTTGCGGATCATTGCCTTGGCGATGGCCGGCGTCACGCCTTCACGGCCCTTCAACTGGTAGTACGCGTTCCAGGTTTCGTTGAAGCGGCTGTCGTCTTCGGGATCCACGATCTCGAAGTGCTGGCCGGCGATGAGGCGCAGGCCTGCTTTTTGGATGCGCATCTCGATGACGGCGGGACGGCCGATCAGGATCGGGAACGCCAGTTTTTCGTCGGCAACCGTCTGCACGGCGCGCAGGACGCGCTCGTCTTCGCCGTCGGCGTAGATGACGCGCTTGGGCGCCTTCTTGGCCTGGGCGAACAGCGGGCGCATCAGCTGGCCCGAGTGGTACACGAAGCCCATCAGCTTCTGGCGGTAGGCCTCGATGTCCTCGATGGGGCGGGCGGCAACGCCGGAGTCGGCGGCGGCCTGCGCGACGGCCGGCGCGATCTGGACAATCAGGCGCGGGTCGAACGGCTTGGGGATGATGTATTCGGGACCGAACGACAGTTCCTGGCCAGCGTAGGCGCGGGCCACTTCATCGTTCTGCTCGGCCTGGGCGAGGTCGGCGATCGCCTTGACGCACGCCAGCTTCATTTCTTCGGTGATGCGCGAAGCGCCGGCATCCATGGCGCCGCGGAAGATGAACGGGAAGCACAGGACGTTGTTGACCTGGTTCGGGTAGTCCGAACGGCCCGTCGCGATGATGCAGTCGGGGCGCGCGGCCTTGGCGACTTCGGGGCGGATTTCGGGTTCCGGATTGGCCAGGGCCAGGATCAGCGGACGGTCGGCCATGGTCTTGACCATGTCGGCAGTCAGCACGCCAGCGGTCGAGCAGCCCAGGAACACGTCGGCGCCATTGACCACGTCGGCCAGCGTGCGCGCGTCGGTCTTTTGCGCGTAGCGCTTCTTGTTGGCTTCCATGTTCTCGTCGCGGCCGTCCCAGATGACGCCGCGCGAGTCGACCACGAAGATGTTTTCGCGCTTGATGCCCAGGTGAACCAGCAGGTCCAGGCAGGCGATGGCCGCGGCACCGGCGCCGGAGCAGGCCAGCTTGACCGAGCCGATGTCCTTGTTCACGACCTTCAGGCCGTTCAGGATGGCGGCCGACGAGATGATGGCGGTGCCGTGCTGGTCGTCGTGGAAGACGGGGATCTTCATGCGCTCGCGCAGCTTCTTCTCGATGTAGAAGCACTCGGGCGCCTTGATGTCTTCAAGGTTGACGCCGCCCAGCGTGGGCTCGAGTGCGGCAATGATGTCCACCAGCTTGTCCGGATCGTTTTCCGCGAGTTCGATGTCGAACACGTCGATGCCGGCGAATTTCTTGAACAGGCAACCCTTGCCTTCCATCACGGGCTTGGCGGCCAGCGGACCGATGTTGCCCAGGCCCAGCACGGCGGTGCCGTTGGTGATCACGCCCACGAGGTTGCCGCGCGACGTGTACTTGGAGGCGGCGTCGTCGCCCTGGTCGAAAATGGCCATGCAAGCCGCAGCCACGCCGGGGGAGTAGGCCAGGGACAGGTCGTCCTGGTTGGCCAGGGTCTTGGTCGGGGTGACCGAGATTTTGCCGGGAGTGGGATAGGCGTGGTAGTCCAACGCCAGTTTGGTGAGAGTTTCGTCCATGGGATCGGGGCCTGAAAGGGCTAACGGAAAAAAAACAGGGATGCAAAAGGCGGGCTCGCGGCCCGCCGTATTCATCGCGAAATGCTTAGGGAACACCCGTATTTCACCAGAAAGCGCGGGTGCTTGGTTGCTGCAGTGCAGCGAGCGTTCGCTTTTGATCAAGCAAACGCGTGCGCGGCGCCGCCCCGATGGACGAGGTGAAATGGATGAGACCCTAGATTTCCCACGGCGGCGCCTGGCGGCTGCCAGCGTTCAAGGCGCGGCGCAAGGTGCGCGCATCGTCCTGCCTGTCCAGGCTGTCCAGCGCATGCAGCACGATCCAGTCGGCGCCGACTTCGAAGAAATCGCGCAAGCGCGCCCGCGTGTCGCTGCGCCCGAAACCGTCCGTGCCCAACGTGCGGTAGGGCGCTTTTACGTAGGCGCGGATCTGTTCGGGCACGGCGCGCACGTAGTCGCTGGCCGCGATCACCGGCGCGTCGCTGCCGGCCAGGCAGGTGTGCACCCAGTCCTGGTCCTGCGGCGCTTCCAGGCCCAGCACGCGTGCGCGCTCGGCTTGGCGGCCGCTGCGGGCCAGCTCCGAAAAGCTGGTCACGCTCCAGACTTCCGCATCCACGCCGAATTCGTCGTGCAGGCGCGCGGCAGCCAGCTCGGCTTCGCGCAGCATGGGGCCGGCGCCGAGCAGGCGGACCTGCGCCGTGCCGCGCGCGGGCCGCAGCCGGTACAGGCCGCGCAGGATGCCTTCGCGCGTCCCGGGATCCTGGGGCATGTCCGGCTGCGCCAGGTTCTCGTTCGTGACGGTCAGGTAGAAGAATTCATCGCGTTGCTCGTCCAGCATGCGCCGCATGCCATGTTCGACGATGACGGCGACCTCAAAGGCGTAGGCCGGATCGTAGGCGCGGCAATTGGGCACGGTGGCGGCCATGATGTGGCTGGAGCCGTCCTGGTGCTGCAGGCCTTCGCCGCCCAGTGTCGTGCGGCCCGACGTGGCGCCGATCAGAAAGCCCCGGGCGCGCTGGTCGGCGGCGGCCCAGATCAGGTCCCCGATGCGCTGGAATCCGAACATCGAGTAATAGATATAGAACGGCAGCATCGGCAGGCCGTTGACCGAGTAACTGGTGCCGGCCGCCGTCCAGGACGAGATGGCGCCGGCCTCGGTGATGCCTTCTTCGAGGATCTGGCCGTCGCGGGCCTCGCGGTAGTACAGCACCGAGCCGATGTCCTCGGGCTCATAGAGCTGGCCCTGCGCCGAATAGATGCCGATCTGCCGGAACAGGTTGGCCATGCCGAAGGTGCGCGCCTCGTCCGCGACGATGGGCACGATGCGCGGGCCCACGGTGGCGTCCTTGAGCAGCGCGGTCAGCATGCGCACGATGGCCATCGTGGACGACATCTCCTTGCCGTCGGCCGCCAGCGCAAAGCGCGCCCATTGGTCGGCGTCCGGGGGCGCGAGCCGCGGGGCCTCGGCGTTGCGGCGCGGGATATAGCCGCCCAGCGCGGCGCGGCGCGCCTGCAGGTGGCGCATTTCGGCGCTGTCGTCGGCGGGGCGGTAGAACTTGAGCGCCAGGCAGTCGGCGTCGGAAATCGGCAGCGCGAAGCGGTCGCGGAACGCGAGCAGCGCTTCGTCGTCCAGCTTCTTTTGCTGATGGGTGGTCATCTTGCCCTGGCCGGCCGTTCCCATGCCAAACCCCTTCTTGGTCTGCGCGAGGATGACGGTGGGCTGGCCGCGATGGTTCGCGGCGCGATGGTAGGCGGCATGGATCTTCACCATGTCATGGCCGCCCCGGTGCAGGCGGTCGATGGCGTCGTCGGACCAGTCGGCCACCAGCGCCGCCAGCTCGGGATTCTGGTTGAAGAAATGGGCGCGGTTGAATGCGCCATCGTTGGCCGCGAAGGTCTGGAACTGGCCGTCCACGGTGTTGGCGAAGGCGCGGGCGAGCGCGCCGCCCGTGTCCCGGCGCAGCAGCGCGTCCCAGTCGCTGCCCCAGACGAGCTTGATGACGTTCCAGCCGGCGCCGGCATACAGGGTTTCGAGTTCGTCGATGATGCGGCCGTTGCCGCGCACCGGGCCGTCCAGGCGCTGCAGGTTGCAGTTGACGACGAAGATCAGGTTGTCGAGCTTTTCGCGCGCGGCCAGCGTGAGCGCCGCGATGGATTCGGGCTCGTCCATTTCGCCGTCGCCAAAGATGCCCCACACCTTGCGGTCGGCGCCGGGCACCAGCGAGCGATGTTCCAGATAGCGCATGAAGCGCGCCTGGTAGATGGCGTTGATGGGGCCGATGCCCATCGAGCCGGTGGGGAACTGCCAGAAATCCGGCATCAGCCACGGATGGGGGTACGAGGACAGGCCGCGCAAGCCGCGCGTGGTGGCGGTGATTTCCTGGCGGAAATGCGCCAGGTCGTCTTCGCCCAGAAAGCCTTCGAGGAAGGCGCGCGCGTAGACGCCGGGCGCCGAATGCGGCTGCATGTAGACGATGTCGCCCGGGTTGCCGTCCGTGCGGGCGCGAAAGAAATGATTGAAGCCGACTTCGAACAGGTCGGCGGCCGACGCGTAGCTGGCGATGTGGCCGCCCAGCTCGCCGTGCGCCTGATTGGCGCGCACCACCATCGCCAGCGCGTTCCAGCGGTTGATGCGGGCGATGCGCTCTTCGACGGCCAGGTTGCCGGGGAAGGGCGGTTCCTGGTCGGCGGGAATGGTGTTCAGGTAGGCGGTGCGGGTCTGGCTGTTGGCGCGCAGCCCGAGCGAGGCGGCGTGGCCCAGGACGCTGTCCAGCACGTAGCCTGCGCGCTCGGCCCCGTCGGCCTGCAGCAGGGACTGCAACGCTTCGCGCCATTCGGCGGTTTCGGCGGGGTCGGCGTCCTCCTGGAGGGCCGATCCGGAAAGGGGCTGGCGAGGGTCGAGCATGGTAAGTCGTCTCCTGTTTTTACTGCTCATGCTAGACCCATGCCCGAGGCATGAGTCATCAAATTCCCCAGGGGAATCCGGCGCTTTCAGCATAATCTTTCGTCAGGATCCTGCTGCACGGCAGGTTCCACTGCCCGATCGCGTTTACCGCTGGTGACCACGGGGTGGACGGTCTGGCGCTAGAATGCGCGGCTATCAATAGGGAGAAACCCATGACCCAGCCCATCCGCGTTCCGCCGGAGGTCACGCTGCCCGAGCTGACCGTCCGGGGCGTCCTGCTCGGCGCGCTGATCACCGTCATCTTCACCGCCTCGAACGTGTTCCTGGGGCTCAAAGTGGGCCTGACGTTCTCGTCGGCCATTCCGGCGGCCGTGATCTCGATGTCGGTCCTTCGCATGTTCAAGGACGCCAACATCCTTGAAAACAACATGGTGCAGACGCAGGCCTCGGCGGCCGGCACGCTGTCGGCCATCATCTTCATCCTGCCGGCGCTGGTCATGATGGGCCACTGGCAGGGCTTTCCGTTCTGGCAGACGCTGGGCATCTGCGCGGCCGGCGGCATGCTGGGCGTGATGTTCACGATTCCGCTGCGCCACGTGATGGTGGTGCAGAGCAACCTGCCGTATCCGGAAGGCGTGGCGGCGGCGGAGATTCTGCGGGTGGGCAGCGCCGAGCGCGCGCAGGACGCGCCGCAGACCGCCGCGCACGCGTCGGCCAAACCCGCCGCCACCGGCATGGGCGACATCGTCGCCGGGGGCGTCGCGGCGGCCGTGGTCAGCTTTGCCGCCAGCGGGCTGCGCGTGCTGGGCGACAGCGTGAGCGGCTGGTTTGCATTGGGCGGCGCCGTGTTCAGGCTGCCGATGGGCTTTTCGCTGGCGCTGCTGGGCGCGGGCTACCTGATCGGCATCGTCGCCGGGCTGGCGATGTTGACCGGGCTGGTCATTGCGTGGGGCATCGCGGTGCCCATCCTGACGGCCATGGGCGACATGCCCGCGGGCGCGACGCTGGCGTCCTATGCCACGGGCCTGTGGTCCTCGCAGGTGCGCTTCATTGGCGCGGGCGTGATCGGCGTCGGCGCGATCTGGACGCTGGCGACGCTGTTCGTGCCGATGGCGCGCGGCGTGAAGGCCTCGTTTTCGGCCTTGACCAAGGAGGGCGCGGCCCGAGCGGGCACCGCGCCGCGCACCGAACGCGACCTGTCGGCGGGCTGGATCTCGGCCGTGACGCTGGTGCTGGTGGCAATCCTGGTCTTCACGTTCCAGGTGTTCCTGTCGGGCACGCCGCTGTCGGCCGGCGCCATCTGGAAGCTGGTGGCCTACGCGGTCCTCTTCGCCTTTGTGTTCGGTTTCCTGGTGGCCGCGGCTTGCGGCTACATGGCCGGCCTGGTGGGGTCGTCGACCAGCCCGATCTCCGGCGTGGGCATCGTCGCCATCGTCCTGGTGTCCGTGCTGATGCTGGGCGTGGGCGGCGAGCTGATGGCGCTGGAAAACGGCGTGCAGATGGCGATTGCCCTGGCGATCTTCAGCACGTCGGCCGTCGTGGCGGTGGCGTCGATTTCGAACGACAACCTGCAGGACCTGAAGACCGGCTGGCTGGTGGGGGCAACCCCGTGGCGTCAGCAGGTCGCGCTGCTGATCGGCTGCGTCGTCGGTGCGGCGGTGATTTCGCCGGTGCTGGAGCTGCTGTACAACGCTTACGGGTTTGCGGACGCGATGCCGCGCGAGGGCATGGACGCCTCGCAGGCGCTGTCCGCGCCGCAGGCCACGCTGATGCTGGCGATCACGCGCGGCATCTTCACCCACCAGTTGAACTGGACGATGATCCTGATCGGCATGGCGGTGGGCGTGGGGCTGATCGTGGTGGACGAGATCATGAAGCGCACCTGCAAGGTGGCGCGCATTCCCGTGCTGGCGGTCGGCATCGGCATCTACCTGCCGCCGACCGTCGCCGCGCCCATCGTGGCGGGCGCGCTGCTGGCCTGGCTGCTTGAGCGCGCCCTGCGCCGCCGCGCCGCCGCCGCCAACCAGCCCTACGACCGCTTCGCCGAGGCGGCCAACCGCCGCGGCGTGCTGATCGCCTCGGGCCTGATCGTGGGCGAGAGCCTGGTGGGCGTGCTGATGGCGGCCATCATCGGCGGCACGGGCTCCGAGGCGCCGCTGGCGATCGCGGGCGAGGCGTTCGCCGGCATGGCGTCCTACCTCGGGTTGGCCGTCTTCGTGCTGGTGGCCGTGCTGTTCTGGCGCCGGGTGATGCGGCTGGCTTAGTGCAGCAAATCCGCCAACGTTCGTGCAATGACCTTCGTGGCGCGGCGCAGGTCTTCCAGATTGATGCGCTCGTCGTTGCGCTTGGCGTGCGATTCCAGCACCGTGCGCGGGCCCGCGCCGTAGATCACGCCGGGGATGCCGGCTTCGGCGTACAGGCGCACGTCGGTGTAGAGCGGTGTGCCCATCGCGGGAATGGGTTCGCCGATAACCGCTTCGCCATGTTGCTGGATGGCCTGCACCAGCGGCTGCGCGCCGGGCAGCGGGCGCATCGAATTGGCCAGCAGCAACCGCTTGATTTCGACACGGATACCGGGACATGAAGCCGCGGCTTCTTCGATGATGCGCCGGATGTCGGCCTCGACCTCTGCGGCGTTTTCTTCGGGAATCATGCGGCGGTCCAGCTTGAAGCTGACCTTGCCGGGCACCACGTTCGTGTTTGTGCCGCCTTCGATCCGCCCCACGTTCAGGTACGGATGCGAAATGCCCGGGACCTGCGACGTGATCGCTTGGTAATGCGCGTTCTGCGCATACAGCGCATTCAGAATCGCGACGGCGCCTTGCAAGGCGTCGACGCCGCTGCTTGGGATGGCGGCGTGGGCCATCTTGCCGTGCACCGTCACTTCCATCTGCAGGCAGCCGTTGTGCGCGGTGACGACTTCATAGCTGAAGCCGGCCGCGATCATCAGGTCGGGGCGGGTCAATCCCTGCTCCAGGAGCCAGCCCGGACCCAGCAGACCGCCAAATTCCTCGTCGTAGGTAAAGTGCAGCTCCACCGCGCCGCGCGACGGCATGGCGACGGCTTCCAGCGCCCGCAGCGCAAACGTGAAGCTGGCGAAGTCGCTCTTGCTGACGGCTGCGGCGCGGCCGTACAGGCAGCCGTCCTCGATCTCGGCGCCGTAGGGATCGTGCTTCCAGCCGTCGCCGGGGGGCACCACATCGCCGTGCGCGTTGAGCGCGATGCGCGGGCCTGCGCCGCCGTATTCGCGGCGCACGATGAGGTTGGTGATGGACTGCATGCCGTAGTCCGCGACGGCCTGGGCCGGCACGGGGTGCGCTTCGGCGTGCAGGCCAAAATCCTGCAGCAGTTGCGCGGTGCGCTCGGCGTGCGGGGCGTTGTTGCCGGGCGGCGTGTCGGTGGGCACGCGCACCAGATCTTGCAGGAAGCGGACTTCTTCGTCGAAATGGGCGTCCACCCAGGCGTCGAGTCGGGCGTAATCGGTCATGGCGTTATGTCGAGGTTTCGTTGGCCAGCGCGTCGAGCAAGCCCAGCATGGCTTGCGCGGCAAGTTCGATATCGTCGCTGGTGGTGGATTCGCGGGGGTTGTGGCTGATGCCGTTGTTCTGGCCGCGCACGAAGAGCATCGCCTGCGGCATGATCTCGTGCAGCTTCATGGCGTCGTGGCCGGCGCCGCTGGGCATGCGGTGCACGGGGACGCCCAGCGCGTCGACCGCGCGCTCCCAGCGCTGCTGCCAGCGCGGATCGCTGGGCGCGGCGGCGGCGCGCATGGTTTCTTCAATCGAATAGCGCAGGCCGCGCCGCGCGCAGATGGCGGCCAGCTCGGCCAGCACGTCATCGACCAGCGCGTCGCGCTGCGCATCGCTGGGGGCGCGCAGGTCCAGGCTGAAGCGGCACTCGCCCGGCACGACGTTGATCGATCCGCTGGGCACTTCGAACATGCCTACCGTGCCGACCGAATCGCCATCGCGGGCGGCGCGGCTTTCAACATAGAGCGCCAGCTCGGCGGCCGCGACGGCCGCGTCGCGCCGCCGGTTCATGGGCGTGGTGCCGGCATGGCTGGCCAGGCCCAGGATCTGCACCTGATGGCGCACGCAGCCGTTGATGGACGTGACGACGCCAAGCGGCAGCCCCATTTCATACAGGACCGGACCCTGCTCGATGTGCACCTCGACAAAGCCCAGGTAATTGGCCGGATCGCGCCGCAGGCCGGCAATCCCGGCGATGTCCAGGCCCGCGTGCGTCATGGCCTCGCGCATGGTGATGCCGTCCGCATCCTTCTGCGCGAGCCAGTCGGGATTGAAGCTGCCAATCAACGCGCCCGAGCCCAGGAACGTGGCCCGGTAGCGCTGGCCTTCTTCCTCGGCGAAGGCGATCACCTCCACGTCGAACGGCAGACGCCGGTTCTCGCGATGCAGCGCGCGCACGCAGGCCATGGGCACGAAGATGCCAAGCCGGCCGTCGTACTTGCCGGCGTTGCGCACCGTGTCGAAGTGGCTGCCGGTCATGAGGACCGGCGCGCCGGCGCGGGCGGCGCGATAGCGTCCCACCACATTGCCGACGGCGTCGATGCCGACCTCGTCAAAGCCGCAGTCGCGCATCCATTGCGAGATGCGCGCGGCGCAGGCGCGGTGTGCGTCGGTCAGGTAGGTGACCGTGAGCTGGCCTTTTTCGGCGTAACCCGGATCGCTGTAGACGCTGAGCGCCTCGTGCCAGTCCCAGATGTCGCTGCCCATGCCGGTTTCGCCGTGGCGGCTGTGCGGGCGCGGCTCGACGTTCGGCTCGTTCAGATTGTTGGTCATGGTCGTCCTGTTCAACGGTCGGATATGTAGGGGTGGGTGGCTTTCCAGTGCCGCGCGATGTCCAGCCGGCGGCACACCCAGACGCGATCGTGGCGCGCGATGTGATCCAGGAAACGTTGCAGGGCAACGATGCGGCCGGGCCGGCCCAACAGGCGGCAGTGCATGCCGATGCTGAGCATCTTGGGCGCCTCGTCGCCTTCGGCATACAACGCGTCGAAGCTGTCCTTCAGGTACTGGAAAAAGGGATCGGCGTGGGAGAAGCCCTGCGGCAGCGCAAAGCGCATGTCGTTGCAGTCCAGCGTGTAGGGCACGATGAGCTGCGGCGCCGTGGCGCCATCCGATTTGCGCACCTGCATCCAGAAGGGCAGGTCGTCGCCGTAATAGTCGCTGTCGTACTCGAATCCGCCGTCGTCGGCGACCAGCGTGCGGGTGCGCGGGCTGTCGCGGCCGGTGTACCAGCCCAGCGGCCGTGTGCCGGTCAGCGTGGTGATGGCGTCGATGGCCAGGCGCATGTGCTCGCGCTCGGTGGCTTCATCCACGTTCTGGTAGTGGATCCAGCGCCAGCCGTGGCAGGCGATTTCATGACCCAGTTCCACGAACGCCGCGGTCAGGTCCGGATGGCGTTGCAGCGCCATGCCGACGCCGAACACCGTCAGCGGCAGCTGGCGCTTTTCGAATTCCCGCAGGATGCGCCACACGCCCGCCCGCGAACCGTATTCATAGATGCCTTCCATGCTGAGGTGCCGGTCCGGATAGCTGGCGGGGCTGAACATTTCGGACAGGAACTGCTCGGAGCCGGCGTCGCCATGCAGCACGCTGTTTTCGCCGCCTTCCTCGTAATTCAGGACGAACTGCACCGCAATCCGCGCGTTGCCTGGCCATTGCGCGTGAGGTGGATTGCGGCCGTAGCCGACCAGGTCGCGGGGGTAAGGCTGGGTGGAATCGTAGGCGGGCATGGGCGGACGGGGGAACGCGAAACCGTGGCAAGGCAACACACGATTCGCGCATGGATTTGTGTATACAAAGTATGTACATCAATTGCCCCTCCCGCGCCATCCTGGGTTGCCCTACGGGGGGCTTGGCGTCACCGCAAATCCCCGCAAGGCCACCCCAAGACGCCGAAGCCACCGCTATCCGTTGCGGTAGAGAAAGCTGTAGGCGTTGATCGCCGGCACCCCTCCCAGGTGCGCATACAGGACCTTCGAACCGGCGGGAATCTCGCCTTTGCGGATGATGTCCATCATCCCCTGCATGGATTTCCCTTCGTACACGGGGTCGGTGATCATGCCTTCCAGGCGGGCGCAGGTACGGATGGCATCGTTGGTTTCGGCTGACGGCAGGCCATACGCGGGGTAGGCGTAACGCGTGTCGAGCACCACGTCCTTGTCTTCGATGGGTCTGTCCAGTCCGACGAGGTCGGCGGTGCGCCGCGCGATGCGCAGGACCTGGGCGCGCGTCTGCTCCGGCGTGGCGGATGCGTCGATGCCGATGACGCGGTCGGCGCGGCCGTCGGCGGCAAAGCCCACGACCATGCCGGCCTGCGTGCTGCCCGTGACCGCGCAGACGACGATGTAGTCGAACTTGAATCCCAGATCGGCTTCCTGGCGGCGCACCTCTTCGGCAAAGCCGACGTAGCCCAGCCCGCCCAGCTCATGGTCGGACGCGCCCGCGGGAATCGCATAGGGCTTGCCGCCGCGGCGTTTCACTTCTTCAAGCGCCTCTTCCCAACTGCGGCGAAAGCCGATGTCGAAACCCTGGTCGACCAGCCGCACGTCCGCGCCCATGAGGCGGCTCATCATGATGTTGCCGACGCGGTCGTAGACCGCATCCGAATAATCCACCCAGTTTTCCTGCACCAGCACGCAGGCCAATCCCAGTTTGGCGGCCACCGCCGCGACCATGCGCGTGTGGTTGGACTGGATGCCGCCGATGGTGACGAGCGTGTCGCAACCTTGTTCCAGCGCCTGCGGGATCAGGTATTCAAGCTTGCGCAGCTTGTTGCCGCCGAACGCCAGGCCGCTGTTGCAGTCCTCGCGCTTGGCGTAGATCTCGACCTTGCCGCCCAGATGCTGTGAAAGGCGGTCCAGCTTTTCGATTGGGGTATCGCCGAAGGTCAGGCGATGACGGGGAAAGCGTTGCAGATCCATGGTGGCTCCTGATGATTCGGGCGGCCTGCGCTTTTTGGCAGGGTTCGCAAAAATCATAGAAATCATGGGCTTGAGGGGTCAATTGCGTATTTTTTCAATCCGCCAAATCGAAACTTCGTTTATTGGTATTTATGCATCTAATATTTCCAAATTAAAAACCGCGACCAAATTTAATTTTCAGGGACGCATTCCATGACTGCCGTTTTCACGCTGGACCGCATCGA
Organism: Achromobacter sp. Root170; assembly: GCF_001428165.1. Taxonomy (NCBI): domain Bacteria; kingdom Pseudomonadati; phylum Pseudomonadota; class Betaproteobacteria; order Burkholderiales; family Alcaligenaceae; genus Achromobacter; species Achromobacter sp. Root170. The sequence goes on from NZ_LMHN01000012.1 coordinate 665,197, forward strand.
CCGCCAGATCCTGCGCATTCTTCAGGACGACGCGCAGATCACCAATCTGGACCTGAGCGCGCGCGTGCATCTCAGTCCGGCGGCGTGTCTGCGGCGCGTCGAGCGGCTCAAAAGCGAAGGCATCATCCGCAAGACGGTCGCGCTGCTTGAACCTGCCGACGTGGACATGGCCACGCTAGTCATCGTGGGCGTGGTGCTTGACCGTTCCACACCCGACTCGTTCACCGACTTCGAGGAAGCGGCCAAGAGCATCAGCGGCTGCCTGGAATGCCACCTGGTGGCAGGCGAATTCGACTACTTCCTGATGCTGCGCATCCGCGACCTGGAAAGATTCAACAAGCTGCATGCGGGCGAGATCATCAAGCTGCCCGGCGTACGCCAAATTCGCACTTTTTTCGTCTTGAAAGAGATCATGTCGACCACTGCGCTGCCTGTTTGACGCGGCGTAAATGCAACACTTGCCTTTTCTGCTATTCAAAATGACGCGCTGCGGCATTTTGCATTGACCGATTTTGGTGGCGCGTAGACGGCGCATTGGAAGGGGTTGGACGGACATTCCGTTGCTGCATGACGGCATTCCCAAAGGGCTTTCGCGTCACGGAAATGCGGGAAGACGCCCGTAAACTCAAAGGGTTATACTTCTCGACCATAGGCTTTCAAGGCTTGTACGCGCCTTCTGCCCCTGCTATCCGCCTAACGGGAAGCCCGTGTCGCGGAAGGTTTTCCTGCATCGTCTCGAGTGAAGCACTCGTAAAGGTGAAGCGATATGTCTTCGGAAATAGAATCTCTATCCACGTCTTACCTCTTTGGGGGTAATGCCCCGTATGTCGAGGAGCTTTACGAAGCCTACCTCGATAACCCCGGTTCGGTACCTGACAACTGGCGCGAATATTTCGACCAATTGCAGCACGCTCCCGCAACCGACGGCCAGGAATCCACTCGCGACCAGGCCCATGCTCCCATCGTCGAATCGTTCGCCCAGCGCGCCAAGGCCAATGCCTTCGTGCAACGCGCCGCCGAACCCGACCTGAGCGTGGCCAGCAAGCAGGTTTCGGTGCAATCGCTGATTGCCGCCTACCGTTCGCTGGGTTCGCGTTGGGCCGACCTCGATCCGCTCAAGCGCCAGGAACGTCCGCCGATCCCCGAGCTCGATCCCGCCTTCTATGGCCTGACCGAAGCCGATCTGGACCAGACGTACTCGGCCACCAACACCTACTTCACGACCGCCAGCACGATGACGCTGCGCGACATCCTGAAGGCGCTGCGCGACACCTACTGCCGCAGCATCGGTGCAGAATTCACCCACATCTCCGACCCCGCCGCCAAGCGCTGGATCCAGGAACGCCTGGAAACCACGCTGGGCGCGCCCACGTACACCGCGGAAGAAAAGCGCCACATCCTTCAGCAGCTCACCGAGTCCGAAGGCCTGGAACGCTTCCTGCACACCAAGTACGTCGGCCAGAAGCGCTTCTCGCTGGAAGGCGGCGAAAGCTTCATCGCCTCGATGGACGAAGTGGTCAACCACGCCGGTGAAAACGGCGTCCAGGAAATCGTGGTCGGCATGGCCCACCGCGGCCGCCTGAACCTGCTCGTGAACATCATGGGCAAGATGCCCGGCGACCTGTTCGCCGAGTTCGAAGGCAAGCACGCCGAAGGCCTGACCGACGGCGACGTGAAGTACCACAACGGCTTCTCGAGCGACCTGTCCACGCGCGGCGGCCCCGTCCACCTGTCGCTGGCGTTCAACCCGTCGCACCTTGAAATCGTCAACCCCGTCGTCGAAGGCAGCGCACGCGCCCGCCAGGAACGCCGCGGCGATGCCGAAGGCAAGCAAGTGCTGCCGGTGCTGGTGCACGGCGACGCGGCCTTTGCCGGCCAGGGCGTCGTGATGGAAACCCTGAACCTGGCGCAGACGCGCGGCTACGGTACGGGCGGCACGCTGCACATCGTCATCAACAACCAGATCGGCTTCACCACGTCCGACCCGCGTGACTCGCGTTCGACGCTGTATTGCACCGACGTGGTCAAGATGATCGAAGCCCCGGTGTTCCACGTCAACGGCGACGATCCCGAAGCCGTGGTGTTCGTCACCAAGCTGGCGCTGGACTACCGTCTGCAGTTCCGCCACGACGTCGTCGTGGACATCGTCTGCTTCCGCAAGCTGGGCCACAACGAGCAGGACACCCCGTCGCTGACGCAGCCCCTGATGTACAAGCGCATCGGCCACCACCCCGGCACGCGCAAGCTGTACGCCGACAAGCTGACCACGCAAGGCGTGCTGGCCGACGGCGAAGCCGATCAGCTGGTCAAGGACTACCGCCAGCTCATGGAAGACGGCCAGCGCACCATCGAACCGGTGCTGACCGACTACAAGAGCAAGTACGCCATCGACTGGTCGCCGTTCCTGGGCGCCAAGTGGACCGACCAGGCCGACACCGCCGTGCCGCTGGCTGAACTCAAGCGCATCGGCGAACGCATCACCACCGTGCCGGAAGGCTTCACGGTGCACCCGCTGGTCGCCAAGCTGCTGAACGACCGCCGCACCATGGCCAAGGGCGAAATGAACCTGGACTGGGGCATGGGCGAACACCTCGCCTTCGCGACCCTGGTGTCCTCGGGCTACGCCATCCGCATCACCGGCCAGGATTCGGGCCGCGGCACGTTCACGCACCGCCACGCCGTGCTGCACGACCAGAACCGCGAACGCTGGAACGACGGCACCTACATTCCGCTGCAGAACGTGTCGGAAGGCCAGGCGCCGTTCACCGTCATCGACTCCGTGCTGTCCGAAGAGGCGGTGCTGGGCTTTGAATACGGTTACTCCAGCGCCGAACCGAACACGCTGGTCATCTGGGAAGGCCAGTTCGGCGACTTCGTCAACGGCGCCCAGGTCGTGATCGACCAGTTCATCAGCTCCGGCGAAGCCAAGTGGGGCCGCCAGTCGGGCCTGACGCTGATGCTGCCGCACGGCTACGAAGGCCAGGGTCCCGAGCACTCGTCGGGCCGCATCGAGCGCTTCCTGCAGCTGTGCGCCGACAACAACATGCAAGTGGTTCAGCCGACGTCGGCTTCGCAGATCTTCCACGTCCTGCGCCGCCAGATGATCCGTCCGTTCCGCAAGCCGCTGGTGCTGTTCACGCCGAAGTCGCTGCTGCGCAACAAGGACGCCGGTTCGCCCCTGACCGATCTGGCCGGCGGCAGCTTCCGCCCGGTCATCGGCGAGGTCGACGAGGCCATCGACGCCAGCAAGGTCAAGCGCGTGCTGGCTTGCTCGGGCAAGGTGTACTACGACCTGGTCAACGCCCGCCGCGAGCGTGGCGCCGACAACGTCGCCATCATCCGCGTCGAGCAGCTGTATCCGTTTGCGCACAAGTCGTTCGAATCCGAACTGCGCAAGTACCCCAAGGCAACCGAAGTGATCTGGGTGCAGGACGAACCCCAGAACCAAGGCGCCTGGTTCTACGTTCAGCATCACGTGTACGAGAACATGGTCGAAGGCCAGAAGCTTGGCTACGCAGGCCGTGCTGCGTCGGCATCGCCGGCCGTGGGCTACCTGGCCAAGCACCAGGAGCAGCAGAAGGCCCTGATCGAAACGGCCTTCGCGCCCAAGTTCAAGGTCATGTTGACGAAGTAACCCTTACTTGATGCACGCGCCGCGGGCGGCAAGCGTTCCGGAACCCCGTTTCGAACCTTGCCGCGCCGCGTGACAAGAACACACTCTCTACGGAATAAACAAAATGGCTATTACCGACGTCGTCGTTCCCCAACTTTCCGAATCCGTTTCCGAAGCGACCCTGCTGACCTGGAAGAAGCAGCCGGGCGCTGCCGTTGAAGCCGACGAAATCCTGATCGAAGTCGAAACCGACAAGGTCGTGCTGGAAGTGCCGGCCCCCGCCTCGGGCGTGCTGTCCGAAATCGTCAAGGGCGATGGCAGCACCGTGACCTCCGGCGAAGTGCTGGCCCGCATCGACACCGCCGCCAAGGCCGCCGCCGCCGCCACCGCACCGGCCGAAGCCCCCAAGGCCGCTGAGCAAGCCGCCGCCGCGCCGGCGCCCGCCGCTGCCGCCCCGGCCTCGACCGCCGCTGCCGGCGTCGCTTCGCCCGCCGCCTCGAAGATCCTGGCCGAGAAGGGCGTTGACGCCGCTTCCGTGTCGGGCACCGGCCGTGATGGCCGCGTGACCAAGGGCGACGCCCTGGCCGCCAGCGCCCAGCCCAAGGCCGCGCCGGCCAAGGCTGCCGCCGCGCCCGCCCCGACCACGCTGTCGCTGGACGGCCGTCCGGAACAGCGCGTGCCGATGAGCCGCCTGCGCGCCCGCATCGCCGAGCGCCTGCTGCAATCGCAGCAGGAAAACGCGATCCTGACGACGTTCAACGAAGTCAACATGCAGGCCGTCATCGACCTGCGCGCCAAGTACAAGGACAAGTTCGAAAAGGAACACGGCATCAAGCTGGGCTTCATGTCGTTCTTCGTCAAGGCCGCTGTTGCCGCGCTGAAGAAGTACCCGCTGATCAACGCCTCGATCGACGGCAAGGACATCATCTATCACGGCTACTTCGACATCGGTATCGCTGTCGGCAGCCCGCGTGGCCTGGTGGTGCCGATCCTGCGCAACGCCGATCAGCTGTCGATCGCCGACATCGAGAAGACCATTGCCGACTTCGGCCGCCGCGCTGCTGACGGCAAGCTGGGCATCGAAGAAATGACCGGCGGCACGTTCTCGATCTCCAACGGCGGCGTGTTCGGCTCGATGCTGTCGACCCCGATCATCAACCCGCCGCAATCGGCCATCCTGGGCGTGCACGCCACGAAGGATCGCGCCGTCGTCGAAAACGGCCAGATCGTCATCCGCCCGATGAACTACCTGGCCCTGTCCTACGACCACCGCATCATCGACGGCCGCGAAGCCGTGCTGGGCCTGGTCGCCATGAAGGACGCCCTGGAAGATCCGCAGCGCCTGTTGCTGGACCTGTAATCTCGACGCCCCTGGCCGGCGCCGAGCGCGACCCGCAAGTCGCGCGGCGCCCGGGCCGGCTCCCCGCCGGCCCGCAGCACGACCCCGCTGGGCAGGAAGTGCGCTTCTTCACCCCTCATTCGCGAGAACACTATGTCCAAACAATTTGACGTCGTCGTGATCGGCGCAGGCCCCGGCGGCTACATCGCCGCCATCCGCGCCGCGCAGCTCGGCATGTCGGTCGCCTGCATCGACGCCTGGCAGAACGGCCAAGGCGGCCCGGCTCCCGGCGGCACCTGCACCAACGTCGGCTGCATCCCGTCCAAGGCGCTGCTGCAATCGTCGGAACACTACGAGCAAGCCAACCACCACTTCGCCGAGCACGGCATCGAAGTCAAGGGCGTCAGCCTGAAGCTCGACACGCTGATCGGCCGCAAGAACACGGTGGTCAAGCAGAACAACGACGGCATCCTGTACCTGTTCAAGAAGAACAAGGTCACGTTCTTCCACGGCAAGGGCGCGTTCAGCGGCCAAGTGGAAGGCGGCTGGGCCATCAAGGTCACCGGCACCGCCGAGGAAGACCTGGTTGCCAAGCACGTCGTGGTCGCCACCGGCTCGTCGGCGCGTGAACTGCCCGGCCTGCCGTTCGACGAAAAGGTCGTGCTGTCCAACGACGGCGCACTGAACATCGGCGCCGTGCCCAAGACGCTGGGCGTCATCGGCGCTGGCGTGATCGGTCTGGAAATGGGCAGCGTGTGGCGCCGCCTGGGTTCGGAAGTCACCATCCTGGAAGCGATGCCGGAATTCCTGGCTGCCGCCGACGGGCAAGTGGCCAAGGAAGCCCTGAAGGCTTTCACCAAGCAAGGCCTGAACATCCAGATGGGCGTCAAGATCGGCGAGATCAAGGCGACCGCCAAGTCGGTGACCGTGCCTTACGTCGACGCCAAGGGCGCCGAGCAGAAGCTGGTCGTGGACAAGCTGATCGTCTCGATCGGCCGCGTGCCCTACACCGGCGGCCTGAACGCCGACGCCGTGGGCCTGAAGCTGGACGAACGCGGCTTCGTGGCCGTGGACGGCGACTGCAAGACCAACCTGCCGAACGTCTGGGCAGTGGGCGACGTGGTGCGCGGCCCGATGCTGGCGCACAAGGCTGAAGAAGAAGGCGTTGCGGTTGCCGAGCGCATCGCCGGCCAGCACGGCCACGTCAACTTCGACACCGTGCCGTGGGTCATCTACACCTCGCCGGAAATCGCCTGGGTCGGCAAGACCGAACAGCAGCTCAAGGCCGAAGGCCGCGAGTACAAGGCCGGCAGCTTCCCGTTCCTGGCCAACGGCCGCGCCCGCGCGCTGGGCGACACCACCGGCTTTGCCAAGGTGATCGCCGACGCCAAGACCGATGAAGTCCTGGGCGTGCACATTGTGGGCCCGATGGCCTCGGAACTGATCTCGGAAGCCGTGACCATCATGGAATTCCGCGGCGCCGCCGAAGACATCGCCCGCATCTGCCACGCGCACCCGACCCTGTCGGAAGCCGTGAAGGAAGCCGCGCTGGCCGTGGACAAGCGTGCGCTGAACTTCTAAGCCGCGACTGACTGCTGCAAGACCGGGGGCGGGTTCCAGGACCCGCCCTTTTCTTTACCGCCATTACCATTTCAGCCTGATCCGGTTCCCCTATGAACGTCAGCGACTACTACGAACACGCATTGGCCGAACGCGGCTACAAGCCCGACGACGCGCAGAAGAAGGCGATCGACCGCTTGCAGCGCTATTACGACGAATGGGTCAAGTTCAAGTCGATGCGCTCGAACGCGCTGAAAAAGCTGCTGAACCGTCCCGACGTGCCGCGCGGCGTGTACTTGTGGGGCGGTGTGGGCCGCGGCAAGAGCTTCCTGATGGATGCGTTCTATGCCACCGTGCCGGTGGTGCGCAAGACGCGCCTGCACTTTCACGAATTCATGCGCGGCGTGCACCGTGAGCTCGAGGAAGTGAAGGGCATGCAGGATCCGCTGGACGAGGTCGCCAAGCGCGTGGCCAAGCGCTACCGGCTGATCTGCTTTGACGAATTCCACGTTTCCGACGTGGCGGACGCAATGATTTTGCACCGCCTGCTGCTCAAGCTGTTCGAATACGGCACGTCGTTCGTGATGACGTCCAACTACGAACCCTCCACGCTGTACACCGACGGCCTGCACCGTGACCGTGTGCTGCCCGCCATCGCGTTGATCCAGTCGCGCATGGACGTCATGAACGTGGATGCGGGCATCGATTACCGCCGCCGCTCGCTGGAGCAGGTGCAGAGCTATCACACGCCGCTGGACGAGCATGCGCAGCAGGCGCTGCAGGCGGCCTTCGACGCGCTGGCCGACACCCCCCCGCAAGAGCCCGTGCTGCACATCGAGCATCGCGAGATCCGCGCGTTGGCGCTGGGCGGCTCGGTGGTGTGGTTCGACTTTGCCACGTTGTGCGGCGGTCCGCGTTCGCAGAACGACTACCTGGAGCTGGCCAACCGCTTCCACGCCGTGATCCTGTCGGGCGTGCCGCGCATGGGCCCGCGCCAGGCGTCCGAGGCGCGCCGCTTCACCTGGCTGATCGACGTGTTCTACGACCATCGCGTCAAGCTCATCATGTCGGCCGAGTGCGAGCCCGAAGAGATCTACACGGAAGGCGCGCTGGCCAACGAGTTCCACCGGACCGTCTCGCGCATCCTGGAAATGCAGTCGCGCGAGTACCTCGAATCCGAGCGCCGCCTGGCCGCGACGTTGTAGTAATGCGTCACCCGGCCCGCAATTTCGGGGCCGGGTGAGGTCAATCATTGTTAATGCAAGTCATTATCAATTAAGATTTTGAGACTTTTGGTCCCGCGCCGCAGTCTCATCCGTGTCTTCCACCTTGCTTTCCTCATCGGCCCCGTGCGTCGACGCCCAGGTCGCGCCTGTCGATGGCCTGTACCGCGATCACCGCCCGTGGCTGTTCGGATGGCTGCGCCGCAAGCTGGGTTGCGAACATCGCGCCGAGGATCTGGCGCAGGACGTCTTCGTCAGGGTGATCCAGGGCCGCAAGCAGGTGCGGGCCAACGAGGCCCGGGCGCTCCTCACCACCATCGCAAAGGGATTGGTCGTCGACCACCAGCGCCACGCCGCGCTGGAACACGCGTACCTTGCCTATCTGGCCAGCGTGCCCGAAACCTATGCGCCGTCGCCCGAGGCGCAGGCCGAGCAATTGCAGGCGCTGGTGCAGCTGGATCGCCTGCTGGACGGGCTGCCGCCGAAGGCCCGCGCCGCGTTCCTGCTGTCGCAGCTGGACGGCCTGACGTATCCCGAGATCGCCGAACGCCTCGATGTGTCGTTGAGCTCCGTGCAGCAATACATGGTGCGCGCGATGTCCGCGTGCTATGCGGCGATCCATGCCTGACGCGCTGAACCTCATGCCCGCCGCGGGCAGGTCCTCGGATGCCGCCCCTTCGGAGGCCGTCGTGCGCGAGGCCATTGTCTGGTGGAGCCGGTTGCAATCGGGCGTGGCGGACGCGCAAACGCGCGAATCGTGCCGCGCCTGGATTGCGCAGGATCCCGCGCATCGCGTGGCGTGGGACCGGCTGCAGGACATCGGCCGCGACGCGCGCCGGGTGCCGGCGGCATTGGCGCACACCGCGTTGAATGCGCCAGCCTCGCGCGGCCGGCGCGCCGCGCTGCGCAGCCTGTTGACCGTGGCCGGCGTGGCCGCCACCGGCTGGGCCGGCTACCGTCATGCGCCCTGGCAGCGGCTGGTCGCCGACTACAGCACCCGCGTGGGCGAGCGCCAGGCCCTTGCGCTGGCGGACGGGCTGCGCGTTACCCTGAACAGCGATTCTGCCGTGCGCGTCAACGTCAGCGGCAACGTACGTGATATTGCGCTCTTGCGCGGCGAGATGCTGGTGCAGGCCGAGCCGCATCCGGGCGCGCGGACGCTGCGCGTGGACACCGGCGACGGCCAAGTGCAGGCCGAGCGCGCGCGGTTCGACCTGCGGCGAACGGCGCAAGGCGCGCGCGTGGGCGTTTACGAAGGCAGCGTGGCGCTGCTGCGCCATGGCGTCCTGACGCAGCTTGACGCCGGTGAACGGCTGTTTCCTGCCGAAGACGGCGAACTTCAGCGCGGCGCGACGGACCCGGACCGGCTCGCCTGGGTGGACGGCATGGTGGTGGCCAAGGAATGGCGGCTGGACGATTTTGCCGAATACCTGGCCCGCCAGCGCGTGGGCGTCATCCGCGTCGATCCCGCGGTGGCGGCCTTGCGGCTTTCCGGGGTGTTTCCGCTGGACGACGCCGAGCGCGCGCTCAAGGCGCTGGAACACTCCCTGCCGATCACCGTCACGCGCCACACGCACTATTGGCTGCAGGTCGGACCAAGCGACGCCTGAGCGTTACAAATTTTCTTGCCGGCGCATTGCAGGTTTTGCATCCCCGTACGGAAAGCAGAAAGAAACCACCGTACAGGGAGATGTTTGTGTCCGCTTCAATCCACACCCGCCTGCGCGCACCGCTGACCGCCGGCCGTCAAGCCGTGCTGGCCGTGTCGTGCGCCGGGGCGCTGGCCGCCGGCGCGCCCGCGGCCTGGGCGCAGTCCGCGCCAGCCGCCGACGCGGCAGCAGCCGCCAACGGCCAGCGCAGTTTCCAGATTCCGGCAGGGCCGCTGGCCGATGCGCTGACGCAGTTTGCGCGCAGCGCGGGCGTGGTGCTGTCGTTCGATCCGGCGCTGGTGCGGGGGCGGCGTTCGGACGGGTTGAACGGCGCGTATACGGTGGGCGCGGGCTTCTCGCGCATCCTGGCGGGCAGCGGCCTGCAGGCCCGCGCGCAATCGGGCAACACGTGGACGCTGGCGCCCGCGCCGGCCTCCGCGGGCGATACGCACACGCTGGCGCCCGTGACGGTCACGGGCATGTCGGACAGCGCCTATGCGCCCACGGTGGGCTACGTGGCCACCGCCAGCGCCAGCGCCACCAAGACGGACACGCCGCTGATCGAGACGCCGCAGTCGGTGTCCGTGGTCACGCGCGAGCAGATCACCGAGCAGGGCGCGCAGACGCTGAATCAGGTGCTGCGCTACACGGCGGGCGTGGCCACCGAGTCGCGCGGCGCCACGGCGACCCGCCTGGACCAGTTCAACGTGCGCGGATTCTCGGCGTCCACTTACCTTGATGGGCTGCGCGTGTTCGGCGGCCGCGATGCGCTGCCGCAGGTCGATGCCTTCCGCCTTGAGCGCGTGGATGTGCTCAAGGGGCCGGCGTCGGTCATGTACGGGCAGGGCGGTCCGGGCGGCGTGGTGAACCAGGTCAGCAAGCGGCCGCTGGACGAGCCGCTGCGCGAGGTGGAGCTGCAGGTTGGCAATTACGACTTCCGCCGCGCCAACTTCGACTTCGGCGGCCCTATCGACGAAGAGGGCAAGTACCTGTATCGCCTGGTGGGATCGGGCTACATGTCGGACGGGCAGGTGCAGGACACCAAGGAACGCCGCTACTTCGTGTCGCCCGCGTTCGCCTGGAAACCCAATGCCGATACCTCGCTGACCATCCTGACCAATTTCCAGCATGATCCCGACATGGGGTCGTACGGTGCGGTGCCGGCCATGCGCACCTTGCTGCGCGCGCCCGACGGCTTCCGGCTGCCCGCCGATTACTACGATGGCGACGCCAATTTCGAAAAGAGCGACCGCAAGAGCTACTCGCTGGGCTACATCCTGGACCATCGCTTCAACGACACCTTCAAGGCCTCGCAAAGCCTGCGCTGGACGCACTCGGACGCCAAGTACCGCAGTGTCTATGGCGCGATGACCAACTACTACGGCTATACGGACAGGACCTACCTGTACCATCAGCGCGCCTCGATCGCGACCGACGTGGATGTGGGGGCGCTGACCATCGACAACAACCTGCAGGCCCGCTTCAACACCGGCAAGATCGGCCACAACGTTCTGGTGGGATTCGACTACCAGCACGTCAAGACCGACACGCTGTCGGGCTTTGGTTCCGCGCCTGCGCTCTACGTGAAGAATCCGGACAATTTCCAGAACATTCCCGTGCCGGCATTCTCCAGCGACGCGACCTCCACGCAGTACCAGACCGGCGTGTATTTCCAGGACCAGATCAAGATCGACCGTCTGTCGTTCCTCTTGGGCGGGCGCTACGACTGGTCGCGCAACGTGGGCGAGACGACGGCGATCGCCTCGGGCCGCGTCACCCCGTCCAAGCTGAAAGCCGAAGCGTTCTCGGGCCGGTTCGGCGCCATCTACAACTTCGACAACGGCGTGGCGCCGTACTTCAGTTACTCGGAATCCTTCGAGCCGCAGTCGGGCACGGGCTGGAACAACACGCCGTTCAAGCCGATCGAGGGCAAGCAGTACGAAGTGGGCATCAAGTACCAGCCGCCGGGCTCGGCCACGATGCTGACCTTCGCGGCCTTCGACATCCGCCGCGAGAACATGACGACCACCGACCCGGACCCGACGCACCTGTGCGGCACGGCGGGTGGACGTTGCTCGATCCAGGCGGGCGAGCTGCGCACGCAGGGCATCGAACTCGAGGCCAAGACCGAGCCGATGCGCGGCCTGTCGCTGATTGCCGCCTACTCGGTCATGAACAACGAATACACCAAGGCCTATCCGAATGCGGCGGGCTTTGACCTGACCGGCAAGACCCCCGCCGCGCTGCCGTCGCAGCAGGCGTCGGCCTGGGCGCGCTACCAGCTTCAGGAAGGCCCGCTGGCCGGCCTTGGCGTGGGCGGCGGCGTGCGGTACATCGGTTCGTCGTACGCCAACGAGGCCAACACGCTGAAGGTGCCGAAAGTCACGCTGGTGGACCTGATGCTGGACTACGACCTGGGCCGCGCCTCGCCCGCGCTCAAGGGCATGCAGGTTGCGCTGAACGTGCAGAACCTGTTCGACAAGGAGTACATCGCGTCGTGCTCCGGCGAGTCCTGGTGCTGGTTCGGCTACCAGCGCTCCATCAAGGCGAGCCTGCGGTATCGCTGGTAAGCAGGTTGGCCGTTCCTGTATTAACGAGAATCGTTATAATTCAGGCCGGCCACGTCCCCGCAACCACCTAGAACTCCCGTGAAAGCTCCCGCAGCCGGCGCAGGCATGATGCGCTACCGATTGGCCGTATTCTCCCGCGCGACGGCCGCCATCCTGGGCGGCTATGCCCTGGCCTCTGCGGCGGCCGCCTGTCTGGCGGTCTGGCTGCCCTTGGGGCGGCCCGATGCCGTGACCGCGGCGCAGCTGATGTCCTTCGTGGTCTATGCCTGCGGCGTGATCTGGGTGTTCGCCACGCGCAACGCCTGGCGCGCCTGGGCGGGCATCCTGGTCCCCGCCGCGCTGCTGGGCGGATTGTTTCTCGCGCACCGGCTCGTGGGGGCGGCATGAAGGCGTCCAAGACCAGGCATCCCGGTGAAGAGGGCCTGCGCCAGTCGATGTCGTGGCTGCATACGTGGGCTGGCCTGATTTTCGGCTGGGTGCTTTTCGCGATGTTCCTGACCGGCTCGCTGGCGTTCTTCCGGCCCGAGATCACGCGCTGGATGCAGCCCGAGATCCAGGTGCAGCCGGCGCCCGCCGTCCAGGCCGTCGCCACGGCGCAGCGCTATCTGGCGGAAAACGCGCCTGACGCCAAGCGCTGGTTCATCACGCCGCCGTCCGACCGCGAGCCCCTGATCCAGCTGCTGTACCAGACCCCCAAGCCCAAGCCGGGCGAGCGCGGTTTCGTGCGCGTCAAGCTGGACGCGGCCACCGGCCAGGCCGTGACGCCGCGCCAGACCCGCGGCGGCGACTTCTTCTACCGCTTCCATTTCGAACTGGAAACTGCGTTTCCGTGGGGACGCTGGCTGGCCAGCATCGCGGGCATGTTCATGCTGGTGGCGATCATCAGCGGCATCATCACGCACAAGAAGATCTTTGCTGATTTCTTTACCTTCCGGCCCGGAAAGGGCGGCCAGCGCGCCTGGATGGACGGCCACAACGTGCTGTCCGTGCTGGGCCTGCCGTTTCACCTGATGATCACCTTCAGCGGCCTGGTGCTGTTCATGGTGATGCTGATGCCGGCCGGCATCCAGGCCGTGTACGACAATCCGCGCGATTACACCAACGAGGTCTTCAAGGCCTTCAAGGTCACGCCGCCGCTGAACCAGCCCGCGCCGCTGGTTCCGATTGCTCCGTTGGTGGCGCAGGCCGAGCAGCAGTGGCAAGGCCGCGTCGGCCGGGTGACCGTCAACAATCCCAATGACGCGGGCGCCACCATCACCATCAGCCGCCACGTGGGCGACGGCGTGTCGTACGGGCTGATGGCGCCGTTCATGCGCTTTGACGGGGTGACGGGCGCGCTGCAGGAGTCCGAGGCCGGCCGCAGCGCGACCGCCCTGACCGCGGGCGTGATCACCGGCCTGCACCTGGGCCTGTTCGCCGAACCGGTGCTGCGCTGGCTGTATTTCATCGTCAGCCTGGCCGGCACGGCCATGGTGGCCACGGGCCTGGTGCTGTGGATCACCAAGCGCCGCCAGAAGGCCCGGCCGGGCGATGCGCGCGAAGCGTTCTCGCTGCGGCTGGTGGACGGTCTGAACGCGGGCACCATCGCGGGGGTCGTGTTCGGCGTGGCGGCGGTATTCCTGGCCAACCGGCTGCTGCCCGCCGACATGCCGGGCCGCCAAGTGTGGGAGGTGCGCGCGTTCTTCATCGCCTGGGGCTTGTCGCTGGTCTATGCGTTTCTCTTCCAGCGGCGCAAATGGCAGGACCTGCTGGCGGTGGCCGCCGCCGCGCTGGCCCTGGTGCCCGTGGTCAATGCGCTGACTACCCACCGGCACCTGGGCGTCTCGTTGCCGCAGGGCGACTGGGTGATGGCGGGTTTTGACCTGACGTGCCTGGCAAGCGCCCTGTTTTTTGCATGGATGGCGCAGAAGGCTGCCCGGGCCCGCAAGGCGCCCACCCGATCCGCGGGCAAGCCCCGCGCCGCGCGCGCCCAGGCGGTCAAGTCCGCTGCCGCTGCGCCCGCCCCGAACGACCCCGCCGTTCCGGCCGCCGTGCACCGCACCGCTTTCGAACCGCGAGGTGATACGCCATGACGCTTGCCGCCTTCTGCCTGGCCTATGCCGGGTTTTCCGCTCTGTGCCTGGCCATGGACCGTCACTACGAAGATCTGTTCGACCGCGCCTTGCCGCGCCGTCATCGGCTGCCGTTGCGGCTGTTCGGCTGGACGGCGCTTGCGCTGTCGCTGTGGGCGTCCGCGGCAGTCTGGGGCTGGAGCTACGGGACGGTCGAATGGATCGGCATTCTCAGCATCGCCGGCCTGCTGCTGATCTGGTTCCTGACCTTCCGTCCGCGCGCGGCGCTGACCGCGGGCGGCCTGTGCGCGCTGGCCGCGCCCGTGCTGGCGGTCTGGTAGGCGCGGGCTGCGTTGCGGGCGGGCAGGGCCGCGCTGCGGCACGTTACACTGACGGCTTCCCCTAGCAACCGCCTTCTCGCCTCATGAATACCCGCGTCCTTACCGGCATCACCACGACTGGAACCCCCCATCTCGGCAACTACGCGGGCGCGATCCGTCCGGCGGTGCAGGCCAGCACGCAGCCCGGCGTCGACGCATTCTTCTTTCTGGCGGACTACCACGCGCTGATCAAGTGCGACGATCCGGCACGCGTGGCGCGCTCGCGCCTGGAAATCGCCGCCACCTGGCTGGCGGTCGGCCTGGACGCCGAACGCGTGACGTTCTACCGCCAATCGGACATTCCCGAAATCCCCGAACTGAGCTGGCTGCTGACCTGCGTGACCGCCAAGGGCCTGATGAACCGGGCGCATGCGTACAAGGCGTCCGTCGACCAGAACGTGGCCAAGAACGTGGATCCGGACGACGGCATCACCATGGGGTTGTTCTCGTACCCGATCCTGATGGCGGCCGACATCGTCATGTTTAACGCCAACAAGGTGCCGGTTGGCCGGGATCAGATCCAGCATCTGGAAATGGCGCGCGACATCGCGCAGCGCTTCAACCACCTGTACGGACGCGACTATTTCTCGCTGCCGGAAGTGGTCATCGAAGAAGACGTGGCGACGCTGCCGGGGCTGGACGGCCGCAAGATGTCCAAGAGCTACAACAACACCATTCCGCTGTTCGAAGGCGGCAAGAGCGCATTGCGCGCCTCGGTGATGCGCATCGTGACCGATTCGCGCGAGCCCGGCGAACCCAAGGATGCCGAATCCTCCCACCTGTACACGCTGTACCGCGCATTCGCCACGTCCGAGCAATCGGCGGCGTTCCGCCAGCAGCTCGAAGCGGGCATGGGCTGGGGCGACGCCAAGCAGGCGCTGTTCGAGCACCTGGAAGCGCTGCTTGCGCCGATGCGCGAAAAGTACGTCGACCTGATGGCCAATCCGGGCCGCATCGAAGACATCCTGCAAGCCGGCGCGGCCAAGGCGCGCAAGCTTGCCGTGCCCTTCATGCAGGAACTGCGCGAGGCCGTGGGTCTGCGCAACCTGAGCGCAGCCGCCACGGCCGGCAAGGGCGCGCAGGGCAAGAAGGAAAAATCCAAGGGCGCGCGCTTCGTCAGCTTCCGTGACGAGGACGGCGGCTTCCGGTTCCGCCTGCTGGCGGCCGACGGCGAGGAACTGCTGTTGTCGCAGCGCTTTGCCGATCCCAAGGAAGCGGGCGCCCTGATGCGCCGGCTGCAGTCCGAACCCGCTGACAGCGTCCTGCAGGCGCAGGCAGAGGGCTACGCGGCGGTGATCGATGGCGTGACCGTCGCCACCGCGCCCGAGGGCATGCAGGGCGAGCCCGCGGCGCGCCTCGCCCGTACCCGCGAAGCGCTCTTGTCGCTGGCGCAGGAATAAACGGCAGCCGAAGACGGCGCGGGCAATCCGCGCCGTCGCGCATGCAGTTCAGCTGCTTGCTCCATTAACAGTGCAAAAAAAATCCCGGCGCATCGGGCGCCGGGATCTGGGCAGTGCAGCGGATCGGCGGATCAGCGCTTGAGCTTGGCGAATGCGTCGGCCATGGCGCTGTTCATCGATCCGGCCGCGCCACCCGCGTTGCGGCCGCCATCGCCCTGACGGCGGGGACGGTCACCGCCCTTGGGCGCATCGGCGCTGCGGCGGGCCGACGCGGCGGTGTCGTTCAGGCGCATGGTAAGCGCCACGCGCTTGCGCGCGGCGTCCACTTCCAGCACCTTGACGCTGACCGTCTGACCCACGCGCACCACATCGCGCGGATCCTTCACGAACTTCTCGGCCAGCGCCGAGATATGCACCAGGCCGTCCTGGTGCACGCCGATGTCCACGAACGCGCCGAAGTTGGCCACGTTGGTCACCACGCCCTCCAGCACCATACCGGGGTACAGGTCGTTCAGCGTTTCCACGCCTTCCTTGAACTGCGCCGTCTTGAACTCCGGGCGCGGGTCGCGGCCGGGCTTTTCGAGTTCGGCAAAGATGTCCTTCACGGTGGGCAGGCCGAAGCGTTCGTCGGTGAAGTCGGACGGCGACACGCCCTTCAGGGCCTCGCGCTGGCCGATGATCTGCTTCACCTCGGTCTTGATCTTGGCGACGATGCGCTCGACGACGGGATAGGCTTCCGGGTGCACCGCCGACGCGTCCAGCGGGTTGTCGCCGTTGGGGATGCGCAGAAAGCCTGCGGCCTGTTCAAACGCCTTGTCGCCAAAGCGCGGCACCTTGCGCAGGACGTCGCGGGTGGGGAACGCGCCGTTCTCGTCGCGGAAGGCGACGATGTTCTTGGCCAGCAGCGAATTCAGGCCCGACACGCGGGCCAGCAGCGCGGCCGATGCCGTGTTCACGTCCACGCCCACCGCGTTCACGCAGTCTTCGACCACCGCGTCCAGCGAACGCGCCAGTTCGCGCTGGTTGACGTCGTGCTGGTACTGGCCGACACCGATGGCCTTGGGGTCGATCTTGACCAGTTCGGCCAGCGGGTCCTGCAGACGGCGTGCAATGGACACGGCGCCGCGCAGCGTGACGTCCAGGTCGGGGAATTCCTGGGCGGCGGTTTCCGATGCGGAATACACCGACGCGCCCGCCTCGGACACGACGACGCGGGTGACCTTCAGGTCGGGGAAACGCTCCATCATGTCGCCCACGAGCTTTTCGCTTTCGCGCGAAGCCGTGCCGTTGCCGATGGCGATCAGGTCCACCTTGTGGCGCGCCACCAGCGCGGCCAGCGTGTTGATCGTGCCGTCGCGGTCGCGGCGCGGTTCGAACGGGTACACGGTGGTGGTGTCGACGACCTTGCCGGTCTGGTCGATGACCGCGACCTTGCAGCCCGTGCGAATGCCGGGATCCAGGCCCAGCACGGCCTTGGGACCGGCGGGGGCGGCCAGCAGCAGGTCTTTCAGGTTGGCGGCGAACACGCGGATCGCCTCGGCTTCGCCGCTTTCGCGCAGGCGGCCGATCAGTTCGCTTTCGAAGGCGGTCAGGAGCTTCACGCGCCAGGTCCAGCGGCAGACTTCACCCAGCCAGCGCGCGCGCGGCGTGGCGTCCAGCGCGAAAAGGCCATTGCCCAGCTTCAGGAAGTTGGCGATGCGGGCCACGCACGGATGCGGCGTCTGCGCTTCGAGGTCGGCTTCCAGGCCGAGGCGCAGTTCAAGAACGCCTTGCTGACGGCCGCGCAGCAGCGCCAGGATGCGGTGCGACGGCAGGGTGCGCAGCGGCTCGTTGAAGTCGAACCAGTCGCGGAAGTTGGCGCCTTCGGTTTCCTTGCCTTCGATCATCTTCGAGTACACGAGTCCGGTGGACCACAGGTGCTCGCGCATGTCGGCCAGCAGGTCGGCGTTTTCCGCGTAGCGTTCGGCCAGGATGTCGCGCGCGCCATCGAGCGCCGCCTTGGCGTCGTTGATGGAGGCTTCGGGATTCAGGTACTGCGCGGCCAGGGCTGCGGGATCGCAGGCGGGATCGGCCAGGATGGCGTCGGCCAGGGGTTCCAGGCCGGCTTCGCGGGCGATCTGGGCACGCGTGCGGCGCTTGGGCTTGTACGGCGCGTACAAGTCTTCGAGGCGCTGCTTGGTGTCGGCCGAAGCGATTTCCTGCTGCAGTTCGGCCGTCAGCTTTCCTTGCTGCGAAATGGATTCCAGGATGGCGCCGCGGCGGTCTTCGAGCTCGCGCAGGTAGCCCAGGCGGACTTCCAGGTTGCGCAGCACGGTGTCGTCCAGACCGCCGGTCGCTTCCTTGCGGTAGCGGGCGATGAAGGGCACGGTCGCGCCGTCATCCAGCAGTTCCACCGCCGCAGCGATTTGAGAGGCGCGGGCGCCCAGCTCGGTGGCGAGCTGAGCGACGATGCGGGCGTTGTCGACGCCGGCGGCGACGTTCGTGATAGTGGAAGTTTCAGACATCTCTATACGACGGCAAAAAGGGAAAACGAGGGGCGGATTGTGCCATAAGCCGTTGTTACGGAACGTGGCAGAAGGGACTGATCCGTCCCTCTGCCAACGGCGTTGCGGCAGGCCGCAAGCCGGAAAACGACGCGGCAGCGGGTATCATTTGGGGCCCTACACAAGGCTGCTGTAATGCTGGACCTGGACATATCCGAATTCTTTGACGAGGACGGGCCGCTGGCCACGGCCTTGCCCGGCTACAAGCCGCGTCCATCGCAGGTGGAACTGTCGCAGGCCATCGGCCAGGCCATCCAGGACCGCGCCACGCTGGTGGCCGAGGCCGGTACCGGCATCGGCAAGACCTGGGCGTATCTTGTACCCGCCTTCATCCAGGGCGGCAAGGTGCTCATCTCCACCGGCACGCGCACCCTGCAGGATCAGCTCTTTGCGCGCGACCTGCCGCGCGTGCGCGCGGCGCTGGCCGCGCCCGTGACGGCCGCGCTGCTCAAGGGCCGTGGCAACTACGTGTGTCATTACCACCTGGAGCGCCTGCAGGGCGACGAACGCGCGCTCAAATCCCGCTCCGAAATCCAGCAG
Organism: Achromobacter sp. Root170; assembly: GCF_001428165.1. Taxonomy (NCBI): domain Bacteria; kingdom Pseudomonadati; phylum Pseudomonadota; class Betaproteobacteria; order Burkholderiales; family Alcaligenaceae; genus Achromobacter; species Achromobacter sp. Root170. The sequence goes on from NZ_LMHN01000012.1 coordinate 684,065, forward strand.
CTGCGCCAGATCCAGGTGTTCGCGGGCATCTCCAAAACGGGCGACCGCGGCGATCTGGCGCAGGTGCCCGAAGACGCCGACATCTGGCAACGCGTCACATCCACCCGCGAAAACTGCCTGGGCCAGGAATGTCCGCGCATCCGCGACTGCTTTGTCGTCAAGGCGCGCCGCCAGGCACAAGAGGCCGACGTCGTCGTCGTCAACCACGCGCTCTTCATGGCCGACCTGATGCTGCGCGAAGAAGGCGTCACGGACCTGCTGCCCGAAGCCGACACCGTCATCTTCGACGAAGCCCATCAATTGCCCGACACCGCCACGCGCTTTCTGGGCAACAGCGTTTCCACGCACCAGCTCATGGATTTTGGCCGCGCGCTGGAAGTCGCGGGGCTGGCCTACGCGCGCGAAGCCGCCAAATGGAGCGACGTCAGCCGCCAACTGGAAACCGCCGCGCGCGAATTGCGGCTGGTCTGCGCGCCGCTGGACAAGATGCCGGGCCGCAAGGCCACGTTCGAGGCCATTCCCAACCCCGAGGAATTCGACGTCGCGCTGCTGTCGCTGCGCGAGGCCGTGGACAGCGCCACCAAGGCGCTGGGCGCGGTGGCCGAAAAACACCCGGACCTGCTCGCGGCCGCGCGCATGGGGGCCGAGATCTCGGTCAAGCTCAAGCGCTGGGCCACACCCGGGCGCAGTACCGGCGCGCATGACGACGAGGGCTGGGGCCGCGACGACCAGGCGCCCGTGCAAAGCCCGCTCGGCGACGGTCCCTCCACCCCCGCGGCCCTGCTCGAGGGCGCGGCGCTCGCCGAGCAATGGACCGGCCCGGCCGTGCGCTGGGTCGAGCATGGACTGCACCATGTTCGCCTGCATTCGGCGCCGCTGTCGGTGGCGCAGGCCTTCTCCAAATTCCGCAAGCCTGGCCAGGCCTGGATCATGACCTCGGCCACGCTGTCGGTGAACGGTGAATTCACGCACTTCACCAGCCAGCTTGGCCTGGAGTCCGCGCGCACCGGCAAGTGGGAGTCCCCGTTCGACTACCCCGAGCAGGCGCTGCTGTTCGTGCCGCGCGGCATGCCCGAACCTCAATCGCCGCAGTTCCTGGACCGCTTCGTGCAGACCCTCATGCCGTTGCTGGAGGCCAGCCCGGGCGGCACGCTGGTGCTCTGTACGACACTGCGCGCCGTGGACAAGGTGGCCAATCTGCTGGCCGATGCCTTTGACGATGCGGGCCATGACTGGCCGCTGCTCAAACAAGGCGAGGGCACGCGCCGCGATCTGCTCGACCGCTTCTGCAAGCTCAAGCACCCGGTGCTGGTGGGCAGCGCCAGCTTCTGGGAAGGCATCGACCTGCCGGGCGATGTGCTGACCCTGGTGGCGATCGACAAGCTGCCGTTCGCGCCGCCCGACGACCCCGTCATCGAGGCCCGTCTGCGCGCCTGCCGCGCGCAGGGCGGCAACCCGTTTGCGGAATACCAGCTTCCGGAAGCCGCCATCTCGCTCAAGCAGGGCGCGGGCCGGTTGATCCGCACGGAATCGGACTGGGGCGTGCTGATGGTGGGTGACGCCCGGCTGGTGGAAAAGCCCTACGGCAAGCGCCTGTGGCGCGGTCTGCCGCCATTTGCGCGCACGCGCGAGCTGGAAGAGGTGCTGGCGTTCTACCGCCGCAAGCGCGGACCGGACGACGAATAGACCGACGCAAGGAACGCGGCTCCAGGCGGCGCCGTCCGCGCCGCGCAGGCAAAAAAAAGCCCTTCAATATTGAAGGGCTTTTCTCTTCCCATGCGAGCGGAATCAGTTAAAGGGATTCCACCAGCTCTTGTCGGCCTTCAGGCCCTTCGTGCGGAACTCGCTGTTCGGGAAGTTCTTGTCGTAGACGCGCTGCGCGTCGTTCTTCAGGTCCGTCATGTTCAGTTTGTCGTACGACTGAACCATCAGGTAGAGCGCTTCTTCGGTGGCGGGGGCGCCCTCGAAGTCGGTGATGACGGTCTGCGCGCGGTTGGCGGCGGCCACGTAGGCGCCACGCTCGTAGTAATAGCGGGCCACGTGGACTTCGTTCATGGCAATGGTGTTGACCAGCCAGGCCACGCGCTTTTCGGCGTCGACGCTGTACTTGCTTTCCGGGTAGCGCTTGATCAGCTCGGTAAAGGCGTCATAGGACGCGCGCAGGCCCTTGGGGTCGCGCTCGGCCGGATCCTGGCCGGTGAGATTGCTCATGAAGGCGCTGGCCGGCGTGAAGTTGATCAGGCCCTTCAGGTAGAGCGCGTAATCGGTGCCGGGGTGATTGGGGTACAACTGCTGGAAGCGGTCGATGGCGGCAAGCGCCTGTTCGTTTTCGCCGTCTTTCCAGTTGACGTAGGCCAGTTCAAGCAGGGCTTGCTGCGCGTAGACGCCGAAGGGGTAGCGGCTTTCGATGGCGGTCAGGCGCTCGCGCGCTTCCTTCCAGCCGCCCGACGACATTTCGGCCTTGGCGTCCGCGTAGAGTTGTTCTGCGCTCCAGTTGGTGGTCTTGTCGTACTTGCTGTCCGCCCCGCTGCAACCAGCGATGACGATGACGGCAAAAAGCGCGATGACCACGCGCAAAACCGACCCGCTGCGGGATGCGGGGTTCGAGGGAGCTGCAGGGTGGTGAATCACGAGAATCGTATCCTTGGTGTTAGCATGGCAGGCTGATTATATGATTTGTCTCCATGTCTGATACAGCCGCCCGCGCAGATCTTGTTTCCGACGAGAGCGCCGACGAAAATCTCGACGAATCCGGCCGCCCCGAGCCGCAACTTGTAACCGTGCCGTCGGCCACGCGCGCTGACCGGCTGGACAAGGTCCTGGCGGGCCTCTTGCCCGACCATTCCCGCAATCGCCTGCAAGGCTGGATCGAATCCGGCAACGTCCTGGTCAACGGGACGCCGGGCAAGATCCGCCAGACGGTCGGCCCTGGCGACGAACTCACCATCTGGGCCCAGCCGGCGCCCGACGCGCAGGCCTTCACGCCTGAACCCGTCGAGTTCGGCGTGGTGGCCGAAAGCCCCGACTGGATCGTCGTCAACAAGCCGGCGGGCCTGGTTACCCACCCGGGCGCCGGCAACTGGAGCGGCACGCTGCTCAACGGCCTGCTGCATCGTTATCCGGAACTTGCGCAGGTCGCCCGCGCGGGCATCGTGCACCGGCTGGACAAGGACACCTCCGGCCTGATGGTGGTGGCCCGTAACGAAATCGCCCAGACTCACCTCGTGCGCCAGCTTCAGGCACGCACCATGGGCCGCGAGTACGTGGCGCTGGCGCACGGATGGCTGGCCGCTGCGGGCAAGGTCGACCGCGCCATCGGGCGCGATCCGCGCGTGCCGGTGCGCATGAGCGTCGAGCGCCCCGTCGCACCCAAGCCGGCCATCACCAATTACGCGCCGGCCCGCCGGGGCTCGGTCGATCCGGGCGGGCGGGTGACCGAAGTGGTGTGCCGGCTGGAAACGGGGCGCACCCACCAGATCCGCGTGCACATGGCCAGCCTGGGGCATCCTTTGCTGGCCGACACGATCTACGGCGGCAAGAACATCGCGGGGGCAGAGCGCCAGATGCTGCACGCCCGCGCGCTGCATTTCGACGACCCGGGCGGCAAGGGCGACGTCCAGTTCGCCGCGCCCGTGCCCGCCGACATGGCGCAGGTCCAGGAGAACATTGCATGGAACGCCTGATCGCAGGCCTGCCCGTCGTGACGGGACCCGACTGGCAGGGCGTGAGCTACTTCTGCACGACCCGCGCCGGCGGCGTGGGCGTGGCGCCGCACGACACCCTCAACCTGGGCCTGCGTGCCGAGGACAACCCCGAGGCCGTGGCCGAGAACCGGCGCCGGGTTTGCGCCGCAGTGTCCGCCGATCCCCTGTGGTTGCGCCAGGTTCATGGCAGCGAGGTCGTCGACGCGGACGCGCCGGACGTGCCGGCCGAGCCCGCGGTCGACGCCAGCGTCACGGCCCAGCCAGGCCGCGTGCTGGCCGTCATGGTGGCCGATTGCCTGCCGGTGGTCATTGCCAATGCCGAGGGCACGGTGCTGGGGGCGGCGCACGCCGGCTGGCGCGGGCTGGCGGGCGGGGTGCTTGAAAACACGCTGCAGGCCATGCGGGCCAAGGCGCCGCAGGCGTCCGGCTGGCGCGCCTGGATCGGACCCGGCATCGGGCCGCAGCACTTCGAAGTCGGGCAGGACGTGCTGGACGCGTTCACCGCCGACGATCCGGCGCCGGCGCGTTTTTTTGCGCCGCGCCCCGGCCTTGCCGGCAAATGGCTGGCCGACCTCGCCGGATTGGCCGATTTCCGGCTGCGGCGTGCCGGGGTACAAGAGGTGTCCCTCAGCGGGGAATGCACGGTGTCCCGCGCGGACCGGTACTTTTCCTACCGCCGTGACGGCGTGACCGGACGCATGGCGCTGCTGGCCTGGTTGAGCCCGGTTTGACGCCGCGCAAAGGCCAGTGCCGGGCTTGCGTTTTACCGTAGTAAGCCTCCTTGTATACCCGCATTGACAGTCCTGAACCCGGAATGCAACATCAATCGCGAAGTTTCGATAACAAGGTGTCGAAGTGAATGCCAATCTCTCCGCAGGTCCCATTCCGGTGAGCGTGGCACCGGAAGTCCTGGCTGACATCCAGGCAGAGTTCTCGCGCGAATGGCAACGCCTTTGCGACGATGCCCGGCGTGGCGCGCTGGCGCCGCCGTCCGATCGCCGTTTCTCCGGCGACGCCTGGGCGGCGAATGCTTCGCACCTGCTCCTGGCGCACACGTATCTGCTGTCCGCGCGCGCCATGCAGCGCATGGTCGATGCCGCGCAGGTCAGCGAGCCCATGCGCGACCGCCTTCGATTCTCGATCATGCAGTGGGTCGACGCGCTGTCGCCGGCCAATTTCCTGGCGCTCAATCCCGATGCCCAGCAGTCCATCGTCGAAAGCGCCGGCCGCGCGCTGAACGAAGGGCTCGCCAATCTGTTGGGCGACGTGCAGAAGGGCCGCATCACCCAGACCGACGAGTCGCAGTTCGAGATCGGCCGCAATGTGGCCACGACGCCCGGCGACGTGGTGTTCGAAACCAAGCTGTTCCAGCTGATCCAGTACGCGCCCTCGACCGCCACCGTGTACGACCGGCCGCTGGTCATCGTGCCGCCGAACATCAACAAGTTCTACATCCTGGACCTGCAGCCCGAGAACTCCTTCGTGCGCCACGCGGTGGGGCAGGGCTACACGGTCTTCCTGATTTCATGGCGCAATCCGGTCGCTGCCGATACCGACGGCGTGGACCGCGCCACCTGGTCCGACTACCTGGACGACGCGGTGCTGCAGGCGCTGCGCGTGGCCAGCGACATCACCAAGCAGCCGCAGGTCAATGCGCTGGGCTTCTGCGTGGGCGGCACGATGCTGGCCTCGGCGCTGGCGCTGGCCGAAGCGCGCGGCGAGCACCCGGTGGCGTCGCTGACGCTGCTGACCTCGCTGCTCGATTTCCACGACACCGGCATCCTGAACGTGTTCGTCGACGAGGCCCACGCGCTGATGCGCGATCATCAATTGGGCAACGGCGGCCTGATGCCGGGCCGCGACCTCGCCACCACCTTCTCGTTCCTGCGGCCCAACGAACTGGTCTGGAACTACGTGGTGGGCAACTACCTCAAGGGGCAAAAGCCTCCGGCTTTCGACCTCCTGTTCTGGAATGGCGACAGCACGAACCTGCCGGGGCCTTTCTTTTCCTGGTATTTCCGCAATACCTACCTCGAGAACAATCTCAAGGTGCCGGGCCGCGCGCAGGCCGCCGGCCTGCCGCTGGACCTGACGCGGTTGCGCATGCCGGTCTATATATTCGGCTCGCGCGAAGACCACATCGTGCCTTGGGTGTCGGCCTACGCGTCCACGCAGGTGCTTCGCGGGCCGCAGCGTTTCGTGCTGGGCGCGTCCGGCCACATCGCGGGCGTGGTCAATCCGCCCGCCAAGAAGCGCCGCAGCTACTGGGTGGCCGATGCGCTCGAACAGCAAAGCCAGCCGCTGCCCGGCGACCCCAACACCTGGTTTTCGCAGGCGGTGGAGCACCCCGGCAGCTGGTGGCCCGATTGGACCGGTTGGCTGGCAGGACATTCGGGCAAGCAGATCAAGGCGAGGGCAAAGGCAGGCAATGCCAAGTACCGGCCGATCGAGCCGGCGCCTGGCAGATATGTAAAGGTCCGGGCGGCCTGATACCGCGCACCGCGGTCCGGTCCCCGGCAGAAAGATGTTTAATCAACGAGGCGTCCGTCGCACACAGGAGGAAGTCCAATGAGCGGAAAACTGGCTTACGTAACAGGCGGGATGGGCGGGATCGGCACCTCTATTTGCCAGCGCTTGGCCAAGGATGGCTTTCGCGTCGTGGCAGGTTGCGGCCCCAGCCGCAACTACCAGCAATGGCTGGATGAGCAGGCCGCACAGGGTTTTACGTTCTACGCGTCGGTGGGCAATGTGTCCGATTGGGACTCCACCGTTGCCGCCTTTGAAAAGGTGACGGCCGACCTCGGGCCGGTGGATGTGCTGGTCAACAATGCGGGCATCACCCGCGACGGGTTGTTCCGGAAGATGAGCGCCGACGATTGGCGCGCGGTCATCGACACCAATCTGAACAGCCTGTTCAACGTGACCAAACAGGTCATCGACGGCATGGTCGAGCGCCAGTGGGGGCGGATCATCAACATCAGCTCGGTCAACGGCCAGAAGGGGCAGTTCGGCCAGACCAACTACTCCACGGCAAAGGCCGGCATCCATGGATTCACGATGGCGCTGGCGCAGGAAGTGGCCAGCAAGGGTGTGACCGTCAACACGATCTCGCCGGGATACATCGGCACCGACATGGTTCGCGCCATCCGGCCGGACGTGCTGGAAAAGATCATTGCCACCATTCCGGTGCGCCGCCTTGGCACGCCGGAGGAAATCGCCTCCATGACCTCGTGGCTGGCGTCCGATGAATCCGGCTTTTCGACCGGCGCGGATTTCTCGCTGAACGGCGGCCTGCACATGGGCTGACGCGACGTGGGCCGCCGCTGGGCGGCCCGCTGGCGCTGTACGGCTTCGGGCAGAGGGCCGTACGGCATTACACTCACATTATTCGAAGCCTAAAGAGATCGCCCGATCCGGGGACAACCATGACGCAAGCACAACCCGGCGCCAGCCTGCGCCTGATTAAAAAATACCCCAACCGTCGTTTATACGACACCCGGACCAGCACCTACATCACCCTGGCAGATGTCAAGCAACTGGTCCTGGCCAACGAGGAATTCCAGGTCGTCGACGCCAAGAGCAGCGAAGACCTCACGCGCAGCATTCTCTTGCAGATCATTCTTGAAGAGGAGAGCGGCGGCATGCCCATGTTCTCTTCGAACATGCTGTCGCAGATCATCCGTTTCTACGGCCACGCCATGCAAGGCATCATGGGTTCTTACCTCGAGAAGAACATCCAGGCATTCATGGAGATCCAGCAGCGCATGGCCGAGCAGTCCAAGGGCCTGTACGGCAGCCAGTTCGGGCCGGAAGCCTGGACGCAGTTCATGAATGTGCAGACGCCGATGCTGCAGAACATGATGAACAACTACATAGACCAGAGCAAAAACCTGTTCGTGCAGATGCAGGACCAGATGCAGGATCAGACCCGCGCCATGTTCTCGACCTTCCCGTTCACGCCGGGCAGCAACCCGGGCTCCGGCCGCAAGTAATCCCGCCGGATGCCGGGCCGATGTGGCCCGCCGCAGTGCAAAAAAGCCGCCTTGGCGAATGCCAGGCGGCTTTTTGCCAATTGACTGAACGCAATGATCTGGCACTTTTAGTCGGCCCAGGTTCAGGGTTGTGTCAGCAAAATCCACTAAATTAATGAAAACGGTTCTTGTTTGTGTTTTGAGAGCCGCTATTTTCTTTTGTGTCTCAAGGATTATGCACATGATCAAGAAAGCCTTGGCGCTGGCCATTGTCGCGTTGAGCGTGTCCGCCGCCCATGCGGCCGAATACCCCATCGGCAAGCCTGTCGAGAAGGGCGGAATGGAAATCGGCGCGGTGTACCTGCAGCCGATCGAAATGGATCCGCCCGGAATGATGCGTCCGGCCAAGGATTCCGACGTGCACCTGGAGGCCGACATCCACGCCACCGCCGGCAACAAGACGGGCTTTCCGGAAGGCGAATGGGTGCCTTACCTGGTCGTGAACTACGAGATCCAGAAGGTCGGCAGCCAGAACGTCCAGAAGGGCACGTTCATGCCGATGGTCGCCAACGACGGCCCGCACTACGGCGAAAACGTCAAACTGGAAGGCCCGGGCAAGTACAAGCTCAAGTACACGATCCTGCCGCCGACCGCGAACAAGATGAGCCACTTCGGCCGCCACATCGACAAGGAAACCGGCGTGGCCGACTGGTTTGAACCGTTCGACCTGGAATATGAGTTCGTGTACGCCGGCACCGGCAAGAAGGGCGGTTACTGATCGTGCGCCGCCTGCTTCGCGTACTTGCCGCAATGCTGATCGGCCTGGCCGGCGTGGCGGGCATGGCGCCCGCGCAGGCGGACGAGCTGCCCACGTTCACCTTGCGGTTCAAGCCCGACGGCACATTCGAGCCCGCCACGCTCGAGGTCCCGGCGGGCCGCTTCAAGATCGAACTCATCAATGAAAGCAATGAGCCGGTGGAATTCGAAAGCATTCCGCTGCGCAAGGAAAAAGTCCTGGGACCGGGGGTGAAATCCTTCGTGGTCATCACCATCTCGCGTCCGGGCGAGTATCCCTTTTTTGACGACTTTCACCAGAGCGTGAAAGGCACCTTGGTCGTCAAGCCCAAGGAATAACGCGGCACCAAAGCATGGAACAGGTACTTTTCATCGTCTGGCGCGAAAGCGTCGAAGCCCTGCTCGTGGTGGGCATCCTGTACACGTGGCTGCGCGCCACGCCGGAAGGCAAGCGCGGCCTGCCCTACCTGTGGGGCGGCGTCGCGGCCGGGCTGGCACTGGCCGTCGCGCTGGCGCTCGTGCTGCTGGGCGTGTCCTCCTGGCTCAGCGATGAAGGCCAGGAATGGTTCCAGGCCATCATGTCGCTGGCGGCATGCGCGCTGGTGGTGCAGATGGTCGTGTGGATGAAAAAGCACGGCCGCACGCTCAAGGGCGAGCTCGAAAGCGGGGCGCGCACCTCCGTGGCGAATGACAACTGGTGGGGCCTCCTGGTGCTGGTTGCCATCGCCGTCGCCCGCGAAGGCAGCGAGACCGTCGTGTTCCTGTACGGCACGGTGTCGGCGGGCGAGGGCGGCAGCGACATGCTGATGCTGGCCGTCGCCGGCATCGCGGGTTTCGCCGTGGCGCTGCTGACGTTCTGGCTGCTGCAACTGGGCGGCAAGCTCATCACGTGGCGCCGCTTCTTCTTCGTGACCGAAATCCTGCTGCTGCTCCTGGCCGGCTCGCTGCTGGTGGGCGGGCTGGATCACCTGATTTCCCTGGATGTCCTGCCGACCCTCGTGGACCCGGTGTGGGACAGTTCCTGGCTGCTTAGCGACAGCACGGGCGTGGGCAAGGTGCTGGCCGACTTCGCGGGTTACCGCGCACTGCCGGCGCTGACCTCGGTGCTGCTGTGGGTGGCTTACTGGATCATCGTCTGGGCGCTGCTGCGCTGGGCGGGCGGACGGCCCGCACCCGTGGCCGCCGCCCGGGGAGCATCCTGATTCCGGTTTTTTCCGGACTGAATATTTGAAGGTTTGACCATGGCTGCTGCACTCGGGAGGGCAACCTCCCGCATCGCCGACTTCCTCCGTGACCATGCCCCGCTGTTGCGCAAGCTGCAGTGGGGCATTGTTGCGTTGTACGCGTTCCTGCTGATCGTGCCGGCGCTGCTGCCGCTGCCCGACAACGCGGCGTCGGTGTTCAACAACCTGACCGTCGTGGCGCAGTTTGCGTTCTGGGGCGTGTGGTGGCCGTTCGTGCTGATCTCCATGCCGATCCTGGGACGCGCCTGGTGCGGCTGGCTCTGTCCGGAAGGCATGCTGACCGAATGGGCCAGCGAGCGCGGCCAGGGCCGCGCCATTCCGAAATGGATGCGCTGGGGCGGCTGGCCGTTCGTGGCCTTCGCGTTGACGACCATCTACGGGCAGCTCGTCAGCGTCTACCAGTACCCGCTGGCGGTGCTGGCCGTGCTGGGCGGCTCCACGGTGGCGGCCATGATCGTCGGCTGGCGTTACGGCCGCAGCAAGCGCGTGTGGTGCAAGTACCTGTGCCCGGTCAATGGCGTGTTCAATCTTCTGGCCAAGCTGGCGCCGTGGCACTTCAAGGTCGACGAAGAAAAGTGGCGCCATCCGGTCATCCGCATCGAACCCATCAACTGTGCGCCGCTGGTGCCGCTGCGCCACATGAAGGGCGCGGGCGATTGCCACGTCTGTGGCCGCTGCAGCGGCTATCGCGGCGCCATCGCGCTCACGCCGCGCTCGCCCGAGGAAGAGATCGTTCACGTGGCCGATGGCGATCCGTGGCAAACGGCGTTGCTGTGCTTCGGCCTGATGGGCATTGCGATCGGCGCGTTCCTCTGGAGCGCCAGCCCCTGGTTCGTGACGGCCAAGCAGTGGGCCGCGACGTGGCTGGTCGAGCACGACATCCTGTGGCCGCTGATGGACAACGCGCCGTGGTTCATCCTGACCCATTACCCCGACGTGAACGACAGCTTCTCGTGGCTGGACGGCGCCGGCATCCTGCTTTTTGTCGTCGGCGCCACGGTGTGCGTGGGCGGCGCGACCTTCCTGTCGCTGTGGATTGCGGACCGCATTGCGCCCGCTGCACCCGTGCCGCAGGCGCCCCTTAATTCCCATGCTGCTCATGCGCCCGTATCGCGCTGGGGGCGGGCGGGCTTGCACAAGCTGGCGCAGGCGCTGATCCCGTCGGCCGGCATTGGCGTGTTCCTGGGCCTGTCCGCCACGACGATCACGTTGCTCAAGCATGAAGGCGTGCAGGCGGCATGGGCGACGCCGGTCCGGTTCACGCTGCTGACGCTGGCGGTGCTGTGGACGCTGCGTCTTTACGCCCGCCTGCTGAACGCGCGTCCGGTTGGCATGGCGCGCAAGATCGGCGGGGGCCTGGTGCTGGCGGCAGGCCTGGTGCCGTTCTGCATCGCGTGGGTGCTGTTCTTCGCGGTCTGGTAAGCGGGCGTGCCAGCGCTGCGATAAAGTTGGGGACCGCGCCGGCGTTGCCGGCGTCATCCCTTTCAGATTTTCGCCATGGCCACTTACGCGTTCCGACTTCTCAACGTCTTTGCCGACTCGACGTTCAGCGGCAATCAGCTCTGCGTCTTTGAAGACGCCCGCGGCATGGACGACGCCACCATGCTCAATCTCGCGGCGCAATTCAATCTGTCCGAAACCACGTTCATCCTGCCGTCCGAGCGGGCCGACGCGCGCGTGCGCGTCTTCACGCCGGGTTTTGAAATGAAGTTTGCCGGGCATCCGGCCATCGGCACCGCGCAGGTCGTGCGTGACCTGCGGCAGGCCGAAGACGCGGTGACGCTGGAGTTTCAGGCGGGCGTCGTGCCCATGACTGCCCAGGGCGATGCATGGACCTTCACCGCGCCTTGTCCGGACGGCGTGCGCACGGCCACGCCGGCGTTGGACCGCGCGGGCATCGCGGAACTGATGGGACTGTCGGAGGAGGACCTGGCAGCCGACCCGATCTGGGTCGACACCGGCGCGGACCAGTTGCTCGTGCCGGTTGCCAACTTGGATGCAGTGCGGCGCGCGGTCCCGGACGTGTCGCTGCTGAACCGCTGGCAGGCCAGCGCGCTGGGGCGCAAGACGATGTATCTGTTCGCCTTCGACGAAGGCAATTTTCGGTCGGGGCGGCAGGTGGTGGTGTCCCGCTACTTCTATGCCAAGCCCGGCGGCGGCATCAACGAAGACCCCGGCACCGGTTCGGCCTGCGCCAACCTGGGCGGCTGGCTGCTGCATCGCAAGGCGGCGCTGCCGGCAAGCTTGCTGGTCGAGCAGGGGGACCAGACCGGCCGTCCATGCCGCCTGCTGCTCGATGTCCCGGCAGATGGCCGCATCCTGGTGGGCGGGCGCGCCCTGGAAATCGGGCGCGGGACCGTCACTCTATAGCATTGGCGCTTTCCAGATCGCGAACGTGAAAACGGCGCCTGTGTTTGCACAGGCGCCGTTTTCAACTCCGGCGTCGAAAGTTCGATGCCTGATTACTTGCGGTTCTTGGCCGGATCAACCTTGATGTTGTTCTTGACCTGCTTCACGCCCTCGACGCCACGGGCGACCGTCGCGGCATGATCCGCTTCGGCAGCGGTACCGACCGTACCGGTCAGCGTGGCAACGCCGTTGTTGGTTTCAACAGCGATTTCCAGGGCGCTCAGCTGCTTGTCGGCCACGAAGGCGGCCTTGACCTTCGTGGTCACGGTGGCGTCGGACGCGTATTCACCCACGGACTGTTTCGGCTTGCCGTCGTCGGCGGCAAAAGCCATGGAAGTGAAGACAGCGCCCGTACCCAGTGCGGCGGCGGCGATCAGCTTGCGAATTTCCATAGTAATGCTCCTTTTTATTGGTGTTCAGCGCGTTCGAGACGCAATGACTATCTAAAAACGTTCAGGTGCTCGTTCTATTTCTTGCGGAAGGCGCCGCCCAGAATGGACAGCAGTGCCAGAACCAGAAAGACGAAGAACAGGACCTTGGCAATCCCCGCGGCACCGGCGGCGATGCCGCCGAAACCCAGGACAGCCGCGATGATCGCGATGACGAAGAAAACTACGGCGTAATGCAACATGACAGCTTCTCCTGGTGTTTATCTAGATCAGGGATTACGGTCGAAGAAATCCCGGACTTCCTTTTGCGCCTCGTCCTTGGTCTTGCCGTAGCGCTCCTGGATCAGACCAGCCAGGCGTTCGGCATTGCCCTCGGTGCGGGTCAGCTCGTCGTCGGTGAGTTCACCCCAAGCCGCCTTGGCCTTGCCCGTCAGTTGCTTCCACTTTCCGGCGATGATGTCGTTGTTCATGGTGACCTCTCTCTGGTTACGTGCGGCGGCAGGTTCATGGCCTATGAAGCTGCCGTGACGCGGTGTGTTGGGTACTGATCAGCTAGGTTCTAAGCTACGAGTCGCCCCCTGGGGCTGTCAAACGACGCTGTGGAGAAATGTAACTGCGCCAATGTGGAAAAAGCCCCGTGTTTGAGACGAGAAATCGCGTCCCGGGAGCGATAGGGGCGAGTTACATTTGAGCAACGATTTGACCCCTTTTGAGCGCGGCTGGTAACCGATCCGCTCGAGCGCCAGCAATGGCGCGGGTGGCCGGGCGGTCGGCGGGCCGGTATAGTCCACGGGGAACCGGCTGGCGGTTCGACACATCCGAAGGGAGAAAGCCCGCATGACGAAACGACTTTGCAGCGCGATCTTGCTGGCGCTGGGCGCCATGGCTGCCGTGGGATGCACCCATGTGACCGACAGGTATCAGGCCTCGGCGCCGGTGGTGGCGCCGCACGGCTGACGCGGTGCTGGACAAAAAAAACGGGGCGCCTGAGCGCCCCGTCTTCGTCGCACGACCCGGTCAGGGCTGCGCAATGCGCTGGGCGATGTGCGCCAGCGCTTCTTCCACCTGATCGACCAGGATGAGGCACAGATCGCCCGGGTTCAGGCGTGCCAGCGCCGTGTCGATCGCCAGGAACTCGCCGTGGATCTCGTCGATGTGCGTGGCGCGGCTGGCGCCCACCAGGCCCTGCTGCAGCAATGCCAGCACCTCGCCGTCCTCGCGGCCGCGTTGGCATTGATCCTGGTAGAGCAGCACGTCGTCGAAGGCGGCGCCCAGGATCTCGGTCTGCATGCGGATGTCTTCGTCGCGGCGGTCGCCCGCGCCGCTGATGACGACAGAGCGGCGCTTGGCCGGCATGGCGTCCACCGCGCGCACCAGCGCCTGGATGGCGTCGGGGTTGTGGCCGTAGTCGGCGATCACGGTCGCGCCGCGGTAATCGAACACGTTGAAGCGGCCCGGCGCCGTCTGCGCATCGTTGACGAACGTGGCAAGCCCGCGGCGCACCACGTCCCAGCCCAGGTTCAGCGCCCATGCCGCTGCAATCGACGCCATTGCGTTCTCGACCTGGAAGGTGACCGTGCCGTTGCGGGTGAGCGGAATCTCGGCCAGCGGGAAGCGCACTTCATCGGCTCCCTGCGCCGCCACGATGGCATCGCCGTCTCGGTACACCGAACGCAGGCCCTGCGCGCGGTGCGTGGCCAGCACGGGATGATTGCGGTCTTCGGCAAAGTAGGTGATCGCGCCCGGGCAGCTCGACGCCATTTCGGCCACGATCGGATCGGCCGCGTTCAGCACGGCCATGCCGCTCGGATGCACATGCTGGACGATCACGCGCTTGACCACGGCCAGGTCCTCGACCGTGCTGATGTAGCCCAGCCCCAGGTGATCGCCCATGCCGATGTTGGTGACGATGGCGACGTTGCAGCGGTCGAACGCCAGCCCTTCGCGCAGGATGCCGCCACGCGCGGTTTCGAACACGGCGGCGTCCACGTCCGGATGCATCAGCACGCTGCGCGCGCTGCGCGGGCCGCTGCAGTCGCCGGTGTCGATGCGCAGGTTGTCCACGTACACGCCGTCCGAGTTCGTCATGCCCACGCGGTTGCCGGCCACGCCCAGCAGGTGCGCGGTCAGGCGCACCGTGGTGGTCTTGCCGTTGGTGCCCGCGACGGCCACGACCGGGATGCGGCCGTCCTCGCCGTCCGCGAACATGTTGGCGATGATGGCTTCGCCCACCGCGCGGCCCTTGCCGAACGAGGGATTCAGGTGCATGCGCAGGCCGGGCGCGGCATTGACTTCCACCACGCCGCCGTGCTGCTCTTCGAGCGGGTAGTGCACGCTTTCGGCCACCACGTCCACGCCGCAGATGTCCAGGCCGATCATGCGGGCCGCGGACACCGCGCGCGCCGCCATTTCCGGATGGACCTCGTCGGTCACGTCGGTGGCCGAGCCGCCCGTGCTGAGATTGGCGTTGTTGCGCAGGAAGATCAGCGTGCCGGCGGGCGGCACGGAATCGGCGTCAAAGCCCTGCTTTTTCAGCGTCGCCAGGGCGATGTCGTCAAAGCGGATCTTGGTCAGCGACGTGGCGTGGCCATCGCCGCGCAAGGGGTCGGCGTTGACCTGATCGACCAGTTGGCGGATCGTGTGCTGGCCGTCGCCCGTGACTTGCGGAGGATCGCGGCGCGAGGCCGCCACCAGCGCGCCGCCGACCACCAGCAGGCGGAAATCGTGGCCGGGAATGTAGCGTTCGACGATGACCTCGGAACTGATTTCCTCGGCCACTTCAAAGGCCTGGATCACGCGCTCGCGGGTCTCGATGTTGACTGCGACGCCGCGGCCCTGGCTGCCGTCGCGCGGCTTGACCACGACCGGACCGCCCAGTTCCTGCGCCGCTTCCCAGGCCTCTTCGGCGCTGGTCACGGAACGGCCCATCGGCACCGGCACGCCGGCGGCGTCCAGCAGCATCTTGGTCAGGTCCTTGTCCTGCGCGATGGATTCCGAGATGGCGCTGGTCAGGTCGGTTTCCGCGGCCTGGATGCGGCGTTGCTTGCTGCCCCAGCCGAACTGCACCATGCTGCCTTGCGTCAGGCGGCGGTACGGGATGTTGCGCGCCGTGGCGGCGTTCACGATGGAGCCGGTGCTGGGCCCCAGGCGGACGTCTTCGTCCAGTTCGCGCAGGCGCTTCAAGGCGTCGGCGATGTCGAACGGCGTGTCATCGAGCGCGGCGCGCACGAGGTCCTGGGCCAGTTCCATGGCCAGCTTGCCGACTTCTTCTTCGCTGTACTCGACCACGACCTGGAACACGCCGGGCTCGATGGTGGAGGCGGTGCGGCCGAACGTGACAGGGCAGCCGGCGTGCGCCTGCATCGTCAGCGCGACGATCTGCAGCACGTGCGCGATCGACACCGCGCCCTGATGGCCTTCGGGACGCAGCAATCCGGTCTGCGGCAGGCGCGCGCGCAGGCGGGCTTCGAACTCGGGCAGGTTATCGATGGAGCATTCGGCATCGCCGCAAGACACGATGGCCTCGATGGCGGTGTTCTTGCTCCACAGGTTGGGGCCGCGCAATGCTCGGATACGGGAGACTTCCATGGCAGGGTTTCCTGTCGTCTGGCGCGCGTCCGCCACGGGGGGCGGACGCGTGCGCAATAGTGTCAGTGTTGTTGGATCCAGCGGCGGACCAGGTCGATGGTCGGGCCGGAGAACGCCTCGTCGGACTGCAGCAGGGCGAAGTCGCCGCTTCCGATGCCATCGAGCACGCTGGCGATGGCCTTGCCGTGGTCAGGCTCTTCCTGGATGTCCTTGACGCGGCTGCCCTGCGCCAGGCCCTGGCGCAGCAGCGCGCGCGCCTCGCCCTCGGGACGCTTGCTGCGCACGGTCGTGTCGTCGTAGAGGACCACGCGGTCGAATGCGTCGCCGAGCAGCTTGCCTTGGTCGATCAGGTCCGCGTCGCGGCGGTCCGCGCCGGCCGAGTAGACCGCGGCGCGCTTGCCGGAAGGAAACTGGTCGATGGCGGCGATCAGCGGGCGCAGCGCCGACGCGTTATGCACGTCGTCCACGACGACGGTCGCGCCATTGCGCTCGAACAGCGTGAACTGCCACGGGGCATCCGCCTGATCGATGTCGAAGGTCTCGATGCCGGCACGGATCAGTTCAACGGGAATGTCCAGCGCCCAGGCCGAACCCACGGCCGCCAGCACGTTCTCGACCTGGAAGGCCACGCGGCCGCCGTGCGTCAGCGGAATGGCGGCGACGTCGGCCAGGCGTTCCTCATGGCTGCCTCGGGCCAGCACGATGCTGCCGTCGCGCACGAACACCGCGCGCCCGTCCTGGGCCAGATGCTGCACGATGGCGGGCAGGGCGGGGTCGATGCCAAAGAAGATCACGGAACCGTCGCAGAGCTCGGCCATTTCGACCACGCGCGGATCGCGTGCATTCAGCACGGCCACGCCATCGGGCAGGACGACGTCGACCTGCGTGCGGAACACGTTGAACAGGCGCTCGGTTTCGTTGATGTCGTAGTCGCCCAGATGATCGCCGTCATCGATGTTGGTGACGACGCCGACCTGGCAGCGGTCGTAGGCCAG
Organism: Achromobacter sp. Root170; assembly: GCF_001428165.1. Classification (NCBI taxonomy): domain Bacteria; kingdom Pseudomonadati; phylum Pseudomonadota; class Betaproteobacteria; order Burkholderiales; family Alcaligenaceae; genus Achromobacter; species Achromobacter sp. Root170. The sequence continues at coordinate 701,160 of NZ_LMHN01000012.1, forward strand.
GCCTTGGCCCAGGATCACGCCGCTGTCGTTCTCGATGACGGCGGCGTCCACGTTGCGGTTCATCAGAAGGCGCGTGCCCGACGCGTAGTCGGCGCGGTCGCCCTTTCGCACCAGGCGGCGGTCCAGATACAGGCCTTCGCTGCACGCCAGGCCGGTGCGCTTGCCCGACAGGTGCAAGAGGCGCGCCACCAGGCGGGCGACGACGGTCTTGCCGTTGGTGCCGGTCACGCCGACGATCGGAATGCGGCCCGCCTCGCCCTCGGGGAAGAGGTGATCGACGATGGCGCGGCCCACGGGGCGCGGCGCGCCGTCGGCGGGCTTCAGGTGCATCAGGAGACCCGGGCCGGCGTTGACTTCGACGATGGCGCCGCGCTGTTCGTCCAGGGGGCGCGTGATGTCTTCGGCCACCAGGTCCACACCGGCAATGTCCAGGCCGACGATGCGTGCCGCGAGCGTCACGGTGGCCGCGACGCTGGGGTGAACGCGGTCGGTCACGTCGAATGCGACGTTGCCGCTGCGCTGCACCAGCACGCGCTGGCCGTCGGGCGGAACGCTGTCTTCGGTGAGGCCCTGGCGCGCGATTTCCAGCCGGGCCGCGGAATCCAGGCGCACAAAATTGAGCGGATGGTTCTCGGTGCGGCCGCGGCGCGGGTCGGTGTTGATCTGGCTGTCGATGAGTTCGGCGACCGTGGACTTGCCGTCGCCCGTGACCCACGCCGGTTCGCCGGCAGCAGCGGCGACCATGCGGTTGCCCACCACCAGCAGGCGGTGTTCGTTGCCCAGCACAAAGCGTTCGACGATGACGCCGCTGCCTTCATCCACGGCGACGCGGTAGGCCGACACCACTTCCTCGCGGGTCGTCAGGTTGGTGAAGACGCCGCGGCCATGGTTGCCGTCGTAGGGCTTGACCACCACGGGCAGGCCGATGTCTTCGGCGGCGTCCCAGGCGTCTTCCTCGCTGTCGACCAGGCGCCCTTCGGGCACCGGCACGCCGCAGGTCGACAGCAGTTCCTTGGTCAGGTCCTTGTCGCGCGAGATGCCCTCGGCGATGGCGCTGGTGCGATCGGTCTCGGCCGTCCAGATGCGGCGCTGCGCCGAGCCGTAGCCGAATTGGACGAGGTTGCCCTCAAAAAGGCGGATATACGGAATGTCGCGGTCGTCGGCCGCATCCACGATGCACGCGGTGCTGGGGCCGAGGCAGTGGCGGTCGACCAGGCTGCGCAGCTTGGCGACGGTGGCGGACACGTCGAACGGGCGGTCCTCGATGGCGGCCATGACGAGGTCGCGCGCTTCGTTCAGCGCGGTGCGGGTGACCTGTTCCTGCCAGGCGCGCACAACGACTTTATAGACGCCGCGCTTGGAGGTTTCGCGCGCCTTGCCGAAGCCGCCGCGCAGGCCCGCCAGGTTCTGCAGTTCAAGCGTGACGTGCTCGAGAATGTGGCCGGGCCAGGTGCCTTCTTTCAGGCGGGCCAGGAAGCCGCCTCGCACGCCGGGGCTGCACCGGTGCTCGATCAGGGTCGGCAACCATTCGGTCAGGCGCTCATAAAATCCGGGAATCGTGTTGGAGGGGTAGTCCTCCAGTTCGCCGATATCCACCCATGCTTCAAGGACCGGACGATACGTCCAAATGTTCGGGCCGCGCAAAGCCACGACATCGATAAATTCAATGTCTTTCTTTTTCATGTTTTAATTCGCTCGAGAAGCAGGTTGGCACGCGCGGACGCCCCTATGCAAGACCGCGATTTTATTGGGGTTGCGCCTTAAGAATAATGCCAACGAGTGGGGGATCCCAGATGTTCCTAATTAGAAAAATCGGCTGATACTATACGACGCCTTCATGGCGTGAACTCGTTGTGTTGTAAGGAAGGGACACGTTTGCCGCCCCTGGCGTCAAACCGGTTGCCGCCTAGTAGGGCAGAGTCCTGGCCCGGTATGCGTTCCAATGAAAAAACCAAACCTGCTTTCCGGCCTTGCCGACGCATTTCCTGCCCGCTGGCGGGATGAAATCCGCACCGAACTGGCGGATGACGAAACCCTTCTGGCCTGGGTCGAAATAGACCTCGATCAGCGCTTGAAGTTCCAGCCGGGGCTGGTCGCCGTCACCGATAAACGGCTGATCGCCCGCCTTCCCGACGATTCCGGTTGGGAATCCTGGCCATATGGCCCCCAACTGAAGCTATCCCTCAGCGACCATGCCGGCGCCGCCGTGCTGGAACTGCATGACGACAGCGCGCGCCTTGCCGTCTGGCGGTTCACGCTGGCGTGCAATCCCGCGGCGTTGCGGCTTTTGGCGCAGTTTGAAACCCAGCAGTCCATCCGTTTGTCGGGCAAACAGGCCGAAGCGCTGGAAGAGCGCACCTGCACCATCTGTAATAACGTCATTCCTGCGGGCGAGGAAGAATGTCCGACCTGCAACCAGGAACAGGCCGCGCCGTCGACCACCTGGGCGCTGCTGCGGCTGTGGCGGTTTGCGCGGCCCTATCGCGGCCCGCTGTTTGCAGGCTTTCTGCTGACAGTGCTGGGCACCGCAGCCACGCTGGTGCCGCCGTACCTGACAATGCCCTTGATGGACGACGTGCTGATCCCGTTCCAAAACGGCGCACCCATCGATTACAGCCTGGTGCGCCTGTATTTGGGCGGTCTGCTGGGATCGGCGATCCTGGCGTGGGGGCTGGGCTGGGCGCGCACGTATATTCTGGCGTGGGTCAGCGAACGCATCGGGGCCGATCTGCGCACCACCACTTATGCGCACTTGCAGCAGCTTTCGCTTGAGTATTTCGGCGGAAAGCGCACCGGCGACCTGATTTCGCGCATCGGCAGCGAAACCGACCGCATCTGCGTGTTCCTGTCGCTGCACCTCTTGGACTTCGCCACCGACATCCTCATGATCGCGATGACGGCGGTCATCCTGATCAGCATCAATCCGTGGCTTGCGCTGGTCACGCTGGTGCCGCTGCCGTTCATCATCTGGATGATCCATGCCGTGCGCGACCGCCTGCGCCACGGCTTCGAAAAAGTCGACCGCATCTGGTCCGAGATCACCAACGTGCTGGCCGACACCATTCCCGGCATTCGCGTGGTCAAGGCGTTTGCGCAGGAAAAACGCGAGGTCGCGCGCTTTCGCGAAGCCAACAACCGCAACCTGGAAGTCAACGATCGCGTCAACACCACGTGGTCGCTGTTCTCGCCCACCGTCACGCTGCTGACCGAAGTCGGTTTGCTGGTGGTGTGGATCTTCGGCATCTGGCAGGTCTCGCAAAAGCAGATCACCGTGGGCGTGCTGGCCGCGTTCCTGGCGTATATCGGGCGTTTCTACATGCGCCTGGATTCCATGAGCCGCATCGTGTCGGTCACGCAAAAGGCCGCTGCCGGCGCCAAGCGCATCTTCGACATCCTGGACCATGTGTCCAGCGTGCCCGAGCCGCAAAACCCCGCCAAGCTGCCGCACATCAATGGCCGCATCGAGCTGCGCGACGTCGGTTTTCGCTATGGCAACCGCCAGGTCATCCGCGGGCTGAACCTGACTATCGCGCCGGGCGAAATGATCGGGCTGGTGGGACACAGCGGTTCCGGCAAGAGCACGCTGATCAACCTGATCTGCCGCTTCTACGACGTATCCGAAGGCGCGGTGCTGGTCGATGGCGCCGACATCCGTTCGGTCCGCGTGGCCGACTACCGCCGCAATATCGGGCTGGTGCTGCAGGAGCCGTTCCTGTTCTTTGGCACCATTGCCGAGAACATCGCCTACGGCCGGCCTGACGCCACCCGTGACGAGATCGTGGCCGCGGCGCGCGCCGCGCATGCGCACGAGTTCATCCTGCGCCTGCCGCATGGCTACGACTCGCTGGTGGGCGAACGCGGTCAGGCCTTGTCGGGCGGCGAACGCCAGCGCATCTCGATCGCGCGCGCGCTGTTGATCGACCCGCGCATCCTGATCCTGGACGAAGCGACGTCGTCGGTGGACACCACGACCGAGAAAGAGATTCAGAAGGCCCTGGACAACCTGGTGCGCGGCCGCACCACGATTGCGATCGCGCACCGCCTGAGCACGCTGCGCAAGGCCGACCGCCTGGTGGTCCTGGACCGCGGCCAGATCGTGGAGCAGGGCCCGCACGAAGAATTGATGGCCCGCGAGGGCGCCTACTACCGCCTCTATCAGGCGCAGGCGCGCCAGGCGGAAGCCGACGCCCAGGCGTCGGGCAGCGAAGACATGGCCGCCGTGGCCTGACGCGGAAACGGAATAACCTCGCCATGACCTTGCCGTTCTTTCAATTGCGCCGCAACGCCTTTGGCCGCCTGGAGTTCCAGTCCGCCGACGGCGAATCGCATGAAGGCGTCCTGCCGGTGCGGGCCTTCCCGATCAGCGAGGCGGGACGCGGCCTGTCGCTGGTGACCAGCGACGGGCACGAGCTGCTGTGGATCGAACACCTGTCCGACGTCCCCGCCGAGCCGCGCGCCCTGATCGAAGAAGAACTCGCCAGCCGCGAGTTCATGCCCGAGATCCGCAAGCTGACCAGCGTGTCCACCTACGCCACGCCCAGCGTCTGGAAGGTCGAGACCGACCGCGGCGCGACCTCGTTCACGCTGCGCGGCGAAGAAGACATCCGCCGCCTGTCCGCGCAGACGCTGCTCATCGCCGACAACCACGGCATCTTCTACCTGGTGCGCGACATCCAGTCGCTGGACAAGCACAGCCGCAAGCTGCTGGACCGGTTTCTCTGACGGTTCAGGCGGGCGTTCTTAAGTCGGTGTCAGATACCCGAGCCCTTGAACGGCGTGTGCGATTCCAGTTCGCCCAGATAGTCCGTCACTGCCGCGGTTTCCTCGTCCAGGAAGTTCTGGATCGCCTCGGCAAAACCCGGGTGCGCCACCCAGTGCGCTGACCACGTCGGCGTAGGCAGCAGCCCGCGCGCCATCTTGTGTTCGCCTTGCGCGCCGCCTTCGAAGCGCGCAATGCCGTGCGCGATGCAATACGCGATCGACTGCATGTAGCACGTCTCGAAATGCAGTCCCGGCACGTATTCCGTCGCGCCCCAGTAGCGCCCGTACAGGGCGTCGCCGCCCGCCAGGTTGAGGGCGCACGCCACCGGCTCGCCGTCGCGTTCGGCCAGGATCAGCACGAAGGCGTCGGACTGGTCGCGATGAGCCTGCTCGAAGAACTCGCGGCTCAGGTAGGGCGGGTTGCCGTGGTTGAAGTAGGTGCGGCAGTAGCAGCTGTAGAAGAAATCCAGTTCCTCCACGCCAATTTCGCCGCCGCGCAGCCAGCGGAAAGCGAGGCCCGCCGCCGCGACCTTTTTGCGGTCCTGGCGGATCTTCTTGCGCTTGTCGTGGCTCATGGCGGACAGGAACGCGTCGAAGTCGGCGTAGCCCGCATTGGTCCAGTGAAACTGCACGCTCTCGCGGATCATGAAGCCGGCTTCCCGCAACGCGCGCACGTCGGCGTCGATGGGAAACAGCAGGTGCAGCGACGACACGTTGACCTCTTCGGCAAACGCGACCAGCCCGCGCACTAGCGTCGCGCGATCTTCGTCGTTGGCCGCCAACAGCCGCGGGCCGGTGACCGGCGTGAACGGGATGGCCGACAACAGCTTCGGGTAGTAGCGCATGCCGTGCCGCTGAAAGGCGTCGGCCCACGCGTAGTCGAACACATACTCGCCGCGCGAATGCGACTTCAGGTAAAGCGGCACGGCCCCGGCCAGCACATCGTCCCGCCACAACGCCATGAAATGCGGCGCCCAGCCCGTCTGGCGCGATGCGCAGCCGGTCTCGTGCAGCGCCAGCAGAAAGGCGTGGCGCAGAAAGGGCTGATCCCCGGCCAGCGCGTCCCATTGCCGGGCGTCGATGCGGGACAGATCGGTTTCCAAGGTAAGGCGCAAGGGATCCATCCGCGAATGATAAAGTCTTCGGCAATGCCTGGAGTGCAAGCCATGGCAATGACAGGGATTTGAGGCGCCCAGGCGGCGCCCGGGAACGACGGCAACATGGACAGCAGCAAGACGGCCCCCGGCGGGCAGGAGGACGATGCGCGTTGCATCCGCGCGCAGGCGCTGGCGGCGCTGGCCGCCACGGCATGGCCCGAGAAGCTGGCGCGCGTGCGCGCCATTGCCGACGATGCACGGCTCGATTGCGCACGTGTCTTTGCGCCGGTCGAGGGATTGCCCGGCCGCCCGCCGCGGCCCGAACTCGTCCCGCCGGCCCAGGTCAGCCAGCGTTCCATGGCCACGCAGGAGGGCCGCGCGGCGCTCTTGCACGCGCTGGCCCATATCGAGTTCAACGCCGTGAACCTGGCGCTGGACATCATGTGGCGCTTTGCCGGCATGCCCGAGGCTTTCTACCGCGATTGGCTGCGCGTGGCGCGCGAAGAGGCGCTGCACTTCGACCTGCTGCGCCAGCGCCTGGACGCGCTGGGATTCGCCTATGGCGACTTCCCCGCGCACAACGGCTTGTGGGATATGGCCGAGCGCACGCGGGACGACCTGCTTGCGCGCCTGGCGCTGGTGCCGCGCACGCTCGAGGCGCGCGGTCTGGATGCCTCGCCCATGATCCGGAACAAGCTGGCGGGCGCGGGCGATGCGCAAAGCGCCGCCATCGTGGACATCATCCTGCGCGACGAAATCGGCCATGTCGCGATCGGCAACCATTGGTACAAGCAGCAGTGCGCGCTGGCGGGCAAGGAGCCGGTTGCCTGCTACGCCGAACTGGCGGCGCGCTATCAGGCGCCCCGCCTGCGTGGCCCCTTCAACCTGGAGGCGCGGCGCGCCGCTGGATTCGACGACGACGAGCTTGCCGCGCTGCAGGCCGGCTGATTGGAAGACGGAAAAATGAACATCACGATCGACGCCCTGCTGACGGGCGCGGTGCGGCCGCTGGGCGATTCGGGACGCGACAGCGGCATCGACAAGCATCCGGTTGCCGAACGGCGCTGGCTGGGCCTGGAAGGGTTGGACGGAGACGAACAGGCGGACCGGCGCTTTCATGGCGGCCCGGAAAAGGCGTTGCATCACTATGCGCACGACCACTATCCCGCGTGGCGCCAGGCGCTGGGCGAACGCGCCGTGCTGCGTGCGCCCGGCGCCTTCGGCGAAAATCTTTCCACGACCGGCCTGACCGAAAGCGACGTATGCGTGGGCGACATCTATCGCGCGGGCACGGCGCTGATCCAGGTGTCGCAGGCGCGCCAGCCATGCTGGAAACTGGATCACCGGTTCCAGCACAAGGGCATGGCCGCGCAGGTTCAGGCCAGCGGCATGACGGGCTGGTATTACCGCGTGCTGCAGACGGGCTGGCTGTCGGCTGGAGACACCCTCACGCTTGCGGAGCGGCCGCATCCGCAATGGCCGCTGTCGCGCGTGCAGGACATCCTGAACCGCCGAGTGCTCGATCCCGGCGTGCTGCACGCGCTTGCCGCGCTGCCCGAACTGTCGCCCAACTGGCGTGCGCTGTTTGAAAAGCGCGCTCGTGCCGGTGAAGTCGAAGACTGGACGCGGCGCCTGCAAGGCGATGCCGCGATCGCACCTCCCAAGGAATCCCAAGCATGAAATCCCTGTTGAGCGGCGCCCGCGCCGCGGTGATGACCGCCGCGGTAACGACCGCCGCGCTGATCCTGCCCGCGCCTGCGGCGCTGGCCGCCGACTCCTTTGCCGCCTGCCTGTCGACACTGCGGGCGCCCGCCTTGAAGGCCGGCGTCTCGGGCGCGACGTTCGACACGCATACCGCCCAGCTTGTGCCCGACATGGCGGTGATCGATCTGCTGGACGCGCAGCCGGAATTCAAGACGCCCATCTGGGACTACATGGCGGGTCTGGTGGACGACGAGCGCGTGGCCGACGGGCAGGCCGGCATGGCACGGTGGCAGGCCGAGCTGGACCGGGCCTCGGTGCGCTATGGCGTGGACCCGGCCACCATCGCCGCGGTGTGGGGCGTGGAAAGCAATTTCGGCCGCACGCTGGGCGGCCGGCCGTTGCTGACCTCGCTGTCCACGCTGTCGTGCTACGGCCGGCGGCAGGCGTATTTCCGCGGCGAGTTCTTTGCCACGCTGAAGATCATCCAGGACGAGCACATTGCGCCCGAGCGTCTTGTCGGATCCTGGGCGGGTGCGTTTGGCCAGACCCAGTTCATGCCGTCCACCTACCTGAGGCTGGCGGTGGACTTTGATGGCGATGGCCGCCGGGATCTGGTCGACAGCGTGCCGGATGCGCTGGGGTCGACGGCCAACTTCCTCAAGCGCGCGGGCTGGAATCCGGGGCTGGTCTGGGGCTATGAGGTCAAGCTGCCGGCCGGACTGGATACGTCCGGGGCAGGCCGCAAGAACAAACGCCCGATGTCCGCGTGGGCCAGACAGGGCGTGACGCGCGCCGACGGGCGGGCGTTGCCGGCGGGCGACACCCCGGCCGGGCTGCTGCTGCCGGCCGGCCGCAACGGCCCGACGTTTCTCGTCACGCGCAATTTCGACGCCTTGTATTCGTACAACGCGGCCGAAAGCTACGCGCTGGCGATCGCGCATCTGTCAGACCGTTTGCGGGGCGGCGGTCCGCTGTTGCAGGCCTGGCCGACGGACGATCCTGGCCTGTCGCGCGCCGAGCGGCGCGAGCTGCAGCGCCTCTTGATCGCCCGGGGTTACGACCTGGGCGAACCCGACGGCATGATCGGCGCCCGTACGCGCCAGGCCTTGCAGGCCGCCCAGCGCGAACTGGGACTGCCGCCGGACGGGCGCGCGGGCCAGAAGGCGTTGAAGGCGCTGCGGGCATCGGCCGCCCCGGCCAAAGGGTGAACCGGATCGCGTGGCCGCGCGCGCGATTTACAACTTTTGCAAAGTCGTCGCTGGCGGCAACAGCATTGACGCACACCGCGCTTTTCATGGGCCTATACTGATTTCCCGACTTTTTCAGGAGCGCGGCAATGAGCCTATTGGACACTTTGGCCTCGATGGCCGGCGGCGGTCAGCAAGGCGGATCGGCCTCGCTGCTGCCCGCGCTGATCGAACAACTGAACAAGTACCCCGGCGGCCTGACCGGGCTGATCGCCAGCTTCCAGAAGGGCGGACTGGGCGAAGTCGTGGCGTCCTGGGTGGGCACGGGCCAGAACCTGCCCGTCAGCCCGAGCCAGCTCGGCGCCGTGCTGGATCCCGGCGTCGTGAACGAACTGGCCGCCAAGACGGGGCAAGACGAGAGCGCCGTGCTGGATTCCCTGTCGGCCCTGCTGCCGCAACTGGTCGACAAGGCCACGCCTGACGGCGCGGTGCAACCCGGCCAATCCTTCAACCCGGCCGATCTGCTGGGTTCGCTTTCGGGCATTTTCGGCAACCGCGGATAAGGGCAGGGCAGTCTTCTGGAACATCCGCGGCTCAAGTCCCCCCTGCGCCGGCGCCTGTTTCAGGCGCTGGCCCTCGGCGCGCTGGCGCCCTTGGCGGCATGCTCGCCGCCAGTTTCCGTAAATGCCACGTTCCTGCAGCTCTGGCGCAGCCACGCGGACCTGACGCCTGACGACTGGCGGCTGCGGCTGCGCAGTTTCCGCCGGCTGGGCAGCCGCGAGATCTTCCTGCAATGGACCGGCCTGGAAGGCGGGCGGCCAGACGACTGGATGGCGCCCGGCGCGCTGCTGGACACGCTGTTCGACGAAGCCGCGCACCAGGGCCTGGGCATCCACGTCGGCCTGCCGTACGACCAGCGCTGGTGGGACGTGCTGGCCCGCGCCGACACCCCCGCGCTGGCCGCCTTCCTGGACCAGACGCGCGAGCGCGGCATCGCGTACATGCGCGAATCCGGCTGGAACCAGCGCCGCGCCTTCCGCGGATGGTATCTGCCGTATGAGCTGGAACAGTACAACTGGGCGTCCGCCGAGCGCCAGTCGCTGCTGATGCCGTGGCTGGACGCGCTGTCGCGCGCGGCGCAGGAGACCAGCGGCAACGTGCCCTGCATCTCCACCTATTTCAGCCGGCTGCCGGGCAACGGGTCGCTGGCGACACTGTGGAGCCGCATTCTGGACCACGTGGGTATCCATCCCATGATCCAGGATGGCGTGGGGGTGGCGGGGATGGACAACCTGCGCGCGCTGGCGCCGCTGCACGACATGCTGCTGGAACGCCGTGCGTCGTTCGACCTGATCCTGGAGCTCTTCGAGGAACTGCCGTCAGGCGCGACTGACGGTTCGACGTTCAAGGCCCGTTCGGCCGACTTTCCCCGGGTGTACGAGCAATGGGAAGTGGCGCGCGGCTATGGCGCCAAGCGCATCGTGGCTTTCGCGCTGGACCCGTGGGTGATCGGCGATACGCCTGAGGCGCACGCCTTGATGCAGGCCTGGATGGACGCGCGCGTCTGACGCGCGCCGCGTCAATTGAAGCTGCGGCCGATGATTTCCAGCATGACCTCGCTCGTGCCCCCGAAGATGCGCAGCGCGCGTGCATTCGCCTGTTGAAGCGGGTGTTCTGGTAGTCGATCACGCGGCCGCATGACCGAAGTCGCCGCCTGCCCCATAGGGGTCCGGCAGCGCGCAGTTGAGCAACCCCTCTTCGCCAGCGCGCCGCCACAGCGCGCGCGGCGTTACGCCGGCGGCTTCCTACTCGGCATAGTGGGGTGCGATCTCGCTGGCAATGAAGCGCGTGACTGGGTTGCAAGGCCGGCACTATCGTCGATGGCGCTGAAGGACAGCCTGCCGCCGTCGCGCCGCGGCACCAACGTGCGGAACGTGTCGGGCGCCACCTGCAGCGTGCCGGCGAGCTTGCCGTCGATGCGCACGTCAAAGGGCTGGTTGCCCCTGCACGTTGGCGTAGGTGGTGGCTTGCCGGTCTGGGCCGATCTCCTGCACCGACCTTGGGCGACCTGCGCCTGCAGCGGATTCACGTGCGGATTGACGGCCCGCACAAACGAGGACCAGCGGCCCAGCGTGTGCGTCCAGTCCGCCAGTTCGATGCGGTAGCCGTGCAGCTTGATCTGGTCGTCGATGCGGCAGCCGGATGGGGGCAGGCTGACGCGGGCAGCCCAATGCGAGTAAGGTACGGGGAAGGCCTTATTGCCCGGCACACCGGCCTGTGCCGCCAGCAGGAACCCGCACACCATGAAGACACATCACGCAGCGCTGCGGCTGCTCCTTGCCGGAGCAGCCCTCGCATCCCTCGCAGCCTGCGCCGACACGCCGCAGCAACCGCGCAGCAACGTGGACTACCGCAGCCGGCCGTTGGATTCCCCCGCAGGGGCAGATTCCAACCCGTCCGGCCAGCGCCTGACCATCCAGTCCGGCGAGGGTGAACGCTTGAATCTGCCGTGGTTCATCGAGGGCGCGCAAGACTGGATCAACCGGCAGTGACGCCGCAATGCCGGCGGCCCCGCCGGGCTCAGACGAAAAAAATCCTCAAGGATCTGCATCCTTGAGGATTTTTGGTTTCAGCTGACGTTGCTGAACGGAATTTGGTGGAGCCGGGGGGAATTGAACCCCCGTCCGCAAGCCCTCCGCAACCAGTTCTACATGCGTAGTCGATTTATTTGGTTTTAACTTTGGACTTAGCCAACCGACAGGCCGGACCAAAGCGATTCACGTAATTTAAATCTGAGCCGTGTGACCCCAGCGCAGACCGATTCCTTGTGAATGTCGCTGCTGCGGTTCGAGGGTTACCCCCCTAGGAAGTTGCCTTCCTCCGCCTGACCCAAGGACAGATCAGTGCAGCGGCTCACCGCTTAAGCGGCGAGAGCGAAACGCTCGTCGTTGGCGTTTGTAGTGTTCCAGTGGTTTAACGAGCGTACTGGTGCTCGGCATGCCCTGAGTTGTTTCGCGACCCACGTCGAATCCGGATCGGCCCCAAGAACCTCTATTGTACTGTCAAACGCAATAGCCTGCCATCGCGCAATTGCCCGCCGGAACCGGCGTGGCGGCCAGGACACGGGCGCCGGCTCAGATGGCGTTGGCGCACGCCGCCTTGGACTGCCGCCGGCCGCGCGCCGCCGCCATCATCAGCGCGGCCAGGCCCACGGAAACCGCCACGATGATGGCGGCCGCGCCGCCCAGCGCCGCCAAGCCGTAGTGGTCGATCACGTGCCCGCCCACCACGGCGCCCAGGCCGATGCCGATGTTGGCGCCCGAGATGTTCAGCGACGCGGCAAAGGCGGGCGCTTCGGGGGCGGACTTCATCAGCCGCACGTGGCAGACGATGAACAGCGCGGCCTGGGCGATGCCCCAGATTCCCAGCGCCACCGCCAGCAGGCCATGCGACTGCATGGCGGGTGCAACGAACGTCAGGCCCACGGCCATCAGCGCCGAAAAAAGGGCCGTGGCGCCCAGCGGGCTGCGGTCCACGAGGCGCCCGCCCAGCGTGTTGCCGGCCAGTCCGACCGCGCCGAACGCCATCATCGTCCAGCCTACGGTCTCGCCGTCAAAACCGCCCAGGCGCTCGAGCATGTCGGCCAGGTAGGTGTAGGCGGTGAACATGCCCGTGAATACCAGCAGCGACAGCAACACGTGGCTGACCACCATGGGATCGCGCAGGATGCGCAACTGCGTGACCAGGCGCACGCTGTCGGCCCGGACGCGCGTGCTGGGAAAGGTCAGGAGCAGCAGCAGGGCCTTGGCGAATGCCACCGCGGACAGCACCCAGAATGCGGCGCGCCACCCGAAGGCGTCCGAGATCAGCACCCCGATGGGAATGCCGAACACCGTGGCGGCCACAATGCCGAAGGCCACCGTCGAGATGGCGCGTCCGGCGCGTGCCGGTCCCACTAGTTCCACGGCGGTGGCGCTGGCCAGCGACCAGAATACCGGCAGCGCCAGCGCCGGCACGAAGCGGGCGATCGCCATGATCCAGATGTTGGGCGCCACCGCCGCCAGCGCATTGGACAGCCCAAATAGCACCAGCACGCCGATGAACAGGCGCTTGCGCTCCATGTTGGCCATGAGGGCGGTGAGCAGGGGGCCGGTCGCCGCGACGGTGAAGGCGAACAGCGTCACCAGCAGGCCGGCCTGGGAAACGGTGACGTTCAGGTCGCGGGCAAGCCCGGGCAAGAGGCCCACGATCAGGAACTCGGTGGTCAGGACGGTGAAGCCGGCGGCGGAAAGAAGCAGGATGGGCAAAAGCATAGGCATTCCTTGGGCGCGAGGCCGGAAGGCGCCGCGCGTGCAGGGAGTTGAAGGCAAGGTCTAAAAGGTCTGGCGTGCGCCACGCCAGGCAGGGCACGGTGCGACGGGACGCTGAGGGCCGTCAGCACGGGGAAGTCGCCGCAGCCTGCTTGGGCCACGACGCCGGCATGCGCCGGTAGCGAAGCGATCCGAAAAAACCGGAGCGCGGTGTACGGTTCACACTTTAGGGGAGATTGCGGGGCGGATAAAGCCCCGGCGTCCGGATAGATTGTTCGGTCAGTTGCGCTAATAAGGCCGAACAGTGGCGGGCACCCGGCAGGCGCGTACGCCGCCCCGGCGGGACGGGCAGCCGGCGGGCCGCCCGTGCGCGACGGTCAGCGCAGGTCGCGCGGCAGCAAGGGCTCGATGGCCGCCCACAATTCCGTGGGCGAATTGGCGCAGGTTTCCGCCTGCCAGGCAATGACGTTGTCTTCTTCGCCCACGTAGCCATAGGCAGCCGCCACGGCGGGCATGCCGGCGGCGTGGGCAGCCTGAATGTCACGCAGGTCGTCGCCGACGTAGACGCAGCGGTCGATCTCAAAGCCTGCTTCGCGCGCGGCGTGCTGCAAGGGCAGGGGGTGGGGCTTGGCGTGTGCGGTGGTGTCGCCGCACACCAGCACGGCGCTGTCGCGCGTCAGGTCCAGGAATTCGACGATGGGCAAGGTCAGGTAGGTGACCTTATTGGTGACGATACCCCAGGACATGCCCCGGTTGCGGATATCGGCCAGCAGTTCCTCGATGCCCGGGAACAGCTTGCTGTGCACCGTCGAGCTGGCGGCGTAGTCTTCCAGGAACTGCAGGCGGGTGGGCTCGTAGTCCGGATGACCCGGTTGCAGGTCCAGCGCGACGCGCAGCAGGCCTCGCGCGCCCTGGGACGCCACGGGACGCAGCACCTCGTAAGCCATTGGCTCCAGGCCGCGGCGGGTGCGTTGCCGGTTCGCGGCGGCTGCCAGGTCGGGGGCGGTGTCGGCCAGGGTGCCGTCGAAATCGAACAGAATCAGGGCGCTCATTTACGGGTAGCCATCAGGTAGTTGACCGAGGTGTCGGACGACAGCGAGTAGATCTGGGTGATCGGGTTGTATTCCATGCCGCGCATGCTCACCGGCTCCAGCGCGGCGCCGCGCGCCGCGGCCGACAGTTCGCTCGGCTTGATGAACTGGTCGTAGGTATGCGTGCCGCGCGGCAGAAGGCGCAGGACATATTCCGCGCCGATGATGGCGAACACGAAGGACTTGGCGTTGCGGTTCAGGGTCGAAAAGAACACCCAGCCGCCCGGTTTCACCAGGGTCGAGCACGCGCGCACGATCGAGGCGGGATCCGGCACATGTTCCAGCATTTCCATGCAGGTCACCACGTCGTACTGGCCGGGTTGCTCGGCGGCCAGTTCCTCGACGGGCACCTTGCGGTACTCCACCTTCACGCCCGATTCCAGACCGTGCAGGCGCGCGATCTTCAGGGACTTGTCGGCCAGGTCGATGCCGGTCACCTCGGCGCCGCTGCGGGCCATGGCTTCCGACAGGATGCCGCCGCCGCAGCCCACGTCCAGCACCTTGCGGCCGGCCAGGCTGCCCGCGCATTCCTGGATCCACTCCAGGCGCAGCGGATTGATGGCGTGCAGCGGCTTGAACTCGCTTTCGGGATCCCACCAGCGGCTGGCCAGGGCGCTGAACTTGTCGATTTCGGCCTGGTCGGCGTTGACGGAGGCTTGCGCGGTGTCGTGAGTTTGCGTGTTCATGGGCGGTCCGGCGTAAGGCTGCTCTATATATAGAGGGGTCCAGCGCGCTAGGCGAGGAGAGGGCTCGGCGCTGCACCCGAGGGGCGCTGCGCAGGCGAAAAAAAGGGCCTCGCTATGCGAGGCCCCTTTATTGTAGCTAGTCCAGCAATTACTTGCGGCTACCCACGATTTCGATCTCAACGCGACGGTTCTGGGCGCGGCCTTCCTTCGTCTTGTTGGAAGCGATCGGCTGCAGTTCGCCCTTGCCTTCCGTATAGATACGGTTGGGGTCGATGCCCAGGCTGACCAGGTAAGCCTTGACCGAAGCGGCGCGGCGCTCGGACAGCTTCTGGTTGTACTGTTCGGTACCGATCGAGTCGGTGTGGCCGACGGCGATGATCGTTTCCAGATCGATGGTGCTGGCTTGCTGAGCGACTTGCTGCAGCAGTTGGCGACCTTCGGGCTTCAGGGTCGACTTGTCGAAGTCGAAGAACGTGTCAGCATTGAACACGACCTTTGCCGCCATCGGGGCCGGCTTCGCCTTCTGCTGGGCAACCGGGACGCCGTCGCAACCGGGGATGCCGGTGGCCGGGGTCCAGAAGGCATCGCGCCAGCACAGTTCGTTCGTACCGTTCTTCCAAACGTTACCGAACGGGTTGCGCCAGTTGTCCACGGTTTGCGCGGAAGCTACACCAGAGGCCGTGACGGCGGCGAAGGCGAGCGCCAGAGCGAATTTGGAGGGTTTGTTCATGTTTCTCCTCGTTGAGCTTGAAGCTGGATAAGTGACTCGCAGCGAACCCCCGCCGCATATCAGGAAAACGGGGCCAGTATAGCAACGCCAAGAGCTGGTTCAAAGGAATAGCTACTGGGTTTCCTGCGTGCTGGAAACAATCTTAAGGCATTTGGGGGGCTTTGGCTTCCCTGGACAGGCGCATTAATGCTGGATATGACGTTTTCGGCACTCCTGCCGTTTCCCATGTTGGTTTTTGACAACAGGGCCGCGGGGCGCGGGTGGGCTTGGCCGGGCGGCGTTTCCGATCGATCCGTCGCGGTCCGCTTGCGGCGCCTTCCGACGGCCCATCCGACCGGTCCCTCAATCGAATGATAGAATTTCCTGTTTACCCGGCCCGGGTTCCTCCTTACACGATTCTGTCGTTATATATATGGATTCCTTTGCCAAGGAGACGCTTCCGGTATCGCTGGAAGAAGAGATGCGCCGCAGTTACCTCGATTACGCGATGAGCGTGATCGTCGGTCGGGCGCTACCGGATGTGCGGGACGGCTTGAAGCCCGTCCACCGGCGCGTGCTCTACGCGATGCACGAGCTGAACAACGACTGGAACCGCGCCTATAAGAAGTCCGCGCGTATCGTCGGGGACGTCATCGGTAAGTACCACCCCCACGGCGACCAGTCCGTCTACGACACCATCGTCCGCATGGCGCAGGATTTCTCCATGCGCTACATGCTGGTCGACGGGCAGGGCAACTTCGGTTCCATCGACGGCGACAACGCCGCCGCGATGCGTTACACCGAAATCCGCCTGGCCAAGATCGCGCACGAGCTCCTGGCCGACATCGACCAGGAAACCGTCGATTTCGGACCCAACTACGACGGCAGCGAACAGGAACCGCTGCTGCTGCCGTCGCGCCTGCCCAACCTGCTTGTCAACGGCAGCTCGGGCATCGCGGTGGGCATGGCCACCAATATTCCGCCGCACAACCTCCAGGAAGTGGTCGACGGCTGCCTGTACTGCCTGCGCAATCCGGCGTGCACGGTCGATGAGCTGATCGAGCTCATCCCGGCGCCGGACTTCCCCACGGGCGGCATCATCTACGGCATGTCCGGCGTGCGCGAAGGCTATCGCACGGGTCGCGGCCGCGTCATCATGCGCGCCAAGACGCACTTCGAAGACATGGAGAAGGGCAATCGCCAGGCGATCGTGATCGACGCGATTCCCTACCAGGTCAACAAGAAGACGCTGCAGGAACGCATTGCCGAGCTGGTCAACGACAAGAAGATCGAAGGTATCTCCGACATCCGCGACGAGTCCGACAAGGACGGCATGCGCCTTGTCATCGAGCTCAAGCGCGGTGAAGTGCCCGAGGTCGTGCTGAACAACCTCTACAAGAACACCCAGCTGCAGGACACCTTCGGGATGAACCTGGTGGCGCTGGTCGACGGCCAGCCCCGCCTGCTCAACCTGAAGCAGATGATCGATTACTTCCTGCAGCATCGCCGCGAAGTGGTCACGCGCCGCACCGTGTTCCAGTTGCGCAAGGCCCGCGAGCGCGGCCACGTGCTGGAAGGCCTGGCGGTGGCGCTGGCCAACATCGACGATTTCATCGCGATCATCAAGGCAGCGCCGACCCCGCCGGTGGCCCGCCAGGAACTGATGGCGAAGTCCTGGGATTCGTCGCTGGTGCGTGAAATGCTGTCGCGCGCCGACGGCGACACGCCGGGAGGCCGCGCGGCCTTCCGTCCGGACGACCTGGGCGTCGAGTTCGGCCTTCAGGGCGACGGCCTGTACCGCCTGAGCGACACCCAGGCCCAGGAAATCCTGAACATGCGCCTGCAACGCCTGACCGGGCTGGAGCAGGACAAGATCGTCGGCGAATACAAGGACATCATGTCCACCATCGCCGACCTGCTGGACATCCTGGCTCGTCCCGAGCGCATCACGACGATCATCAGCGAAGAACTGCAGGCCATCAAGGCCGAGTTCTCGACCGGCGCCAAGGATTCGCGCCGTTCGGAAATCGAACTGAACGCGACGGAACTGGATACCGAAGATCTGATCACGCCGACCGACATGGTTGTGACGCTGTCGCACGGCGGCTACATCAAGAGCCAGCCGTTGTCCGAATACCGTTCGCAAAAGCGCGGCGGACGCGGCAAGCAGGCCACGGCCATGAAGGAAAACGACTGGATCGACCAGCTCTTCATCGCCAATACGCACGACTTCCTGCTGTGCTTCTCGAACCGCGGCCGCGTCTACTGGCTGAAGGTCTGGGAAGTGCCGCAGGGCACGCGTAATTCGCGCGGCAAGCCGATCGTCAACATGTTCCCGCTGGCCGACGGCGAGAAGATCACGGTGGTGCTGCCGGTCAAGGAATTCAGCGAAGACCACTTCGTCTTCATGGCGACCTCGCGCGGCACGGTCAAGAAGACCCCGCTGTCCGACTTCTCCAACCCGCGCAAGGCCGGCATCATCGCCGTCGACCTTGACGATGGCGACTACCTGATCGGCGCCGACCTCACGGATGGCAAGCATGACGTCATGCTGTTCTCGGACGCCGGCAAGGCCGTGCGCTTCGACGAGAACGACGTGCGTCCGATGGGCCGCAATGCCCGCGGCGTGCGCGGCATGATGCTCGAAGACACGCAGACCGTGATTGCGCTGCTGGTCGCCGGCGACGAAACGCAGACGGTGCTGACCGCCACCGAAAACGGCTACGGCAAGCGCACGCCGATCGCGGAATACACGCGCCACGGCCGCGGCACGAAGGGCATGATCGCCATCCAGACCACCTCGCGTAACGGCAAGGTCGTGGGTGCGGTGCTGGTCACGCCCACGGATGAAATCATGCTCATCACCACTGGCGGCGTCCTGGTGCGCACCCGCGTCGCGGAAATCCGCGAAATGGGCCGCGCGACGCAGGGCGTCACGCTGATCAACGTCGACGATGGCAGCACGCTGTCCGGCGTGCGCCGTGTCGTGGAAAGCGATGCGGACGACGACGGCGAACTGGACGAAGACGGCCAGCAAGCCGGTGGCGACGACAGCAGCGACGCAGCAGATTCGACGGAACCTACGGAGCAATAATGGCCCGCCCCTGGAACTTCTCGGCCGGCCCCTCGGTCCTGCCCGAGGTGGTGCTGCAGCAAGCCGCTGCAGAAATGTTGGACTGGCACGGCAGCGGCATGTCCGTGATGGAAATGAGCCATCGCGGCAAGCATTTCGTGCAGATCTGCGATGAAGCAGAGTCCGATCTACGCGACCTGCTGGGCCTGCCGGCGGACTACGCCGTCATGTTCATGCAAGGCGGCGGTTCCGGGGAAAACGCCATCGTTCCCATGAATCTCATGGGACGCCGCGGCGCGCCGGCTGCGGACTTCGTCGTGACGGGCCATTGGTCCAAGCGCTCGTACAAGGAAGCCGGCCGCTACGGCAGCACGCATATCGCGGCCAGTTCCGACCACGCCACCCAGATCGACGGCCGCGAGCAGGCGCCCTTGACCTGGGTACCGGCTGCCGACACCTGGCAGGTGCGCAAGGAATCGGCCTACCTGCACCTGTGCAGCAACGAGACCATCGGCGGCGTCGAGTTCCTGGATTGGCCCGATACCGCCGACCTGGGCGCGCCCGACGTGCCGCTGGTCATCGACGCTTCCTCGCATTTCCTGTCGCGCCCGATGGACGTGACGCGCTGCGGCATGATGTACGCCGGCGCGCAGAAGAACGCTGGTCCGGCCGGCGTCACCATGGTCATCGCGCGCCGCGACCTGATCGGCCAGGCATTGCCGATCTGCCCGTCCGCGTTCGACTACGCCAACGTGGCCGCCGAACACTCGCGCTACAACACCCCGCCCACCTTTGCGATCTACATCGCGGGCCTGGTGTTCAAGTGGGTCAAGGCCAACGGCGGCGTGGCGGGCATGGAAGCGGCCAATAAGGCCAAGGCCGACCTGCTGTACGGTTATCTGGACAGCACCAGTTTCTACCGCAATCCCATTCACGCGCCCGTGCGTTCGCGCATGAACGTGCCGTTCGTGCTGCATGACGAGTCGCTCAACGACGCCTTCCTGAAGGGCGCCGAGGCAGCGGGCCTCACGCAGCTGAAGGGCCACAAGAGCGTGGGCGGCATGCGGGCCTCCATCTACAACGCGCTGCCGCTCGAAGGCGTGAAGGCGCTGGTCGAGTACCTGAAGGACTTCGAGCGCCGCCATGGATGAAGAGCTGCAGCGCAAGCTGCTTCCCCTGCGCAAGCGTATCGACGACCTCGATGCGCAAATCCTTGATCTCCTGTCGCAGCGCGCCCGCGCCGCGCTGGAAGTGGGCGAGGCCAAACATGCGGCGCACGCCGATGGCCCCGTGCTGCGGCCCGAGCGTGAGGCCGAAGTCATCCGCCGCCTGCAGCAGATCAATCCGGGTCCGTTTCCGAATGCCGGCGTGGCGTCGGTCTGGACCGAAATCATTTCCGCATGCCGCGGCCTTGAGCGCGGCATGACGGTCGCGTTCCTGGGCCCGCAGGGTTCGTTTTCGGAACAGGCCGCGCTGGAACACTTCGGCCATGCGGTGCAGAAGCTGCCTTGCGCCTCGTTCGACGAAGTCTTCCGGGCCGTCGAGGCCGGACAGGCCGACGTGGGCATGGTGCCTGTCGAGAATTCGACCGAAGGCGCCGTCAACCGCAGCCTGGACCTGCTGCTGAACACCCCGCTCAAGATCCTGGGCGAGCGTTCGCTGGTGATTCGTCATTGCCTGATGTCGCAATCGGGCAGCATGGACGGCATCAAGACCATTTCCGCGCATCCGCAGGCGCTGGCCCAGTGCCAGGGCTGGCTGACGCGCAACTATCCTGACGTCGAGCGCGTGGCCGCGTCCAGCAACTCCGAAGCGGCGCGCGCTGCCGCCGGGGATCCGACCATCGCGGCGATTGCCGGCGATGTCGCGGCGCCTGCCTGGAACCTGCAGATCATCGCCGCCGGCATCCAGGACGACCCGCACAACCGCACCCGCTTTCTGGCGATCGGCAACATCGAGCCGCTCGTCAGCGGCAAGGACAAGACCAGCCTGATCCTGGCGGTGCCCAACCGCGCGGGCGCCGTCTATGAAATGCTGGCGCCCATGGCCGCCAACGGCGTGTCGATGACGCGCTTCGAGTCGCGCCCGGCGCGCACCGGCCAGTGGGAATACTATTTCTACGTCGACGTCCTGGGCCACCGGAACGACCCGAATGTCGAGCGCGCCCTGGCAGCCTTGCAGGCGCAGGTTGCCTACCTCAAAGTGCTGGGCTCGTACCCGGCGCAGTGAATCCCACATCATGACCCACGCATCCAAGCCCCTCGTTGCCCCCGCGCACGTCAGTGCCATTGCCCCGTACCAGGCCGGCAAGCCGATTGAAGAACTGGCCCGCGAGTTCGGGCTGGATCCGGCCACCATCGTCAAGCTCGCTTCCAACGAAAACCCGCTTGGCATGCCCAAGTCGGCGCGCGCGGCCATGCTGGCCGCCGCCGAATCGCTGGCGCGCTATCCGGACCCCAACGGTTTCGACCTGAAGGCGGCGCTTGCCGAACGCTATGGCGTGCCGATGAACTGGATCACGCTGGGCAACGGTTCCAACGACATCCTGGAAATCGCCGCGCTCGCGCTGCTGGAACCGGGCACGTCGGCGGTGTACGCGCAGCACTCGTTTGCGGTCTACCGCCTGGCCACGCAAGCGCGCGGCGCGCGCCACATCGTGGTGCCCGCCGTCGACCACGGCCATGACCTGGATGCGATGTTCGAGGCGATCGCCGACGACACGCGGCTGGTGTTCATCGCCAACCCGAACAACCCGACCGGCACCTTCGTGCCGGGCGAGAAGGTCGCCGAATTCCTGGAACGCGTGCAGGCCGCCCATGGCGACCGCGTCACCGTTGTGCTGGACGAGGCCTACAACGAATACCTCGACCCCGATTTGCGCTTTGACAGCACCGCGCTGGTGCGCCGCTATTCGAACCTGATCGTGTCGCGCACGTTCTCCAAAGCCTATGGCCTGGCGGGCCTGCGTGTCGGGTTCTCGGTCGCGCAGCCCGGCCTGACCGATCTGCTGAACCGCGTGCGCCAGCCGTTCAACGTCAACACGCTGGCCCAGGCCGCGGCCATCGCCGCGCTCGGCGATGCGGACTACCTGGAAGAAGCCTACGCCTCCAACAAGGCGGGCAAGGCTCAGCTCTGCGCCGCGTTCGACAAGCTCAACCTGCGTTACGTGCCCAGCTACGGCAACTTCGTGCTGGTCCACGTGGGCGACGCGCCGCGCATCAACCTTGAACTTCTCAAGCGTGGCGTCATCGTGCGTCCGGTGGCCGGCGACGGCCTGCCGGAGTGGCTGCGCGTGTCCATTGGACTGCCCCATGAAAACGCCCGATTCATCGACGCCCTGACCGCCATCCTGACCGCATGAACGACGCGTTACCTTCTTGCGATCAGGGGGCCGCGGGCCCCCTGATTCCTGTGTTGGCAGTAGTTGGCGTCGGCTTGATCGGCGGTTCGTTCGCGGCGGCCTTGCGCCAAGCCGGGCAGGTTGGCAAGGTGCTGGGCGTGGGACGCAATGCGCAGTCGCTGGAACGCGCCGTCGCGCTGGGCCTGATCGACGAGGCCGTGCCAGCGGAAGCCGCGGCCGCCCAGGCGGATCTCATCATGCTGGCCACGCCGGTTGGCGGCCTGACCAACGTGCTGTCGCAGATGCGGCCGCACCTTGCCCCCAATACCATCCTGACCGATGGCGGCAGCACCAAGGCCGAGGTGGTCGACGCCGCGCGCGAGGCGCTGGGCGACCGCATTGGGCAGTTCGTCCCGGGCCATCCCATCGCGGGCGCCGAGCGTACCGGGCCGGAGGCGGCGGACGCCAGCCTGTATCGCGGTCGCACCGTCATCCTCACGCCCGTGCCGGAAAACCAGGCAGCCGCCCTGACGCTGGTGCGCCGGGCCTGGCAGGCCTGCGGCGCGGACGTGATCGACATGGAGGCAGGCGCGCACGACCGTGTGCTCGCGTCGGTCAGCCATCTTCCGCATCTGCTTTCCGCGGTGTATATGGAACAGGTGGCCACGGCCGCCGACGCCCAGACCCGGCTTGACCTGGCGGGCAGCGGCTTTCGCGACTTCACCCGTATCGCCGCCGGATCGCCCGAGATGTGGCGCGACATCTTTCTGTCCAACCGCGACGCGATGCTGGCCGAACTGGCTGCGGTGCGCGGGGTGCTGGACCGTGCCGAGCGCGCTATTGCCGATGGCGACGGCGAGGCTTTGCTGACGTTGCTGGACACGGCGGCGCGTGCGCGCCGCGGCTGGCGCAAGGAGTAGTTCAATGGGCGCTTTGCCTTACCTCGATCTGCCGCGCGTGCGGCGCGCGCAGGGCATGATGGCCTTGCCGGGATCCAAGAGCATTTCCAACCGCGTGCTGCTGCTGTCGGCCATTGCCGAGGGCACGACCGTCATTACCGGCCTGCTGGACTCCGACGATACCCGCGTCATGCTGGCTGCGTTGCGCCAGTTGGGCGTGCAGGTGTCCGACCTGGACGCCGGCCGCGTGACGGTGCAGGGCGTGAGCCGCTTTCCGGTGGAAAGCGCCGACCTTTTCATGGGCAATGCCGGCACCGCGATCCGCCCGCTGACGGCGGCGTTGGCGCTGATGGGCGGCGACTATCGCCTGTCCGGCGTGCCGCGCATGCACGAACGTCCCATCGGCGACCTGGTCGATGCGCTGAACGCGCTGGGCGCGCGCATCGACTACCTGGGGCAGCCGGGCTATCCGCCGCTGCACATCGGCCGCGGCGACATCGCCGAGAACGCCGTGACGCGCGTGCAGGGTTCGGTGTCGAGCCAATTCCTGACCGCATTGCTGCTGGCCGCGCCGCTGCAGGCGGCCCGCAGCGGCAAGCCGGTGACCATCGAGGTCGTGGGCGAGCTGATCTCCAAGCCTTATATCGAAATCACCCTGAACCTGATGGCGCGCTTTGGCGTGCTGGTGCAGCGGGATGGCTGGAGCCGTTTCGTGGTGGAGGCGGGCGCGGCATACCGCAGCCCGGGTGAGATCGCCGTGGAAGGGGACGCATCGACGGCGTCGTATTTCCTGGCGCTGGGCGCCATCGGCGGCGGCCCCGTGCGGGTGACCGGCGTGGGCGCCGACAGCATCCAGGGCGACGTGGGATTCGCGAGCACCCTGGCCGACATGGGCGCCCAGGTCACCTACGGCCCGGGCTGGATCGAAGTCTCGGGTGTGCAGGTCGCCGACGGCGCGCGCCTGAAGGCTTTCGACACCGATTTCAACCTGATTCCCGACGCCGCCATGACGGCCGCTGCGCTGGCCCTGTATGCCGACGGCCCCTGCCGGCTGCGCAACATCGGCAGCTGGCGCGTCAAGGAGACGGACCGCATCCACGCCATGCAGACCGAGCTTGAAAAGCTGGGTGCACGGGTGGAATCCGGCCCCGACTGGCTGCAGGTGACGCCGCCGGCGCAGGACGCCTGGCGCGATGCGCACATCGGCACCTGGGACGACCATCGCATGGCCATGTGCTTCTCGCTGGCGGCGTTTGGCCCGGCGGCGGTCCGCATTCTCGACCCCGGTTGTGTCAGCAAGACGTTCCCGGGTTACTTTGACGTCTACGCCGGCCTGGTGTCGGCCTAGCGCTGCATGGCATCCATGACTTCGACAGCTTCAACTTCCGCCTCACTGGCCCCGGTCATCACGATCGACGGCCCCACCGCCTCCGGCAAGGGCACCGTGGCTCATCGCGTCGCCAAGGCGCTGGGCTGGGCCGTGCTGGACAGCGGCGCGCTGTACCGCCTGACCGCGCTGGCCGCCATCAACCGGGGCGTTGCCGCCGAGGACGAGCCGGCCGTGGCGCGCGTGGCCGAGACGCTGGATGTGCGTTTCGAGGGGCCCCACGTGTACCTCGAGGGCGCCGATGCGGGCCATGACATCCGCCGCGAGGAAGTGGGCAATTTCGCGTCCCGCGTGGCTGCCTTTCCCGGCGTGCGGCAGGCGCTGCTCGAGCGCCAGCGCGCGTTCCGGCTGCCGCCTGGCCTGGTGGCGGACGGCCGTGACATGGGCACCGTCGTGTTCCCGGATGCGTCCCTGAAGGTCTTCCTGGTGGCCGACGTTGTCGCCCGGGCGGAGAGGCGGCGTAAGCAGTTGATCGAAAAGGGAATTTCTGCTAATCTAGACGACCTTTTGCGGGATATGCGCGAGCGTGATGCGCGCGATACCGGGCGCGCCACCGCGCCGCTCGCTCCCGCAGCAGATGCACACGTGCTGGATTCGTCCAACCTGACAATCGCAGAAACGGTGCAGGCAATACTGGATTTCTGGCAGCAAGCCAGCCAGTGATGCGCGACGCAGCACTTAAAGCAGTTTTTTGATTAGGCCCTGCTCAAGCCAGGCGACTCCCCCACGGGCCACCCCGCAAGGGTCAGCCAGCCGGCAGGTATTTTGACTCCACTGTGGCGGGCAATCCGCTGCGGTGTGTTCTTAACGGCCATTTCGGCCCAATGGATTTCAACCCCATGTCTTCCGTTTCCACTACCGCCACCGGCGGCGAAAGCTTCGCCGACCTTTTCGCACAAAGCCTCAAGAGCCAGGACATGAAGTCCGGCGAGGTCATCAGCGCCGAAGTCGTGCGCGTCGACCACAATTTCGTCGTCGTCAACGCCGGCCTGAAGTCCGAAGCGCTGATCCCCCTGGAAGAGTTCCTGAACGACCAGGGCGAGCTCGAAGTGCAACCCGGCGATTTCGTCTCGGTGGCCATCGATTCCCTGGAAAACGGCTACGGCGACACCATCCTGTCGCGTGACCGCGCCAAGCGCCTGTCGGCCTGGCTGCAACTGGAAAAGGCCCTGGAGAACGGCGAACTGGTTACCGGCACCATCACCGGCAAGGTGAAGGGCGGTCTGACCGTCATGACCAACGGCATCCGCGCGTTCCTGCCGGGTTCGCTGGTGGATCTGCGTCCGGTCAAGGACACCACCCCGTACGAAGGCAAGACCCTCGAATTCAAGGTCATCAAGCTCGACCGCAAGCGCAACAACGTTGTGCTGTCGCGTCGCCAGGTGCTGGAAGCCAGCATGGGCGAAGAGCGTCAAAAGCTGCTCGAAACCCTGCACGAAGGTGCCGTGGTCAAGGGCGTGGTCAAGAACATCACCGACTACGGCGCGTTCGTCGACCTGGGCGGCATCGATGGCCTGCTGCACATCACCGACATGGCCTGGCGCCGTGTGCGTCACCCCTCCGAAGTCCTGCAAGTGGGTCAGGAAGTCGAAGCCAAGGTCCTCAAGTTCGACCAGGAAAAGAGCCGCGTCTCCCTGGGCGTCAAGCAGCTTGGCGAAGATCCGTGGGTGGGCCTGGCTCGCCGCTACCCGCAAGGCACCCGCCTGTTCGGCAAGGTCACGAACCTGACCGACTACGGCGCGTTCGTTGAAGTCGAAGCCGGCATCGAAGGCCTGGTCCACGTGTCCGAAATGGACTGGACCAACAAGAACGTCGACCCGCGCAAGGTTGTGACCCTGGGCGAAGAAGTCGAAGTCATGGTCCTGGAAATCGACGAAGACCGTCGCCGCATTTCGCTGGGCATGAAGCAGTGCCGCCAGAACCCGTGGGAAGAGTTCGCCACGAACTTCAAGCGTGGCGACAAGGTCCGTGGCGCCATCAAGTCGATCACCGACTTCGGCGTGTTCGTCGGCCTGCCCGGCGGCATCGACGGCCTGGTTCACCTGTCCGACCTGTCGTGGACGGAAGCTGGCGAAGAAGCCGTGCGCAACTTCAAGAAGGGCGACGAAATCGAAGCCGTGGTTCTGGGCATCGACACCGACAAGGAACGCATCTCGCTGGGCATCAAGCAGCTGGAAGGCGACCCCTTCAACAACTTCGTCGCCACGTTTGACAAGGGCGCCGTGGTTCCGGGCACCATCAAGTCGGTCGAAGCCAAGGGCGCCGTGGTTACGCTGTCCGTGGACGTCGAAGGCTACCTGCGCGCTTCCGAGATCTCCTCGGGCCGCGTCGAAGATGCCACCACCGTGCTGTCCGCCGGCGAGAACATCGAAGCCATGATCGTCAACATCGACCGCAAGACGCGTTCGATCCAGCTGTCGATCAAGGCCCGCGACAACGCCGAAACCGCCGACACGATCCAGCGCATGTCCGACGCCAGCGCTTCGTCCGGCACCACCAACCTCGGCGCGCTGCTGAAGGCCAAGCTGGACCAACAGCGCAACGACGGTTAATTCGTGACCAAGTCGGAGCTGATCGCCGCCTTGGCGGCCCGCTATCCTCAGCTGGCCGCCCGCGACACCGATTACGCGGTCAAGACCGTACTTGATGCAATGACCCAGGCGCTTGCCTCGGGTCAGCGCATCGAGATCCGCGGTTTTGGCAGTTTTTCGTTGTCGCAGCGGTCTCCCCGCATCGGTCGCAATCCCAAATCCGGCGAGCAGGTGCTGGTGCCTGGCAAACAGGTGCCGCACTTCAAGGCAGGCAAGGAATTGCGCGAACGGGTGGACCTGGTCGGCGGCAATGACGAGGACGCTCAATCCTCCGGATCGAGCGAGTCGATGCCGTCTTCCATGGCAGGTTTGCACGCCATGCATTGACGCGTCGGCCAGGCAGAGCTGCCTTCGGGCAGATCGGACCGCGAACGAAGCCCCTTGAGAAATCAAGGGGCTTTGTTTTTGTGGCGCCCGTTCACGCGTTCGTCCCACCTTGGCATTCGCTGTCCGGGCTCCGCATTGGGGCTTTTTTTTCTCTCGCCGTGAAGACGTCGCTTACAATTGACGGTCTCGAATCATCTGGAGCATGCGCCATGCGCTATCTCGTCTGGGCCCTGCGATTGCTCGTCTTTGTGGCGGTGTTGATGTTCGCCTTGAAGAACACCGACCCCGTCGCCGTGAAGTTCTACGCCGACTACGTCATCCAGGACGTCCCGCTGATCGTCGTCATGCTGGTCGTATTCGTGCTTGGCGCGGTGTTCGGGCTGCTGCTGACCGTTCCCGCAGCGCTGCGCCGCCGCCGCGAGGCCATCCGCCTGCGCCGCGAACTGGATCGCATCCAGGCCGCCGCCAACGGCACCACGCCTGTCGTGCCCCCCGAAGCCGTCGCTCCCATGTCGCCGCTGTGACATCGCGCCTGCTTTTTTGCACCGAATTACCGCATGAGTCCGAATAGTGGATTTTGAACCTTGGTGGTTGATTTTCGTCCCGGTGCTGTTCGCGCTGGGCTGGCTGGCCGCGCGTTTCGATATCCGGCAGATGCTGCGGGAAACGCGCAGCCTGCCTGACTCCTATTTCCGCGGGCTCAACTTCCTGCTCAACGAAGAGCCGGACCGCGCCATCGACGCGTTCGTCGAGGTCGCCAAGCTGGACCCGGAAACCACGGAGCTGCACTTTGCCCTGGGCAGCCTGTTTCGCCGCCGCGGAGAAATGGAGCGCGCCATCCGCGTGCATCAAAGCCTGCTGAACCGTTCCGACCTGCCGCAGGCCGAGCGCGAACACGCACAGCACGAACTGGCGCAGGACTTCCTGAAGGCCGGGATGCTGGACCGGGCCGAAAGCGGTTTCGAGCAGCTTAAGGACACGCGTTATGCGTTGCCCGCGCTGCGCTCGCTGATCCGCATCTATGAATCCGAACACGATTGGCCGCGTGCGATCGAGGCCGTCAAGACCTTGCAGGGCCTGGTCGACGAGCCCGTCCCGCAAATCGTGCACTACTACTGCGAGCAGGCGCAGACCGCGCTGGCGGCCAAGCCCGCCGACGTCGAAAGCGCGCACAAGGCGCTGGATGCCGCAGACCACGCGCTGACCACCACCGAGGCCGCCTCGAGCAAGGGCGCCAAGGTGCGCACCGCCATGCTGCGCGCGCGCCTGGCGCTGATCGAGCAGGATCCCAAGCGCGAAAGGCTGTACCTGGAATCGGTCATGACCGACGCGTCCGAGTACGCCGGGCTGGTGGCCGAGCAGTTGCTGGCGAACTATCGCAACGCCAACCAGGCCGCTGCGGGCCTGGACTTCCTGCAAAAGCAGTACGGCCGTCATGCGTCCCTGGATCTGTTCAACGTGGTGTTCCGGGAACTGCGCGTGCAGCAGGGCGCGGCGACGGCTTGGGCCTTCGCGCGCGGCGCGCTGCGCAGCCATCCTTCGCTGCTCGGCCTGGATCGCCTCCTGGAGGCCGAACTGGCCAACGGCGACAGCGATGGCGACCACGGCCCGGTGCCGGGCGCGGACCTGACCCTGCTGCGCAGCCTGATCCACAAACACACGCAACGGCTCGATCGCTACGCATGCCGCAATTGCGGTTTTCAAGCGCGTCGCTTCTACTGGCAATGTCCCGGCTGCAACGCCTGGGAAACCTATGCGCCGCGCCGTCTGGAAGAACTTGAATGAACTCTTTTCCCGCCGAAGCCATTTCGCGTAGCCGCGTGCTCGTGGTTGGCGACGTCATGCTGGACCGCTACTGGTTCGGCGAAGTGGAGCGCATCTCCCCCGAAGCGCCGGTGCCGGTCGTGCGGGTCGCCCGCCGCGAAGATCGTCTGGGCGGCGCCGCCAACGTGGCGCGCAACGTGGCCGCGCTGGGCGGCCATGTCACGCTGGTCGGCGTGCTGGGTCAGGACGAGGCCGGCGACAGCGTCCGGCGCCTGTCCACCGAAGCCGGCATCCAGGGCGACCTGATCGCCGACAACGAACTGCACACCACCCTGAAGATGCGCGTCCTGGGCCGCCAGCAGCAACTCTTGCGCGTGGATTTCGAACAGCATCCCTCGCAGGCGTCGCTGGACGCCGTGGACGCGGCCCTGGCGCGCCACCTGGCCAACCACGACATCGTGGTGCTGTCGGATTACGCCAAAGGCGTGCTGACCCGCGTGGAGTCGCTGATTGCGCTGGCGCGCAGCGCAGGCATCCCGGTGCTGGTGGATCCCAAGGGCGATGACTACTCGCGCTATCGCGGCGCGACCCTGGTCACGCCCAACCGCTCGGAAATGCAGCAGGCGGTCGGCCGCTGGAATTCCGAGGCCGAATTGACCGATCGCGCGCAGCGCCTGCGCGCGGATCTGGACCTTGAAGCCCTGCTTGTGACGCGGTCCGAGCAGGGCATGACTTTGTTTTCCGATGCGGGACGCGATCACACCGATGCGCAGGCGCACGAAGTGTTCGACGTGTCGGGCGCGGGCGACACCGTGCTTGCGACGCTGGCGGTCACGCGCGCCATCGGGCTGCCCTGGGCCGAAGCCATGGGCTGGGCCAACAAGGCCGGCGGCATCGCCGTGGGCAAGCTGGGCACGTCCGTCGTCACCGCCGCGGAATTGGCAGGAGAATCCTCATGATCGTCGTTACCGGAGCCGCGGGCTTCATTGGCAGCAACCTGGTTCGCGGGCTCAACCGCCGCGGCATCGAAGACATCATTGCCGTCGATGACCTGTCCGAAGGCGACAAGTTCGTCAATCTCGTCGATTGCAAGATCGCCGACTACATGGACAAGGACGACTTCCGCCGCCGCGTCGCCGACGGCAGCCTGCCCGATATCCGCGCGGTGCTGCACCAGGGCGCGTGCTCGGACACCACCGAGCGCAACGGCCGCTACATGATGGACAACAACTACCGCGTCACGCTGGAGCTCTTCGAGTTCTGCCAGACGCGCCGCGTGCCGTTCCTGTATGCGTCCTCCGCGGCCGTGTACGGCGGGTCGACGACCTACGTCGAGCATCCCGACAACGAAGGCCCGCTGAACGTCTACGGCTATTCCAAGCTGCTGTTCGACCAGGTGCTGCGCAAGCGCATGGACAGCCTGACGGCGCAAGTCGTCGGCCTGCGGTATTTCAACGTGTATGGCCCGCACGAGCAGCACAAGGGCCGCATGGCCTCGGTGGCCTTTCACAACATGAACCAATTCCTGGAACACGGGCACGTGCGCCTCTTCGCGGGTTGGGACGGTTACGTGGATGGCGGCCAGAGCCGCGATTTCATCTCGGTCGAAGACGTGGTCGCGGTGAACCTTCACTTCCTGGATCATCCCGAACAATCCGGCATCTTCAACTGCGGCACCGGCAAGGCGCAGCCGTTTAATGACGTGGCGGCCGCGGTGGTCAACACGCTGCGCGCCGAGCGTGGCGAGGCCGAGCTGACGCTGGCGCAGCTGGCCGAACTGGACCTGATCCGCTACATCCCGTTCCCGGACGACCTCAAGGGCCGCTACCAAAGCTACACGCAGGCCGATGTCACGCAGCTTCGCGCCGCCGGCTTCACGGCACCCATGCGCGATGTGCAGACGGGTGTGGCCGAATACGTGCGCTACTGGCGCGCCCGCAAGTAATCCTTCCGGCAGCCGATCCGACAAGGCCACCGCCATGCGGTGGCTTTTTTTCGCCTGCGTGGTTGCCGGGCTGGATGAATTGATTCACTCGCCGGGCGCGGCGCGGGGCGGCGCCCGATGATGGGAACAAGGCGTGGCAACCGCTGCGCTCCGACCCGTCAGGAGAACCCATGAATCCCTTAGTCCATTCCACCGTTGCCCGCCATCTGCCGCTCGCGCCGTGGCGCCGCGCGCGTCCGGCCGCCATGCCCGCCTGCCCGCGCACGGGCCAGCGTGTGCTGCGGCAGGCGCTTGGCGCCTTGCTGCTGTCCGCCGGCCTTGGCGTGGCCGCGCCGCCCGCCCAGGCCGTGGATATCAACCAGGCAACGGCGGCCCAGCTTGAAGGCCTGCGGGGCATCGGCCCGCGCACCGCCGACATCATCGTGCGCGAACGCGAGCGCGGTGGCCGTTTCGAATCGCTGGACGACCTGACCGAGCGTGTGCGGGGCATCGGACAGAAAAAGGCGCAGGCGCTTCAAGCGGCGGGCCTGACGATCGGCGCGGCGGGCGCCGCACCGAAGTCTGCGGCGGCAACCGCGCCCGCAGCCCGCGCCGCAGCAGGCAAGGCGGCTGCGGCAAAGCCGGCCGGGGCGTCCACGGCGGGCGGCGCGCCGGTCCCGGCCCGCGCCAAGCCCTGAGCCCGGCGATCTGGCGATCAGCCGATCAGCCGATCAGCCGATCCGGCGATCCGGCGATCCCAAGGTCCAGCGATCCAGCGATCCGGCGATCCGACGATCCGACTATCCGACGATCCGGCATCCCCGCATCCCCGCATCCCGGCGATGCGGGGAGCCCCTGGCGTGTGCGCGGCTTTTGGGGCCGCGCGGCGCCGGGCGGAGTTATGATCGACCGCATGACTACTACCTACCCCACCATCGAGCAGACCGTCGGCAACACGCCCCTGGTGCG
Organism: Achromobacter sp. Root170; assembly: GCF_001428165.1. Classification (NCBI taxonomy): domain Bacteria; kingdom Pseudomonadati; phylum Pseudomonadota; class Betaproteobacteria; order Burkholderiales; family Alcaligenaceae; genus Achromobacter; species Achromobacter sp. Root170. Next base: position 732,979 of record NZ_LMHN01000012.1, read on the forward strand.
CCTGCAGCGCATTCCCGGGGCGGCGGGCGACGCGCGCGGCAATGTCATCCTGGCCAAGCTGGAAGGCAACAACCCGGCGGGATCCGTGAAGGATCGCCCGGCCTTGTCGATGATCCAGCGCGCGGAAGAGCGCGGCGACATCAAGCCGGGCGACACGCTCATCGAAGCCACCAGCGGCAATACCGGCATTGCGCTGGCCATGGCCGCCGCCATGAAGGGCTACCGCATGATCCTGATCATGCCGGACAACCTGTCCGTCGAGCGGCGTGCCGCCATGGCGGCGTATGGCGCTGAGCTCATCCTGACGCCGGCCGACAAGGGCGGCATGGAATACGCCCGCGACCTGGCCACCGAGATGCAGGCCGATGGCCGGGGGCTGGTGCTGGACCAGTTCGCCAATCCCGACAATCCGCGCGCGCACATTGAAACCACGGGCCCGGAACTCTGGAACCAGACGGAAGGACGCATCACGCACTTCGTCAGCGCCATGGGCACCACGGGCACGATCATGGGCGTGTCCACGTACCTCAAGTCGCGCAACCCCGCCGTGCAGGTGGTGGGTGCGCAGCCGGCCGAAGGATCGCAGATCCCGGGCATCCGCAAATGGCCCGAGGCCTATATGCCCAAGATCTTCGACCGCAGCCGTGTGGACGCCTACGAGTCCATCCAGCAGTCCGAAGCCGAAGTGATGGCGCGGCGGCTGGCCGCCGAGGAAGGCATTTTCGGCGGGATCTCGTCGGCCGGCGCCCTGGTCGCGGCCCTGCGGGTTGCCGAGCGCGTCAACGATGCGACCATCGTGTTCATCGTGTGCGACCGCGGCGACCGCTATCTGTCCACGGGCGTCTTCAACTGACCTGCTGGCTGGCCCGCGCGGGATTGCGTGGCGTGCCGCCCAGGACGAGGCGGCAATCCCTTGAATGAAAAAACGCCCCGGCGGTTGAATCCGCCGGGGCGTTTGTCCATCCGCGCGGCAGCAGTCACCGCGCGGGAAAAATCGGCGCGCGCGCGATCATCGCGTCACCCGGGCCTCGATCTCGGTGGCCAGGTCGGCCACGGACGTGGCGTAGAAGTAGCTGCGGTTGTACTTGGTGAGCGCAAAGAAGTTGGGCGTCCCCACGCGATACTGCGCCGTGCCGCGCATTTCCTCGACCAGATCCACCACGCCCAGCGGCTGGCTGACCCAGCCATCGCTGGATGCGCCGGGCTGCAGGCGCGAGCCGGCCGCCGTCAGCGTGGTCCAGCTTTGCTTGGGCTCCAGGCCGCCGTCCACCAAGGCGGTCGGGTCGGCGGGCAGCACCACGGGCGCGAACACCGGCACGCCGCGCTGCCAGCCGTGCTGCGCCAGGAAACTGCCCACGGACATGATGGCGTCCTGGGTGTTGTTGGTCAGGTCGATATGGCCGTTGCCGTCGCCGTCCACGGCGTAATGCATCACGCTGGTCGGCATGAATTGCGGCATGCCGATCGCGCCGGCGTAAGACCCCTTGGTTTCCAGTTCCAGCTTGTCGTTCATGACGAGCGTCAGGAAGTCGGCCAGCTGGGTGCGGAACATCGTGGCGCGCTCGGGCTTGGCCGGGTCCGGGTAGTCGAAGGCCAGCGTGGCCAGCGCGTCCAGCACGCGGAAATTGCCCATGTTGCGGCCATACAGCGTTTCGACGCCGATGATGGAGGCGATGATCGGGGCCGGCACGCCGAAGCGTTGCGCCGCCTGATTCAGCAGGTCGCGGTTTTCGTTGTAGAACTCGACGCCCCAGGCAATGCGCTTGGGTTCGACGAAGCGCGAGCGATAGGTCAGCCAGCTGCGCCAGACCTTCTTGCCGGGTGGGGAGGGCGCGATGAGCCGCGCCACCGTGGCGTTGTAACGTGAGCTTTCCAGCGCCTGGACCATCGGCGCCAGCGGCAGCTGACGCTCGGCGGCCAGGTTTTCGACGAAGGTGCGGACGTCGGGCCGCAAGGCGCCGGATGGCGTCAGCGTGGCGGGCGCGTCGTCCGCGAGTTCGGGGCCGAGCGTCGGCGTGCTGGGCCCGATGCGGATGGCGGGCGTCCCTGAAGCCTGAGCGGTCTGGGAAGCGGAAGGAGTGGAGGTTGCTGCGGTGGGAGTGGTGGTGGAGCACCCCGCCAGCAGAGCGGAAAGCGCGCCGAGTTGCAGTATTCGCCGACAGATGAACATAATCTTCCTTATGGAGACCATGTATCTTACCCACCCGGCATGCCGCTTGCATGAAATGGGAAGCTGGCATCCGGAAAGCCCCCAGAGGCTGGACGCCATCTCCGATCAGTTGCTCGCAAGCGGATTGATGCCTTACCTGAATGACCGGCAGGCGCCGCAGGCGTCCCGCAATGACCTCTTGCGCGTGCACACTGTCCAGTACCTGGACAGTTTGCAGAAACATACGCCGGACCAAGGGTATTACCCTATCGATCCCGATACGCTCATGAACCCGCACACCTTCGAGGCGGCGTTGCATGCGGCGGGAGCGGGGGTGGCGGCGGTCGATGCCGTGCTGGGCGGCGAGGCGCGAACGGCTTTCTGCGCCGTGCGTCCGCCCGGGCACCACGCGTGCCGGTCGCAGGCCATGGGCTTCTGCTTTTTCAACAACGTCGCCATTGCGGCGCAGCATGCCATGGACTTTCACGGCCTGACGCGCGTGGCGATCGTCGATTTCGACGTCCATCATGGCAACGGCACCGAAGATGTCTTTGCCGGGGACGATCGGGTGCTGATGTGCAGCTTCTTCCAGCATCCGTTCTTTCCCAACAGCGGCGCGGACCATCCGGCCGCCAACATGCTCAATGTGCCCGTGCCGGCCTACACGGCTGGCGCCGCGGTCAGGACCATCGTCACGGACACCTGGCTGCCGCGGCTGGAGGCGCACCGTCCGGAATTGATCCTAGTGTCCGCGGGCTTCGATGCCCATCGCGAGGACGACATGGGGCAGATGGGCCTGGTGGAGGCGGACTACGCCTGGATCACCGAGCAACTGGTCGAGGTGGCCGATCGCCACTGTCAGGGCCGGATCGTGAGCACGCTCGAGGGCGGTTACAACTTGTCCGCCCTGGGCCGCAGCGTGGTCGCGCACATACGGGCGCTGGCGAAGCTGTAGAATCAGGAAAAAATTGTGCAATGCGATCCCGGCGCATGCCGGGTCATTATTTTCCAATTGGAGGCAGCGGGATGAAGGTGTTGGTACCTGTCAAGCGCGTCGTTGACTACAACGTCAAGGTGCGCGTCAAGTCTGATCAGACCGGCGTGGATATCGCCAACGTGAAGATGTCCATGAACCCCTTTGACGAGATCGCCGTCGAAGAAGCCACCCGCCTGAAGGAAAAGGGCGCGGTCGCTGAAGTCGTGGCGGTTTCTTGCGGCGTTGCGCAATGCCAGGAGACACTGCGTACCGCCATGGCCATCGGCGCCGATCGCGGCGTGCTGGTCCAGACCGATGCCGAACTGCAGCCGCTGGCTGTCGCCAAGCTGCTCAAGGCGCTGGTCGATAAGGAACAGCCCCAGCTCGTGATTCTGGGCAAGCAGGCCATCGACGACGACGCCAACCAGACGGGCCAGATGCTGGCCGCGCTGCTGGACTGGCCGCAAGCCACGTTCGCCAGCAAGGTCGAACTGGCCGACGGCAAGGTCACCGTAACGCGCGAAGTCGACGGCGGCCTGGAAACCCTGTCGCTCAAGCTGCCCGCCATCGTGACCACCGACCTGCGCCTGAACGAGCCGCGCTACGTCACGCTGCCGAACATCATGAAGGCCAAGAAAAAGCAGTTGGACACCGTCACGCCGCAAGACCTGGGCGTTGATCCCGCGCCCCGCCTGAAGACGCTGAAGGTCAGCGAGCCGCCCGCCCGCAAGGCCGGCATCAAGGTTGCCGATGTCGCGGCGCTGGTGGACAAACTCAAGAACGAAGCGAAGGTGGTCTGATCATGACGACGCTGGTTATTGCCGAACACGATAACGCCCAACTCAAGGGCGCAACCCTGAACGCCATCGCCGCCGCCGCCAAGATCGGAGGCGACGTGCACGTGCTGGTCGCCGGCGCCAACGCGCGTGCCGTGGCCGACCAGGCCGCCCAGGCCGCCGGCGTGGCGAAGGTCCTGCTGGCCGATGCCCCGCATCTGGCTGACGGCCTGGCCGAAAACATCGCCGCGCAGGTGCTGGCCGTGGCCTCGAGCTACAGCCACATCCTGTTCCCGGCCACTGCCTCGGGCAAGAACGTGGCGCCGCGCGTAGCCGCCAAGCTCGACGTGGCGCAGATCTCCGACATCATCGGCGTCGAATCCGCCGATACGTTCCAGCGTCCGATCTACGCCGGCAACGCCATTGCCACCGTGCAATCGGCCGACGCCGTCAAGGTCATCACCGTGCGCACGACCGGCTTTGATGCCGTTGCCGCGCAAGGCGGTTCCGCCTCAGTCGAAGACGCTGCCGCTGTCGCCGACTCGGGCCTGTCCACGTTCGTGGGCCGCGAAGTCGCCAAGAGCGATCGTCCCGAACTGGCCGGCGCCCGCGTCGTGGTGTCGGGCGGCCGCGGTCTGGGCAGCGCCGAAAACTTCAAGATCCTGGATCCGCTGGCCGACAAGCTGGGCGCGGCGCTGGGCGCTTCGCGCGCCGCGGTCGACGCCGGCTATGCGCCGAACGACTGGCAGGTTGGCCAGACCGGCAAGATCGTCGCGCCGCAACTGTACGTGGCCGTCGGCATCTCGGGCGCCATCCAGCATCTGGCTGGCATGAAGGACTCGAAGGTCATCGTCGCGATCAACAAGGACGCCGAGGCGCCGATTTTTGGCGTGGCCGATTACGGCCTGGTGGGCGATCTGTTCACGGTCGTTCCCGAACTGACCAACGCGCTGTAAACCGCAGCGCAGGCGTCAATCAGAACCGCGGGCGTGACGCCCGCGGTTTTTTTTGCGCGGTTTTTTTGCGCGTTTTATCCGCGCCGCAAAATTGTCAAAAACGTTTGATTTTCGCAAAGACTCTGCTAACGTAACCGACGCGCTACCCCCTGTTTGCGAATGTGCTTGACCTGTACAGAACGAAGGAGATTCGTGATGGAATGGTTCTTTGACACACTACGTAAGTACCCGGAGCTGGCGATTTTCCTGACCTTGGGTCTTGGCTATTGGATCGGCGCCAAGAAGATCTTCGGCTTCAATCTGGGCGCAGTAACGGGAACTCTGTTGGTGGGCGTGCTGGTCGGCCAGCTCAACATATCGATTGCCCCCATTCTCAAGCAGGTGTTTTTCCTGCTTTTCCTCTTCGGTCTTGGCTACGGCGTAGGACCGCAATTCTTCCGCGGCATGAAAAGCGATGGCCTTCCTCAGGTCATTTTTGCCGTCGTCATCTGCGTGCTCTGCCTGCTGGTCACTTGGGGGACCGCGGTTGCGTTCGGCTTTGACGCCGGCACAGGCGCGGGATTGCTGTCGGGCGCGCAGACCATTTCGGCGGTCATGGGCGTGGCCACCGATACGATCAACGGGCTGTCCGTCGACGCCGCCACCAAGAAGCAGTGGATCGACAGCATCCCCGTCGCGTACGCGGTCTGCTACATCTACGGCACGGTGGGAAGCGCCTGGCTGCTGGCGTCCCTGGGTCCGAAGCTGATGCGCGTGGACATCGTCAAGGAATGCCAGGAGTACGAGGCCAAGATGTCCGGGGGGGCGGACTCGATGGAACTGTCGGGCTACCGCAAATTCACGGCGCGGGCATACCGGCTGGACAACACGGAATACGTGGGAAAGACGGTGGGCGACCTGGAGGCGAAGTTCGTCGACGCCCGCGTGTTTGTCGAGCGTATCCGCCGCGGCGACCAGATCATCGATGCCGACTCCACCACCGCATTGCAGGCGGGCGACGTGCTGGGCGTAACCGGACGCCATGACGCGCTGGTGCTGCAGGCCTCGGGTCTCATTGGCACCGAGGTCGAGGACCGTGACGTCATCAACCTGCCCGCCGAAGTCGTCGAAGTCGTGCTGACCAACAAGAACGTGGCCGGCAAGACGATCAAGGAGCTTGCCGATAACGAGACTGTGCGCCAACTGGGCCGGGGCGTATTCCTGCGCAAGGTCGTGCGTGGCGGCCACGAGATGCCGGTCAACTGGGGCCTGAAGCTGGACCGCGGCGACCGCCTTTTCATGTTGGGCGCCAAGCGCGACGTCGAACGGGTCGTGGGCAAGCTGGGCTACGTGGACCGCGCGACCAACCAGACCGACATGGTGTTCGTGGGTTTCGGCATTTTGCTGGGCGGGTTGTTCGGCACGCTGGTGCTGACCGTGGGCGGAATTCCGATCACGCTGTCGACCTCCGGCGGCGCGCTGATTTCAGGGCTGGTGTTCGGCTATCTGCGCTCCGTGCATCCGACGTTCGGGCGTGTGCCCGAGCCGGTGCACTGGTTCCTGACATCGGTCGGCCTTACCGCGTTCGTCGCCGTCGTGGGCATCGTGTCCGGACCGGGGTTCGTACAGGGTTTTCAGCAGTTGGGCGCCAAGCTTTTCATCGCCGGTGTCATCGCCACCAGCATTCCGATGATCCTGGGCGTGCTGATCGCCCGTCATGTCTTCAAGTTCCACCCGGCCATTGCGTTGGGGGTCTGCGCCGGCGCCCGGACCACGACCGCGGCCATCGGCCAGATCACCGAGACGGCGAAAAGCCAGGTCCCGGCGCTTGGCTACACGGTGCCTTATGCCATCGGCAATACCCTCCTGATCATCTGGGGCATTGTCATCGTCATGCTCATGGCCTAGCAGGACAGCCCCGCAAAGCCGCGGCGTGCGGGTGCTACAGAGCAGAAAAGCGCGGCAATCGTAACGGCGCCGGTCTTCACGGCGTCGGCCAACAAGCTCATCAGGAGTACACAAAATGGCTTCCACTGCGCCCGTCACCGTCAGCCTGGCCTCGGCCTTGAAGACCACGCGTTCCCATCAGCGCGACCTGGAACAGTTGTCTCCGTTTGAACTGAAGGACTATCTGATCACGCTGGCCAAGGATAGCCAGCAATCGGCCGCCGCCTCCATGCTGAATGCGGGCCGGGGCAATCCCAACTGGATCGCCACGGAACCGCGGGATGCGTTTTTCCTGTTGGGCCGGTTTGCCATGAAAGAGGCGCGCCGGGTGCGCGACGAAGGCATTCTGGCGGGCATGCCGGCCAAGAAGGGATGCGCCGACCGGCTGCGCAAGTTCCTCTCCAAGCACAAGGGTGAAGACGGCTACGACTTTCTGGTCGGGGTGCTGGAATACGGCGTGAAGATCAAGGGGTTTGATCCGGACGAATGGATCCATGAACTGACCGACAGCATCATCGGCGACCACTATCCCGTGCCTCCCCGGGCGTTGGTGCACATCGAGCAGATCATCCATGACTACCTCGTCAAGGAAATGTGCGATGGCCGCCCGCCCAAGGGCAAGTTCGATCTCTTCCCGGTGGAAGGCGGCACGGCGGCCATGTGCTACATCTTCGATTCGCTGATGGTCAACGGTCTGCTCAAGCAGGGCGACACCATCGCGCTGTTCCTGCCCACCTTCACGCCCTACATCGAGATCGCGCACCTCGAGCGCTTCCAGTTCAAGATCGTCGGCATCAACGCCAGCAGCATGCGCGCCGACGGCACGCACGATTGGCACTATCCGCCCTCGGAAATCGCCAAGCTTGAGGATCCCAAGATCAAGCTGGCGGTCACGGTGAACCCGAGCAACCCGCCCTCCGTCGCATTCAGTCCCGTCGAGATGAAGCAGATCGTGCGCCTGATCCGCAAGAATCCCGACCTGGTGCTGGTGACCGACGACGTCTATGGCACCTTCGTGCCGAACTTCCGGTCGCTGATGGCCGAGGTGCCGCAGAACACCATTTGCGTGTACTCCTTTTCCAAGAATTTCGGCTGCACCGGCTGGCGTCTGGGCGTCATCGCCACGCACGAGAACAACACGATGGACCGGCGCATCGCCGAGCTGCCCGCAGCGTGGAAAAAACGGCTGGACAAGCGCTATAGCGCCATGACGATGGAGCCGGAGAAACTGAAGTTCATCGACCGCCTGGTTGCCGACAGCCGCGATGTTGCCCTGAACCACACGGCCGGCCTATCGTTGCCGCAGCAGGTGCAGATGGGCTTTTTCGCGCTGTCGCATCTGCTGGACCTGAAGGACGCCTACAAGCATCTGACCATGCAGATCGTGCGCAGCCGGCGCGACGCGCTGTGGCGGGGGCTGGGCATTCCGATGCCGCCGGAAGATCCGATGCGGGGCTGGTATTACGTCGAACTGGACTTCATGGTCTGGGCCAAGGTCATGTATGGAGACGCCTTCTGCAAATACATGATCGACAACTACGAACCGGTGGACTTTCTGTTCCGCCTGGCCGAGAAGTCGGGGGTCGTGCTGATGGATGGCGGCGGCTTCGGCGGCCCGCCGTGGTCGATCCGAATTTCGCTGGCCAACCTGGACGACGGGGACTACGCCAAGATCGGCAAGTACATGGTCGAATCCGCGACCGAGTATGTCGAGGCGTGGAAGTCGTCTGAACTGGTGCGTTCCGGCCCCACCGCGGGCAAGGGCCAGACGGTCAAGGCGTCTGCCGCCAAGAAGCGCGTCCCGGCTGGCAAGACGGCGGCCAAGAAGGCAGTGAAGAAGGCGGTGAAGAAGGCCGACACCGCTGCGAAGTCGGCCAAGAAGGCCGCCGTGAAGTAGGCGGGCGCAACGCAGGCAACAACAGGGCGGCGTGAACTCATGACGTGTTCGGTCGGGTTTTTCAATAACGTCCCCATCGCGGTGTTGTTCGTCACGGTGGGCTTGGGATACCTGATCGGCAAGCTGAAGGTCGGGCCGATACAGCTAGGCGGGGTGTGCGGCACGCTGATCGTCGCCCTGCTGATCGGCCAGACGGGCTGCCAGATGCGCGGCGACCTGAAGGAGGTCGCGTTCGCCCTGTTCATCTTTGCCATGGGCTACTCCGGCGGCCCGCAGTTCTTCGCCAACCTCAACCGGTCCAGCCTGCGCTTTGTGGCGCTGCCGCTGATCGAGGCGGTGCTGGTCTTGACGATCGTGCTGACGGCCGTGCCGCTGTTCGGGCTGGATGCGGGCACCGCCGCGGGCCTGGCGGCCGGCGCGGCCACGGAATCGGCGGTCGTTGGCACCGCCGCCGAGGCGCTCAAGCACCTGGGGCTGCCGGATGCCGAGGTGCAGCGCATGGAGGCCAACATCGCGACGGCCTACACGCTGACCTACCTGGTGGGGCTTATCAGCATCGTGTTCTTCACCAGCCAGGTGGCGCCCGCGCTGCTGCGCATCAACCTGCGCGAGGCGTCCAAGGCGCTGGAGGCCCAGTTGGGCGCCACGCCCGGCGACAACGACGAGGCCAGCCTGCCGACACTGCCGCGTCTGGTGGGACGCGCCCACGTGGTCAAGGACGTGGACGGCAAACGGGTCGCCGACGTGGAGGCCCAGTTGGGCGGACGCACGGTGGTCAGCCGCGTCCTGCGCAATGGCGAGGCGGTCGATGCCACGCCCGATTATGTGCTGGCGACCGGCGACATCGTGGTGGTGCTGGGACTGCGCCGTTTTGCGCTGCGGGCCGGATCGGTGATCGGCCCGGAAATCCAGTTGCCTGAGGCGCATGCGGACGACCTGCAATTGAGCGAGCTGCAAGTCATCGTCAGCAAGAAGACCGTCAATGGTCATACGGTGGGCGAGCTGGCTAAGCGCCCCAACGCCCGGCGCGCGCGTGGCGTGTTCCTGCAATCCATTACGCGGTCCGGGCACGTGCTGCCCCTGACCCCCGCGACGGTCGTGCAATACGGCGATCTGGTCACCCTGGTGGGCGCCCAGCCCGAGCTGTCCGAGGCGGGTGCGGCGCTGGGATCCGAACTGCGCCGTAGCGGCGTGACCGACCTGGTCTTTCTGGCGTTCGGCATTCTTGCCGGGCTGATGATCGGCAGCCTGGGGGCAAGGCTGTGGGGGATTCCGGTATCGCTGGGCAGCGGGGGCGGGGCGCTGGTCAGCGGCCTGGTGTGCGGCTGGATCAATGCGAAGCGGCCGTCGATCGGACACATGCCGGCCCATGCCGTGCAACTGCTCAAGGACCTGGGACTGGCGATCTTCGTGGCCTGCGTGGGGCTGTCGGCTGGGCCGGATGCACTGTCGCTGATCCGCGAGCATGGCGCGGTGCTGCCCTTGATCGGCCTGTTGGTGTCGCTGGGGCCCGCGTGCCTGTCACTCTGGGTGGGACACAAGCTCTTGAAGATCGAAGGGCCGCTGCTGGTGGGCGCCATTGCCGGGCAGCATGTCAGCACGCCGGCCATCAGCGCCATCCTGACGGCCAGCGGTAGTTCGGTGCCCCTTTTGGGTTACACCGTGACGTACGCCATCGCGAACGTGCTGCTGCCGGTGCTTGGCCCGATCATCGTGTCGCTGGCGTACCACCTGAGCTGAGGGTCTTCGGCCCCGGGGCGAGGCGGCGCAAAGGCTGCTGCGAATATTGCATAAGGTTATATGACTTGCGTATTTCCCCGCCTGTTGGTTTGATGGAAGAATCGTTTCACACGCGGTCACCGCCGCCCCGAAACGCGATTGCCCGCTGCGGTCCAAGCCGGACCGGCGGCCGGTCCCATCAACTGAATCCCGTACAGGAGACATCATGAGTCAACTACGCCTGGGCGACACCGCCCCTGATTTCGAGCAGGAATCCTCGGCTGGCAAGATCCGCTTCCACGAGTACCTGGGCAACAGCTGGGGGGTGCTTTTCTCGCATCCGGCCGATTTCACGCCCGTCTGCACGACCGAGCTGGGCTACACCGCCAAGCTGGCCGACGAGTTCGCCAAGCGCAACGTGAAGGTTCTGGCCCTGTCGGTCGATGGCGCCGATTCGCACGCCAAGTGGATCGAAGACATCAACGACACGCAATCGACGACGGTCAACTTTCCGATCATCGCCGACAAGGACCGCAAGGTCTCCGAGCTGTACGACATGATCCACCCGAATGCCAGCGCCACGGCGACCGTGCGTTCGGTGTTCGTCATCGATCCGAACAAGAAGGTCCGCCTGACCATCACGTATCCCGCCAGCACGGGCCGCAATTTCAATGAGATCCTGCGCGTCATCGATTCGCTGCAACTGACCGACAGCCACAGCGTGGCCACGCCGGTCAATTGGGAAGACGGCGACGACGTGATCATTGTTCCTTCCCTGCAGGACGAAGCGGTCATCAAGGAGAAGTTCCCCAAAGGCTACAAGGCCGTGCGTCCGTACCTGCGCATCACGCCGCAACCGAATAAGTAAATACGAAAAACAGGGGGTGCGCGCTGCCGCTTCAGCGCGCCGGATAACCACCCGGACCGCCGCAATCTTCATAGAGGATTGCGGCGGTTTTTCGTTGCTGGGACGCGCGTCCTATATGCCTCTTGGCGATGAGCAATCAAAAAATGATTCGTTCCGTTCAGATCGGCCTGCCCGCAAACTTGCCTCCACATTGCAGATCACAGGGAGCAGGGCATGTCTTTCAGGAAAGCCGGTTGGTTGGCCGCCTTGGCCGCAGTCACGGTGTCGTTTGCCGCGATGGCGCCCGCGCAGGCACAGCAGAAGCAGACGCTGTTGAACGTGTCCTACGATCCGACGCGCGAACTCTACCGCGCCATCGATGACGCCTTCGTCAAGCAGTACAAGGAAAAGGCCAACGTCGATCTGACGATCCGCCAGTCGCACGGCGGTTCCGGCCGCCAGGCGCGTTCGGTCATCGACGGGCTGGAAGCCGACGTGGTGACGCTGGCGCTGGCCTACGACATCGACGCCATCGCCGACCGCGGCCTGCTGCCCGAGAACTGGCAGACCCGCCTGCCGCAGAACAGCTCGCCGTACACGTCCACCATCGTGTTCCTGGTGCGCAAGGGCAACCCCAAGCAGATCAAGGACTGGGACGATCTGGTCAAGGACGGCGTGCAGGTCATCACCCCGAATCCCAAGACCTCGGGCGGCGCCCGCTGGAACTACCTGGCCGCGTGGGCCTACGCGCTGGAAAAGAACGGCGGCAGCGAGGACAAGGCGCGCGCCTTCGTCGGCGACCTGCTCAAGCATGTGCCGGTGCTGGATACCGGCGCGCGCGGCGCCACCACGACGTTCGTGGAGCGCGGCGTGGGCGACGTGCTGCTGGCCTGGGAGAACGAAGCGTTCCTGGCCCTGGAGGAACTGGGCCCGGACAAGTTCGACATCGTGGTGCCGTCGCTGTCCATCCTGGCCGAACCGCCGGTCGCCATCGTCGACAAGGTCGTGGACAAGAAGGGCACCCGCGCCGCCGCGCAGGCCTATCTGGAATTCCTGTACACCCCGGCCGCCCAGGAAATCATCGCCAGGAATTACTACCGTCCGCTGGACAAGACGGTCGCCGCCAAATACGAGGCGAAGTTCCCCAAGGTCAAGCTCGTCACCATCGACGACAAGATCTTCGGCGGCTGGCGCAAGGCGCAGAAGGACCACTTCAGCGACGGCGGCACCTTCGATCAGATCTACCAGCCGCAGAAGAAATAACGGCATCACGTTCGGACGACGGCCATGACTTCAGCCTCGAACCCGGTGGCAAACGGCGCGCAAGCGCCTTTTGCCGCTCGGCGCAACAGCCCGGGCGTGCTGCCCGGATTTGGCATTTCCATGGGCTACGCGGTGCTGTATCTCAGCGTGCTCGTGCTGATCCCGCTTGCCGCCTTGCCCATCAAGAGCGCCGGCCTGGGATGGCAGGGCTTCTGGGACGCGGTCACCGCGCCGCGGGTGCTGGCCTCTTATAAGCTGACCTTCGGCGCCTCGTTCATCGCTGCGCTGGTGAACCTGGTGTTCGGCACGGTGGTTGCGTGGGTGCTGGTGCGCTACCGCTTTCCCGGCAAGAAGATCCTGGACGCGCTGGTCGACCTGCCGTTCGCGCTGCCCACCGCCGTGGCGGGCATTGCCCTGACCGCGCTGTACTCGCAGAAGGGCTGGCTGGGCGGGCCGTTGTCGGAATGGTTTGGCCTGAAGGTGGCGTTCACGCCGCTGGGCATCGTCATCGCGCTCATCTTCATCGGCGTGCCGTTCGTCGTGCGCACGGTGCAGCCGGTGCTTGAGGATGTCGAGCGCGAAATCGAAGAGGCCGCCGCCAGCCTGGGCGCGGACCGCTGGCAGACCTTCCGGCGCGTGCTGCTGCCGACCATCACGCCCGCGCTGATGACGGGGTTTGCGCTGGCGTTTGCGCGCGCGGTGGGCGAGTACGGATCGGTGGTGTTCATTGCGGGCAACATGCCCATGGTGTCCGAGATCACGCCGCTGCTGATCATTTCCAAGCTGGAGCAGTTCGACTACGCCGGCGCGGCCGCCATCGCGACCGTGATGCTGGTGCTGTCGTTCGTGCTGCTGCTCGTCATCAATCTGTTGCAGGGCTGGCAGGCGCGCCGCGGCCTGGGGAGGCTGTCATGAGCGCACCGGATCGTCCCGCGCATCTGACCGAGCCGCGCTGGGTGCGCGGCGTTCTGCTGTTCATCGCGCTGGGGTTTCTGGCGCTCTTTCTGCTGGTGCCGCTGGCGGCCGTGTTTGCCGAGGCCTTCCGGAAGGGATGGGCGCTGTACCTGGACGCCATCGTCGAACCGGACGCGCTGGCGGCGATCCGTCTGACGCTGCTGGTCGCGGCAATCGCCTTGCCGGTCAATCTGGTGTTCGGCGTGGCGGCGGCCTGGGCCATCACCAAGTTCCAGTTCCGCGGCAAGCAGTTCCTCATCACGCTGATCGACCTGCCGTTCTCGGTCTCGCCCGTGGTGGCCGGTCTGGTGTTCGTGCTGCTGTTCGGCTCGCAGGGCTGGTTTGGCGAGTGGCTGCAGGCGCACGACGTCAAGATCGTCTATGCGGTGCCCGGCATCATTCTCGCGACGTTGTTCGTGACGTTCCCGTTCGTGGCGCGCGAACTGATCCCGCTGATGCAGGCGCAGGGCAGCGAGGAAGAGCAGGCCGCGCTGACGCTGGGCGCGAGCGGCTGGCAGATCTTCTGGCGCGTGACGCTGCCCAACATCAAGTGGGGCCTGCTGTACGGCGCCATCCTGTGCAACGCGCGGGCGATGGGCGAGTTCGGGGCGGTGTCGGTGGTGTCCGGGCAGATCCGGGGGCTGACCAACACGATGACCCTGCATGTGGAGATTCTCTACAACGAATACCAGTATTCCGCGGCGTTCGCCGTCGCCTCGCTGCTGGCCTTGCTGGCGCTGGTGACCCTGGTGGCGAAGAACGTGGTCGAGTGGCGCAACGCGCGCCTTCTGCAGGGCGCCGACCAGCCGGTGGAGTATCCCGGCCCCGCGGTTGCCATCAACCCGGCTGCCGCCTGACGGGCTGGGCAAGGAGACATAGGCATGAGTATCGAAGTACGCAATCTATCCAAACGCTTCGGCCAGTTCCGCGCGCTGAACGATGTGTCGCTGCACATCGAGACCGGCGAGCTGGTGGCGCTGCTGGGGCCGTCGGGCTGCGGCAAGACCACGCTCTTGCGCATCATTGCCGGGCTGGAATCGGCCGATTCGGGCAGCGTGCTGTTCGCGGGCGAAGACGCCACGGCCGTGGACGTGCGCCAGCGGCAGGTCGGATTCGTGTTCCAGCACTACGCGCTGTTCAAGCACATGACGGTGTTCGAGAACGTGGCCTTCGGCCTGCGCGTCAAGCACCGCTCGCAGCGTCCGTCCGAGGATCAGATCAAGCGCAAGGTGCATGACCTGCTGAGCCTGGTGCAACTGGACTGGCTGGTCGACCGCTATCCGGCGCAGCTGTCGGGCGGGCAGCGCCAGCGCATCGCCCTGGCGCGGGCGCTGGCGGTCGAGCCGCGCGTGCTGCTGCTCGATGAGCCCTTCGGCGCGCTGGATGCCAAGGTGCGCAAGGAGCTGCGCCGCTGGCTGCGGCGGCTGCACGACGAACTGCACGTGGCCAGTGTGTTCGTCACGCACGATCAGGAAGAGGCGCTGGAAGTCTCGGACCGCGTGGTGCTGATGAACGCCGGCCGCATCGAGCAGGTGGGCACGCCGCGCGAGGTCTGGGAAAGTCCGGCCACGCCGTTCGTCTACGGATTCCTGGGCGACGTGAATCAACTGCAAGGCACCGCCACGCGCGGGGTGTGGGAAGGCGCCGGCCTGTCGCTGCCGGCCCCGGAACTGGCGCAGGCCGACGCGCAGCGCGCCACGGCCTACGTGCGGCCGCATGAGTTCGAGGTCGAGCGCTACCGCGCCGGCGCCGAGGGTATTGCCGTTCGGCTGTCTCACGCCTATCTGGCGGGCCCCAGCGCATACCTGGAACTGGCGCGCCAGGACTCGGACGCCATCATCGAGGCCGAGGTGCCCGAATCCCTTTATCAGCAACTCAATCTGCAGGATGGCGAGATCCTGCTGGCGCGTCCCCGGCGCGCCCGAATTTTCGCGGTGCAACCATGACCACAACGGAACTCACTTCAGAACTTGAACCCGCCCTGGCGGCGCGCTGGCGCGACCTGACCGGGCGCCTGGCGGACATCCGCCGGCGTTACCCGGACGCCGCGCTGGCCTCGTCGTTGGCGGCCGAGGACATGGTGCTGACGCATGCCATCTACAGCTCGGACCTGGATCTTGAGGTCTTCACGCTGGACACGGGGCGGCTGCATGCCGAGACGCTGGGCGTGCTGGATGCGGTGCGCGAACGCTACGGCCGGGAGATCACGGTGTACCGGCCCGTGCAGGCAGCGGTCGACGAACACGTCGCCTCGCATGGCGCCCATGCCTTCTACGAAAGCGTCGAGCTGCGCAAGGCCTGTTGCCAGATCCGCAAGGTCGAGCCGCTCAAGCGCGCGCTGGCCGGCCGCGGCGCCTGGATCACCGGGCAGCGGCGCGCGCAGTCCACGACGCGCGGCGAGCTGCTGCTCGAAGAGGACGACAAGACCTTCGGCCTTTACAAATTCAACCCGCTGGCCGAGTGGAGCGAGGACGACATCTGGTCCGCCATCCGCGCGCTCGGCATTCCCTACAACCCGCTGCACGACCAGGGCTACCCGTCCATCGGTTGCGAACCCTGTACGCGCGCCATCCGCCCCGGCGAGGACCTGCGAGCAGGGCGGTGGTGGTGGGAATCGTCCGACTCGAAGGAATGCGGCCTGCACGCGGGCAACCGGGTCATCACCACTGCGGCGCGCGCCGATTGAGCGCGGCCATGAATTCAAAATCGTTTTAGGGGAAAACCTATGTCTGCTGTTATTCAACGCAGCCACCTGGATTGGCTGGAATCGGAAGCGATCTTCATCCTGCGCGAAGTCGCGGCCGAATGCGAAAAGCCGGTCCTGCTTTTTTCGGGGGGCAAGGATTCCGTGGTGCTCTTGCGCCTGGCCGAAAAGGCCTTCCGGCCTGGCCGCTTCCCGTTTCCGCTGATGCACATCGACACCGCCCACAACTTCGACGAGGTGATCGCCTTTCGCGATGCCCGCGCGGCCGAGCTGGGCGAGACGCTGATCGTGCGCAGCGTCGAGGATTCGATCAAGCGCGGCAGCGTCGTGCTGCGCCGCGAGACCGACTCGCGCAATGCGGCCCAGGCGGTGACGCTGCTGGAGGCCATCGAGGAATTCGGCTTTGACGCCTGCATCGGCGGCGCGCGCCGCGACGAGGAAAAGGCGCGCGCCAAGGAACGCATCTTTTCGTTCCGCGACGAGTTCGGCCAGTGGGATCCCAAGGCCCAGCGTCCCGAGCTCTGGAGCCTGTTCAACACGCGCGTGCATCGCGGCGAGAACATGCGCGTCTTCCCGATCTCGAACTGGACCGAGCTGGACGTCTGGCAGTACATCCAGCGCGAACAGCTGGCGCTGCCGTCGATCTACTTCGCGCACGAGCGCGAAGTGGTGCGCCGCAAGGGTCTGCTGGTGCCCGTCACCCGTCTGACGCCGCCGGGCGAGGGGGAACAGGTCGAACGCCTGTCGGTCCGGTTCCGCACGGTGGGCGATATCTCGTGCACGTGCCCGGTCGCCTCCGACGCCGGCGACACCATGGCCATCATCGCCGAGACCGCCGTGACGGACATCACCGAGCGCGGCGCCACGCGCATGGACGACCAGACTTCCGAGGCCTCCATGGAGCGCCGCAAGAAGGAAGGCTATTTCTGAACGAAAAGACGCGCCGGCGCATGCCGGCGTCTGGGGACCCTCATGAACGCACTGAACGATTCCTTTCTTTCCGGCGCCGACACCGGCGTGCTGCGCCTGATCACGGCGGGCTCCGTCGACGATGGCAAGTCCACGCTGATCGGCCGCCTGCTGTATGACAGCAAGGGCGTGTTTGCCGACCAGCTCGATGCGATCTCGCGCGCCAAGCACAAGCGCGTCGCGGGCGACGGCATCGATTTCTCGCTGCTGACGGACGGCCTGGAAGCCGAACGCGAGCAGGGCATCACCATCGACGTGGCGTACCGCTACTTTTCGACGCCCACGCGCAAATTCATCATCGCCGATGCGCCGGGGCACGAGCAGTACACGCGCAACATGGTGACTGGCGCATCGACCGCGGATGTCGCGGTCATCCTCATCGACGCGACCCGCGCCGCCGACGGCAAGCTGCTGCCGCAGACCAAGCGGCACAGCACCATCGCGCGCCTTTTGGGCATACGCCACATCGTCGTCGCGGTGAACAAGATGGACCTGGTGAACTGGGACCGCGCCGTCTTCGAACGCATCCGCGACGCCTATGCGGACCTGGCCGGCAAGCTGGGCATCGCGCATTTCGACGCATTGCCGTTGTCGGCGCTGAGCGGCGACAACGTCGTCACGCTGTCCGGCAAGACGCCCTGGTACGACGGGCAGCCGCTGCTCGCGCTCCTGGAGTCGCTGGATTTGTCGGGCGACGGCCGCGCGTTGCCGCTGCGTTTTCCGGTGCAGTGGGTTGCGCGTCATGGCGGCGAGCGCGCCGATGATTTCCGCGGCTATGCGGGCCGGCTCGCCAGTGGCGTGGTGCGCCCGGGAGACGCGGTGACGGTGCAGCCTTCTGGCGTGACGGCGGTGGTGCAGGAAGTGCGCGCCTTTGACCGCACGCTTGACGAAGCGGTGGCGGGCGACTCCATCACGCTGGTGCTGGACCGCGATGTCGACGTGTCGCGCGGTGACGTGATCGTGCACACGGCCGCGCCGGCGCAGGTGTCGCGCGAGTTCGAAGCCGAGCTGTGCTGGCTCGACGCGCAGGCCCTGAATCCGGCGCGCAAGTATCTGCTCAAGTCGGGCACGCGCCTGACGTCGGCGAAGGTGCGTGCGGTGCTGTCGCATCGGGACATCCACGAACTGCAGGAAGTCGAGAACACCGAAAGCACGCTGCGCATGAACGACATCGGACGCGTGACGCTCACCACGCGCGAGTCGCTCGCGGTCGATCGTTATGACGATGTGGCGGCAACCGGCGCGTTCATTCTGATCGACGAGGCCACGCATCAGACGGCTGCCGCCGGCATGCTGCGGTAAGCCGCAAACAGGGGCGAAATCGCTGAATTTCGCGCCCGATTTTCGTGTTGTTTTTCGTCCAAATCTAGTGTTGGCGCGGGTTTCCGGGCGATATCGCAAGATGAAATCGAATTGTTCAGACGATGTCTTCTTCTTGCGGTAAAGTTGGGCTGTCTGACGAAAAGGCTTTTGGTGCTTGTCAAAACCACTGTGTTTTTGTACAGTAGTTTTTATGGCACGCACCGATCATTCTTTTCCCGCCGGTTCTGGGTCCCCGGCTGCCGCCCCCGCCGCCTTGCGCGGTCGGGGTGCGGTTACTAATGTTCGGCATCGCTTTCAGAGCGATGACCGCGTCCAGGTCGACGATGGCTGGTCCGCTTCCGGTCTGCCGGCCGATTTCATCGATTCCGTCCCCGATAACGCCCCGGATGCTGGCGACGCCGCCCGTTCTTCCGCCCGCTCGTCCGTTATCCCCATCCTGCCCGACACCCGCTGCGCGCCGCCCGCACCCAAGACCACGGTCACTGCGGAAGAAGCGCGCAAGATCCTGTCGCGCAACGATTCCCCGGACATCCCCTTCGACGTCGCCGCCAATCCGTATCGCGGCTGCGAGCACGGTTGCGTGTATTGCTATGCCCGCCCAACGCATTCCTACCTGGGCTATTCGCCCGGGCTGGACTTCGAAACCCGGCTGGTGGCCAAGGCCAACGCCGTGCAGGCACTGCGCGCCGAACTGTCCCGGCCCGGCTACAAGCCGTCGCCCATCAACATTGGCTCGGCCACCGACGCCTACCAGCCCATCGAACGCGACTGGCGCCTGACGCGGGGCATGCTCGAGCTCATGCTCGAAACCCGGCATCCGGTCACCATCGTCACCAAGAACGCGCTGGTCGCCCGCGACCTGGACCTGCTGGCCGCCCTGGCGCAGCAGAACCTCGTGGTGGTCTACATCAGCATCACCACGCTGGATGCCGGCATGGCCCGCACGCTGGAGCCCCGCGCCGCCGCGCCGTGGCGCCGCCTTGAAGCGGTGCGCAGCCTGACCGACGCCGGCGTGCCGGTGGGCGTGCTGGTGGCCCCGGTCATTCCGTTCATCAACGACGAATCCATGGAACACATCCTCCAGGAGGCCAAGGCCGCCGGCGCGCACTACGCCAGCTACACGGTCCTGCGCCTGCCCTGGGAGGTCAAGACCCTGTTCGAAGACTGGCTCAACGCCCACTATCCGGACCGCGCGCAGCGCGTGCTGCATCGCATCGAAGACTTGCGCAACGGCCGCCGCAACGATCCCAACTTCGGGTCACGCATGCACGGGACGGGCATCTGGGCTGACCTGCTGCGCCAGCGCTTCGCGGTCGCGACGCGCAAGCTGGGGCTCAACCGCACGCGCCTGTCGCTCGATTGCAGCCGCTTCGCGCCGCCCGTGGGGCCTGGCGCTTCGGCGTCGCTTTTCGACGCTGCGTCCGCGGCTGCGGTTGCGGTTCCGCCGGGTGATGCCGGCGGTGTCGACTCCGATTTTCCATCCCCGGCTGGCGCGAAAGCGTCTTCAGGGGTCCCTTTTGCTGGTGGTTTGCCCGCGGTCAGCGGCGCGTACGGGCGCGGTGCGCGCCAGTTGCGCGCCATGGCCGCCGGCCAATTGTCTTTGTTCGACTGACCGCAGGCTGCCGTTGCCTCGGGTGCATGCCAGGGCGAATCGCCTCGGCGCTGGAACGTTTATCCAAGGAGTTCCCATGAACACCGCTGATTTTTCCGTCCTGCAGGATGAGCTTGCCGTTTCCCTGAATCCGCTGCGCCGCGGCGCCAACCGCGCCCGCGCGTTCTGCGCCAGCCTGACGGGCATGGCCTTGCCCTGGAGCGGTTCGGCCTCTGGCCCGCGCACGCGTGCCACCCGCATGCCGGCCCGCTGGCCGTTCCCGCCGGCGCCCACGCCTGAGGAAGTGGCCATCAGTCCTGCGGCAGGCGGTCCTGCGGCAGGCGCTCCCGCGGTCGACACCCCGGCGAGCGTTTCGGCTCCGGCCGCCGCTCCCGCTCCCGCAGCCGTGCCGGTCGCCTCGGGCGCGCGTGATCACAGCATCGGTGACGCCAAGGCTCAGCCCGTTGGCAACCAGCTCACCATGAAAGCCATGATCACCGACGTCGTGCTGGTGTTGGCCTGGGGCGCAATGATTCCCGGCCTGATGTGGTTGGGCGTGGCGGGCGGATTCTGAAAACGCCGCCACGCGGCGGTCAGCTCGATCCCAACAGGATCACGCCCGCCAGAATGGACACGCAACCGGCCAGACGGCCGACGCCCACTTTTTCACGCAGCAGGAACATGCCGGCCAGGGTGCCGAGCATCATGGACATTTCGCGGGCAGGGGCCACCAGGCTCAGCGGCGCGCCGTTTCGCAATGCATACAGCACCAGGATGTACCCCAGCGGCGACAAAAAGCCCACGGCCAGCGCCAGGTGCCAATGTCCGCGCATGGATTCCCACGAATGCGTGGGGCGGCGCAGCATGTGGGGCGTCATCATCGCGGTGCGGGTTACACAGGTGAACCAGTCGAACAGCACCGGGCTGATCAGCAGCACTTTCACGCCGTACGCGTCCACCACCGTATAAGCGGCGATGAACAGGCCGATCACCACACCCCAGCGCACGCCGATCCACGCCTGCGGCTGCTTGAAGATGGCCAGCCGTCCCTGGGTGGCGATCAGCAGCACCCCGGCCACCACGCAAAGCATGCCCGCAATCCCGGTGTGGGTGGCTGGCTCGCCCAGTAGCAGGAAGGCTCCCGTGGTGGAAAGCAACGGGCCGGTGCCCCGGGCAATCGGATACACCACGGACAGGTCGGCCACCTGATAGCCGCGTTGCAGGCACAGGCTGTAGCCCAGATGCAACAGGCTGGACGCCAGGATTGCCCCGACGACGGGCCAGGTCCAGTTCATGCCGTCGTGCATCAACACCCAGATCACCCAGGGCGCATACAGCACCGAGGCGCACAGGCCGTACGCGAAGACGAAGGGCGCGCCCACCATGGCCGCGCGCTTGGCAAGGAGGTTCCACGTGGCGTGGGCCATCGCCGCCAGGACGACCAATAACAGGGACGAGTACGACATGAGGGAACAGCGTCAGATGACGTGTTTGTTACAGGGAGTTGGAAGGGTACCGCAAACCATGCTCAAGCCGCACATGTTACCCGAGGCTTAGCGGAATTTTTGGTGTAGAATCATCGGTTTGCCAAATCTCATCCTCTGCTTGCGGCATAGCACTCACAATACTGAACGGCAAAAGTATTACCCCGCAAAGGCATGATGATCTAGGAGTTCACATGAACCTCATCGCTATCCTGGAACAGGAAGAAATTGCCCGTCTGACCGGCGGTCAAGCCAAGCCTGAATTTGCTCCTGGTGACACCGTCATCGTGAGCGTCAACGTTGTCGAAGGCACCCGCAAGCGCGTGCAGGCTTTCGAAGGCGTTGTGATTGCCAAGCGCAATCGCGGTCTGAACTCCGCGTTCACCGTGCGCAAGATTTCGTCGGGTGAAGCCGTGGAACGTACGTTCCAGCTGTACTCGCCGCAAATCGCCAGCATCGAAGTGAAGCGCCGCGGCGACGTGCGCCGCGCCAAGCTGTACTACCTGCGCTCGCGCTCGGGCAAGTCGGCTCGCATCAAGGAAAAGCTGGTCAGCAAGCAAGCCAACGCGGCTTGATCGCTTATCGGTACACGGCCCTGCCAGTGTCGGACGTACACGCCAACCCGCGTTTCCGTCCGGCACGGGTTTCCGGGTTAAAAAGGCACCTGCGAGGGTGCCTTTTTTCTTATTTCTGAGCCGTATGTCTGATTCCTCGTCTTCCGCGCGGCCCCGACGGCCGCTGGCGCGTCCCGGCTTCGATCCCGCGACGCAACCGTGGGTAGTGGCCAACGAATCGCTGCCGCCCGTGCCGACCCGTCTGCTCACGCCGGACTCGCTGCGAGGCACGCTGAGCCAGCCGTCCACCTGGACGCTGGAGTTATCGCGTGACAACGATCTGCGCTATCCCGGACGAGAGGGCGCGCCGGTGCCTGCCGCCGTGCTGATTCCGCTGGTGACCCGTGACGAGGGCGTGAACATCATGCTGACGCAGCGTGCGGCGCACCTGCATGATCACGCGGGCCAGATCAGTTTTCCCGGCGGTCGCATCGAGACCAGCGACGCCACGCCCGTGGCGGCGGCGCTGCGCGAGGCGCAAGAAGAAACCGGCTTGCCGGCCAATCACGTGGAAGTCCTGGGCAGCATGCCGCCGTACCTGACGGCCACCGGCTTTTCGATCATTCCCGTCGTGTCGCTGGTGCGGCCGGGGTTCGAATTGGCGCCCGATGCGTTCGAGGTGGCCGAGGTGTTCGAGGTGCCGCTGTCCTTTCTGATGGACCCGGCCAATCACCGCCTGTACGAAGCCCGGCTGGATGATGGGCGGGTGCGCCAGTATTACGGCATGCCGTATGGCAAGCATTTCATCTGGGGCGCGACCGCGGGAATGCTGCGCAATCTTTATCACCTGCTGCGCCACGGATTCACGCCGCGTTGACGCGCCTGGGGCAGGGGGTTTCGCGGCCCGCACACGCTGACGGCCCCGATTGGGGCCGTTTTCAATGGCGCGGCGCCAAGCGTCAGTAGCGCTGCTGGCCCGCCAGGTTTTCCTCAAGGATGCGTTCGTACAGCGCGTAGCGAGCAGGATCGATCCTGCCGGCCTGCAACGCCGCCATCACGCCGCAGCCGGGCTCGTGGCGGTGGGTGCAGTTGTAGAAACGGCATTCCTCGATGGGCTGCGTGAACTCCGGAAAACCGCGAATGATGTCGTCACGGGTCAGGTGATGCAGCCCGAATGCCTGGAATCCCGGCGAATCGATCAGGTCGCCGCCCGGCGCCGGCAGATGGTAGAGCCGGGTGCTGGTGGTGGTGTGCTTGCCCATGTCCAGCGCGGTGGAGTGCTCGCGCGTGGCGGCGGCGGCGTCCGGCACCAGTGCGTTCAGCAGCGTGGACTTGCCCATGCCGCTTTGCCCCAGCAGCAGGTTGGTGCGGCCAGCCAGGCGCGGCGCGAGCAGGGTGTGGACCTTTTCGGGCTCGAGCGCACTCAGTTCGATGACATCCACGCCCAGCGCCGCGATGGGCGCAAGCCGCGCGCGGGCGGCCGGCAGCTCGTCGGTCAGGTCCGTCTTGTTCAGGATGATGAGCGGCGCGATGCCTGCGCTCCATGCGCCCGCCAGGGCGCGGCCCGTCAGGTCGTCCGAAAAGGTGGGCCGCACGGCCACGACGATCAACAGCTGGTCCACATTGGACGCAAATTGCTTGGACCGCATTTCGTCGGAACGATAGAGCAGGTTGCTGCGCGGCAGGATGGCGTCGATGGCGCCTTCGTCCTTGCCTTGCGGCGTGATCTTGACCCGATCGCCCACCGCGGCGCCGGTCTTCTTGCCGCGCGGGAAGCATTTGCGTAGCGCGCCGTCGGCCAGTTCCACGGTGTAGTGGCGGCCATGCGCGGCGATGATGCGGCCTTCCATTAGCGCGCTCATGCGGCGGCCGCCATCAGGTGGCGGATGCGCACGGCGGCAGGCGGGTGACTGTCATAGAAGGCGGAATGCACGGGGTCGGGCGTCAGGGTGGCGGCGTTGTCGTCGTACAGCTTGACCAGCGCGGAAACCAGGCGGTCCGGCGAGCTTTGCTCGGCGGCATAGCGGTCCGCTTCGAATTCGTCGCGGCGGGAATACCAGCTGGCAAGCGGCGTCAACATGAAGGTGAATACGGGAATGACCAGGAAGAACAGCAACAGGGCCATGGCGTCGTTGCGGCCACCCAGTTGCGGCAGCACGCCCAGGCCCACATAGAACCACGGTTGCTGCGCGACCCAACCCAGGATGGCAAAGAACACCAGCGCGGCGGCAAAGCTGAAGACCACGCGCTTGATGATGTGACGCTTGGCGAAATGCCCCAGCTCGTGCGCCAGCACGGCTTCGATTTCGTCGGCGTTCAGGCGGGCGAGCAGCGTGTCGAAGAACACGATGCGGCGGGATTTTCCGAAGCCCGTGAAGTAGGCGTTGCCATGCGCCGAGCGGCGCGAACCGTCCATGACGAAGAGTCCGTTCAAGGCAAAGCCGCAGCGGTGGGCCAGGCGCTGGATGCGGCCGGCCAGTTCGGGGTCGGAAAGCGGCGTGAACTTGTTGAAAAGGGGGGCAATGAACATCGGGTAGATGATCAGCAGCGCCAGGTTGAACACCGTCCAGAGCGCCCAGGCCCAGATCCACCAGTAGGCGCCTGCACTGCCCATCAGCCACAGCACGGCGCCGGCTAGAGGCAAACCCAGCACGGCGGCGACCAGGAGGCCCTTGAGGGCATCGGCCACGAACAGCCCGGGCGTCATGCGGTTAAAGCCAAAGCGCGCTTCCAGCTTGAACTGGCGCCAGAGCGTGAAGGGCAGGCCCAGCAACCCCAGCACCAGCGCCACGGTCACCAGCAGCAGCATCTGCCGCACGAAGTCGTTGCTGGTAAGCTGGCTGACCGCAAGGTCGATGAACTGCAGCCCGCCCAACAGCGTCAGGGCGACCAGCACGAGGGCGTCGTAGGTGCGTTCGAGCATGCCCAGCCTGACCCGCGCCACGGTGTAATCGGCCGCCCGTTGGTGGCTGGCCAGCCCGATGCGATGGGAGAATTCCGCAGGCACCTGGTCCCGATTGCGGGCGACGTGGCGGATCTGGCGCGACGCCAGCCACATGCGCACGGCAATATCGGTCAGCAGGAAGGCAACGAACAGCAGTGTGAACATGGGCAATGCGTTTTGCTCAAGAAGGGATGTGCGAAAATCGCGTGTTTTAAAGGCAAATTATATGGCTGCGAACGAAAACCGCCTGATCTGGCTCGACATGGAAATGACGGGGCTGGACCCCGAGAAAGAACGGATTATCGAGGTCGCCGTCGTGGTGACCGAGCCTGACCTGACGGTCGTGGCCGAAGGGCCGGTGATTGTTGTGCACCAATCCGACAGCCTGCTCGACGCCATGGACAGCTGGAACAAATCCACCCACGGCAAAAGCGGGCTCATCGACAAGGTCAAGGCCTCCACGGTGTCCGAGGGGCAGGCAGAGGATACGCTGTTGGCGTTCCTTGCGCAGCATGTGCCGGCCGGAAAATCGCCGATGTGCGGCAACACCATCAGCCAGGACCGCCGTTTCATGTTTGCGTACATGCCGCGCCTGGAACAGTTCTTCCATTACCGCAACCTGGACGTCAGCACGCTCAAGGAGCTGGCGCGCCGCTGGGCCCCCGCCGTCTACAAGGGATTCGAGAAAAAGAGCCGCCACGAAGCGCTGGCCGACATCTACGAGTCCATCGACGAACTCAAGTACTACCGCGAGCATTTCCTGAAGGTCTGAGACCGGCGGCGGACCGCCGGGTTCCAAACGACACACGGCCTTGCCGCCGCGCTTCGCTTATGCCGTCCTACTCCGTCGCGCAGATCCGTCTTGCAGAGCAGCGCGCCCTGGCATCCGGGCGCACCCTGATGCCGCTTGCGGGCGCCGCGGCCGCCAACTTCGTTACCGCGCGGGTGCCCGCGAAGGCCTCGGTGCTTGCCCTGGCCGGTCCCGGCAATAACGGCGGGGACGCGTTGGAAGCGGCCACGCTGCTGCTGGCGCGGGGCTTCGATGTCCATGTGGTGCTGCCTTCCGGCCCCGGCAAGCTGCCCGCCGACGCTGCCCGTGCCTGGGCCGGCTGGCTGGCCGCAGGCGGACAAGCGCGCACGCACGACGACCTGCCTGACGGACCGTCCCCTGATCTGGTGATGGACGGCCTGTTCGGCATCGGTCTGAACCGTCCCCTGGATGCCAAATGGCAATCCCTGATCGATGCGGTCAATGTCTTGCAGGTGCCGGTGCTGGCGCTGGATGTGCCCAGCGGCATCGAGGCCGACAGCGGGGCGGCGCTGGGCCGCCCGATTCAGGCGCGGTGGACGTTATCTTTCATTGCGGTCAGCCGCGGGCTGTCGCTTCCCGGCGCGGGACGCGCGGCCGCCGGAGAGTGCCACGTCGATACGCTGGGCGTCGTCATGCCCGCCGACAGCGCAGACCGCTGAGCTGCCGCACCGCGGGGGCAACTCAAGCCGGCCGTCCGCCAAACCGGGTTTCGACCTCGGGCGACAGCGGGCGATAGCGTTCGTTGTCCTGGCCGGCCAGGGCATCCAGGTGGATCTCGGACGGATCGAATACCTTCCAGTAGAGCCGGCCGCATAGGTCGCGGGCTGCGTGGCCGGGCCAGTTGTCCGGCAGCATGGGGGCGGGAAGCTGCGGGTCGTGCAAGACGATCCGGCGCCAACTGTGCAGCACCATGACGCGGACGGTAAATGCGTCTGCGGGCGAGGGCGCGTCGTCCAGCAGCTTTTCCAGCGGGCCGAAATTGCGCGAGAACTGCCGGTATTGCTCGGCCACGTCGTCCAGGTTCCAGCACTGGGTGGCCAGGCTGGCGATGGGCAGCCCGCCGGCCCCGGCCAGATCGCGGGCCGACAGCACCAGGGCGCGGTCCGGAATGCCCAGCTTCTCAAGGATCTCGTGCGCGGCGCGCGCCTCGGTGTGGGGATGCGCAAACAGCCCCGGCGCGATCATGCCGAAGCCTTCCCAGGTCAATTCGCGGCGCAACTCGCCGCGTTCAGCCAGTCCGTTGCCCGTGCGGGGCAGCGCGACCAGCGTCCATTCCCCGTTCCATTCCTTGACGCCGCCTTCGTAGATGCGTTGCGACGCGTGCGACGTATATCGCGCGCCTTGCTCGGAGATCAGGTACAGGCTGCGCCGGCCGTGCCGTTCGGACTGCAGCCAGTTCTGCGCCACCAGGCGAAAGACGCTGGTGCGCAGCAGGCGTTCGTTGATGCCCAGCGGGGCGAGCAGCTCGATCAGGCTGCCCAGCCAGATGGCGCCGCCGTGGGGCGCGAGCGCATCGCCCAGCACGCTGACGCAGAGCGATTTCGCGCGGGGCGGATCGCTTTTCAATAAGCGGGACAGGGCGCGTTCCAGGGGCGACTGAGGGTTTGCCATAAGGAGGGCCGCGGACGGCCGATATCGGGATGCTGGATATGATACATAAATCCAATGTGATACAGATTTGAGTTTGACAATGAATTTTTTGTATTAAATAATCGATCCATGACATGACGGCACTGCGCAGCGTTTGCTTTGCGTTTTCGCAAACCGTCTCAAGGAGACAACTATGTACGCTCAACTCGTCGAAACCGGCGTCAAGCAGGTCAAGACCGCGGACCAGCTTGAAGGCCTGGAACAGACGTTCCAGCGGCGCATCGACGACGGCGTCCGCATCGAGGCCAAGGACTGGATGCCCGAGGCCTACCGCAAGACCCTGATTCGCCAGATCTCGCAGCACGCGCACTCGGAAATCGTGGGCATGCTGCCCGAAGGCAACTGGATCACCCGCGCGCCGTCCCTCAAGCGCAAGGCCATCCTCCTGGCCAAGGTGCAGGACGAAGCGGGCCACGGGCTCTACCTGTACAGCGCCGCGGAAACCCTGGGCGTGTCGCGCGACGACCTGATAGACGACCTGCACGCCGGGCGCGCCAAGTACTCCAGCATCTTCAATTACCCCACGCTCAGCTGGGCCGACATCGGCATGATCGGCTGGCTGGTCGACGGCTCGGCGATCATCAACCAGATTCCCCTGTGCCGCTGTTCTTACGGCCCGTACGCGCGGGCCATGGTACGTGTCTGTAAGGAAGAGTCCTTCCACCAGCGCCAGGGCTACGACCTGCTCATGCAGATGTGCCTGCACGGCACGCCCGAACAGAAGGCGATGGTGCAGGACTCGCTGAACCGCTGGTGGTGGCCGGCCCTGATGATGTTCGGCCCGTCGGACGCGGATTCGCCCAACAGCGCCCAATCGATGGCCTGGAAGATCAAGCTCTTCTCGAACGACGAGCTGCGCCAGAAGATGGTGGACCAGACCGTGCCCCAGGCCGAATACCTGGGCCTGACCGTCCCCGATCCTGACCTGAAGTGGAACGCCGAGCGCGGTCACTACGACTTCGGCGAAATCGACTGGACCGAGTTCTACGCCGTGCTCAAGGGCAACGGCCCCTGCAACCGCGAACGCCTCGCCGCGCGCGTCAAGGCGCACGAGGACGGCGCCTGGGTGCGCGACGCGCTGGTCGCCCACGCCGAAAAGCAGTCCGCCCGTAAAGCCGCTTGAGGTGGTTCCCCCCCCGGAGCGCTGCGCGCTTCCCCCCCAGGGGGGCGCCGCAGCGGACCGGCGGAGCCCGGATCCGCGCGGCCCCGCTGGCCCTTGCTGGCGCTTCGGGATGCGTGACTTTCTGGACACCTTCTTTTTATTTATTGCAGACCGGCCGTGCGATGCGCACCCGGCATTAGAGGAAATCCATCATGAGCAAAGACTGGCCTCTGTGGGAAGTCTTCATCCGCAGCCAGCACGGCCTGGCGCACAAGCACGTGGGCAGCCTGCATGCCCCGGATGCGGAAATGGCGATC
This sequence comes from Achromobacter sp. Root170, assembly GCF_001428165.1. NCBI lineage: Bacteria > Pseudomonadati > Pseudomonadota > Betaproteobacteria > Burkholderiales > Alcaligenaceae > Achromobacter > Achromobacter sp. Root170. Next base: position 761,891 of record NZ_LMHN01000012.1, read on the forward strand.
AATCATGCCCGCGACGTGTATACGCGCCGCAACGAGGGCCTGAGCATCTGGGTGGTGCGCGCCTCCGATATTTCGGCCAGCAGCCCGGGCGACAAGGATCCGCTGTTCGAGCCGGCCAACAGCAAGGTCTACCGGCATCCGACCTTCTTCCCGATGCCTGAAGAAATCAAGCACATGTAAGGCGGGTGGGGGAGACATGGATAAAGCACTCTTTGAATTCCTGCTGCGTCTGGGCGACACGTCGCTCATCCTGTCGCAGCGGCTGGGCGCCTGGACGGGCCACGGTCCGATCCTGGAAGAAGACCTGGCGCTGACCAACACGGCGCTGGACCTGCTGGGCCAGGCCCGCATGTGGCTGACGCTGGCCGGCGAGGTCGAGGGCGCGGGCCGCGACGAGGACGCGCTGGCCTATCTGCGCGACGCGCACGAATTCCGCAACGCGCTGCTGGTCGAGCGCGACAACGGCAACTACGCCGACACCATGGCGCGGCAATTCCTGTTCGACGTGTGGCATTACTTCCTGCTGCAGCGCCTGGAGACGTCCGCCGACGAGCGCGTTGCGGCCATCGCGGCCAAGTCGCTCAAGGAAGTGACCTATCACGTGCGGCGTTCCTCCGACATGGTGGTGCGTCTGGGCGACGGCACGGCCGAAAGCCACGCCAAGATGCAGGCCGCCATCGACGACGCGTGGCGTTTCACCGGCGAGCTCTTTGCCGACGACGCCATCGACCAGGACCTCGCGGCGCGCGGCATCGGCTGTGAGCTGGCCGCGCTGCGCCAGCCCTGGCTTGCGCACGTGCGTGAAGTGCTGGAGGAAGCCACCTTGACGGTGCCCGACGAGGCGGCCGCAAACCACGCGGCGCACCGCGGCGGCCGCCAGGGCAAGCACACCGAGGCGCTGGGCTACGTGCTGGCCGAAATGCAATACCTGCCCCGCGCCTACCCGGGAGCCACGTGGTGAACGCGCTCGCGCCCATTTCCGCCGACCAGGTCTACGCCTGGCTGCAGGAGGTTCCCGATCCGGAGATCCCCGTGCTGTCCGTGGTGGACCTGGGCGTGGTGCGCGACGTGTCGTGGGACGGCGACGCCTGTGTCGTCGTCATCACGCCGACCTATTCGGGCTGCCCCGCCATGCGCGAAATCACGCAGGACATCCGCCAGACGCTCGAACGCCACGGCGTGCCCGAGGTCCGGGTGGAAACGCGCCTCGCGCCCGCCTGGACGACCGACTGGATGACCGAAAAAGGCCGCGAGGCCCTCAAGGGTTACGGCATCGCGGCCCCCGCCGAACGCGCCATCGACATCTCGGGCATCAGCCGCCGCGCGGCCGCGCCGGCCATCGCCTGCCCGCGCTGCGGGTCGCGCGACACGCGCCTGGTCAGCAATTTCGGCTCCACGTCGTGCAAGGCGCTGTATCGCTGCGTCTCGTGCCGCGAGCCCTTCGATTATTTCAAGACTCACTAAAGAGTGGTTTCGAGATGAGCCAGAACCAATTCCATGCTTTGAAGGTGGCGTCCGTCGCGCGCAACACGCGCGACGCCGTGGTCGTGACCTTCGACCTGCCCGAGGCGCTGACGGAAGAATTTGCCTTCCAGCCCGGCCAGTACCTGACGCTGCGCACGCAGCTCAACGGCGAAGAACTGCGTCGTTCGTATTCGATCTGTTCGGCGCCGCGCGACAAGCTCCTGCGCGTCGCGATCAAGAAGGTCGACGAGGGCGTGTTCTCAAGCTGGGCCAATCACGAATTGCAGCCTGGCCAGACGCTCGAAGTCATGGCGCCGGCCGGCAACTTCACGGTGGATTTCTCGCCCGAGAACCAGCGCCACTATGTGGCCTTCGCGGTGGGCAGCGGCATCACGCCTGTCTTTTCGCTGGTCAAGACGGCGCTGTCGACCGAACCCAAGAGCAAGTTCACCCTGTTCTTCGGCAACCGCGCGTCGTCCGCGGTGCTGTTCCGCGAGGAAATCGAAGACCTGAAGAACCTGTACATGGACCGCTTTTCGCTGGTCTACGTCATGAGCCGCGAGACGCAGGACATCGAACTCTTCAACGGCCGCCTGGACGGGGACAAGGTCGATCAGCTCATGTCGGCCTGGATGAGCCCGGAGGATATCGATTACGCTTTTGTGTGCGGTCCCCAGACCATGACGGAGAGCGTGGTCGAACGATTGCAGGCGCGCGGCATCCCGAAGTCGAACATCAAGTTCGAACTCTTCGGCGCGCCGAAGGGCCCGCGCGCGCTGCGCACCGGCCAGGATGCCCGCCAGGCGCCCGGCAAGGGACAGTGCGAGGTCACCGTGGTGCAGGACGGGCATAGCCGCATGTTCGTCATCGACAAGAACAAGGACAGCGTGCTGGATTCGGCGCTGGCGCAGGGCATCGAACTGCCGTATTCGTGCAAGGGCGGGGTGTGTTCCACCTGCCGCTGCAAGGTGATTGAAGGCGAGGTGGACATGGACGCCAACTTCGCCCTTGAAGACTATGAGGTCGCGCGCGGGTTCATCCTGAGCTGCCAGAGCTTCCCGGTCAGCGACCGGCTGGTCATCGACTTCGACCAGGAAACCTGACCTGGCGCGCGCCAGGCAAGCATTCAAATCTTATTGGAGAGACAAGCGTGTCCCAGAAATTCTTCGAACGCCACCAGCCCCTGCTGGAACAATCCCTGGCAGCCGCCGCGCTGCGCGGCTACTGGAGCCCGTTTGCCGAGTCGCCCAGCCCGCGCAACTATGGCGAGACCGCCAACGACGAGGGCCGCGCCGCCTTTGAAGCCCTCAAGGGCAAGCCCTTTCCGCTGAACCTGCACGATGCCGACGGCGTCGTGGGCGGCGAAAAATCGCCCTATGGTTTCGACCTGGGCATCACCTATCCGCGCGTGCCGGCCGACAAGCTGATCACCGCTTCCAAGCGCGCCCTCGAAGACTGGCGCCGCGCCGGTCCGCGCGCCTGGGTGGGCGTGTCGCTGGAAATCCTGGCGCGCCTGAACAAGCTCAGCTTCCAGATCGCCTACGCGGTCCAGCACACCACCGGTCAGGGCTTCATGATGGCCTTCCAGGCCGGCGGCCCCCACGCGCAGGACCGCGGCTTCGAAGCCGTCACCTACGCCTGGCAGGAGATGTCGCGCATTCCGGGCGTCGCCGTCTGGGAAAAGCCGCAGGGCAAGAACGATCCCATCCGCATGGAAAAGCACTTTACGATCGTGCCGCGCGGCGTCGCGCTGGTGATCGGCTGCTCGACCTTCCCGACGTGGAACGGTTATCCCGGGCTGTTTGCCAGCCTGGCGACGGGCAACACCGTCATCGTCAAGCCGCACCCGGGCGCGATCCTGCCGCTGGCCATCACCGTGAAAGTGGCGCGCGAAGTGCTGCAGGAGGCCGGCTTCGATCCCGACGTCGTGCAGCTTGCCGCCCATGAAGCGGGTGACGACACCGCGCAGAAGCTGGCGCTGGACCCGGCGGTCAAGATCGTCGACTTCACCGGCAGCACCGCCAACGGCGACTGGCTGGAGAACAATGCGCGCCAGGCCCAGGTCTACACCGAGAAGGCCGGCGTGAACCAGGTCATCATCGATTCGACCTCGGACCTGAAGGGCGTGGCCCGCAACCTGGCGTTCTCGCTGGCCCTGTATTCCGGCCAGATGTGCACGGCGCCGCAGAACATCTATGTGCCGCGCGACGGCATCAACACGCCCGAAGGCCGGGTCAGCTTCGACGACGTGGCCGCCGCGTTGGGCGTGGCGCTGGAAAAGGTCGGCGCCGACGCCGCCAAGGCCGTCGAACTGACGGGCGCCATCCAGAACGAAGGCATCGTCGAGCGCATCGAGAAGGCGCGCGCCTTGGGTCTGCCCGTCGTGGCCGACAGCAAGACGCTGGTCCATCCGCAGTTCGAGAACGCGCGCGTGCGCACGCCGCTGCTGCTGCGCACCGAGGCCGGCAACCCGGCGCTCAGCCAGGAGTGGTTCGGTCCCATCGCGTTTGTCGTGGCCACCGATTCCACCGCGCACAGCATCGAGCTGGCGCGTGACAGCGTCATCGAGCACGGCGCGCTGTCCCTGTCCGCCTACACCACGGACGAGCGCGTGGCCGAGCAGATCCAGGACGCCGCCGAAGTGTCGGGCGTGTCGCTGTCGCTGAACCTGACCGGCGCGGTGTTCGTCAACCAGACCGCGGCCTTCAGCGACTTCCATGGCACCGGCGCCAACCCGGCGGCCAACGCGGCGCTGTCGGACACGGCGTTCGTCTCCAACCGCTTCCGCGTGGTGCAAACCCGCCGTCACATCTAAGCCGGGCGATCGCACATGACCTACCAGGATATTCAATTCGACCTGTCCGGCGGCATCGCGCGCCTGACGCTTAACCGCCCGGACAAGCTCAATAGCTTCACGGCCAACATGCACGCGGAAGTGGCCGACGCGCTGACCCGCGTCGAAACCGAAGGCGCGCGCGTGCTGGTGCTGACGGGCGCCGGCCGCGGTTTCTGCGCCGGCCAGGACCTGAGCGAGCGCAAGCCCGCGCCCGACGGCACGCCGCCGGATCTGGGCGAGACCGTCGACAAGTTCTACGCGCCGCTGGTGCGCCGGCTGGGCGCCTTGCCCATGCCGGTCGTGGTGGGCGTGAACGGCGTGGCCGCGGGGGCGGGTGCCAATCTGGCGTTTGCGGGCGACATCGTCATCGCCAAGGCGTCGGCCAACTTCATCCAGTCGTTCTGCCGCCTGGGGCTCATTCCGGATACGGGCGGCACGTTCGCGCTGCCCCGTCTGGTGGGCCGCGCCCGCGCCATGGGCCTGGCCATGCTGGGCGACAAGCTGAGCGCCAAGCAGGCAGAAGAGTGGGGCCTGATCTGGCAATGCGTGGCCGACGAGGAATTCGACGCTGCGCTGGAGCGCCTGGCCACGCATTTCGCGGCCGCGCCCACCAAGGGCCTGGCGTTCACCAAGCGGGCGCTGCAGGCCAGCCTGGGCAATGACCTGTCCACGCAGCTGGACCTGGAACGCGACATGATGCGCGAACTGGGCCGCAGCGCCGACTATGCCGAAGGCGTGGCCGCGTTCCTGGGCAAACGCGAACCGCAGTTCAAGGGGCAATGATGGGCGTTCACGTTCCCCCCGTTGAAGTGCCGGCCGATCCGCAGGAACTGGCGCAGGCCGTGGGCTCGGTGATGTATGCCGGCGACGCGGCTTCGCAAGGCCTGGACATGAAGATCGAGGAAATGGCGCCGGGCTACGCGCGGCTGACCATGCGGGTGCGGCCCGACATGCTGAACGGCCACAAGACTTGCCACGGCGGCTTCATCTTCGCCCTGGCCGACAGCGCCTTCGCGTTCTCGTGCAATTCCCGCAATGTCAGCACCGTGGCGTCGGGTTGCACGATCGACTATCTGGCGCCGGGATTCGAGGGCGACCTGCTGACCGCCGTGGCCCAGGAGCGTTCGCTCGCTGGCCGCACCGGCGTCTACGACGTCACCGTGACCAACCAGGACGGCCGCAACGTGGCCTTGTTCCGGGGACGTTCGTACCGCATCAAGGGCCAGATCGTCGGGACGCCCACGGACGCCTGACTGCATTACAGAACCAAAGAGAAGAGAGACATCATCATGCCCAACACCATGAGCAAGCCGGGACTGGATCCTATCGAGCATGCCAGCCAGGACGAGCTGCGGGCGCTGCAGCTGGACCGCTTGAAGTGGACCCTCAAGCATGCGTACGAGAACGTGCCGCACTACAAAAAGGCGTTCGATGAAGCCGGCGTGCACCCGGACGACCTGAAGCAGTTGTCCGATATTTCGAAGTTCCCGTTCACCACCAAGAAGGAACTGCGCGAGAACTATCCGTTCGGCATGTTTGCCGTGCCGCGCGAGCGCATCTCGCGCATCCACGCGTCCAGCGGCACGACCGGCAAGCCGACCGTGGTGGGCTACACGAAGGGCGACCTGGACAACTGGGCCAACCTGGTGGCCCGTTCGATCCGTGCGGCGGGCGGCAAGCCCGGCGATACGGTGCACGTGGCCTACGGCTACGGGCTGTTTACGGGCGGCCTGGGCGCGCATTACGGGGCCGAACGCCTGGGATGCACGGTCATTCCGATGTCGGGCGGACAGACTGAAAAGCAGGTCCAGCTGATCAATGATTTCCGTCCGGACATCATCATGGTCACGCCTTCCTATTTCTGCAACATCCTGGAAGAGCAGCGCCGCCAGGGTATCGATCCGCGTCAAAGCTCGCTGCGCATCGGCATTTTCGGCGCCGAACCCTGGACGGGCCAGATGCGCGCCGACATCGAGGCCGAAGCCGGCATCGACGCCGTCGACATCTACGGCCTGTCCGAAGTGATGGGCCCGGGCGTGGCGAGCGAATGCGTCGAGACCAAGGACGGTCCGGTGGTCTGGGAAGATCATTTCTACGCCGAGATCATCAACCCGGATACGGGCGAACCGGTGGCCGACGGCGAACCGGGCGAACTGGTGTTCACGTCGCTGACCAAGGAAGCGATGCCCATCGTGCGCTACCGCACGCGCGACCTGACCCGCCTGTTGCCGCCCACGGCGCGCAGCATGCGCCGCATCGGCAAGATTACCGGCCGCAGCGACGACATGCTGATCGTGCGCGGCGTGAACATGTTCCCCACGCAGGTGGAAGAACTGGTCCTGAAGATCGCGCAGCTTGCGCCGCACTACCAGCTGGTGCTGAGCCGCACCGGCAACATGGACGAGCTGGAGATCCTGACCGAAGTGCGCGCCGAGTTCTCGGGCCTGTCCGACGCTGAACGCGCCAACCTGGGCAAGCAGTTGCAGCACGCGGTCAAGACGCACATCGGCGTCAGCGCGCGCATCCAGGTGTCGGATGCCGGGCATGTGGAACGCACGTTGACCGGCAAGGCGCGCCGGGTGATCGACAAGCGTCCGAAGTAAAAAAAAGCAGCCGCAAGGCTGCTTTTTCTATTGCGCCGTCACGACTGACCCACGGTGCGCAGGATCCGCCGGTACCAGAAGTGCAGCAGGGCGGCCGACAACGCCAGGCCGAACATGGCCATCAGCCACATGCTGCCGGCGCCTTGCGGCGATCCCGGCACCAGCAGCTCTCGCAGGCCGTCGATGCCGCCCTGGCCGGGACCGAAGCCGAACCACCAGCCGCCCACCAGTCCCACGCCGGCCAGCGCGACCGTCTGCAGGATCAGCGGCACGACGGCGATCTTGTAGGCGCGCAGCAGGTACGAGTTGATGCACTGCATCGAATCGAACAGATGGAACAGCGGCAGGACGGCGAGCAACGTGGTCGCCACGGCAGCGACCGCGGCGTCGTCCGTGTAGGCGGCCAGGATGAGCGGGCGGCCGATCAGCAGCACGGCGGCCGTCAGCAGCGCGCCTATCAGGCCCAGCGCCAGGCCGGCCATGCCGGTGCGGTGCGCATGCGCGTAGTTGCCCGCGCCGATGGCCTGCGCCGTCAGCGCGGCGGTCGCCACGCCCAGCGCCATCGGCATCATGTAGCAGAGCGCGGCCAGGTTCGACATGATCTGATGCCCGCCGGTCACGAAGGTGCCCTCGCGCGCCACCAGCAGCGCCATGAAGGTGAACGCCGACACCTCGACCAGGTAAGAGCCGCCCATCGGGACGCCCAGACGCAGCAGTTCCTTGAGCGCCTTCCAGTCCGGCTTGCCGATGCGCAGCTGGAAACGGCGGTAGTAGCGGTCGTGCGTGATCACCCACAGGCCCAGGCCCAGGCTCATCCAGGACACCACGGCCGTGGCCAGCCCCGCGCCGGCCGCGCCCATCGCGGGCAGGCCCAGCTTGCCGTAGATGAAGATCCAGTTGAACAGCGCCTTGAAGCCGATGATGGACAGGTTGATGGCCATGACGAGCTTGGGCCGCGACACCGCGGTGCCCAGCGCATAGATGGTGCGGAACACCAGCGCGGCGGGCAGCGCCAGGACCAGCGCCTGCAGGTAGGACGCGATGCGGTCGCGCACGCCGGGGGCAACATCGCCCGACATGAAGAGCCACATGTCCGGAAACAGCATCAGCACCGCGCCCACGACCGACAGGCCAAGCGCCAGCCACACGCCCTGGCCCCAGCTTTTGCCGACTTCCAGGTTGTTGCCGGCGCCGAATTGCTGCGCCAGGATCGGGATCAGGGCATGCACGACGCCCATCAGGCCGACGAAGATCGTGATGTAGATGGAAGCGGAAAGCGCCATCGCCGCCAGGTCGTCGGGGCTGGAATGCCCCGTCATGGCGGTGTCCAGCACGCCGAACGAAATGCTGGCCCACTGGCTGATGAGCACGGGCCAGGCCTGCTTGAGGATCCCGCGCAGGGTGGCGCCGAAGGTCATCGGCGCCGTCATGGCAGGGGTCATGGCTTGGCGCCGGTGCGCAGCAGGCGGAAGGTTTCGGAACGGTCGGCGCGGCGGCCGCCTTGCCAGAGGACTTCGGCGCCTTCGCTGTAGGCAGCGGTGCCGTCGCGCAGGCTTTGGTTGGTGGTCTGTTGCAGGACCAGCGTGCAGCGCGTGTCGAACGGGAACGACAGGTTGTTGAAGATGAGGAACGAGGCGCGCTGACCGCTGCCCAGGCTCAGGCCGCGGATGCACTCGCCGGGACGCTTGTGCTGCGCGATGGCCTCGGCCAGCTGGCCCGACACGGTGCGATAGCTGCGCGCGTAATCCACCGCGGGTTGCCACAACAGCACCAGCAGGATCCAGGTCACGGTCAGGCCGCCAGCCGAGAGCACCGTGCCGCGCCACAGCGCCTGCGGGCGCACGCGCAGCCGCCATACGACAAGAACGATCCAACCCACCGTGAAAAGGACGGCCAGGGCAAAGGCCACCCACGAGATCACGGGCTCATAGCCGGTGGTCTGGCGGGCGATGTTGCGGGAAATCTGCGCCGGCCAATGGAAATGCAGCGCCACCCAACCGAGCCAGGCCGTGGCCACCGTCAGCGAAAAGCACATGACGGCAAACCAGTCCAGCGTGTTCACCACGCCGCGGCGCAGGGTGGGCAGCGAGAACGCGCCCAGCACCGCGCACGGCACGGCCAGCAGCACGAATTCGGAATCGCCGGCCTCGTCCACGAAGAACAGGATGACGGTTGAGCACGCCAGCAGCATCAGGGGCACCCAGATGTGCGGGGCGTAGATCCAGGCACGCCAGCGCCAGATGGCCAGCAGCGCCAGTGGCCAGGTCGGCCACAGGTACCACGGCAGGTCGCGCAGCGTGCGGGCGGCGTCGTGCAGGCCCGGGATGGCGAACGACGACAGGTTCCAGGTCTTCCAGTTGCGGATCCAGTATTCGCTGCCCTGGCTGGCCGGGATCCACCAGGCGAGGATCAGGCCGGCGGCCAGCACTGCGGCCCAGAGCAGCCAGCGCTTGCATTTCCAGAGCGGGCTGCGCGGATAGAAGGCCAGCGCCGCGCCGATCATGATGGGCAGGGCGCCGACCCAGCCGCGCGTCAGAAAGCTGGCGGCCAGCGCGATGCCCAGCGTAGTGGAGCCGGTGACGGGGCGGTCCACGGTGCGGGCCAGCGAATAGAACGCCAGCGCCTGGCAGGCCATGATCGCGGGCATGACCGTCGTTTCATGGGTGCGCTGCAGGATGCCGACGGTGGCGAGCAGCAGCAGCAGGGCGGCGTCGGCCAGCATGCGGCCATAGTCGCGGGGTTCGGGTTCGCCGCCGAAGGGCAGCGCCAGCGGTTGGGCCTCGGCGCGGCGGCCAAGCAGATACGTGCCGTACCAGACGCTCGAGGCCGTGATCCCGAACCACAGCAGGTTGGGTAGGCGGCCGGCGGTGATGTCGCCGATGAACGGGCCAAACAGCCAGATGCTGATCGCGCCCACCCACGTGATCAGCGGACCTTCCTCGGCGTGCGCCAGATGCCCCACCTGCGGCAGCAGCCAGGTCAGGCCGCCTTCGCGGATCGCGGTGATCATGGTCGCCAGTCCGACGGCGTCGTCGGTTTTCCACGGGTCGCGCATGAACAGCCCGGCCACGATGTAGGCCAGGGACAGGCCCAGCAGGATGAGGCGGGGCAGTTTTGCGGTGGCGACCGACGTCAGCCGGGCCGGGGTGGAAATGGAAAGTGGGGACACGGGCGTTAATGTAACCGAGTGGTCGGAATGCGCCACCCCCTGACCGATTGTCCGGCGTCAAGGGGGGAAAAAAAAGCAGCCCGAAGGCTGCCTTTTTGCTGTGACTCCCGCAGGAGCAACAGGATCAGGAAGCGGACTTGACCGTGCCAGCAGTGCGGGCGAAGCGGGCGCGGAACTTTTCCACGCGGCCGGTTTCGACGATGCGGGTCTGGGCGCCAGTGTAGAACGGGTGCGATTCGGAGGTCACGTCGCACTTGAAGAGCGGGTACGTCTTGCCGTCGAGTTCGACGGTTTCGCGCGTCTGGACGGTGGAACGGGTGATGAACTTGTTGCCCGTTTGCAGGTCGGCGAAGACGACTTCGCGGTATTCGGGGTGAATGCCTTCTTTCATGGTGCTTTCCTAGACTCGGTCGAGTCTTTTTCAAGAGTTAGGGTCGCCAGCTACAGCTGCCTGGGTTGGGTTTGCCTACACCAAATGGCGCGACAGGCGCTAGCCACGTATCCAAAAAGTAACCCCGAATTCTAGCACGCGATATCGCCCTCGGCCAGCCGTAAGTGGGCGCCTGGGCCAGCCTGCGGCCCGGGCGCCTTGACGCGAGAGAACGTCAGAGATCCGTGCGCAGCTTCCAGATTTCCGGAAACAGCACGACTTCCAGCATGCGCCGCAGGTAATCCACCCCGGACGTGCCGCCCGTGCCGCGCTTGAAGCCGATGACCCGTTCGACCGTCGTCACGTGGCGAAAGCGCCACAGCCGGAAGGCGTCTTCCAGGTCGGTCAGCTTTTCGCCCAGCTGGTACAGCGCCCAGTAGCGGTCCGTGTCGCGGTAGACCGCCAGCCACGCGGCTTCAACCGCCGCAGACGCCTGATAGGGCTGCGTCCAATCGCGCTCCAGGTAGTCCGCGGGAATGTCCAGGCCATTTCGCGCCAGCATCCGCAGCGCCTCGTCATACAGGGACGGCGCCTCGTAGGCGCTTTGCACCTGGGCCAGCAGGTCGGCGCGGTGCGAATGCGGCTTGAGCATTGCCGCGTTCTTGTTGCCCAGCAGGAATTCGACCTGGCGGTACTGGTAGCTCTGGAATCCGCTCGACCGCGCCAGATAGGGACGCAACGCGGAGTATTCGGGGGGCGTCATGGTGGCCAGCACGTCCCAGGCGTGAACGAGCTGCTCCATGATCTTGCTGACGCGCGCCAGCATCTTGAAGGCGGGCTGCAGACGGTCCGCCGCCACGCTGGCGATCGCCGCGCGCAGCTCGTGCAGCATAAGCTTCATCCACAGTTCGCTGGTCTGGTGCTGGATGATGAACAGCATTTCGTTGTGCTCGGGCGACATCGGATGCTGGGCGCCGAGCAGTTCGTCCAGATGCAGGTAATCGCCGTAGGTCATGTCGCGCGCGAAATCGAGCTGCGCTTTTTCCTGGTGGACGATGTCTTCGGGGCGTTCGTTCTGGTTCATGCGCGGCCTCCGGGGAAGGGCGGGGCGGCGCGGCGGGCGGATGCGGGCAGGGTGCGCCAGTGGGGCGCGAATAGCAATTGCATGGTCGATTCTCCAGGCGGGGCGGCTGCAGTCGCGCAGCCGCTCCCAGGCAGGCAAATCAGCCTACAGTTCGCGCAGGACCGCGCGGACCGGGCTGGCATCGGCCTGGACCAGCGCCAACGGCAAGGCGATCAACTCGTAATCGCCTTCCGGCACGTCGTCGAGCACCAGGTTCTCCAGTACCCGCATGTCATGCCGCAAGATCGTGTGGTGGCTGTCCAGGGTCTTGCTGGAAGCGGGGTCGATGCTGGCGGTGTCCAGACCGATCAGCATGACGCCGCGTTCGGCCAGCCATTCGATCGTCTGGGGCGCGTAGGCGGAGAAGTCGTCCGTCCACCAGTCCTGCGCGGCATGCTTGGCGGTGCGCACCAGCACGCGGGGCGGCAGGTTGTGCGCCGCATGGGCAAGGTGATCGATGGTGATGAGCGCGCCGCAGTCGATCGCGTGGATGACGCGGCAGGGGCCCAGAAAGGGTTCAAGCGAGACCGCGCCGATGGCTGCGGCCCCGTTTTGGTAGTGCAGCGGGGCGTCGGCATGCGCACCGATGTGCGGCGACAGCGTGATTTCGCTGACATTGACCGGACAGCCAGGCGTGAGCGACCACTTCCATTGCTGGCGGTACGGCGTGTCGCCCGGAAACACGGGCGATGCCGTCGAGACGGGCGGGGAAATGTCCCACAGGCGTTTCATGGCAGGCAAGAAGGGTCGCGAGGGCCGAAATTAGGTTAAGCCTAAAACAATATCGGGCGGTAGTCTAACGGAATTCCGGCCCGCGTTGCGGTCAGAGGCAGCCCAGCTCGGCCATCGACAGCGCCGAGCCGCCCGCGACGATCAGGTGGTCGACCAGCCGGATGTCCACCAGCGCCAGGGCTTGCTTCAGGTGCCGGGTGAAGCTTTGGTCAGCCGCGCTTGGCGAGGCCACGCCCGATGGATGATTGTGCGCCACGATGAGGGCCGCCGCGTGGTGGCGCAAGGCTTCGCGCACGACCTCCCGGGGGTAGACCGCCGCCTGCGACAGCGTGCCCCGCGCCAGTTCGCCGGTGGCGATCAGGCGCAGCTGGGCGTCCAGGTAGAGCGCGATGCAGTGCTCGACCTGGCGATGCCCGAGCGCCGCCTTGCAGTATTGCTTCACGCGGGTCGGGTGGTTCATGGCGATGTCCCTGACCAGGTCTTCTTCCAGCGCCCGGCGCGCCAGTTCCAGCAAGGCCGCCAGGGTGCAGGCCTTGGACGAGCCCAGGCCGGCGACGGCCATCAGTTCCTCGGGCGAGGTGCTTAAAAGGCCGCGCAGGCCGCCGAACCGGTCCAGCAGCTGGCGGCACAGATCCACCACATTCAGCCCCGGAATGCCCGTGCGCAGGGCGACGGCAAGCAGCTCGGCGTCCTGGATGGATGCGGCCCCGTGGCGCAGCATGCGCTCTCGGGGACGGTCTTGTTTTGGCAGCCGGACGGACAATTTCATAAGAGGCTCTAAAATCAGGGTTTACTCAAATACCCATACGGTGGCAGATCGTGAGCATCGCCTCTAATGAAGTGAACGTTTTGGTCCGTCCGGATTCCTACCTGACGCTGCATTACCGCATCACGCTGGCGTCCGGCCCGGGCGCGGGCTCCATCTTCACGGATACCTTCGACGGCCGGCCCGGCACGCTGCAAATGGGCAGCGGCCAATGGGCGCCCGGCCTTGAGGCCGCATTGGTCGGCCGCGCCGAAGGCGACAAGTTCAGCGTCACCATCGAGCCCGCCGATGCCTATGGCGACCGCAACCCCGAACTCATCCAGCGCGTCACGCGCGCCATGCTGGCCGAACACGCGGGTCCGGATGCCACCTTCGAACCCGGCGACCTGGTCGAATTCACCGCGCCCAACGGGGGCCGGTACTCGGGCGTCCTGAAGGAAATCAACGACGACTCGGCCCTGTTCGATTTCAACCATCCGCTGGCGGGCATCAGCCTGAAAGTGGACGTCGCGCTGCTGGGAGTGCTTTGATGAGCCAGGCTGTCACCGCCTCCGACGCCGAAGTCCTGCTGGCGCAGCCGCGCGGCTTCTGTGCAGGCGTGGATCGCGCCATCGATATCGTCGAGCGGGCCATCGAACTGCACGGCGCGCCCATCTATGTGCGCCACGAGATCGTTCACAACCGCTATGTCGTCGAAGACCTGCGCGCCAAGGGCGCCATCTTCATCGACGAGCTCGAGGACGCCCCGGCGGGCGCCATCGTGGTGTTTTCGGCGCATGGCGTCTCCAAGGCCGTGCGCGCCGAAGCCGAATCGCGCGGCCTGCAAGTGTTTGACGCCACCTGCCCGCTGGTCACCAAGGTCCACATCGAAGTCGCGCGCATGCGCGCGGCCGGCCGCGAGATCATCATGATCGGCCACAAGGGCCATCCCGAGGTCGAGGGCACCCTGGGGCAGGCGCAGGGCGGCATGTATCTCGTCGAAACCGTCGAGGACGTGGCCGGCCTTGATGTCGCAAACCCGGAAAACCTGGCCTTCGTCACGCAGACCACGCTGTCGGTCGACGACGCGGCCGCCGTGTCGCAGGCGCTCAAGGCGCGTTTTCCCAACATTGCCGAGCCAAAGAAGAGCGACATCTGCTATGCGACGCAGAACCGGCAGGACGCGGTCAAGGTCATGGCGCCTGAATGCGACCTGGTGCTGGTGGTGGGCAGCCCGAACAGTTCGAACTCCAACCGGCTGCGCGAAGTGGCCGAGCGCAAGGGCGTCGCGTCCTATCTGATCGACGGCGCGGATTCCATCGATCCGGCCTGGCTGGCTGGCCGCAAGCGCATTGGCGTGACCGCGGGCGCCTCGGCGCCGGAAGTGCTGGTGCAGCAGGTGATTGCGCGGGTCAAGGAACTGGGCGCCGTCTCGGTGCGCAAGATGCCGGGGCTTGAAGAAAACGTTGCGTTCCCGTTGCCCAAGGGCTTGTCGCGCAAGGCGGCCCAGACCGAATCGCTGGAATGAACAAGCGCCGCCCGCGCGGGCGGCGCCACAAGAACACCGAGGAGACTTCATGCAGCTCTACAGCTACTTTCGCAGCTCGGCCGCTTACCGCGTGCGCATCGCCTTGAACCTGAAGGGCTTGCCCTACGAATACGTGCCGGTCCATCTGCTGAAGGACGGCGGCCAGCAGCTGTCGGCCGATTACCGCAAGGTGAATCCGACTGCGCTGGTTCCGGCGCTGGTCGACGGCGATGCGGTCATCGGCCAATCGCTGGCCATCATCGAATACCTGGAAGAAACCCATCCCCAGACGCCGCTGCTGCCGGCCGACGCCATCGGCCGCGCCCGGGTGCGCGATCTGGCGCTGGGCATTGCCTGCGACACGCATCCGTTGAACAACCTGCGCGTGCTGAAGTACCTGAAGCACACGCTGGGCGTGGACGAAGCGGCCAAGACCGCCTGGTACAAGCACTGGGTGCATCAAGGGCTCGAAGCCCTGGAAGCCCAGTTGGCCGGCTCAAGCGCCACGGGCCAGTTTTGCCACGGCGACACGCCCACCATCGCGGACCTGTGCCTGGTGCCACAAGTGGCAAATGCGCAGCGCTTCGAGTGTGACCTGTCGGCCATGCCCAATGTGCTGCGCATCGATGCGGCGTGCCGGGCCTTGCCGGCTTTCGAAAAGGCCGCGCCGGGCAACCAGCCCGACGCGGAGTGACACAGCGGCCGGTCAGCCGATCTGCACCGGCACGAAGATCTTGTCTTCGCCCCGCTGCACCAGCAAGGCCACGGTCTTGCCCGCCTTGGACAACTCGGCCTTCACCTGGCCGACGTTGTGCACCGGCACACCATTGAGCGACAGCAGCACGTCGCCGGGCTGAATGCCAGCCTTGGCGGCGGGGCCGGCCGAACGTTCGATCAGCAAGCCTTCCGCACCGGCCTCCTGTTGCTCCTGCGGGCTCAGGGGGCGCAGCGCCAGCCCAAGCTGGCCGCGCTGCACTTCCTGGCCGTCGGCCGACGCCTGCGTCTTGTCCTTGGGCACGCCACCCAGCGTCGCGACCATTTCCTTCTGCCCGCCATTGCGCCACACGTCCAGCTTGATCTTCTCGCCGGGGGCGGCCATGGTGATCGTGGAAGCCAGGTCGCCCGACGACACGATGGTCTTGCCGTCGATCTTGCGCACCACGTCGCCCGGCTGCAGTCCGGCCTTATCCGCCGCGCTGCCCTTTTCGACGCTCGACACCAGCGCGCCCGACGGCGAATCCAGCTTGAACGAATCGGCCAGGTCCTGGTTCACTTCCTGGACCGTCACGCCCAGGCGCGCATGCTGCACCTTGCCGTGCTCGAGGATCTGGTCCTTGATCTTGTAAGCCAGGTCGATGGGGATCGAGAACGACAGACCCTGGAAGCCGCCGGTGCGGCTGTAGATCTGCGAGTTGATGCCCACGACTTCGCCGCGGTCGTTGAACAGCGGGCCGCCCGAGTTGCCGGGATTCACGGCCACGTCGGTCTGGATGAACGGCACCGACGTGTCGTCCGGCAGCGAGCGGCCCTTGGCGCTGACGATGCCGGCGGTGGCGGTGTTCTCCAGGCCATAGGGCGACCCGATGGCCAGCACCCATTCGCCCACCTGCAGCTTGTTGACGTCGCCCACCTTGACCACCGGCAGGTTCTTCGCCTCGATCTTGATGACGGCGACGTCGGTCTGCGGATCGGCGCCCAGGACCTTGGCCTTGTACTCGCGGCGGTCGGTCATCTTCACGGTCACTTCCTTGGCGTCCTGGACCACGTGCGCGTTGGTCAGGATGATGCCGTCCGAGCTGACGATAAAGCCCGAGCCTTCGCCGCGCATCGGTACTTCACGGGCCGGCGCGCGGCCGCGAGAGCCGGGAATCTGGCCAAAGAACTGGGCGAACGGGTCGTCGCTCTCGGCGGCGGACACCTTGCGTGTGCCGCTCACGCTGATGTTGACGACGGCCGGACCGGATTCGCGCGTGATCTGCGCGAAATTGGGCGGCACGGACGCGCTGATCGGCTGCGAAGCCGCGGTGGGGGCGTCGGCAGCCATCGAAACGCTGCCGGTCAAGGCAGTGGCACCTGCGCCGCCAATGGCGCCGGCGGCCAGCAGCGCCATGATGAGGCGCGAGGGTTTGATTTGCGTGGTCTTCATGTCGGCTCCTGCGATCATGTTGGGGACATGGCGCTATCTTCAGGCCCGACACTTAGGGGAAACTTAAGCAGGAAAATCCACGCGTGCGCGCAGGCCCTGGCCGGCAGGCGGATCTTCCAAAGTGATGGTGGCGCCGTGGCGGTCGGCGATGGTGCGCGCGATGGCCAGCCCCAGCCCGCTGCCATGCGTCGTGTTGCCTTCGGCGCGATAGAAGCGGTCGAACACGCGCTCGCGTTCGTGGACGGGGATGCCCGGTCCCGCGTCGTCGATCAGCAGCGAGACCCGGTCCGGCGTGCGGTCCAGGCGGATGCCGACGCGCCCGCCGGCAGGCGAGTGCTTGATCGCGTTGTCCAGCAGATTGCGCGCAAGCAGCACCAGCGCATCGCGATTGCCGCGCACCTGCACCTGCGTCTCGCCGTCCAGCGCAATGTCGATGGATTTGGCGTTCGCCTGCGGCAGCGTCTCGGATACGGCCTGGCGCAGCACGTCGGCCAGATCCACGGGCGCAAGCGGCGTCTGCGCCTGCGCGCCTTCCTGGCGCGCCATCGACAGCAACTGCTCGACCAGCCGCGTGGCGCGATCGATGCCCGCGGCCAGGCGCTGTTCGGCAATCTGGCGGGCCTCGGGGTCGGTTGCGCGCTGCAGCGCCTGCATCTGCAGGCGCAATGCCGCCAATGGCGAGCGCAATTCGTGCGCCGCGTCGCCCACGAATTGCTTCTGCTGGGCAAAGGCGCCGCGCATGCGTTCGAGCAGCAGGTTCAGTTCCTGCACCAGCGGGCGGATTTCATCGGGCAGCCCCCGCACGCTCACGGGCGACAGGTCTTCGGGCTGGCGCGAGGCCACTTGCGCGCGGGCGCGCTTGACCGGCCGCAGCGACCAGCTCACGACGCACCAGATGATCAGCATCAGCAGCGGCGCGGCCGCGGCGATCGGCGCGACGGTGCGCAGGGCAAGCGCGCTGGCCATGTTCTTGCGCACGCGCATATCCTGCGCCACCTGGATCACCTGGAAGGGCGTGGCCAGCGAATACACGCGGTAGGTCTCGCCCTCGAGCCTGGCATCCGAAAACCCCAGCACGATCTGGCTGGGCAGGCGCAGGCGGGAGCGCGAATTGAAGACCCGCAGGCCGTCCGGCGTCCAGATCTGGATGATGAGATCGTCGGCAACCGGCGAACCCGCCCCACGCGCGTGCGTCGGCCCCGTGCTGAGCAAGCCGTCGCCGGTGCCCAGCGACAGCGCCGTGCGCTGCAGCAGCGAATCGAAGATGTCGTCGGCTTGCGCCAAGGTGCTGCGGTAGGCGATTGCGCCTTGCACCAGCGCGCCGACCGCGATGGCGGCCAGCAGAAAGAAAAGCAGCCGGGCTCTCAGCGAGTAGCTAAGCGGAATGCTCATGTTTTGGGGATGACATAGCCGACGCCTCTGACGTTCTGGATCAGGTTCGGACCCAGTTTCTTGCGCAGGCCATGAATATAAACCTCAACGGCATTGCTGCTGATGCTCTCCTTCCAGCTGTAGAGCTTTTCTTCGAGCTGGGCGCGGGAGAAGATCATGCCGGGCCGGGCGATCAGGGGTTCCAGCACCGCCCATTCGCGGGCGGTCAGCGTGACCGGCGAGCCGTCGACCATGGCGGCATGGGACTGCGGGTCGATGGTGATGCCCTCGTGTTCGAAGATGGGTTCGGCCCGGCCCGCGCTGCGGCGGATCAGGGCCCGCATGCGAGCCAGCAGTTCGTCCACGTCGTACGGCTTGACGATGTAGTCGTCGGCGCCGGCGTCCAGTCCCGCAATACGGTCGCTGACCGCATCGCGCGCGGTGGCGATGAGCACCGGCGTACGGTCCTTGCGCGTGCGCATGTCGCGCAGCAAGCTCAGCCCGTCGCGCTTGGGCAGGCCCAGGTCGAGCAGGACAAGGTCATAGGGGTCGGTGCGCAGCGCCGAGTCCGCTGCGCTGCCGTCCCGGACCCAATCAACGGCGTAGTGTTCCGCGCGCAGGCAGTCCAGCACGCTTTCGCCGATCATCATGTCGTCTTCCACGAGAAGAATGCGCATGGTTTTTTCCGCTGGGGTGGTCCAAGGGGGTTGGACGCGCGGCGATCAGCCCGAGTTCCCGGCTGGGGCGGGGCGGGCGGGACGAGGATAGGGGGCGGAAATGAAAAAAGCAGCCCGAGAGGGCTGCTTTTTGGAAATCTGGTGCCGGCAATAGGAGTCGAACCTACGACCTTCGCATTACGAATGCGCTGCTCTACCAACTGAGCTATGCCGGCAAGACCATTTGCTTTTGTTTCTGGACCAAGCCGGAAAGCGCTAAGCAAAACATCTTTTTTCTTTCCCGTTCGCTGCCTTTTTTGGGGCCCGATCTGGAAAGACCGAAATCATATCAGAGTTTTTTCGCGATGGGAAACAAGGAGTGAAAAAAATCCGGAAAAAGATGGCGTTTGCACGCGATGAATTTTTAGTTCATAATTTCGGTCTTGGCAGATCCCCGATAGCTCAGTCGGTAGAGCGACGGACTGTTAATCCGCAGGTCGCTGGTTCGAGCCCAGCTCGGGGAGCCAAAAGAATGTTGGGCCGCTCACGCAAGTGAGCGGCCCTTTTGGTTTTTGCGGCGTGGCGCCGTTGCGCGTCCATCAAAGGGTCGAATCGGCATGAGTGACGACAAGCGCGTGGGCGTGACCGTGGTGTCCGGCTTTCTGGGCAGCGGAAAGACGTCGCTGCTCAATCGCCTGCTGCAAGAGCCCGCCTATGCCGGCGCGGTGGTCATCGTCAACGAATACGGCGATATCGGGGTCGATCATCATCTGGTCCGGCTCGCCCCGGACAATGTCGTGTTGGTCGAGGGCGGCTGCCTGTGCTGCGTCGTAAGCGGCTCGGTGGTCGACACCTTGCGCGATCTGTTCATGTCGGCGCTTGGGCGCAAGATCAAGCCGTTTCGGCACGTCGTCATCGAAACCAGCGGCCTCGCGGATCCGGCGCCCATTCTCTTCACGCTCAAGCATGACCGGTTTCTGGCCGAACGCTACGTGTACCGGGGCGCGATCGTGGTGGTGTCGGCGACGCATGGCGCCGGACAGTTGCAGACGCAGCCCGAGGCGGCCCGGCAGCTGGCGCTCGCCGACACGGTCGTGGTCAGCAAGTCCGACCTGGCCGATCAGGCGCAAGTGCAGCAGGTCGAGCGGGCGATTGCCGCCGTCAATCCCGGCGCGCGGCGGTGCGTGCAGCGCCCGGACGAGCCGCTTGCGCTCATGCTGCGCGAGGCGCCGGATCTTTTTGCGCGGCAGGATGGCGTGATTGCCTCCAATTGGCTTGCGGCCTTTTCCACGCCGCCGGGCGCTCGGCATGCGGGCGTGGGCAGTGTGTCGATCACGTTGCAGGCGCCCGTCGGTCGGGCAGCGTTTCTGGCGGGCATGGCCCGGATCCAGGAGCGCTATGGGCAGGGGTTGCTCAGGATGAAGGGGCTGATCTGCTTCGAGGGTGATTCGATGCCCTGCGAGGTGCATGGCGTTCATGGCGAGTTGTACCCGCTGCAGGCCTTGCGCGCGTGGCCGGACGAATCGCGCGCGTCGCGGCTGGTGCTCATCGTGCGTGGGGTGGCGGAGACGGAAGTGGCCGGGGCCGTGCGCGAGGCGCTGGGTCAGCCCGCGGCCTGATCTCCTTTCGAAGGACCCCGTTTCATTGATCGATATTCCGTTGCGGATGCGGCGCGGAAATACGGTATAACCGGTACGGTCTGATGCCCGTGCCGAGACGAAGATGGATCGACTGAAAGCCATGCAGGTGTTCGTCGAGGTTGCCGACCGGGGCAGCCTGTCGGCGGCCGCCGTCCATCTGGACATGTCGCGGGCCATGGTGTCTCGCTACCTGGCCGAGATGGAGCAATGGGTCGGCGTGCGGCTTTTGCATCGCACCACGCGGCGCCTGAGCCTGACGCCGGCCGGCGCCGAAACGCTGCCGCGCTGCCGCCAGATGCTGGATATGGTCGGCGACCTGCATAGCGCCGTCGCCACCCCCGAAGACACGCCGCGCGGCCTGCTGCGCATCACCACAAGCATGTCCTTTGGCGCCCGTCACCTGGCGCCGGCTGTCACCGACTACGTCAAGCGGCACCCCGGCACGTCGGTCGACCTGATGCTGGTGGAGCGGGCGGTCAATCTGGTGGAAGAGCGCGTGGATCTCGCCGTGCGGATCACCAACGACCTCGATCCCAACCTGATTGCGCGCAAGCTGGCCGTGTGCCGCTCCGTGGTTTGCGCATCCCCGGAATATCTGGCGCGCGAAGGCGTGCCGGCGCGCATCGAAGATCTGTCATTGCGCAACTGCCTGACGCATTCCTATTTCGGTAAAAGCCTCTGGCGTTTCGAACGCGACGGCGAGCCGGTCGATGTGCCGGTCGGCGGCAACATCAGCGCCAATGAAGTGTCCGTGTTGTCGTCCGCTGCGGTGGAGGGGGCGGGCATCGCCATGTTGCCCACCTATTACGCGGCCGAATACATTGCGTCCGGCAAGCTGCAGGTCATCCTGCGCGAGTGCAAGCCTCAGGAACTTGGCATCTATGGCGTTTATGCCTCGCGCCGGCAAATGCCGCTGATTTTGCGCTCGATGCTGGATTATCTTGCCGAGCGGCTGGGATCGGCGCCGTGGGACAGGCCGGCAGCCTAGGCTCCGGGTGCGCCGCAGCTTGAGAGCGCAATATATGGCGGTATAATTTGCCGGCATTTGACCTAAAAAAACCTAAGAATCATTCCGGCCTGGTGGCAGGCCGGCGCAATCCGCAGCACGGCTCGGTTTGCGCATGGGGGTGTGCCAGTGGGAGTGTCTGTCTGGCAGTGGCGCTATTGCGTCGCGCGGCTGTGGCCGATGCCTGTTGGTTCTAGTCGTTGCGATCAATACTCTCGCGGATAACGCTTGGTGCCGGTGGTTCCGGCGCGTTCCGCAGCCATTTTGGCGACCGGCGTCGGCATAGCTGGCGCCAGCTTTTCCAGATTTTGCTCAGACCGGATTTTGCTCAGACGTTTGCCGCTGCTGCGCAGCAGCGGCAGACGTTCCGCCTTATGGGCGCCGGCGCGGCGGTAAACAGGAACCCAGTGACAATTTCGCAAGCCAACATCGACTGTTGCGCCGCCGCTCATGCGGCGGCCCGGGTGTTTGCGCGCGAACATGTCTGCCGCCGCGGGTTTATTCGCAAATCGAATGCCGGTTTCTCGCGCATTCAATTTGGCCGTGCAAATGAAAAAGGCCCGGCGAATGCCGAGCCTTCATCGAATTGGTTGCGGGGGCAGGATTTGAACCTACGACCTTCGGGTTATGAGCCCGACGAGCTGCCAGACTGCTCCACCCCGCGTCTGAGAAAAGAATATTAACCTTATTTTAAACCAAGCGCAAGTTAGCCCCTTTTTGAATTTGGATGTCGATGAACGATAGCGAGGCAATACTCGTGCTGGAAACCGCGCTGCTGTGCGCGGTGCAGCCGATGCAGATTTCCGATATGCGCAAGCTGTTCGGGGATGATGAACAATTCGACAACAGTGCCGTGCGCCGGCTGCTGGAGACGTTGCAGGCCAACTGGGCCGACGGCGGGTTGGAACTTGTGCAGCTTGCCTCCGGCTGGCGTTTCCAGAGCCGCCCCAGCATGCAGCGCTATCTGGAGCGTCTAAGCCCGGAAAAGCCGCCTAAATATTCCCGCGCCGTGATGGAAACGCTGGCCATCGTGGCTTGGCGCCAACCCGTGACGCGCGGGGATATCGAAGACATCCGGGGTGTGACGGTGTCGTCGCAGATCGTCAAGGCCCTCGAAGACCGTGGCTGGATCGAGGTGATCGGCCATCGTGACGCGCCGGGACGCCCCGCGCTGTTCGGCACCACGCGTCAGTTCCTGGACGATCTGGGGCTGCGCGCGCTGGACGAGCTGCCGCCGCTGGAAACCGCACACGCGGCCGCCGCACTGGCCGGGCTGGATCTGGGCGAAGTGCAGCAGGTGCTGGGCGAGGGGCCGGAACAGGCCGAAGGCGAGGGCGCCGCGCCAGCAGGCGAGGTGGCCCAAGAAGGTGCCACGCTTGGCGCCGATGGCGCAGAGCCGGGCTCGGATGTTGAGCCGGAGCAGGCGGCGCCCGAAGGCGAAAATCTGCCTCTGGCTGGCCTCGACGAACAAAACCGCGAGAACTTCCCTGTTGCGGAATTGTCTGTTTCGGAAGACGAGGCCCCCATGGCGGCCATCGATAGCGTAGAATCCCAGCTTTCGCGCACAGAAGAAGGCGCGGATCCCGCCGACGAATCCACCGTCCGGGAGCAAGCCGAAGGCTTGTCCAATACGCCGCTCTCGTCCGATCTTCCCGACGACAGGGCTGGCAACGACACTTCCGATATGGCCGCCGATGCCTCCGAGGCCGGTGCTGCAAAGGAAAGAGTCGAGAACGCAAAACACGCGGAACCGACTGACCCGACTGACAAGACCGATGCCGAGGCCCCTGGCGACGCCAGGCGTGAGCCCGTTCATGGTCTTGGCGGGGCTGTTCAGCCCGACGCCGAAGCCGCCGACGCGGCGCCGGAAGAGGCGGACCCCGAACGGTCCGGGTCTGGACCGGATTCGGCGTCCCCAGATGATGACGAGCCTGCTCCCGGCAGGCCTACCCAAGTTTGAAATTCGGAGCTGTCCCAGTGACAACGAATACAGCAATACAGGACGACACCCCCCGTTCGGATGACGCCGTTGCCGGCGCGCCGGAATCCTCTGGCGCGCGCGAACCGGCCGCCGAAGGCGATGCCGGCGCCCGCGGCCGCGGCCGCAAACTGAGGACGCCGTTCCGCCGCCGTCGTGGCGATGCCGCCGCCGAGCAGGCCCCCGCCGCCGAAGGCCAGGCCGCCGCGCCGGTCGAGTCCGCGGACTCCCGTGGCGGCGAGCAGGAGGCCGAACAGGCCCTGTCCTACCTGGACACGGCTGACCGCATGGAACAGCGCCTGGGCAAGTACCTGAACAGCGAAGCGGTCATGCCCAAGCTGCACAAGGTGCTGGCCGACGCCGGCATCGGCTCGCGCCGTGAAATGGAAGAACTGATCGTGGCGGGCCGCGTGTCCGTCAACGGCGAGCCGGCGCATATTGGCCAGCGCGTGGGTCCCAACGACCAGGTCCGCGTCAACGGCAAGCCCATCATGCGCGCCAACACCAAGAAGCCGCCGCGCGTGATCCTGTATCACAAGCCCGCCGGCGAGATCGTCAGCCACGACGACCCCGGCGGCCGTGCCAGCGTGTTTGCGCGTTTGCCCAAGCTGCGCACCGGCAAGTGGCTCTCGGTGGGCCGCCTGGACTTGAACACCGAAGGCCTGCTCATCTTCACGACGTCGGGCGACATGGCCAACCGGATCATGCACCCCCGTTATGGCACGGAACGCGAGTACGCCGTCCGTGTCCTGGGCGAAATGGACGAAGCGCAGCGCCAGTCGCTGGTGGACGGCATCGAACTCGAAGACGGTCTGGCCGCGTTCGGCGCGCTGGATTATCTGGGTGGCGACGGCAGCAACCGCTGGTATCGCGTCACGCTGCAAGAAGGCCGCAACCGGGAAGTGCGCCGCATGTTTGAAGCGGTTGGCGTCACGGTCAGCCGCCTGATCCGTACGCGCTTTGGCGATGTGGTGCTGCCGCGCACGCTGCGCCGTGGCCGCTGGGACGAACTGGATGCGTCTCTCGTGACCGCGCTGATGGTGCAACTGGGGCTGTTGCGTGACGACGACGATTCGTCCGGCAACCGCCGCCGCTCCAAGCAGCCGCAATCGCATGACAGCGCGCTGCCCCCGGGGTTTGGCACGCTGGACCGCAATGGCATGAATGGCGCCCGCATCGGGCGCCGCGGCAAGCTGCAGGGCGGCGGTGTGGGCAGCGCGGGTCAGGCCGCGGCGTGTCCGTCCGATCCGTTCGGCACCGGCCTGATGATTGCTGGCGGCTATGCCAACGGCCATCCGCTCTCGGGCGAGGGCGGCTTCGGCAATCGCAAGGGCAAACCGGGTTCGCGGCCCGCTGGCGCCGGCAAGCCCGGTGGCAAGGCGGGCGGTAAGTCGGGCGGCAAGGCGGGTGGACGCTCGGGCGGCAATGCCCGCGGGCCTCGCGCCGCAGCGAACGCCGGCCCGGGTAACCCGATGGCCAGCAGCCCGGCGGGCGGCAATGTCGCCGGCGTGAACCCGGCGGTTGGCGGCATGGCGGAAGCGCCGGCTGGCGCGGGCCGCAGGCCCGGCGGCAAGTCCGGTGGCAAGCCGGGCGGCGGCAAGCCGGGCGGCAACAAACCGGCAGGCGCGCGCGGCGGCAATGCGGCGCGCGGGGGCAAGCCGGCTGCCGGCGGCCGCGGCGGCAACAAGGCCGAAGGCGCACGCGCCGGCGGCAACAACAAGGCCGAAGGCGCACGCGCCGGCGGCAACAACAAGGGTCCCGGCGCGGGCGGCAAGCCGCGCACGCCGCGTGCGGGCGGCGCCCGCAGCGAAGGCGGTCAGCGGGGCGACGATTGGCAGCCGCGCAGTGCGTCGGCGCACGAATCCCGCTTGGGTGTCGTGGGTGGCGGCCGGGGACGTCAGGGCCGCTGATCCCCGCAGGGCGGCCCGCTGAGCGCGCTGCCGCCCCGCATCCGTCCCATATAAACGTAAGCCCGTGACGAATCAGGCGATTTTCCCGTTTATCTGGTAAAATCAATGGTTTTCATGGCTTCGCGTCATGGCTTTTTGCTGGATGCACTGGTTTCTCAAGTGCGCTTTACCGCAAAAAGCACGTCGGCTGCATGTGTGCCGACCGGGCGCTCGGCTTTGTGCTGGCGTGTTGGCGTGCCCAGGGGCGCTGCTTGCAGCAGTCTCGTTGGAGCGAGCCGCTATCTGCGGACGGCGCACAGGCGCCACGGCATTGATCCCGACCCCGGCCAGACCGGGACGGGCAGTCAGGACGGCGCAAGCCAAAAATTAGGTCGCAATATAGGGCACTGCCCAGCATTGCTCCTTACGTGCAGTAGGGAAGCGGCTGGGCTCTGTGCAATATCGGTGGGCTGGGCGTGCAGCCCATTTTTTTTGAGTATATGGCTGATTTATTCGCATTGACCGAAGAGGCTCTGGCCGGCATGGACGTCGAACTCGTCGACGTGGAACGTGCCGCCCTGGGTCTTTTGCGCGTCACGATCGATCGGGTCGGCGGTGTGCGCATCGAAGACTGCGAGCAGGTGTCCCGCCAATTGTCGCGGGTCTATGAGGTCGAGAACATCGACTACAAGCGCCTCGAGGTCGGGTCGCCGGGCGTGGATCGCCCGCTGCGCACCGAGGCCGAGTTCCGCCGGTTTGCAGGCGAGCGCATCGAAATCAAGCTGCGCGAAGCATTGGACGGCCGCAAGGTCTTCTCGGGCACGTTGACCGTGCCGGAAGACGACGCCGCTGCTTCCGACGCGGCTGCTGGCATGCACAAGACCGTGTTCGGTCTCGAATTTGAGGCAAAAAAGAACGAAGTCCAGGTGTTGAATTTCACGGTCGAAGACATCGAGCGTGCAAAACTGGATCCCGTTCTGGATTTCAAGGGCAAAAAGCGATGAGTCGCGAAATTCTTCTGTTGGTCGATGCCTTGGCGCGTGAAAAGAACGTCACGCGTGACGTCGTGTTCGGCGCTCTCGAAAGTGCGCTGGCCTCGGCCATGAAAAAGCGCTTCAAGGATGATGCGGACATTCGTGTTTCCATCGATAGGGAAACGGGAGACCACGAAGGCTTCCGCCGTTGGCTGGTCGTGCCCGATGAGGCCGGCCTGCAAGAACCCGACAAGCAGGAAATGCTGTCGGACGCGGAGGAAATCGTCCCCGGCATCAAGGAAGGCGAGTACATCGAAGAGCCCCTGGAGCCCATCGAATTCGGCCGCATCGGTGCCCAGGCCGCCAAGCAGGCGATCCTGCAAAAGATCCGCGACGCCGAGCGCGAACAGGTGCTGAACGACTTCCTGGACCGTGGTGAAACCATCGTTTCCGGCACGATCAAGCGCATGGACAAGGGCGACGCCATCGTTGAAACCGGCAAGATCGAAGCGCGCCTGCCGCGCTCCGAGATGATCCCCAAGGAAAACCTTCGGGTTGCCGATCGCGTGCGCGCCTTCGTGTTGCGTGTGGACCACGCCGCGCGTGGCCAGCAGGTCATCCTCTCGCGCACGTCGCCCGAGTTCATCCGCCAGCTGTTCGAGAACGAAGTGCCCGAGATCGAGCAGGGTCTGCTCGAGATCAAGGCTGCTGCCCGCGATGCCGGCGTGCGTGCGAAGATCGCCGTCGTGGCATACGATAAGCGTATCGATCCCATCGGGACGTGCGTGGGCATGCGCGGTTCGCGCGTGACCGCCGTGCGCAACGAACTCGGCGGCGAGCAGGTCGACATCGTGCTGTGGTCGGAAGACCCCGCGCAGTTCGTCATCGGCGCGCTGGCGCCGGCCAACGTCGAATCCATCGTCGTCGATGAAGACAAGCATGCGATGGACGTCGTGGTGGACGAGGAAAACCTGCCGAAGGCCATCGGCGCCAAGGGCCAGAACGTGCGCCTGGCGTCCGAACTGACCGGCTGGCAGATCAATATCATGACGCCGGAAGAAAGCCTGAATCGCCAGGAAGTCGAGCGTTCGGGTCTGCGCACCACGTTCATGAGCAAGCTGGACGTCGACGAGGAAGTCGCTGACATCCTGATCGACGAAGGATTTACCGGTATCGAGGAAATCGCCTACGTGCCCATGCAGGAACTGCTGGAAATCGAGGCGTTTGACGAAGACACCATCAATGAGTTGCGCGCCCGTGCCCGCAATGCGCTGCTGACCGAGGCAATTGCCCAGGAAGAGCGCCTTGAGACCGCACAGGATCTGCTAGAACTCGAAGGCATGACGCCGGAACTGGCCGCCAAGCTGGCCGAGCGTCAAGTGCATACGCGTGATGATCTGGCCGAATTGGCAACGGACGAGCTGGCGGAAATCGCCGGTCTGACCGAACAGGAAGCCAGCGATCTCATCATGCGTGCCCGTGCCCATTGGTTCGACGAAGAATAACCATAAGGACACGGGTCTGCGGTGGAGGATGCTGCCGCTTCGTCCACCGCAAGTTCACGTTGTTTGTAATAGCTGCCTATAGGGAAGAGAGAGCCTAATGTCGAGTAATACCGTCGCCCAGTTCGCTACCGAGCTGAAAATGCCTGCCAACGTGCTGCTGGATCAGCTGCGTTCGGCTGGCGTTGACCTCAAATCGGTTGACGATTCCGTCACCGACAGCGACAAGGCGAAATTGCTCGAATCGCTGCGTCGCGCACACGGCGCAACCGAAGGCAAGAAGATCACGCTGACGCGCCGCCAGACTTCCGAGATCCGGCAAGCCGACGCCACGGGCCGTTCGCGCACGATCCAGGTCGAAGTGCGCAAGAAGCGCGTCTTCGTCAAGCGCGACCCGTCCGAACTCGCCCTGGAGCAGGCTGCCTCGGCCCGTCCCGAAGAGGAAGCTGCCGAGCAAGCCGCTCCGCAGGTTTCCGCTCCGGCCGCGCCCGCAGTGCCCGAGGCGCCCGCCGCCGCCGAACCTCGCGAAACGGCGTCTGTAGAGGCCGAAGCTCCCGCCCAGGCCGAAGCGCCGCAGCAGGAGCCCGCCGCTGTCGAAGCCGCCGCCCCGGCCGAAGCGCCCGCGGCAACCGAATCCGTCGCGGCCGAAGCGCCCGCCCCCGTCGAGGCCCAAGCGCCCGAAGTTCAGGCCCAGCCTGAACCCGAACCGACGCCGGCGCCTGCTCCTGCCGAGCCCGTGGCCGAAGAGGCCAAGCCCGAAATCAAGACTGAAACCACCGAGCCCAAGGCTGAAGAAGCCAAGCCGGAACCTGCTGTGCTAGCCAATAAGTCCGAAACATCTTCCTCCCAGGCCGCCGCGCCTGTCGCCCAGGCGCAGCCTGCCGCGAAATCCGAATCCGTGAAGCCCGCCGCCAAGCCCGAGGCCGCCGCGCCCGCCGCTGCGCCCAAGGTAGCCTCGCGCGCCGACAATCGTCGCGCCGGGCCGCCGCTGGCCGCTTCCGCCACGACCGCTGGCCGCGACGAAGCCCGCCGCGCCGCCGAGGCCGAGGCCGCCGCGCTGCGCGAAATGCTGAACCGTCCCCGCAAGGTGCTGCGCGCGCCGGAACCGGAAGCGCCCGCTGCCGCGCCGATCTCCGGCACGCTGCACAAGCCCGCCGGCAAGCCCGGCGCCGCGCCCGCGGCCAAGAAGGACGCCAAGCCGGCCGCGCCTGGCGCCAAGAAGACCATCAAGACCGCCGAAGTGTCGTCGACCTGGTCGGACGATTCGTCGCGCAAGAAGCCCGCCGACAAGCCGGCAGCCCCGGCCAGCCGCGATGGCTGGCGTGCAGGCGGCAAGGGCGGTGGCAAGTCGGGCGGCCGTGGTGGCCGCAACCAGCAGAACGACCGCCGCAACGAGCCGGCGCCGCAGGAATTCATCGCACGTGAAGTCCACGTGCCGGAAACCATCAGCGTCGCCGACCTGGCCCACAAGATGTCCGTCAAGGCCGCCGAAGTCATCAAGCAATTGATGAAGCTTGGCCAGATGGTCACCATCAACCAGGTCCTGGACCAGGAAACGGCCATGATCGTGGTCGAAGAACTTGGCCACGTCGCGATCGCCGCCAAGCTGGACGATCCGGAAGCCTTCCTGGACGAATCCGCCACCCAATCCGAAGCCGAACAGCTGCCGCGCGCGCCGGTCGTGACCGTCATGGGCCACGTCGACCACGGCAAGACCTCGCTGCTGGACTACATCCGCCGCGCCAAGGTTGCCGCGGGCGAAGCCGGCGGCATTACGCAGCATATCGGCGCCTATCACGTGCGCACCGAGCGCGGCATGGTCACCTTCCTGGACACCCCGGGCCACGAGGCGTTCACCGCCATGCGTGCCCGCGGCGCCAAGGCGACCGACATCGTGATTCTGGTGGTTGCCGCCGACGACGGCGTGATGCCCCAGACGCGTGAAGCCATCCACCATGCCAAGGCTGCTGGCGTGCCCATCGTCGTGGCCGTGACCAAGATCGACAAGCCCGCCGCCAACCCGGACCGCGTCAAGCAGGAACTGGTTGCCGAAGAGGTCGTGCCTGAAGAATACGGCGGCGACGTGCCGTTCGTGGGCGTGTCCGCCAAGACTGGCCAAGGCATCGACGATCTGCTCGAAAACGTGCTGCTGCAAGCCGAAGTGCTGGAACTGAAGGCGCCGGAAGACGCGCCCGCCAAGGGCCTGGTCATCGAAGCCCGTCTGGACAAGGGCCGCGGCCCGGTCGCGACGATCCTGGTGCAGAGCGGCACGCTCAAGCGCGGCGACGTGGTGCTGGCCGGCGCAAGCTTTGGCCGCGTGCGCGCCATGCTCGACGAAAACGGCAAGCCGATCCAGTCGGCCGGACCGTCGATTCCCGTCGAGATCCAGGGCCTGACCGAAGTGCCGGCCGCCGGCGACGAGCTGATGGCGCTGTCCGACGAGCGCAAGGCGCGCGAAATCGCGCTGTTCCGCCAGGGCAAGTTCCGCGACGTCAAGCTGGCCCGCCAACAGGCCGCCAAGCTGGAATCGATGTTCGACAACCTCGGCGAAGGCACCCAGACCCTCACCCTTATCGTCAAGACCGACGTGCAGGGTTCGCAGGAAGCGCTGGTGCAATCGCTGGTCAAGCTGTCCACCGACGAAGTGCGCGTTCAGGTCGTGCACGCCGCCGTGGGCGGCATCTCGGAAACCGACATCAACCTGGCCATCGCCTCGCACGCCGTCGTCATCGGCTTCAACGTGCGCGCCGACGCCAGCGCCAAGAAGCTTGCCGAGAACAACGGCATCGACGTGCGCTACTACAACATCATCTACGACGCCGTGGATGAAGTTAAGGCCGCCATGTCGGGCATGCTGGCGCCCGAGAAGAAGGAAGAAATCATCGGCCTGGTCGAGATCCGCGAGGTGTACAGCATCTCCCGCCTCGGCAACATCGCCGGTTGTATGGTGCTCGATGGCATCGTGCGCCGCGATTCTCAGGTCCGCCTGCTGCGCAACAACGTGGTTCACTGGACGGGGCACCTCGAATCGCTGCGCCGCTTCAAGGACGACGTCAAGGAAGTCAAGTCGGGCTTCGATTGCGGCCTGACGCTGCGCGGCAACAACGACATCCAGGTGGGCGACCAGCTGGAAGTCTTTGAAATCAAGGAAATTGCGCGCACGCTGTAAAGCAGGCGCCAGGCATTGTTAATGAGCCGTCACAAGTCCAAAGCCATTCCCGGCCGCAATCTGCGGCTGGCCGACCAGATCCAGAAGGATCTGGCCGGGATCATCCAGCGCGAGATCGACACCAAACGCGCTGGATTGATCACGATTTCGGGTGTGGAACTGTCGACCGACTACGCGCATGCCAAGGTGTGGTTCACGGTTTTGGGCGCCGAGCCCGAAGCCGCCGCCACCTTGCTGAACGAGAAGGCCGGCTGGCTGCATTCGCAGCTCTACAAGCTTTTGCACATCCATACCGTCCCCACTTTGCGCTTCTTCCACGACGAGCAAGTCGCTCGTGGCATCGAGATGTCGATCCTCATCGACCGCGCAAACCGCCCCGGCCCGCACTCGGGCGTACCCGACGAGCCAGAAGACCAGTCCTGATCGGGCTGTCGTCACTGCTTCATTTTTTTTCCGGATTCCGACGATGGCTAAACGACGCGGGCTTGCGCTCGACGGTGTGCTGTTGCTTGATAAACCCGTGGGTTTGTCGAGCAATCACGCCTTGCAGCGCGCCAAACGCGCCATGGATGCGGCCAAGGCCGGCCATACCGGCACGCTGGACCCCTTTGCCACCGGCTTGCTGGTGTGCTGCATGGGTCGCGCCACCAAAATTTCCGGCGCGATGCTTGACGCCGACAAGGCATATCGCGCTACGCTGCAATTTGGATCGGAAACCGATTCCGGCGACCTGACGGGCAACGTCACGGCGACCGCCGAACCCGGTTTTACCGTCGAGGAACAGGCTCTGCGCGACGCGCTGTCACGTTTCTCGGGCACCATCGAGCAGATTCCGCCGATGTACTCCGCGCTCAAGCGCGACGGCAAGCCGCTGTACGAGTACGCCCGCGCGGGCATCGAACTGGAGCGGCCGCCGCGCCAGATCACGATATACCGCATCGAGCTGTTGTCCCTCTCCGGGACGCAGGCAGAGATCGATGTGGCTTGCAGTAAAGGCACATACATCCGAACACTGGCCCAGGACATCGGGCGCGTGCTGGGCTGTTTCGCCCACCTGACGGCGCTGCGGCGCACGCACGTCGGGCCCTTCTCTCTGGAACGCGCCGTTGAACTGGAAGCCTTGCAGGCCATGCCAGACCCGAAGCAGGCATTGCTTGCACTGAACGAATTGCCGGAGGGCTTGCTGCCCTCCACCCTGACCTTAAAGGACTCGCTATGACTCGCGCCTTGCGCAACGTCGCCATCATCGCCCACGTGGACCACGGTAAAACAACCCTGGTCGACCAGCTGCTGCGCCAATCCGGCACCTTCCGCGAAAACCAGGCGCTGACCGAACGGGTCATGGACTCGAACGACCTGGAAAAGGAACGCGGCATCACGATTCTGGCCAAGAACTGTGCCGTGGAATACGAAGGTACCCACATCAACATCGTCGACACCCCGGGACACGCGGACTTCGGCGGTGAAGTCGAGCGCGTGCTGTCCATGGTCGACGGCGTGCTGCTGCTGGTGGACGCGGTCGAAGGCCCGATGCCCCAGACCATTTTCGTGACCCGCAAGGCGCTGGCCCTGGGCTTGAAGCCGATCGTCGTGGTCAACAAGGTTGACCGTCCGGGCGCCCGTACGGATTTCGTCATCAACGCCACGTTCGATCTGTTCGACAAGCTGGGCGCCACCGACGAGCAGCTGGACTTCCCGGTCGTGTACGCGTCGGGCCTGTCCGGCTACGCTGGCCTCACGCCGGATGTGCGCGAAGGCGACATGCGTCCGCTGTTCGAAGCCATCCTGCAGCACGTGCCGCAGCGCGAGGACGATCCCAACGGTCCGTTGCAGATGCAGATCATCTCGCTGGACTACAACAGCTACGTCGGCAAGATCGGCGTGGGCCGCATCAACCGTGGCCGTATGCGCCCCGGCATGGAAGTGGCCTACAAGTTCGGTCCCGATGGCCAGGGCGGCCGCGGCCGCATCAACCAGGTGCTGAAGTTCCATGGCCTGGAGCGCATCGTGGTGGACGAAGCCGAAGCCGGCGACATCGTGCTGATCAACGGCATCGAAGACCTGGGCATCGGTTGCACGGTGATGGATCCGGCCAACCAGGAACCGCTGCCGATGCTGCGCATCGACGAGCCGACGCTGACCATGAACTTCATGGTGAACACGTCGCCGCTGGCGGGCCGCGAAGGCAAGTTCGTGACCAGCCGCCAAGTGCGCGACCGCCTGGACCGCGAGCTGAAGTCCAACGTGGCGCTGCGTGTGCGCGACACCGGCGACGACACCGTGTTTGAAGTGTCGGGCCGTGGCGAACTGCACCTGACCATTCTGCTGGAAACGATGCGCCGCGAAGGCTACGAGCTGGCCGTGTCGCGTCCGCGCGTGGTGTTCAAGGAAATCGACGGCGTGAAGTGCGAGCCGTTCGAATCGCTGACCGTTGACGTCGAAGACGCCCACCAGGGCGGCGTCATGGAAGAGCTGGGCCGCCGCAAGGGCGACCTGCAGGATATGCAGCCGGACGGCCGTGGCCGTACGCGCCTGGAATACCTGATCCCGGCCCGCGGCCTGATCGGCTTCCAGAACGAGTTCCTGACGCTGACGCGCGGTACGGGCCTCATGAGCCACATCTTCCACGAATACGCGCCCATCAAGGAAGGCTCCATCGGCGAGCGCCGCAATGGCGTGCTGATCAGCCAGGACAACGGCGACGCCGTGGCCTACGCACTGTGGAAGCTGCAGGATCGCGGCCGCATGTTCGTCAACCCGGGCGATGCGCTGTACGAAGGCATGATCATCGGCATCCACAGTCGCGACAACGACCTGGTCGTGAACCCGATCAAGGGCAAGCAGCTGACCAACGTGCGCGCCTCCGGCACCGACGAAGCCGTGCGCCTGGTTCCGCCGATCCAGATGTCGCTGGAATACGCCGTGGAATTCATCGACGACGACGAACTGGTCGAAATCACCCCGAAGTCGATCCGTCTGCGCAAGCGCTACCTGCTCGAGAACGAGCGCAAGCGCGCCGCGCGCGAATCCGCAGTCTAAGCTTGCCGGCGGCAGCCTGCCGCCAACAAGCCCGGCCAATGAAAAGCCGCGCACCTTTGGGTGCGCGGCTTTTTGCATGTTGGGCGGGTGCCAGGCATCGCAGGACGTGGCGCCGCCCGCTTACGAGGCGCTGTGCTGGTGCCGGTATTCCTGCGTGCGTCCGCCATAGCCGTAGGCGGCCGCGCGCGCGTCGATGACGTGCACATAGCAGCATTCGTGCAGCTCGCCCAGGATGTCCGCGAAAGCCGCGTAGATCTCCTTGATGAAGCGCGCTTTCTCGGCCTTGGTGTTGGTCTCGTCCGTCACGCTGATATCCAGATGGAATGCGTTCTTGCCCAGTTCCGACAAGCGACGCCCGCCGATGAACCAGAGGTCGTGCGCAATGTGCTGCAGCGTGATGGCGATGACGGGCAGCTTTTTTCCGAGGACGGACTGGGTCAGCCCGGCGACGGACTCGACGATGCGGTGGTCGATGGCGGCATCGGGCGTGCCGGAACGATGGATGACGATGTGGGGCATGACGGCTCTCCGGGTGGGGTAGGTACGGCGCCAGTGTAGAAAGCGCATTGACATCGGAAAAGCGGGAATTTACGATTTCATCCATCGTATTTGCCGTTGGATAGGCCATGAGCGGATTTGACCTGGACCAGCTGCGCACCCTGGTCGCCGTGCTGGACGCGGGCAGCCTGACGGCAGCCGCGCCCAAGGTGTTCCTGTCGCAGTCTTCGGTCAGTGAACAGATGCGCAAGCTGGAGGACAAGGCGGGCCAGCCGCTGCTGGTGCGCGGCAAGACGGGCGTGCGCGCAACGCCCGCCGGCCAGCGCCTGCTGGCGCATGCGCGCACGATCCTGGCCCTGAGCGACGAGGCCTACCGCGACCTGCGCGGCGTGGCGCTGCGCGGCGAACTGCGGCTGTGCATCACGGATTACTTCCGCCCCGGCGACGTCGCCCGCCTGCTGCGGCGGCTGAGCGAGCAATACCCGCAGGTGCGGCTGCACGTCACCATCATGAAGAGCGGGGCGATCGAGGCCGCTTACGAGCGCGGCGAGATCGACGTCGGCATCTCCATGGTCATCCAGGAGCGGGGCGCGGCGCGCGGCCGGGCCAATGGCGCGCTATTGCGGCGCGAACCGCTGCTGTGGATGGCAGCCGAGGGCGCGACGCCGCCGCTGGCCGAACCGTTGCCCTTGCTGGCCCTGCCGGAGACGTGCGCCTTGCGCCAATACGTTGAGCGGCTGTTGGCTCGCCGCAGCCTTCCTTATGTCGTGTCGCACGAGGCGTCCGGCGTGGCGGGATTGCAGCTGGCGGTGGCGGCGGGACTGGGCGTGGCGTGCCTGAACGAATCGGCGCTTGGCGCCGGCATGGCGAGGCTGCAGGCGCCTGGCCTGCCGGCGTTGCCGTCGGTGGAATTCCGGCTGCTAGCGGCCCGCCCCGGCGAAAGCGAGTTCGTGGGGCTGGCGCGCGAGGCCATCGTCAAGGCGATGACCTAGGGGCATTGCCTTGACGATGGCTGGCCGCGCCCGCGGGGCATGCGGCCCCGAACGGGCGTGCGGGATCAGGCGGGAAGGGAAGGGGCGTATTGCTCGTCGGACATCACGCGTTCGTGGAACTCGACTACCTTGCGCACGACCTTCACGGGATCGTCTTCGATGATGAAAAGATCCAGGTCATGCGCGCCGATCATGCCATTGCCGAGCACCTGATCGCCAAGCCATTCGGCAAGGCCCGACCAGTACTCGCTGCCGACCAGGACGATGGGGGCCGGGGGGACCTTGCCGGTCTGGATGAGCGTCAACGCTTCGAAGAGTTCGTCCAGGGTGCCAAAGCCGCCCGGCATCGCCACGTAGGCGAAGCTGTGCATGAAGAATGCCGCCTTGCGAGGGAAAAAGTACTCGAAGGACAGGCTGATGGTCTGGTATTCGTTGTTGTGCGCTTCGTGCGGCAGGCTGATGTTCAAGCCGACGCTCGTGCCTCCTGATTCGAATGCACCTTTGTTGGCGGCTTCCATGATGCCGGGGCCGCCACCCGCGATGACGGCAAAGCCTGCTTCGGCCAGGGCCGAGGAAATCGCGATGGTGGTTTCATAGTACGGGGAATTACGGCTGACTCGTGCGCTACCGAAAACGCTGACTGCGGGCCCGATGTGTGCGAGCTTGTCTGCCGCCGTCCTTATCTCTGACATAATCAGCGGAATTTGTTTGCCGGCGGGTGTATCCATATCTGCCTTTGTAACCATGAAAAAAACCTTATTACTGGTCGACGGTTCAAGTTACTTGTACCGCGCTTTCCACGCTATGCCTGATTTGCGCAACGCGCAAGGCGAACCTACGGGTGCGATTTACGGCGTGGTCAATATGCTGCGCAAGCTTGTATCGGACTATAAGGCAGAGTATGCCGCATGTATTTTCGATGCTCGCGGCAAGACTTTCCGGGACGACCTGTATCCGGAGTACAAGTCGCACCGTCCGCCCATGCCCGAAGACCTTGCAGCACAAATCGATCCCATCCATCGCGCGGTGCGCGCGCTGGGCTGGCCGGTGCTGGCCATCGAGGGTGTCGAGGCCGACGACGTCATTGGCACGTTGGCACATCGTGCCGCGCAGCACGACGTGCACACCATCGTCTCTACGGGCGACAAGGACCTGGCGCAGCTGGTGAACAGCCACGTCACCCTGGTCAACACGATGAGCGGCGAGGTCTTGGACGAGGCCGGCGTCGTGAACAAATTCGGCGTGCCGCCCGACCGTATCGTGGATTACCTGATGCTGGTGGGTGACACGGTCGACAATGTGCCGGGCGTCACCAAGGTGGGCCCCAAGACGGCCGCCAAATGGATTACGGAATTTGGCTCCATCGACAAACTGGTCGAAGGCGCAGAGGGCATCAAGGGGGTGGCCGGCAACAACCTGCGCGAGGCCATTCCCAATTTCCCGCTGACGCGCCAGCTTCTGACGGTCAAGTGCGATTGCGATCTGACCGGGCACGTCGACGGCGTCGATGACCTGACGCCGCGTGCGCGCGACGACGCGACGCTGACCGAACTGTACGAACGCTACGGGTTCCGCACCTGGCTGCGCGACCTGACCGGTGACGCCGAGCGCGTGCCCGCGGGTGACGCCCGCATCGCGCACGAGGCACCGGCCGCGCCGGAGACCACCGACTACCGCATCATTTCCGACTGGGCGGCGTTCGACGCCTGGATGGAACTGGTGCAACAGACTGCGCTGGTTGCGCTGGATACCGAAACGACGTCGCTGGACGAAATGCAGGCCCGGCTGGTGGGCTTGTCGATGTCGGTAGCGCCCGGCGTGGCCTGCTACATCCCCGTCGCGCATAGGGGGCCGGATGGCGCAGTCCAGTTGCCCAAGGACGAGGTGCTGGCACGGCTCAAGCCGTGGCTGCAAGACCCGGCAAGCGCAAAGCTGCTGCACCACGCCAAGTACGACACGCACGTTTTCGCCAACGAAGGCATCCGCCTGGCGGGCGCCGCCGAAGACAGCATGCTTCAGGCCTACGTGCTGGAGTCGCATCGCGGCGTGGGCTTGAACGATCTGGCGCAGCGCTTTTTGGGCCGTAGCGGCGTGTCGTACGAGGATCTGTGCGGCAAGGGCGCCAAGCAGATCGGTTTTGACGAGGTGGCGGTCGACAAGGCCGGGCATTACGCGGCCGAGGACGCCGACTTCACGCTGCAACTGCATCAGGTGCTGCGCCCGATGGTCGCCGCCGACGAGGGGCTCGAACGCATCTATCGCCTGGAAATGCAGGTGTCGGCGGTGCTGACCACGATCGAGCGCAACGGCGTGAAGGTCGATGCTGCGGAACTGGGCCGCCAAAGCAACAAGCTGGGGCAAGAGATGCTGCAGCTCGAGCAGAAGGCCTACGAGCTGGCGGGCCAGCCGTTCAATCTGAATTCTCCCAAGCAGCTGGGCGAGATCCTGTTCGGCCGCATGCAGCTTCCGGTGGTGCGCAAGACCGCGAGCGGCGCGCCGTCCACGGACGAGGAAGTGCTGAGCAAGCTGGCGCTGGACTACCCGCTGCCGCAGGTGCTGCTGGAGTACCGCGGGCTGTCCAAGCTGAAGTCGACATACACCGACAAGCTGCCGCGCATGATCAATCCGGCGACGGGCAGGGTGCATACGCATTATTCCCAGGCCGCCGTCATCACCGGGCGCCTTGCGTCATCCGATCCCAACCTGCAGAACATTCCGGTGCGCACCGAGGCCGGCCGGCGCGTTCGTGAGGCGTTCATCGCCGAGCAGGGCATGCTGCTGTCCGCGGACTATTCGCAGATCGAGCTGCGCATCATGGCGCACGTCTCGGACGATGCCAACCTGCAAAGCGCCTTCGCGGCGGGCGAGGACATCCACCGCGCCACCGCCTCCGAAGTGTTCGGCGTGCCGCTGGAAGGCGTGACGACCGATCAGCGCCGTGCTGCCAAGGCCATCAACTTCGGCCTCATCTACGGCATGGGCGTGTTCGGCCTGGCATCCAACCTGGGCATCACGCGCGACGCCGCGCAGGCCTACATCGACCGCTACTTTGCGCGCTATCCGGGCGTGGCGATGTACATGGAAAACACGCGGCGCCTGGCGCGCGAGCAGGGCTACGTGGAAACCGTCTTCGGACGCCGGCTGCAGTTGCCGGAAATCCGGGGGGCGTCGGGTCCGCGCCGACAGGGCGCCGAGCGCGCGGCGATCAACGCCCCCATGCAAGGCACGGCGGCCGATCTCATCAAGATGGCGATGGTGGCCGTGCAGGACTGGCTGGACGCAGAAAACCTGAAGACGCGCATGATCATGCAGGTGCACGATGAACTGGTGCTGGAAGCGCCCGACGACGAGCTGCAAGTGGTCAAGGAAGCGCTGCCGCGCCTGATGTGCAACGTGGCGACGCTGCGCGTGCCGCTGGTGGCGGAAGTGGGCGTCGGCAAGAACTGGGAGCAGGCGCACTAGGCTTTGACTGGGCTGGGCCGTCTTCGGACGGCCCATTTCCGATTTTTGGTTTGAAACAATATAATGTTGCGCTTCCCCCCGCCTTAATTTTCCCCCCCTCATGTTGCTGCTCTGGGTTCTGCTCGCCACCATCACTGGCGGCCTGATTGCCGTCCTTATCGCGAGCTGGCTCGCGTACAAGGTCTTTGCCAAATACCTGCATCACATGGTGAGCCTGTCGGTCGGCGTGCTGCTGTCCGTGGCGCTCCTGCATCTGCTGCCCGAGGCATTCGAGACGGGGGTGGGCAACGCCCACGTGCTCTTCGGGCTGATGCTGGCGTCGCTGATCGGCTTTTTCGTGCTGGAGAAGATTGCGCTGCTGCGCCACAGCCATCACCACGAGGGCGACGGCCACCACCATCACAAGGGCCACGACCGCCACGAGGCGGGGCGCGGCGGGATGCTGATCCTGATCGGCAGTTCGCTGCACAACCTGAGTGACGGCGTGCTGATCGCCGCGGCGTTCCTGACCGATCCGCTGCTGGGCGTGCTGACGGCCGCGTCGATCATCATCCACGAAGTGCCGCACAAGCTGGGCGACTTCGTGGTGCTGCTCAACGCCGGCCTGCGCCGCCGCCGCGCCTTCGCGCTGATTCTGTTCACCAGCTTGTGTTCAGCGGTCGGCGGCATAATAGGGTACTTCGTGCTGCAGCAGGCGCAGGAGTGGACGCCGTACATCCTGGTGATTGCCGCCAGCAGCTTCCTGTACATCTCGGTGGCCGACCTGATGCCGCAGATGCACGAGCGGGTATCCCTGTCCGATGCCGTCCCGCAGTTGCTGCTGGTCGGTGTGGGCGTGGCGCTGATCTACAGCGTCACGACGCTGATGCACCACGGGCACGACCATGACGCACACGCGGATCAAGGCGTGTCCCAGGCAGAGCACGGCCACCGGCACTAGCGCAGGTGGCGCGGCGGGGATGGCCGGCTTTCGTCGACCCAACCAAGGAGTTCTCCATGAGTTTTTCCACCGCCGCCGGCAATGTCGCCCCCACCGTGATCCACACGGACACGCAGGGCCTGGTCCACGGGGATTTCAAGCTTCCCGTGACGGACGGTTCGATCAACGCGTATTACGCCGCGCCCGAAGGCCAGCGTGACCTGCCGGTCGTGCTGGTGATCCAGGAAATCTTCGGCGTGCACGAACACATCAAGGACATCTGCCGCCGGGTGGCCAAGGCCGGTTACCTGGCCGTTGCCGCCAACCTCTATCAACGCCAGGGCGACGCGTCGGTCTATACCGATATCCCGAAGCTCATTTCGGAAATCGTCAGCAAGGTGCCTGACGAACAGGTGTACGCCGACCTGGACGCCAGCGTGGCGTGGGCCGCCGCCAATGGCGGTGACGCGCGCCGCGTGGCGGTGACGGGTTTCTGCTGGGGCGGCCGCCTGACCTGGATGTACGCGGCGCACAATCCCGACGTGAAGGCGGGCGTGGCGTGGTACGGCAAGCTCAGCGTGGGCCACGGTCCGCTCATCAAGCGCGTCGCGCTGGACGTGACCCACGAGCTGCATGGCCCCGTCCTGGGCCTTTACGGCGGCCGTGACGCCAGCATTCCGCTGTCGGACGTGGAAACCATGAAGACGAAACTGGCCGCCGGCAACGCCGCCGCCAAGCAGTCCGAGATCGTGGTCTACCCCGAAGCCGACCACGCGTTCCTGGCGGACTACCGGGCCAGCTACCACCCCGAGGCCGCGAAGGATGGCTGGAAGCGGATGCTGGCGTGGTTCAAGCGGTACCTGTAAGGCGGGGAGGGTGAGCCACCAGGTTGGCCCGCCGGATGTGCCCGATGCAAAAGAAAGCCGACCCGCTGGTCGGCTTTTTCGTGCGTCAGCGTGCTTGGGACGGTGTCAGACACCCGGCGCTGGCGGCTTACCTATTCACTATTCAATTGCCCGCCTCGCGCAGGCGGCTGGGCAGGAGCTCGCCGTGGCGGGCCAGCAAGGGGTACGCCGCCGCGCCCACCAGGTGCGAGTTGATGCCCTTCATGTCCCGCAGGATGTCCAGGTACAGTGCGCCCACTTCCGCGGCGTCGACCTGGCCGGACTTGATCTTCTGCAGGTGAGTGTCGGCCGCCTGGGTTTCGATCGTGCGAAAGCGCGCCTTTTCGCCGGCCAGCGAGCGCGCCTGGCGCAGGTCGTCGTTCACGAAGAGCGCGGCCGCCGTGCGTTGGTTGGCGATGAGCTGGCCCAGGGTGTCGTCCAGGCTGGCGCGTTGCTCGGGCGAGAAAGTCCAGCCCTGCTTGCGCAGCTTGGCCACGTGGCTCAGCAAGCCGTGATGGGCGATATCGCCCGCGTGGCCGATGTTGCTGGTGAACGCCAGAATGTCGTCCAGCCGCTGGAGGTCCTCGCGCGTCATGTTCTCCTGGTCGAGTGTCGCCAGGTAGGTGGTGATGGCGTTTTCCAGCTTGTCCAGCGCGCCGTCCAGCTGGCGCGCCTGCACCATGCGGTGGCGGTTGTCGCGCTTGAAGCCGGCCCGCGCGTAGAGCAGCAGCGTCTGCAGCATGTCGGCCATGCGCAGCGCCTCGCGCGCGGCATTGCCCAGTGCCACGGCGGGCACGTCGTGGGCCCATTCGTCCAGGTATTGGGGGCGGGACGGGTCGTTCGGGTCGGCGCGCTTGGGCAGCCAGCGGGTCAGCAGCGCGGCGTACGGCGTCAGGATCGGCAGGAAGGCCAGGGCGATGACGGCATTGAACAGGGTGTGGAAGTTGGCGACCGCGCGGGCGGGGTCGCTCGCCAGATCGCTCATCCAGGGCTCCAGGAAAGGCAACAGCAGCAGCCCGGCCAGCACGCCCAGCACCCGCGTCAGCAGATTGCCCAGCGGCAGGCGGCGGGCGGCGGGGTCGTCGCCCGTCACGCCTTCGATCATCGGGTTGATCGCCGTGCCCAGGTTGGCGCCCAGCACCAGCGCAAACGCCACGTGCGGCGCGACCATGTTGTGGCTGGCCAGCGACATCACCAGCACCACGACGGCCACGCTGGAGTGCGCGGCCCACGTGAATGCGGCGGACAGCAAGACCGCGGCGACCGGCTGGGTCGACAGGGCGGCAAGAATCATCCCCAACATGGGCGCGGTCTGAAACGGCGCGAAGAGTTCGACGAGCTGGTGCAGCGACAGCAGGAGCAGGCCCAGGCCGATGAAGACCCGGCCCAGGTCGCGGGTGCGGCCGGGCGGATAGCGCCGGAACATCCAGACGCCGGCCAGGATCAGGATCGGGGCGAGCTCGGTCAGGTCGAAGGACAGCAGCTGGACGATCAGCGTGGTGCCCACGTTGGCGCCCAGCATCGCCGCCAGCGCCGGCACCAGACCGACCACGCCGCCCGCGGCAAAACCGGTGATCATCAGGCCGGTGGCGGTGCTGCTTTGCAGCGCGGCCGTGATGCCAAGGCCCGCAAAAAAGGCCCGCAACCGCGTGCCCAGGGCGCGTCCCAAGGCCGCGCCCAGCGCCGCCCCGAACGCGCGCTGCACGCCGGTTTGGACCATATGCACGCCCCAAAGCAGCAGCGCGACGTAGCCGGCGAAGTCAAGCAGGGTAATGAGTCCAGACATGCAGGCGTTTTTCCGTTCTTTTTATGACAAGTAATAATTCTGTAATGATCGCATGCCGGGGCAGGCTTTGGCACCCGGCGCGAAGATACAGGATACGCCGGGCGGGGCTTTGCTGCGTGCGCCCGGGCTCGCGCGTATCATTGCCTGATCGTTGGTGGATGTATTGGAGTTTGGCGTGGCCGTTTCCGTTTTCGATCTGTTCAAGATAGGCATTGGCCCGTCGAGCTCTCATACCGTGGGCCCGATGCGGGCGGCGCTGCTATTTGCGCAAGGGCTGGAGCGCGACGGCCTTGTTCCGCGCGTGGCCAGCGTGCGGGCCGAACTGTACGGATCGCTGGGCGCCACCGGCAAGGGGCACGGCACCGACAAGGGGGTGCTGCTGGGCCTGATGGGCGAGGCGCCGGATACGGTCGACCCCGCGGCCATCGCCGGCATGATTGCCTCGGTGCGCGCCAGCCGGCAGTTGCCGTTGCTGGGCAAGTACCCGCTGCCCTTCGTGGAAAAGGAACACATGATGTTCTACCGCCGCGAAGCCATGGCCGAACACCCCAACGGCATGAAATTCCACGCATTCGACGCCGACGGCCAGTCCCTGCGCGAGGCCCGCTACCTGTCGGTGGGCGGCGGCTTCGTCGTCACCGCCGGCGCCTCCAACAGCCAGGTCATCGCGGCGCACGACCAGTTGCCGTACCCGTTTCGCATGGGGCGGGAACTGCTGGCCATGTGCCAGGACAACGGTTTGACCGTCGCCCAGGTCATGATGCAGAACGAGCTGACCTGGCGCGAAACCTCGGAGGTCAATGCCGGCCTGGACCGCATCTGGCAGGTCATGCAGGACTGCGTGGCGCGCGGCTGCGGCATCAACTATCCGGAAGCGGACGGCGAGTTGCCCG
Organism: Achromobacter sp. Root170; assembly: GCF_001428165.1. Taxonomy (NCBI): domain Bacteria; kingdom Pseudomonadati; phylum Pseudomonadota; class Betaproteobacteria; order Burkholderiales; family Alcaligenaceae; genus Achromobacter; species Achromobacter sp. Root170. The sequence continues at coordinate 805,265 of NZ_LMHN01000012.1, forward strand.
GCCCGTTGCGCGTGCGCCGGCGCGCCCCCGAGCTCTACCGCAATCTCACCCAGCGGGCCGAGCGCACGTTGTCTGACCCGCTTTCTGTCATGGATTGGGTGAACCTGTACGCGATGGCCGTCAACGAAGAGAACGCGGCGGGCGGCCGGGTGGTCACGGCGCCGACCAACGGCGCGGCGGGCATCATTCCAGCCGTGCTGCACTATTACGACCGTTTCGTGCCGGGCGCCAACCGCGAGGGCGTGCGCGAATTCCTGCTGACCGCGGCGGCGATCGGGCTGCTCTACAAGTACAACGCGTCGCTGTCAGGCGCGGAAGTGGGCTGCCAGGGCGAAGTCGGCGTGGCCTGTTCGATGGCGGCCGGCGGACTGGCGGCGGCGCTGGGCGGGTCGGTGGAGCAGGTGGAAAACGCGGCCGAGATCGGCATGGAGCACAACCTGGGTCTGACCTGCGATCCCGTCGGCGGACTGGTGCAGATTCCCTGTATCGAACGCAACGCCATGGCCTCGGTCAAGGCCGTGAACGCCGCCCGCATGGCGCTGCGGGGCGACGGTCAGCACTACGTGTCGCTGGATTCGGTCATCAAGACCATGCGCGAAACCGGCGCCGACATGAAAACCAAGTACAAGGAAACGGCGCGGGGCGGTTTGGCGGTGAATATCGTCGAGTGCTGAGTTGCACGCAAAAAAAGCCCGCCGAAGCGGGCTTTTTTGCGGCCGGTGACCGGTCAGATCACGCGGGCGTTCTGCAGCGCCGCGATGCGGGCCGGGATCGGCGGGTGCGAGGCGAACATGGCCGCCAGGCCGCCCTTGCCGGTGATGCCGGACGCTTCGAAGGACTTGGGCAGTTCGCCCGGTTCCAGGCCGCCCAGGCGGGCGAGCGCGCGGATCATCGGTTCGCGGGCGCCCATCAGGTGGGCCGAGCCGGCGTCGGCGCGGTATTCGCGCTGGCGCGAGAACCAGGCCACGATGATCGAGGCCAGCACCCCGAAGATGATTTCACAGACCAGCACGGTGACGAAGTACCCGGGGCCGATGCCGCGTTCGTTCTTGAACACGACGCGGTCGATGAAGTAGCCGACCACGCGCGCCAGGAAGATGACGAAGGTGTTCACCACGCCCTGGATCAGGGTCAGGGTGACCATGTCGCCGTTGGCGATGTGCGCGACTTCGTGCGCCAGCACGGCCGCGACTTCCTCTTCGGTCATGCTTTCGAGCAGGCCCGTGGACACCGCGACCAGGGAGTCGTTCTTGAATGCGCCCGTGGCAAATGCGTTGGGGGCGCCTTCGTAGATGGCGACTTCGGGGCGGCCGATGCCGGCGCGGTCGGCCAGTTGGTGGACGGTGTCGACCAGCCAGGCCTCGCGCTGGTTGCGGGGCGAGTTGGGATCCAGCACCTGCGCGCCCGTGCTCCATTTGGCCATTGGCTTGCTCATGAGGAGCGAGATAATGGCGCCGGTGAAGCCGACCACGACCGAGAAGATCAGGAGCGCGTTGAAGTTGATCCCGTTGGCCGTGATGACACGGTCCACGCCCAGGATGCGAAGCGTGGCCGACAGCACGAGCATGACGGCCAGGTTGGTAATGACGAACAGAACAATGCGTTTCATGTTTTTTATATTCCTCTGCGAGCGGCAAATACCCGGATTTCGACATGGCGGAGCCTTGCCAGTTCCCCGACTCGCCGGCTCCTCGCCCGGTGACGGAGAGTATAGTATCGCTTTCCCTTATTCCTTCCCCCTTTTCCCTTAGCGTAGACCCGCATGCAAGCACTTTGGATGTTGGTGGCGTCCGCCATGTTCGCCATCATGGGGTCGTTCGTGAAGCTCGGCACCGAACACGGCGCATCGCTGCCGCAGGTCGTGCTCTTTCGCGGCCTGCCGTCGGTGATCCTGCTGCTGCTCTGGGCGCGCGCCGGCCGCCAGTCCATCATTCCCACGAGCTGGAAGCTGCACATCTGGCGCAACCTGTCCGGCGTCACCTCGATGTGGCTGGGCTTTTTTGCCATTTCCCATCTGCCGCTGGCCACCGCCACCAGCCTGAACTACACGGCGCCGCTGTTCATCGCCTGCTGGATGCTGGGATGGGGCGGGGCGCAGCGCGACCCGGTGCGGATCCTGGCCGTGGTGCTGGGCTTTCTGGGCGTGATCGCCGTGCTGCGGCCAAGCATCAACGACGACCAGTGGCTTGCCGCCCTGCTCGGCATGGGGGCGGGGGCCATGTCCGCCATTGCGATGATGCAGATCCGCCAATTGGGCCGCATTGGCGAACCCGAATGGCGCACCGTGCTGTTCTTTTCGGTGGCCGTGTGCGCCTCCAGCGCCGCCGGCCTGGCGTTCGAGGGCTGGGGCTACGCGGACTGGACCGGCTACCTGTCGCTCCTGGGCGTGGGCGTCGCGGGGCTGTTCGGGCAGTTGGCCATGACCCGGGCGTTCGGCATGGGGTCGGCGCTGCTGACCGCCGCCCTGCAATACAGCACCATCATCTTCGCGGCACTGATCGGCATGGGCTTCTGGGGCGACCATCTGGACGTCGTGGCCTGGGCCGGCATGGGCCTCATCATTTTCGCGGGCCTGCTGTCGGTGTGGCGCACCATGCGCGACCCCAAGCCGGGCTGATCCCGGCGCCCGCCGCTTTTCACACCGGAGCCCCATCGCATGACGACGACCCTGATCACCGCCGCCGATCTCTCTGCACGCCTTGACTCGCCCGACGTGCGCGTGTTCGACGTGCGCCATGACCTGACCAATCATTCGGCGGGCCGCCAGGCCTATGACGCTGGCCACATCCCCGGGGCCCGCTTCCTGGATCACGAAACCGAGCTGGCTGCCGCCCGCACCGGCAAGAACGGACGGCATCCGCTGCCCGACCGGGCGCAATTCGGCGCCCTGATGGCCGCGCATGGCGTGACGCCCGGCACGCTGGTGGTGGCCTACGACGCCAGCGGCGGCATGTACGCGGCGCATCTGTGGTGGATGCTGCGCTGGCTGGGCCATGACCGGGTCGCCGTGCTGGATGGCGGGTGGCAGGCCTGGACGGCTGCGGGGCTGCCCGTCAGCCACGACCCGGCGCCGGCGGTGCAGCCGGGCACGCCTGTCGAACCGGGCAAGTCCCTGGCGGGCACGGTCGATGCCCAGGCGGTGCTGGCCAACATCGCCCAGCCGTCGTTCACAGTCGTCGACGCGCGCGCCGCCAACCGGTATCGCGGCGAAGTCGAACCCATGGACCCGGTGGCCGGCCATATCCCCGGCGCGCTGAACCGCCCGAACGGCGAAAACCTGCAGCCCGATGGCCGATTCAAAACGGCCGAGCAGCTGCGCGCGGAGTTCGGCAGCCTGCTGGCCGGGCGCGACCCAGCCTCGGTCGTCCACCAGTGCGGCTCGGGCATCACGGCCTGCCACAACCTGCTGTCCATGGAGATTGCCGGCCTGACGGGCTCGCGCCTCTATCCGGGGTCGTGGAGCGAATGGTGCAGCGATCCCGCCCGGCCGGTAGCCAAGGGCGATTAAACGAACAAAAAGCCAGGGCAACGCACCCTGGCTTTTTTCATGGGCGGTGCGCGGCCGTTACCAGACGGCGGCCAGCTTGACGCGGCCGGACACACTTTCGGCGATCTCCAGGAAGTGGTCGAGGGGTGGGGTGGCCAGCCCCGGCACCTTGGCCATGTCGTCCCAGCGCCGCAGACGGATCGCGTCCGGCGCGCCGGGCATGCTGGCGAAGTCGACCGCCTGGCCCGCGTCGAAACTGCCGCCCTGCAGCGCCAGGCTGCGGCGGGAATCGTCCGACAGCTTCGCTTCGTACTGCGGTTCCACGTAGCAGAGGTAGCGCTTGGCTTCCACGTGCAGCCGGATGGGGTCCAGCACGGCGGAACTGAACAAGCCGCGCAGGAAGGGCAGCACGAAATACTGATGCTTGTCGTCGATGCCGCGCAGCGTGGGCGTGCCCGGCCGGTCGGCGATCAGATGGCCCAGGTCATGCAGCAGGCAGGCCGTGATGAGATGGGCCTTGGCGCCGTGCTGTTCGGCCAGTGCGGCCGTTTGCAGCGCATGGCGCAGATGGCTGACGGATTCGCCGTCATAGGACCGGTGTCCGCGTTCAAGGAAAAGCTGTTCGATGTCCTGCAGGGTCAAGGCCATGGTTGTCTCCTGAGTGGCCGCAAGGGGAAGAGGCGGGACAGTGACCGCGACGGTCAGCCGGCTGCCGGCGCCATCTCCAGAAAGCGCGCGATGAGTTGCACCGGTTGGCGCTCGCGCAAGCAGTACAGGTATTCATTCATCACGATGCCGGCGTCCTGGATGTCCAGGGCCGCCAGATCGGGATGGGACGGAATTTCGCGTGAAGGGATGAGGCTGATGCCCAGTTCGCACAGGATGGCCTGGCGGATCGACTCGCGGCTGCCGATCTCCAGCGTGCGGCGCACGGTGACGCCGGCCGCCCGCAGCGCGTCTTCGGTCAGTTGGCGCGTCATGGAGCCGGGTTCGCGCAGCAGCAGCGCATGCTCGGCCAGATCGGCCAGCCGCACCTGGCCGCGCCGGGCCAGCGGATGATCGCGATGCGCCACCACGCGGATCGGGTCCGCGGCGATCTTGCGGCGGTACAGGTGCTTGTCATCCATCAGAAAGGAAGACGTGGCAATCTCGATGCGGTAATCCTGCAGCGCCTGCAGCATCGACTGCGAATTGCCGATCGTGACCGTCAGGTCGATGCCGGGATAGCGCTGGTTGTAGCGCCGCACGGTATCCATGATGTAGTAGGGGCCGGTCGCGCCAATGCGCAGGTTGCCCTCGCGCAGGTCGCTCGCGTCGCGCAGCCGGAAGTCGATCTCGGTCTCCTGCTGCACCAGCTTCTCGACCATCGGCATCAGGTTTTGCCCGGCGTCCGACAGCCGCATGCCGCGCCCCTGCCGATGAAACAGCTCGATGCCATAGCGCGATTCAAGCTGGCGCAATTGCCCCGTCACCGTGGGCTGGCTGACGCCCAGCTGGGCGGCGGCCTTGGTGACGGTTCCGCAGCGGGCCACGGCATAGAAGGATTTGAGTTCGGCGACGAGCACGGTCGGGGGGCGAAGGTTGGACGCAATGCGCAAGACCGCCAGTACACCAAAATAATTTGATGTTTTTATTACTGCATTTGCGCGAAGTGTCATAAACGCTCAATACGCGGCTCCCATACTGCCTTCGTTCCCAGACCGGAGGCCCCATGCCCCAACGCGATACCGCCTTTCTCTCCGTGCAGAATCTCGTGAAGCGATTCGGCAGCCACACGGCGCTGGCCGACGTTTCGCTGGATATCCGCGCCGGAGAATTGGTGTGCATGTTGGGGCCGTCGGGGTGCGGCAAGACAACGCTGCTGCGCGCGATCGCCGGCCTGGAGCGCCAGGACAGCGGAACCATCGTGCTGTCCGGCCGTGATATTTCCCATGCCGAGCCGCAGGCGCGCGACTACGGCATCCTGTTCCAGTCCTATGCGCTGTTTCCGAACCTGACCGTGGCCCAGAACGTGGCCTATGGCCTGAGCGGCAAGCGCGCCCATCGCAACCACGTCGCCAGCCGCGTCGAGGAAATGCTGACGCTGGTTGGCCTGGCCGGCGCGGCGCAGAAGTATCCCGGCCAGATTTCGGGCGGTCAGCAGCAGCGCGTGGCGCTGGCGCGCGCGCTGGCCCCGTCGCCGTCGCTGCTGTTGCTGGACGAACCCATGTCGGCGTTGGATGCGCGGGTGCGAGAACACCTGCGAATCGAACTGCGCGCGCTGCAAAAGCGCCTGTCCATCACCACGCTGATGGTGACGCATGACCAGGAAGAGGCCATGGTGATGGCCGACCGCATCGCCGTGATGAATGGCGGGGTGATCGAGCAGTACGGCACGCCGCGCGAACTCTACCGCCAGCCGGCGTCGGCCTTCATCGCCGACTTCGTGGGCGAAGCCAACTGGCTGCCGTTCGAACGCATCGATACCCATCGCGCCCGCGTGGGGCGGCAGGAGCTGGCGGTCGACGCGGCGCTGGACGCCCGCTCGAGCAAGCTTTTCGTGCGGCCCGAGGCCGTGCGCGTCAGCATGGCCAAGCCCGAAGAGCCCAACGCCATGCTGGCCGACGTGCTGGACGGCGTGTTCCTGGGGCGCAGCTACCGCCTTGCCCTGCGCCTGGAAGGCGTGCCCGGCGCCACCGTGCATTCCATCGTGTCCCCCGAAACCGGAGATGCCCTCTTGGGCCCTCACGCTGCCAGCCGTTGCTGGGTGGAGCTGCCGCGCCATGCGATACGCGCCTACGCTTGATCCGGCCATGAACGATCCGCGCGCCGTGGGTCAGACCGTGCCCCATTCCCCGGCTCCCGCCGCCGTCGCGCCGCTGCCCGCCTTGGGACGCCGCCCGCTGCCCGCCTGGATCGGCGCGCTGGGCCTGGCGCTGGGGCAGGGCGGTCTGGCGCTCGGCCTGCTCGTATTCCTGGCGCTGCCCCTGGCGGCGATCCTCGTCAAATCGGTGACGGACGCCGATGGCGGCTGGGCGGGCCTGTTTGTCATCGCGGGCATCATCGGCGCCGATGGTTTCCTGGCCATGGTGGGGCGCAGCCTGGCCGTGGGAATCGTGACGACGTTGCTGGTCGTGCCCTGCGCCTACGGCTTTGCCTATGGCCTCACGCGCACCCGCCTGCCGGGCAAGGGCATCCTGCGCACGATCGCGCTGTTGCCGCTGCTTGCGCCGTCGCTGCTGCCCGGCATCGCGCTGGTCTATCTGCTGGGCAATCAGGGACTGCTCAAGGGCCTGACTGGCGGCGCCACGATCTATGGCTTCTGGGGCATCGTGGTGGGCGAGGCGTTCTACACGTTTCCGCATGCGCTCATGATCCTGCTGACGGGCCTGGCGCTGGCCGACGGCCGCCTCTATGACGCGGCGCGCGCCATGGGCGCGGGCACGTGGCGCACCTTCATGACGGTCACGCTGCCCGGCACGCGTTACGCGGTGTTCTCGGCCTGCTGCGTGGTCTTCACGCTGACCGTCACCGACTTTGGCGTGCCCAAGGTGGTGGGCGGCGACTACAACGTGCTTGCCATGGAGGCCTACAAGGCGGTGGTCGGGCAGCAGAATTTCCCCAAGGGCGCGGCCATCGGCATCCTGTTGCTGCTGCCGGCGCTGCTGACCTTCGTGCTGGACCGCCGGCTGCGGGCCCGCCAGGGCGCCCAGATGAGCGGCCGCGCGCAGCCTTACGCGGCCGGCGTGAACGGCCGCCGCGACTCGGCATTCCTCGCCCTGTCCGGCGTGATGGCTGCCTTTTTGCTGCTCATCATCGGTGTGGCGGTGTGGGCGTCGTTCGTGAAGATGTGGCCGTACAACCTGTCGATGTCGCTGCGTTCTTACGACTTCGACAACATGGACGGCGGCGGCTGGCTCGCCTGGCGCAACAGCCTGCAGCTCGCGTTCTTCACGGCGCTCGCGGGCACCCTGGTGGTCTTCGTGGGCGCGTGGATGATGGAGAAGGTGCCTGCGCGCGGCACGATGGCGCGCGGCCTGCGCGGCATGGCCGGCATGTTGGCGCTGATGCCGATGGCGGTGCCGGGGCTGGTGCTGGGCCTGGGCTACATCTTCTTTTTCAATAGCCTGGCAAACCCCCTGAACGTGCTGTACGGGACGATGCCGCTGCTGGTGCTGTGCACGGTCGTGCACTTCTACACCAGCGCCCACCTGACAGCCGCCACGGCGCTCAATGCGCTCGACCCGGAGTTCGAGGCCGCCTCCGCGTCGCTGAAGGTGCCGCGCCTGACGACCTTCCTGCGCGTGACGCTGCCGATGTGCCTGCCCGCGGCGCTGGATGTTGCCCGCTACCTTTTTGTATCCGCCATGACGACGGTGTCGGCCGTGGTGTTTCTCTACAGCCCGTCGACGGTGCTGGCCGCCGTGGCCGTGCTTAACATGGACGACGCCGGCTTCATCGGTCCGGCCGCCGCCATGTGCACGGTCATCATGGCCAGCTCCGCCGTTGCCGCCCTGGTCCTGCACCTGGCCAGCCGTGCCCTGGTGGCGCGCACGCAGGCCTGGCGGCGCCCGGCGACCCGTTGACCGGCCCATTTTTCAGGATGACTTCCATGACAGTTCAACCCTTGCCCGTCCGCCTCGAGGCGGTGATCTTCGACTGGGCCGGCACGCTGGTCGACTTCGGCTCCTTTGCGCCCACCAAGGTATTCGTGGACGCGTTCGCGCAGTTCGGCATGGACGTGTCGCTGAAGGAGGCGCGCGGCCCGATGGGCATGGGCAAGTGGGACCACATCCGTACCCTGTGCGACCAGCCCGCCATCGCCGCCCAGTATCAGGCCCGCTTCGGCCGCGTGCCCAGCGACGACGACGTCACCGCCATCTACGAGCGCTTTCTGCCGATGCAGCTGGAGAAGGTGGCGCAGTATTCGGCGGCCATTCCCGGCGCGGCCGACGTGATGCGCGCCTTGCGCGGGCGCGGCCTGAAGATCGGGTCGTGCTCCGGCTATCCCGCCAGCGTGATGCGCCGCGTCGTCGAGCGCGCGGCCGCCGATAACCTGACGCCCGATTGCATCGTCGCCAGCGACGAGGTCCCGCGCGCGCGTCCGGCGCCCGCGATGGCCTTAAAGAACGTGGTCGAGCTGGGCCTGTCCGACGTGGCCGCGTGCATCAAGGTCGACGACACCGCGCCGGGCATCGAAGAAGGCCGCCGCGCCGGCATGTGGACCGTGGGCCTCTTGCTGTCGGGCAACGCCGCGGGCCTGACGCTGGACGAATACCTTGGCCTTGCCGGCCCCGCCCGTGACGCCGCGCGCGCCGCCGCGCGCGCGGAGCTGGGACCGGCCGGTCCGCATTACGTGATCGACACGGTGGCTGATCTGCCGGCCGTGGTCGACGACATCGAAGCCCGTCTGGCGCGAGGCGAACGCCCCTGATCTAAACCCGTCCGCCCGGCGTCCCGGGCCACCCCCCAACCTTTGACTCACCGCGATCCGCAGCCGGCAGCCGCCGGCCGCGGGGACCTCGTTCATCCTGTTTTTCGCTCACGCACGGAGTTGTTCATGAATCGCTACAAGCTGCTTGCACTGGCCGCCGCCCTGACGGGCGTGATGGGCGCCGCCTCGGCCGAGACCACGTTGACCGTCTACACGGCGTTGGAAGCCGACCAGATCAAGGCCTACCAGGCCGCCTTCGAGAAGGCCAATCCCGACATCAAGATCCAGTGGGTGCGCGACTCCACCGGCATCATCGCCGCCAAGCTGCTGGCCGAGAAGAGCAACCCCAAGGCCGACGTGATCTGGGGCCTGGCCGGCACGGCGCTGGGCCTGATGGACAAAGAAGGGATGCTGCAGCCCTACGCTCCCAAGGGCCTGGACCAGATCGCCGCCAACATGCGCGACGCCAAGGCCGAGCCCGCCTGGGTCGGCATGGACGGCTACGCCGCCGCCATCTGCTTCAACACGATCGAAGCCGAAAAGCAGAAGCTGCCCAAGCCCACGTCGTGGCAGGACCTGACCAAGCCGGTGTATGCCGGCAAGATCGTCATGCCCAACCCGGCCTCGTCCGGCACGGGCTTTCTGGACGTGAGCGCCTGGCTGCAGATGTTTGGCGAAGAAAAGGGCTGGGCTTACATGGACGCCCTGCACAAGAACATCGGCTCGTACACGCACTCGGGCTCCAAGCCGTGCAACATGGCTGCCGCCGGCGAATTCCCGATCGGCATCTCGTTCGACTACCGCGCGGCCAAGCTGAAGGCCGACGGCGCGCCGGTCGAAGCCGTGTTCCCCTCGGAAGGCCTGGGCTGGGAAGTGGAAGCCACCGCCATCATGAAGGGCACCAAGAACCTGGAAGCCGCCCGCAAGCTGGCTGACTTCTCGGCCAGCCGCGAGGCCAATGAGCTGTACAAGGCCAACTTCGCGGTGCTGGCGATTCCGTCGATCGCCACGGCCAACCCGAACCTGCCCGCCGACCTGACCGCGCGCATGATCAAGAACGACTTCACGTGGGCCGCCACGAATCGCGACCGCATCATCGCCGAGTGGACCCGCCGCTACGACGGCAAGTCCGAGCCCAAGAAGAAGTAAGGCGGCGTCCCGGCGATGAAGACTTACGACGTAATCGTGGTGGGCGCGGGCATGCTCGGCATCGCGCATGCCTGGGCGGCCGCCAAGCGCGGCCTGTCCGTTGCCGTAATCGAGCGCAGCCGCCAGGCCCACGGCGCCACCATCCGCAACTTCGGACAGGTCATCGTGACGGGGCAGGCGCCCGGCACGATGCTGTCGCACGCGCAGCAGTCGCGCGAGCTGTGGCTCGACCTGGCGGACAAGGCGGGCTTTCATGTGCGCGCCAACGGGGCGCTGGTGCTGGCCCGCAACGTCGACGAGGCCGACGTGCTGCAGGAGTTCGCGGACACGCGCCTGCGGCAGGAAGGGTATCGCGCGGATCTGCTTTCCGCGCGTGAGGTGGCCGGCCTTTATGGCGGCCAGCTCGCGCATCACTGCCTGGCGCTGCGCGGCCACGACGATCTGCAGATCTATTCGCGCGAGGCGCTGCCGGCCATCACGCACTACCTGCAGTCTTCGTTGGGCGTGGACTTCATCACCGGAACGCTCGCGCGCGCCGTGGAAAAGGGCGAAGTCAGCACGTCGGCGGGCGACTTCACGGGCACGCACGTGTTCGTGTGCCCGGGCCACGATTACCTGACCCTGCTGCCGGAACTGTTCGCGCCGCTGGATCTGGAGGTCACGCGCCTGCAGATGCTGCGCGCGGTGTTCGATTCGCATCCCATCGCGCTGGACCGGCCGCTGCTGACCGGGCTGTCGTGCGTGCATTACGGCGCGTTCTCGGACCTGCCCACGGCGCAGGCGCTGCGCGGCGTGATCCAGGCGCGCACGCCCATGCTGCTGGAAAACGGCATCCACCTGCTGATCAGCCCCACGCCCTACGGCGAACTGATCATCGGCGATTCGCACCGCTATGGGCAGGACGCGCTGCCGTTCAATGACGAGGCCGTCGACAACGCGATGCTGGACCTGGCGTCGCAGGCATTGGGCGCGCGGCTGCGCGTGGTGGAGCGCTGGCAGGGCGTCTACGGCGCGCACGGGCCGGCGCCGTTCTCGGTCATGCCGGTGGATCCGGCGACCACGGTGGCGGTCATGCACTCCGGCGTCGGCATGACGGTGGGGCTGGCGATCGGAGAAAGGACGGTCGCTGGTGTCATCGGACGCTGACGCACGCTGACGCGTCCAGACGAAAAAAGGGCCTCGCGAATCGGAACCGATTTCGCGAGGCCCTTTGTCTTGCAAGCCGGGGCAGGGGAACTACACCGCTTGCATGATGCGGCGGTACCACTCATGAAAGTGCTGCATGCCGTCTTCCATGGGCGACTGGTAGGGACCGGTCTCGTTCACGCCGCGCAGCATCAATGCCTTGCGGCCAGCGTCCATGCGTTCGGCGATCTCGTCGTCCTCGATGGCCGTTTCCATGTAGGCCGCACGCTGCGCCTCGACGAATTCGCGCTCGAAGGCGGCGATTTCCTCGGGGTAGTAGAACTCGACCACGTTCACCGTTTCCTGCGGGCCCTTCGGGTACAGCGTGGACAGCACCAGCACATGCGGATAAAGCTCGATCATGTGCGTCGGGAAGTACGTGACCCACACGGCGCCGAAGTCGGGGGCGTCGCCTTCGCGGAACGACAGCAGGCGGTCGTGCCACTGCTTGTAGACGTCCGAGCCCGGCTGCGCCAGCGCATTGTGCACGCCCACCTTCTGCAGGCTGTACCAGTCGTTGAACTCCCAGGTCAGGTCGTCGCAAGTGACGAAACGCCCCAGTCCGGGATGGAACGGGCCGACGTGGTAGTCCTCGAGGTAGACCTCGATGAAGGTCTTCCAGTTGTAGTTGCACTGATGCACTTCAACGTGGTCCAGCACGTAGTCGCCGAAGTCGAATTCGGGACGCGCAAACAGCGGCGCCATGTCGGCGGCCGGATCGCGCGGGCCTTCGAAGAGCAGCCCGTGGCAATCGCGCAGGCGGAACTTCTGCAGGTTCATGCAGGGCGTGGTCTCGAACTGCGGCGCGCCCAACAACTCACCCTGGTTGTTGTACGTCCAGCGATGCAGCGGGCAGACAATGTTGCCGCCCGTGGCCTTCAGGTTGCCATGCGTGTTGCAGTTGCCGGCCACGTTGCCGGCCTGGCCGCCAAGCATCAGTGCCTGACGGTGGCGGCAGACATTTGAGATGAGTTCGACGCCGTGCTGGTTGCGAACCAGCGAGCGCCCTCCGTTTTCCTGGACCAACGTACGCCAATCCCCGATTTCGGGCACCAATTTCTGGTGGCCGACATAAAGCGAGGATTGCTTGAAAATGAGTTCTTGCTCGCGGGCAAAGAGGGCTTCGTCAAAATATGCGCTGACGGGTAGCTGGGTGCGAGCTGGCACGACATGTGCCATCCGACCGATGTCGGTCATGATTCCCTCCGCTCGGATAAAAAAGCCAGGACGGTTTGAGCCTTGCCAGGTGCTTTTGTTCAAGTCCAGGATCCCGGCGACGGTTCCGGCGGGTCTTGTTCGTGAATTCGAGCCTGGTTGAATCCGTTCTGGCGCGAAGAAAAATCGGTGTCTGGCCGATCAAGTAAGCCGTGAATTGTACCCCAAGGGCCTGTGCGACGCCCGGGGCAATCCCCCCGGCTTATCGAGGCAATCCGCGGGTGGTGTTGACCCGGCGCAAAGCGCGATTAACCCTTTAATCCGTAGGTCTTTCAGACGAGGCGCCGCGTGGCCGGATGACGGCGCAGCAGCCAGCTGCTGGCGGCTGACAACGCAAACACCATCATCGTCAGCAAGGGCACCGCCCACACATCGCGGTCTCCGCCGGAAAAGGCGCCCGCGCGGCGCGCGACATCCAGGAAGACCGGATGGATGAGATAGACGCCAAAGGTCAGCGGGGCCAGCGCGGCAAGCCTGGGCAGCCGCGGCGAGGACACGATCCATTGGAACGCGGCCAGCGACATGAACGGGACCGTCAGGCTGAAGTAGTCGTAGAAGTAGGTGTCCAGCACGTGGCCGTTGGACATGATCGTCACGCCCATCGCCGTCGCGGCCACGGTGGCGGCAAGCATCAGGCCCGGGCGCGGCACGCGCATCTCGCCGTCAAAGATCAGGCGGCCGGCGACGAAGTAGCCCAGATAGGGCAGGAACCACGTCAGGAAAAAACCATGCGGCGCGCCCAGCGCGCGGCGATAAAGGGCGTCAAGGATCGCCACCCCCAGGATGCCCACGACCCACAATGCCCGCGCCTTCGGCGTGCTGCGCGCATACAGCACCCGCACCAGCGGCGCGAACAGGTACAGGCCGACGATCATGTACAGGTACCAAAGGTGGTAGTAGGGCTCGCCCTGCGCGACCTTGCGCGGCCAGAACGAAAAGTCCACGCGTCCGTCGTCCCACCAATCCAGGCCGGTGCGCCACGCCAGGTAGAAGAGCGTCCAGAACAGCAGCGGCGCGCAGATCCGCGCCATGCGTTTGCTGTAGAAGCGCCGCGCATCGTGCGGCTTGTCGGGATCGAGCAGCAGGGCGCCGCTCACCATCACGAAGACGGGCACGCACCAGCGCGCGGCCGAGTCATACAGGTTGGCGGCCAGCCATGCGCCGCGGCCATGCGCGGCGGGATCGCTGACGATGAGTGCGGCGCTGTGCAGCAGAACGACGGCCAGCGCAGCCAGCCATCGGGCTGAGTCAAGGCGGGCGTATCGGTCTTCGGAGTGAGGCATCGGGCTCCCGGATGGTTCGGCTTCTTCTCGCCTTACCTTATCAGCGGCGCCACGCCGACTTCTGTATCCAGGGGTTAAGCCGCGCGTAAAAAACCGACAGGGCCGGGAGGGCGCTGTCGGGGGGAAGGGGCCTGCCCGCAGCTGAGCCACGGGCAGGCCGATCGCGGGCCGGCGGTCCGCGAACGTTTTGTCACGAAACCGGCGGGTAGAGGCTTACTGCAGGACGATGTTGGCCTGCTTGATGAGCTGCGACACGATGGGCTGCTCGGTCTTGATCTGCTTGTCCAGTTCGGCGGCGGTGCCCGAACGCGGGTCGATGCCCATGTCCAGCAAGCGCTTTTTCACGGCTTCGTCCTGCAGCGTTTCGGTCAGTGCGGCCTGCAGGCGTTCGACCACGGGCGCGGGCGTGCCCTTGGGCGCAACGAAGCTGAACCAGGCGGTCATGTCGAACGACGGGTAACCCTGTTCAGCCAGCGTGCCCAGGTTGGGCTGCGTCGCCAGGCGTTTGGGGCTGGTGATCGCGAAGACCTTGACCTTGCCGGCGTCGGCCTGCGGCATGCCGGTGGCCACCATGTCGAAGAACAGGTCCACGTCGCCGCTGATCAGGGCGGGCAGGGCCTGCGTGGCGCCCTTGAACGGCACGTGCAGGATGTCGATGCCGGCGCGTTCCTTGAACAGTTCACCGGCCAGGTGCGACGAGGTGCCCGGACCGAACGTGGCAAACGTCAGCTTGCCCGGATTCTGCTTGGCGTAGGCCACCACGTCCTGGGTGTTGTTGAACGGGCGCTTCGGCGTGGACAGCAGGACCAGCGGGCCGACGCCGACCATGCCGATCTTGGCGAAGCTGTCGGGGTCGTAGGGCAGTTCCTTATACAGATAGCGGTTGGTCACCAGCGTGGAGTTCGTGGCCATCAGGATGGTGTAGCCGTCCGGCGCTTCGCGCGAGACGTAGGCGGCGCCGATGGACGTGCCCGCGCCGGCCTTGTTCTCCACGATCATCGACTGGCCCAGGTTCTTGGCCATCCGCTCGGCCAGCACGCGCGTCAGCACGTCTGTGGCGCCGCCGGCCGGGAAGGGCGAAATCACCTTGATGGGCCGCGCCGGATACGTGTCGGCCTGCGCGCCCAGCGCGGCAGCGCTGAGCATCAGGGTGGCGAGCAGTTTGAAGCTGTTGCGAATCATGTTTTCCCCTTGAAATCGCGTGGTCAGAGTGGATCGACGGGCCTGGCTTGGCTGACTTGATACGCACGCCGGGTGCGAACATCGGGCCGCTTGCCAGGTCTCCTGGGATGCTATAAATTCCGTTATATGGAATTTAATTTTGTCATTCGAAATAAACTATAAAAACGAAGCGTATAGAAATGCAATCATTTTCTGGCGGCAAGCGCGCCGCCCTCCCGCCGTCCAAGCCGGACCAGAAGCTTGAACTGAGCCTGCCCGCGCGCCGCAAGCGCGCCGCCGGCTCGGGAGAGGGCGCCCATTCGCCCGACTTCATCACCGCGCTGGCGCGGGGCCTGGACGTGCTGCGGTGCTTCCGGCACGGCGTGGCCGCGCTGGGCAACCTGGACCTGGCTCGCCTGACCGGCTTGCCCAAGCCCACCATCAGCCGCATCACCTACACGCTCACTGAGCTGGGTTACCTGCGCTACCACTCCGACACCGGCAAGTACTCGCCCGGCTATGGCGTGCTGGCGCTGGGATTCGGCCTGCTTGCGGGGCTAGAGGTGCGTGAGCTTGCCAAGGCCTCGATGACCGACCTGGCGCGCGAGACCGGTGGCGCCGTGGCCCTGGGCGCCTTCGACGGCGATGCCATGACCTACGTCGAAGCCATCCACGGCTCGTCGGCGCTGTACTTGCGCTTGCCCGTGGGTTACCGCGCCACGTTGGACAGCGCCATGGGGCGCGCCTATCTCGCCAGCCTGCCCGCAGACGAGTGCGACGCCGTCCTCGCGCGTCTGGACCAAGGCGCCCCAGCCGCCGAGACCATTGCGCGGGCGCGCGCCGAACTCGCGCAAACCGGCTGCTGCTTCGCAATCGGCGAATGGCAGTCCGGCATCAACGCCGTCGCCGTGCCGTTCACGTCGATCACGGGCGAGGGCGTCTTCGTCATGAGCTGCGGCGGACCGGCCAGCCTGCTCGAGGCCTCGCTCCTTCGCGACCGCGTGGCCCCGGCGCTCCAGGCTGCCGTGGCAGGCCTGGCGGGGGCGCCGGCCTAGCGCGCGGGGCGCTTGCGGGCAGCGCTTGGCTATCTCGTACAATTCACGGATTAATCCACCCCCTAGTGCCCCGGAGGCCCGTTTGGCCAAACCCACTCAAGCTGATCCGCAGAACGACGATCGTCCCTTGCCCCAGGATTTCGAAACGGCGCTGGCCGAACTGGAATCGCTGGTCGCGGCCATGGAAGACGGATCGTTGCCGCTCGAGCAGTCGCTGGCTGCCTACCGGCGCGGTGTGGCGCTCACACGGGTTTGCCAGGAACGACTGGCCCAGGCTGAGCAGCAGGTCAAGGTCCTCGAGGGCGGCCTGCTCCGGCCGCTGGATCCCGCGGCGCTGGACGACGAATAAGAAGCCGATGAAGCAAATTCAACTCGCTTTTCCCGAGTGGTTGCAAGGCCGTGCGCTGCATGTCGAAGACGTGCTCGACGACCTGCTGCCGCCGGCGGACCTGGCGCCTGCCCGTTTGCACGAAGCCATGCGCTACGCCGTGCTTGGCGGCGGCAAGCGCGTTCGGGCCGCCTTGGTCTATGCCGCCGGTCAGGCTTGTCCCGTCAGTGGCAGCGTGCTGGCCATCGAGGCCTCTCTGGACCGCGCGGCGGCCGCCGTCGAACTGATCCACGCCTACTCGCTGATCCATGACGATCTGCCCTGCATGGACGACGACACGCTTCGCCGCGGCCGGCCCACCACGCACGTGCAGTTCGACGAAGCCACCGCCATGCTGGCGGGCGACGCGTTGCAGCCGCTGGCGTTCGAGCTGGTCGCCTCCATGCCGATCGCCCCGGCGCTGATCGTCCAGGCCACCCAGTCGCTGGCGCGCGCCGCCGGCAGCCGTGGCATGGCGGGCGGACAGGCCATCGATCTGTTCAGCGTCGGCCGCGCGCTGTCGCGCGACGAACTCCAGACGATGCACGGCATGAAGACCGGCGCGATGCTGGCGTGCAGCGTGGCGTTGGGCGGCATCGTGGCGGGCGCCAGCTCGGCCTCGCGCCAGGCGCTGGATGCCTACGCGCAGGCCATGGGCCTGGCGTTTCAGGTGGTCGACGACATTCTGGACGTCACCGCGGACAGCGCCAGCCTGGGCAAGACGCCCGGCAAGGACGCCGCCGAAAACAAGCCCACCTATGTTTCCCTGCTGGGCCTTGACGCAGCGCGGGCCTTCGCCGAGGAACTGCGTGTGACGGCGCTGGCCGCCCTGGCGCCGCTGGGCGACGCCGGCGGGCGCCTGGCCCAGCTTGCCGACTTCATCGTTCTTCGAGACCGCTGATCCGAGATCAGCCCGGCCTTCCTGGTAGGCCGGGCCAACGAACCCCATAAAAGCATGACGACAGATTTACTGGACCGCATTCAATCGCCGGCTGACCTCAAGCGCCTGGATCGTCGCGAACTGAAAAAGCTCGCCGACGAACTGCGTGGCTTCGTGCTGGAGTCGGTATCCAAAACGGGCGGTCACCTGTCGTCCAACCTGGGCACCGTCGAACTCACGCTGGCGCTGCATCAGGTGTTCGACACGCCGCATGACCGCATCGTCTGGGACGTCGGCCATCAGTCCTATCCGCACAAGATCCTGACGGGGCGCCGGGCCGGCATGGCCAAGCTGCGCCAGCAGGGCGGCATCTCCGGTTTCCCCAAGCGCAGCGAATCCGAATACGACGCCTTCGGCACCGCGCACTCGTCCACGTCGATCTCGGCGGCACTGGGCATGGCGGTCGCCTCGCGCAATGCGGGCGTGCAGCGCCAGCACATCGCGGTGATCGGCGACGGCGCCATGTCGGCCGGCATGGCGTTCGAGGCCATGAACAACGCGGGCGTCACGCCCGGCATCAACCTGCTGGTGATCCTGAACGACAACGACATGTCGATCTCGCCGCCGGTGGGGGCGCTGAACCGGTATCTGGCGCGCCTGATGTCCGGACGCTTTTACGCCACGGCCAAGAATGTGGGCCGGGCGGTGCTGCAGCATGTGCCCCCGGTGCTCGAGCTGGCGCGCCGCTTCGAGGAACACGCCAAGGGCATGGTCACGCCCGCCACGCTGTTCGAGGAATTCGGCTTCAACTACGTCGGCCCCATCGACGGCCACGACCTGGACGCGCTGGTCCCCACGCTGCAGAACCTGAAAGCCCTGGAGGGCCTGCAGTTCCTGCACGTCGTCACGCGCAAGGGCCAGGGCTACAAACTGGCCGAAGCCGACCCGGTGCTGTATCACGGTCCCGGCAAGTTCGATCCGGCCGTCGGCATCCTGCAGTCCAAGGCGCCGGGCAAGCGCACCTTCACGCAGGTGTTCGGCAAGTGGCTGTGCGACACGGCCCAAGAGGACGCGCGTCTGGTGGCCGTCACCCCGGCCATGCGCGAAGGCAGTGGCCTGGTCGAATTCGAACAACGCTTTCCGCAGCGGTATTTCGACGTGGGCATCGCCGAACAGCATGCCGTCACGTTCGCGGCTGGCGTGGCGTGCGAGGGCCAGAAGCCCGTCGTCGCCATCTACTCCACCTTCATGCAGCGCGGCTACGACCAGTTCATCCATGACGTCGCCCTGCAAAACCTGGACGTGACCTTCGCCCTGGACCGCGCCGGCATCGTGGGCGCGGACGGCGCCACGCACGCGGGCAACTACGACATCGCGTTCCTGCGCTGCGTGCCCAACATGGTGGTGGCCACGCCCTCCGACGAAAACGAAACCCGTCTGCTCCTGTCCACCTGTTATCAGTACCCGGGTCCGGCGTCGGTGCGCTATCCGCGCGGCGCGGGCTGCGGCGCGGCGGAAGCCGAAGCCCTGGATACCGTTGAACTGGGCAAGGGCATCGTGCGGCGTGAAGGCAAGAAGATCGCCATCCTGGGTTTTGGCACGCTGGTGCAGGCAGCGCTGGGCGCCGCCGGCAAGCTCGATGCCACCGTGGCCGACATGCGCTTCGTCAAGCCGATCGACCGCGACCTGATCCTGGATCTCGCGAGCCGCCACGACGCGCTCGTCACCGTGGAAGACGCGTGCATCATGGGCGGCGCGGGCAGTGCGGTGCTGGAAGTGCTGAGCGCGGCCGGCGTGCTGATCCCGGTGCTGCAACTGGGCCTGCCGGACGAATTCATCGACCACGGCGAACAATCGGCCCTGCTGGCCGGCCTGGGCCTGGATGCCGCGGGCATCGAGCAGTCGATCCGCACGCGTTACGCCAGCCTGCTGGCCTGAGCCGGCTTCATGCTTGCGGCCGAGGGCGCAAGCATGAAGCCGCAAGGATGAAACACACTGTTCCGGCCCCTCGGGCATGCGGGCCACAGGGTTACCGCTCCCGATCGCCTGCGGGTGGGCGATAATTAGCCCCTTTCAAGACAACTGGGCGGGTCGCTCCACGGCGCACCGGGCCCGGACAGGTAAGCCGAAATGAATTCTCCGATCGACCCCGCCATCGTGATGCCCGACGTCCAGAGCGCCACGGACACGCGGCATATCCCGATCCAGCGCGTCGGCATCCGCGGCGTGCGTCACCCCATGCTGGTCCAAAGCGGCGACGGCTCGGCGCAAGGCACGGTCGCCAACTGGACGCTGACCGTGGCCCTGCCGCCCGAAGAAAAGGGCACGCACATGTCCCGCTTCGTGGCGCTGCTCGAAAAATACCGCCGCACGCCCATGACGCCGGCGCTGTTCCGCACCATGGCGGCCGACATGCTGCCGCTCTTGCATGCCGAGCGCGGCGACATCACGGCTTCGTTCCCGTACTTCATCAACAAGTCCGCGCCGATCTCCGGCGTGCAGAGCCTGCTCGACTACGAGGTCCAGTGGATCGCGCGCGCACAGGCCGACCGGGTCGAATTCGAGCTCGTGGTGCAGGTGCCCGTCACCAGCCTGTGCCCGTGTTCCAAGGCCATCTCCGAGTACGGTGCGCACAACCAGCGTTCGCACGTCACGGTCTCGGCCATCCTGAACGAAGACATCTCGATGGACGGCGTGATCCGCCTGATCGAAGACGAAGGCTCCTGCGAACTGTGGGGTCTGCTCAAGCGCCCCGACGAAAAGTTCGTCACCGAGCGCGCCTACGACAACCCCAAGTTCGTCGAAGACCTGGTGCGCGACGTGGCCGCCCGCCTGAACGCCCATCCCGGCATCGCGCGCTATCGCGTCGAGGCCGAGAACTTCGAGTCCATCCACAACCACTCGGCATACGCCGTCGTCGAAGGCTGAGCGCCGATGCGCCACCCGGCGGCCAGCGACTGGCCGCTCATTGCCGGCCTGCAGCAATGGGAAGCGCGGCTGGCCAGCAATCTGGCCAGCCGGGGCCGCCTTGGCGTGGCGCTGTACGAGTTCTTCCGCTTTGGCGTGAAGCAGGCGTGGGCCTGTCTTTTTGGCGGCCTGATGTGCGCGCTGCTGCTGGGCACGCACTGGTGGTATCCCAAGGATGCCGCCCTGGCGCGCTACGACTTCCTGACGCTTGCGGCGCTGGGCATCCAGGCCGCGTTGCTCGCGCTGCGCATGGAAACCTGGAGCGAGGCCCGCGTGATCCTTATGTTCCATGTGGTCGGCACCTGCATGGAAATCTTCAAGACCGCCGCCGGCTCGTGGATCTATCCCGAGGCGAGCGTGCTGCGCATTGGCGGCGTGCCGCTCATTACAGGCTTCATGTATGCCGCGGTGGGCAGCTATCTTGCCCGTGTGTGGCGCCTCTTCGACTTTCGCTTTCGGTCGCATCCGCCGCTGGCCGCGACGGTGGCGCTGTCGGTGCTGATCTACCTGAATTTCTTCGCGCACCATTATGTCTGGGACTTCCGGTGGGCGCTGTTCGCGATGACGGCCATGCTGTTCGCGCGCACGTGGGTGTATTTCCGCATCTGGCAGGTCTACCGGCGCATGCCGCTCCTCTTGGGCTTTGTGCTGGTGGCGCTGTTCATCTGGTTCGCCGAGAACATCGGCACCTTTGCCAATGCGTGGCGCTATCCCAATCAGTCGCACGTGTGGCAGGTGGTGTCCATCGCCAAGCTGGGCTCCTGGTTCCTGCTGATGATCATCAGCTACGTCATGGTCAGCGCCGTGAACCGGCCGCGGCCCATTGGCCAGTCCGATCTGCCCGCCGCCGACGGGCAGGCGTCTGCCGGTAACGCGTCCCTTATTTCCTGAGCTTTCATCGGCTTGCACGGGATCGCTCAATCGGTGATAATCGAGAGCTTTCTTGCTCGACCGCCCATGGTTTTTGGGTAGCGGGCTGCCCCTTGCGGCGATCGTCGATGATCCTTGATCCACCCATGATGGAAAGCGCGGGTGCAAGACGAACTGCCAGCAAGACATCCTCAAGGAGTTTTACCCATGCGTCACTACGAAGTAGTGTTTATCGTTCACCCCGACCAAAGCGAGCAAGTGCCCGCCATGGTCGAGCGTTACCAAGCACTGGTCACGGGCCAAGGCGGCTCGATCCATCGCCTGGAAGACTGGGGCCGCCGTCAACTGGCCTACCCGATCCAGAAGCTCGTCAAGGCTCACTACGTCTGCCTGAACATCGAGTGCGGCCAAGCCACGCTGGATGAGCTGGAACACTCGTTCCGCTACAACGACGCCGTGCTGCGCCACCTGGTCATCAAGACCAAGAAGGCCCAGACCACCCCGTCGATCATGATGAAGTCGGTCGAGCGCGAAGAAGCCCGCAAGGCTTCGGCGGAAGCTGCCCCGGCTCAGGCCGAGTAAGCACGCTCACGCAGAGCTCATCGCATCAAGTCCCCTCGGTACCAGGCAGGATGAACAAGCTGGAACTCAGCGCACGCGTTCTCGAATGCGAGCCTTTGCGCCACACGCCCGCCGGTCTGCCAGCACTCGAAATGCTGCTGGCGCACGAGTCGGAGGTCATCGAAGCCGGCCACCCGCGCCGTGTCGAACTGACGATCGCCGCCGTGGCACTGGGAGATCTGGCGCTGCTGTTGAAGGACACCGCGTTAGGGTCCGAATTGCTGGTGCAGGGGTTTTTGGCTCCCACCCGCAAGGACTCGGTGAAGATCAAGCTGCATCTGCAGCAAGCACGCAAGATCAAGGCAAGCGCCGGACGCGATCCGCAGGTGGCTTGAAGCGAATGAGACCCAGGGTGCGAGAGCGCCTTCTGAATACGGATAGGTTATGGGGAAGTGGGCAATGACCCAGTCCCCTCAAACATAAAGGCACATATCATGGCTTTCTTCGGAAAACGCAAAGAAAAACGCAAATTCACGCAGCAGAACCCGCTCTTCAAGCGTCGTAAGTTCTGCCGCTTCACCGCAGCCGGCGTCGAAGAGATCGACTACAAGGATCTGGACACCCTGCGCGACTTCGTGCAAGAAAACGGCAAGATCATCCCGGCTCGCCTGACCGGCACCAAGGCAATCTACCAGCGCCAGCTGGACACCGCCATCAAGCGCGCGCGCTTCCTGGCTCTGTTGCCTTACACCGACAACCACAACTAATCCGGGGCACTGAAATGCAAGTTATTCTGCTCGAAAAAGTCGTCAACCTGGGCAACCTGGGTGAAGTCGTGCGCGTGCGTGATGGCTACGCCCGCAACTTCCTGATTCCCCAGAAGAAGGCCCGTCGCGCAACCGACGCCGCCCTGAAGGAATTCGAAGCCCGCCGCGCCGAACTGGAAAAGGCCCAGGCTGAAAAGCTGGCCGCTTCCCAAGCGCTGGGTGAGCGCATGAACGGCTACCAGCTCAAGATCGTTCAGAAGGCCGGCGTCGACGGCCGTCTGTTCGGTTCGGTCACCAACGCCGACATCGCCGAAGGTCTGAAGAAGGCTTCGTTCGAAGCCGTCGAAAAGGCTCAGGTCCGTCTGCCCAATGGTCAGCTCAAGGCCATCGGCGAGTACCCGGTCCAGGTCGCCCTGCACGCCGACGTCGTGGTCGACATCACGGTGCTGGTCGAAGGCGAACTGTCCTGATCCGGCAGTCGCGGTAAAAAGAAGCCGGCCCGCGCGCCGGCTTTTTTTCTTTTCGCGGCAATGGGCCCATTTTCTGCTGAAGGGTGCGTGGCCCCACACCCTCGCTGTACGCTGTCATTCCCGAGGACCTCTTGACTCATCCGCCTGTCCACCACAACGCCCCGCCCGGATTGCGAGCCTGGCTCGACAGCGTGGATGCGTCGCGTGAACCTTCGGTGCGCGATGTGACGATAGATGGCGTGCGCTGCATCATCAAGCGGCGCCGGCCCGGCATCCTGCAGGGCGTGAGCTATGTCCTGCGCTACGTGCGCGCCTTGTTCCTCGCCGTGGGCTGCAAGGTGTTCCTGGGCGAGTTTCCGCGCCCCAGCGTGCTGCTGCGCAATGGCCTGGCCCACGAAGGGCAGCGTCTGGCGCAGTTGCTGCAAGCCGGGGCCCGTGTCCCCGAAGTCTGGTGGCGCGAGCAGAACCTGCTTGTGCTGGAGTTCGTGGGCGAAGACCTGGCCGATCTCATCCGCAACGAAGACTCCACCTCGCGCCTGTGGCTCACGCGCGCCGCCGCGGCCGACCTGGCCGCTTTCCATGTGCGCGGCATGTGGCATGGCGGGGCGCAGATCCGCAACGTGACGTTGCGCGACGGCGAGATCTGGCGCATCGACTTCGAGGAAAACATCGGCGCGACGCTGTCCCGGCCGCTTGCGCAAGCGTATGACCTGTTCCAGATGCTGGCCTCGCTGGTCTCCTTGCGTAAACTCGAAGACGACGACGCCAGGTCGCTGGGCAAGCTGGCGCTGGACGTCTACCTGGAGAGCAATCCGGATCCCGAGGTGCGCGTCCGCCTGAAGCGGCTGGCGCGCGTGCTGTGCGGCATCGCCATGCCCCTGCGCCCGGTCCTCGCCCGTTTTCCCTCGCGCGATATCCAAGGGTTTTTCCGCGTCGCCGATATCCTGCAGCCGTTACTATTGAAGCCATGAACACACCCGCCGATTCCCAGCTCGAGTACCTGCGCGTCCCCCCCCATTCCATCGAGGCCGAGCAGTCGGTCCTGGGCGGACTGCTGCTGGACAACGCCGCATGGGACCGCATCGCGGACGTGCTCCTTGAAGAAGACTTCTACCGGCACGACCACCGGCTGATCTGGCACCACATCGCTCGCCTGATCGGTCTGGCGCGCCCGGCCGATGTCATCACCGTGCACGAATCCCTCGTCAGCGCGGGCAAGGCCGAAGAGTCCGGCGGGCTGGCGTACCTGAACGCGTTGGCGCACAACACGCCGTCGGCCGCCAACATCCGCCGGTACGGCGAGATCGTGCGCGAGCGCGCCATGCTGCGCAAGCTGGTGTCCATCGCCGACGAAATCTCGTCGGCCGCCATGAACCCGCAGGGCAAGGAAGCGCGCCAACTGCTGGACGAGGCCGAGTCCAAGGTGTTCAAGATCGCCCAGGAAGGCGCGCGCGGCGCCGCGGGCTTCCAGGAGATCCAGCCGCTCTTGACCCAGGTGGTCGAGCGCATCGACGAGCTCTATCACCGCGAGAGCACGTCCGACGTGACGGGCGTGCCCACGGGCTTTACCGACCTGGACAAGATGACGTCCGGCATGCAGGGCGGCGACCTCATCATCGTGGCGGGACGCCCCTCGATGGGCAAGACGTCGTTCTCCATGAACATCGGCGAACACGTCGCCATCGAAGAGGGCCTGCCCGTGGCGGTGTTCTCCATGGAAATGGGCGCGGTTCAGCTCGCCATGCGTATGCTGGGTTCCGTGGGGCTGCTGGACCAGCACCGCATGCGTACCGGCAAGCTGATCGCCGAAGACTGGCCGCGCGTCACCCACGCCGTGCAGCTCATGCAGGACGCGCAGGTCTACATCGACGAATCGCCCGCGCTCAGCCCGATGGAAGTGCGCGCCCGCGCGCGCCGACTGGCGCGCCAGTGCGGCCAGCTCGGCCTCATCATCATCGACTACCTGCAGCTCATGTCGGGCAACGGCTCCGGCGAAAACCGGGCCACCGAAGTGTCGGAAATCAGCCGCTCGCTCAAGGGTCTGGCCAAGGAACTGAACTGCCCGCTGATCGCGCTGTCGCAGCTGAACCGAAGCCTGGAGCAGCGCCCCAACAAGCGTCCCGTGATGAGCGACCTGCGTGAATCGGGCGCTATCGAACAGGACGCGGACGTGATCCTGTTCATCTATCGCGACGAGGTCTACAACCCGGATTCGCCGGACAAGGGCACGGCCGAGATCATCATCGGCAAGCAGCGTAACGGTCCCATCGGCACGGTGC
Source organism: Achromobacter sp. Root170 (assembly GCF_001428165.1). Classification (NCBI taxonomy): domain Bacteria; kingdom Pseudomonadati; phylum Pseudomonadota; class Betaproteobacteria; order Burkholderiales; family Alcaligenaceae; genus Achromobacter; species Achromobacter sp. Root170. The sequence continues at coordinate 830,374 of NZ_LMHN01000012.1, forward strand.
GGCTGACGTTCCAGGGTTCCAGCACGCGCTTCCTGAACTTCTCCGGCGCGCAGCCGCGGGACATGTACTGATCCCGGCGGCCGCCGCCGCCCAATAAAAAACCGCGCTGAGCGCGGTTTTTTCATTCTGGACAGCGATCAGTGCTGCGCATCCGGCCGCTTGCCGTAGCGGGCCGCCAGCACGCCGCAGACCATCAGCTGGATCTGATGGAACAGCATCAGCGGCAGCACCACCGCACCCACGGCGTGCCCGGCGAACAGCACCTGAGCCATCGGAATGCCGCTGGCCAGGCTCTTTTTCGAGCCGCAGAAGAGCAGCGTGATGCGGTCTTCGATGCTGAATCCAAAAATCCGGCCGGCCAGGGCCGACAGGCCCAGCGCCAGCGCCAGGATCACGCAGCAGCAGACGACCAGGCCAACCAGCGCGGGAATAGGGGTGCTGCTCCACAGGCCTTCGTTGATGGCTTCGGAAAATGCCGTGTAGACCACCAGCAGGATCGAGCCCTGGTCCACGAACTTGAGCATGGCCTTGCGCTTGTGGACCCAGGCGCCGATCCAGCGCCGCGCGAACTGGCCCAGCACGAACGGCAGCAGCAGTTGCAGCATGATCTTGCCGACCGCATCGAACGAGATCGGCGCGCTGCCGGCGTTGGCCACGACCGTGCCAACCAGCAGGGGCGTGAGAAAGATGCCAAGCAGGCTCGACGCCGACGCGCTGCACACGGCGGCCGGGACGTTGCCGCGCGCCATGGACGTGAACGCGATGGCCGATTGCACGGTGGCCGGCAGGCAGCACAGGAACAGGATGCCCAGATACAGCTCGGGCGTGACCAGCGGCTCGAGCGCCGGCTGCAGCGCCAACCCCAGCAGCGGGAACATCAGGAACGTCGCCGAGAAGATGGTCAGGTGCAGCTTCCAGTGCGTCAGGCCCGCGATGATGGCCTCACGGGAAAGGCGCGCCCCGTGCAGGAAGAACAGCAGGCCCACGGCCACGTTGGTGATCCAGCCGAACACGACGACGCCTTGCCCGTGCGCGGGCAGGAAACTGGCGATGATGACGGTGCAGATCAGGTAGAGGGTGAAGCGGTCAGGCAGGAGTCGAACGAGGCGGGACATGGGAAGGGAGGGAAGAACGGAAAGCGGTGGCGCAGGGCGCCGGAAACGGGGCGTATTGTAGACCCGGCGCGCGGCCGGGCCGTGGCGCGGCCGCGCGAATCGTCCGCGCGCTGAGGCAACCGGCGGCTTTTTACGCGCTCAGGGCGTCATCGCGAGCGCGAGGTCAAAGGCCGCGACCAGGGATGCATGGTCGGCCAGACCCTTGCCCGCGATGTCGAACGCGGTGCCGTGGTCAACGCTGGTGCGCACGAAGGGCAGTCCGACGGTGACGTTCACGCCATGATCCAGGCCCAGGTACTTGACCGGGATGAGGCCCTGGTCATGGTATTGCGCCACGACGATGTCGAATTCGCCGCGGCGGGCGCGCATGAAAATGGTGTCGCCCGGCCAGGGGCCGCTGGCATCGATGCCTTCGGCGCGGGCGGCAGCGATGGCCGGCTCGATGATGTCCACGTCTTCGCGGCCGAACTTGCCGCCTTCGCCTGCGTGCGGATTCAGTCCCGCGACGGCGACGCGCGGCTGCGCGATTCCCATCTGGCGGCAGGCGTGGTGCGCCAAGCGCATGGCAGTCAGCTCGGCTTGCGGCGTGATGCGCGCCATGACATCGGCCAACGCGACGTGGATCGTCACCAGCAGCACGCGCAGCTCATCATTGGCCAGCATCATCGCGAAATTCTGCGTGCCGGAGCGGTCGGCCAGGATTTCGGTGTGGCCCGGAAAATCGATGCCGGCCTCGTGCATGGACTTCTTGTTCAGCGGCGCGGTGACGATGGCGCGGATGCGTCCGGCGAGCGCATCGTCGATGGCGGCGCAGACGTAATCGTAAGCCGCGCGGCCGGCCAGCGCGCTGACCCGTCCCAACGGCAGGTCCGCCGGCAGGGCGGGGCTGCAGGCCACCACCTGGATGCAGCCCGCATCGGGCCGAGCCTGGCCGATGCCGGCGATCTCGACGATGTCCAGGCGCGCGCCAAGCTGCGCGGCCGCCCGGTGCAGCGCACCCGCGTCGCCATACACCACACAGGGCGCGCCCAAGCCCTGCGCGCAGGCCTTGACGACGATTTCGGGACCGATGCCGGCGGCATCGCCCATGGTGATGCCCACGGGCAGAAGAGTATTCACGATGCAGGCAGAGAGAGGGGGAATGCGGAAATGCTACACCCGAAGCCGGACGGCGCCGTGGGCATCTACTGGGCGGCGGGCTTGGGCGGATCGATCGGCGCGCATTCGAAGGTGACCGTGGCGCGCTTGGAGCCCAGCCCGGTGGCGTGGTTGGACGTCACGCTGGGTTTGACCAGCTTGCGGCCAAGCGACTGGCAGTATTCGTCCGCGCGCTCCAATGTCTTGATCTTGATCTCGACCCAGCTCAGCAGTTGCGTGCCGGAACTGTAGGTGACGCTGTATTGGTCTTTTTCGAGGGGCTTGACCTCGCTCATGCTGGAACACGCGGTCAACAGGACGAGGAGGGCGGCGGCAGGGGCAAGGCGAGCAAGCATGAAAAATCCAGGATTCGCGACAGGCCCCCATTACACCACCATGTTGCGCCCGCCGGAAAGACGGGCGGGGCAAAGGCCGCCGGTCAGGGCGCGGCGACCGCGCTGCGCCGGTCGACCTTGCGGCTGAGCACGATCGAGGTCTGGGTCTGCTTGACGCCGTCGATGAGCCCGATGCGGTCCAGCAGCGCGTCCAGCTGCTCATGGGTCTCGCAGCGCAGGAAGATCAGGTAATCGTAGGGGCCGCTGACGGAAGACACCTCTTCGACCTCGGGCATCTTTTCCAGCTCGCGGATCACGGCCGCCGGCGTCTTGGGCAGCACGCTGATGAAGCAGTAGGCCCGCACCGCTGCCTCTTCCAGCAGCCGGCCCAGGCGCACGCCATAGCCCGCGACGATGCGCTCGCGCTCGAGCCGCGCGATACGCGCCACCACGGTGGTTCGCGCCAGGCCAAGCTTGCGCGCGAGGATGGCGGCCGGTTCGCGCGCATTGGCCTGCAGCAGGCTCAGCAGTTGCCGGTCGATGGCGTCGAGTCGTTCGTTCATGCGGTGGGCGATGGCGTCGGGCGGATGGCGAAGTGGCGACGGTACAGGCGCCGGCCTGCCTGCGTCAATGCGGCGGGGTTAGCCGTCGGACTCGGGCGGAATGCCGCCGTGATAGATGCGACCGTCGAACTCGAAGCGCGTGATCGTTTTCTGGGCTGCGTCGAAGATGCGGTCGCGGCTGGCGTCGTCCAGGCCGTCGTGGTCCGCGAAGCTGAAGCGGCACAGGTCGATGTCGCTGTCATAGAACGCGCTGTGCACGAAACGGCTGACATCCGCCTCATGGGCGAAATGCGCGAATTCACGCAGTTGCTCCATTTCGTGGAACGAGCCGTTGCGGCTGACCAGCAGCATGCCGAACTTGCGCTCTTCGTCCGCCATGGGTTCGGGCGGCGGCGGCGCGTCGCCAGCGTGGGGATCCTGGCAATCGAAGTGCGCGCCGGCCTCGCGCATGGCGGCCAGCACGCGCTGCCATTCGGACTCCTGCAGCGTCAGGCGCGCCATCATGTAGAACAGCCGCTGCCGGCCCAGCGTGCGCGGCTCGGCGCCGCCGACATAACTGGGCCAGGGCGTCGATGCGTCCAGCCCGGCCAGCTCGGCCATCTTGCCATCGCTGTAGCCCAGCCTGTCCTGCAGGCGTTGCAGCGACTGGGCGCTGGGCGGGACGTAATTCTGGATCGTTTTCATGAGCGCGCTCCGGTTGTGCCGGGCGTCTGAAGGCAGCGCCGGCGGCGTGCGCCGCGGTGCCCTTGCGGCTACGCTTCATGCTAGCGCCGACCCCCGTGCTTGCCTAGCCGCGGCAGGGGGTACGGCACTTGCGGCCCCGGCCCGACGCGCGCGGGCGCCATGCTAGGATTTGCGCCAAATTTCATTGCCAGGAGGCTTTACATCATGGATATCCAGGAACAGATCGCCGTCGTCGTGCACACCATCTCGCATCAGGGCGGCCGCATCGATGCGCTCAATGCCACGCTGCTTTCGGTGCTGCAATTGGTGAAGAGCTCGCCGGGGCTGCGCGAGGCCATCGAGGCGCAGCTCGAACAGAACTATTCCAGCCTGCTTGCGCGCTCGGAGAACCCGCAATACGTCGCGGGTTTCGAAAGCGTGCGCGACATGGTCGTGACTGCCTTGAAGTGATGTGCGCGGCGGCAGTTACCCACAACTTCTGTGGACAAGCCTTGGGATAGTGCGGGCATAGATGCCCAAATTCCTTTAATTACAACGGCTTGCGCGGAGCGGTCAAAAGCGGCTCCCTGGCGCATGCGCGGTGCGCAGCCGGACTGCCGCCACGACGGGCCAAGCCCGGGTAATATGCGGCCCCATGCGGAATCAGTATTCATTGGAAGGCCGGAGCCACGCCCTCGCGGCGCGCGTTTCGGAAGCGGCAAAGCTGGCGGCGTTCGACCCCGGCAAGCTTTCCCCCGAGGCGAGGGAAAGCTGGGAGCGCATGGGCCACGGCTTCAAGGCGTGGCACGACTTCGACCAGCGCCACCCGATCCTGCGCCGCCTTGCGCGGCTGCCGATCATCGGCGCCCTGTACCGCAAGGCGCGCCGCCGCCATGTGCAGCGGGCCAGCGGCAAGCTGGTCTTCTGAGCGCCGGCCGCTATCCGCGGCGGCGCGCATGAAGCCGGTAGGCCAGCCACACCAGCACGCCTAGCGCAGCCGCGACCGCCAGCTTGGTTTCCACGCCGTGCAGGCGGCCCAGCAGCGCCTCGATCGTCCGTCCGAACACGAAGCCCAGCAAACTGAAGCAGACCGCCCAGATCATGGCCGCGATGGCGTTCAACACCAGGTAGCGCAGGGCCGGCACCTTGGATATGCCGAGCGCCACGGGGCCGACCGTGCGCAAGCCATACAGAAAGCGCAGCGCCAGGATGAAACCGTTGGGATACCGGTCGATGGCCGACAGCGCCCTGTGGAACGCCGGCTTGGCGCGGATGCGCTGCACGTAGCGGTGGTCCCGGTAGCGGCGTCCCACGAAGAACAGCACCTGATCCGCCATGAACGAGCCAGCGAACGCGCAGAGCGTGACGTAGGGCAGGTGGAACAGTCCCTGGTGCGCCAGGAAGCCCGCAAACACCACCACGCTTTCGCCTTCCAGGAAGGTTCCGCCCAGCACGGCCCACAGGCCGTAGTCCGCGATGAATTGATGCAGTGCCGCGTTCATCCTGTCCTTTCTTCAACGATGCGCGCGAGCGCCACCAATGCATGTGAGACTTCCGGGGTGATGCGTTGCCCGCAACTGATACGCAGGAAGTGGTCGTAGCGGGCGCCATTCGAAAACATGGCGCCGGGCGCCACGCGTATGCCTTGCCGCAATCCGGTCTCGAAGACGTCCATGCCGGACACGCCCGCGGGCATTTCCACCCAGAGCAGCATGCCGCCTTGCGGCACGCTCAGCCGCGTGCCGCGCGGGAAGTGCGCGGCGATGGCCTCGGCGGTCAGGTCGCGCTGTGTCTTTAACTCGCGGCGCAGCCGGGTCAGGTGGCGGTCGTAGGCGCGCGAGCCCATGAACTCCGCCACAGCGATCTGGGCCAGCGGTTCGTTGGGGCGGCTTTGCGCAAACTTGAGCATGGCGATCCGGGCCTTCCAGCGGCCGCCCAGCAGCCAGCCCAGCCGCATGCCCGGCGCCAGCGTCTTGTGCATCGAAGAGCAATAGATGACGTTGCCGGTGGCATCCCAGGATTTGGCGGCCGCCAGCGGCGTGTCGTCGTCGGTCAGGGCGCCGTAGGTGTCGTCCTCGATGAGCGGCACCTGCTGGCGCTCGCACAGGGCCACCAGCCGCGCCTTGTGCGCGTCGGGCATCACGCAGCCCAACGGATTCTGGAAGTTCGGCACCACAACCACGGCGCGGATGTTGCCGTGGGTCTGGAAGGCCAGGTCCAAGGCTTCGATCGACAACCCATGCTGCGGGCTAGTGGGGATCTCGAGCGCGCGCATTCCCAGGCTTTCCAGGATCTGCAGCAAGCCAAAGTAGGCGGGCGACTCCACCGCGATGGTGTCCCCGGGCCGGGCGACGGCGCGCAGCGCCAGATTCAGGGCTTCGATGCAGCCATGCGTGACGATGACGTCGTCCGGCGTCGCGTTGATGCCATTGGCCAGCGCCCGGCGGGCCAGCACCCCGCGCAGGTCGGGATGCCCTTGGGGCGGCACCGGGCTGACCAGCACTTCGGGCGATTGCCGCAGCGCCCGCGTCATTGCCTGCTTGAGCGCCTCCATGGGATACGCCTGCGGCACCGCCGCAGCCAGGGCGAAGTTGGCGCTGACAGGATGGGCCTCGCACTTGGCGATGAAGTCCGAGACGCGATCGTGGATGCCGACATACTGCGCCGCGCCGAGCGTCTGGCGGATGTCCGGCTCGGACACGGGTGGAATGCTGTTGCGCCGGGGTTTGAGAACAAAATAGCCGGAGCGGGGGCGGGCCTCGATCAGGCCATCGTCCTCGAGCTGGCGGCAGGCCTGCAGGGCCGTGGACAGGCTGACATGATGCGTGCGCACCAGCGTGCGGACGGACGGCATGCGCTGCGCGGGGGCGAGCACGCCGGTCTGGATGGCGCGCCGGTAGTGGTTGGCCAGGCGAAGGTACAGCGGTTGGGGTTCCATGCGCCGATCTTGCTCCCCTGCGTTGGGCCGTGGGTAGGCACAGATGAGGGCAAAGTACACCATAACAGCGACAAAATCGAGCCTCTGCATCGGTACAGAAAGCCGATTTGTGTGGCTGTTGCGCAAAGCAGGGCGCGCGTAGCCTGTCATGGTGCTTCTGGAGACCATCATGACCCCGCAATCCACCCCCGACTTGCCAGGCCAGCGCCTGGATCTTCCCGCCGGCGCCAGCCGGATGTTCGTGCTGCGCGCAGGCGCCGCCGTCGTCTGCACTGAAGGCAGCGTGCGCGTCGAAGAGGGCGCAAACGGCCTGGAAGCCGCGAACGGTCTGCATCGCGTCGTTCCGGTTCGCCTGAACGCAGGGGAGGCGCACGGCGTGACCTACGGGGGCGCGGTGCGCGTGATCGCGCTGGGCGGCGCACAGGTGATATGCCTGGATGCCGAAGGCCGTTTGCCTTCGGTCATGCGCCGGGCAGCCGGCTTTTTTCATCGTTTCGTGTCGAAAAACGGAAACATTCGCCTGGGTGCGCTGCACAAGATTTCAAAATGATGTATGATTCACACATCAGACGCGGGGTGGAGCAGTCTGGCAGCTCGTCGGGCTCATAACCCGAAGGTCGTAGGTTCAAATCCTGCCCCCGCAACCAGTTTCAAGCAGTACCCGGTCTTGCAAGCGGCGCGTTTCACATGCCCCGGCAAGGCCACAGCAAAAAAGCCGCGACGCCGTCGCGGCTTTTTTTCGTCTGCCGATTGCGCTGGGTCATGCCGCGCGTGCGTTCGGAGTTTCCCCGATAGCCGCGCCCGGACACGGCCGCGCACCCTGCGCTACCATGGGTCACGCGCGCTACATTGCCGCACAAAAGGAGTGTCCATGGGAACCGCAAAATACGATCATCCCGGCTACGTTGCTGATACGGGCGCTGAGGGCAAGTACCACGTGGGCATCTGGTGCCCGCACGGGTATCCCGCCCACATCCATATCGGCCGTCCGGCCGACCGCGGCGATCCCCATGCATTGCTGAGACTGCGCATTCCCGACGGCGTCTTCCAGTCGCTGCCGGACGACCCCGAAACCCTGTGCCGCCGCGCGTTGGGGCAGGCGCTGGATGCCGGGCTGCTGCGCACGGTCGCCGTCGATGGCGAGTACCAGGAACTGCGTTTCCAGCTGGATGCCGAGCCCTGGTCCGGCCCGATGCAGGCGGCCGAGCGCGCCTGATTCTTGTCTGAATCGCCGCGGCAGTTACCCACAGGGATTGTGGAAAACCCTTGGGATAGCTGCTGCGTATATGCAATTTCTCTAGCAGAAACATGGGCTTGGCGCCGGCGGTCAAGAAGTGGCCGCCGTTGCGCTTTCCGGGCAGTCAAAGCGGGCGATCCCGCTGCCAGCCGGCGCAGCCATGAGACAATCTGCGTCCCCACGGCCCGACGTCCGAACGTCATCTTCGTCCCGGTTTTCTCCCGCATGCGTTCCGCTTTTCCCCTTCCGCGTCCTGTCACCAAGGCGACGGCGCCATGAGCCTGTCCGCCAAACGCGTTGCCATCATCGGGGGCGGCCCGGCCGGCCTGATGGCCGCCGAAAAGCTGAGCGAAGCGGGGGTGCAGGTCGACGTGTTCGACGCCATGCCCTCGGTGGGACGCAAATTCCTGATGGCGGGACGGGGCGGCCTGAATTTGACGCACAGCGAGCCCGCCGAGCCCTTTCTTGCCCGCTACGGCGATCGCGCCCCTTTCGTGCAGCCGTGGCTGCAGAAGATGGGCGCCGCCGCGCTACGCGAGTGGGCTCACGCGTTGGGCATCCAGACCTTCGTGGGTTCATCGGGCCGGGTGTTTCCCCAGGAGATGAAGGCCGCGCCGCTTTTGCGCGCCTGGCTAGCCCGGCTGCGCGGACAGGGCGTTCGCTTTCACATGCGGCACCGCTGGCTCGGCTGGCGCGGCGGCAAGCCCGGTGTGGACGCGTTGCGCTTCGAGACGCCCGCCGGCCAGACGCAGCATGCGGCGGATGCCGTCGTGCTGGCGCTGGGCGGCGGCAGTTGGGCCAAGCTGGGATCCGATGGCGCCTGGGTGCCGGATTTCCAGTCGCACGGTGTGCCGGTTGCGGCATTGCGGCCCGCCAATTGCGGGTTCGACGTCGCTTGGTCCGATCACTTCCGCAGCCGCTTTGCCGGTCAGCCCGTCAAATCGGTGTCCATGGCCTGCGGCGGACTTCGCCGCCAGGGCGAGTTCGTCGTATCGGAAACCGGGATCGAAGGCAGCCTCGTCTATGCCTTGTCGGCCCCCCTGCGGGACCGGATCGACACCGGCGGCAGCGCCGTGGCCTTGCTGGACCTTGCGCCGGACTGGCCTCACGAGAAGGTGATGGCCGCAGTGACGCATCCGCGCGGCGCGCGCTCGATGTCGAGCCACTTGCAAAGCCGCCTGGGGCTGACGGGCGTGAAGGCGGGCTTGCTCAGAGAGTGCGCCAGTGCCGACGACTTCAAGGATCCGGAGCGGCTGGGCCAGCGAATCAAGGCCTTGCCCTTGACGCTCCTGCGGCCTCGTCCGATCGACGAAGCGATCAGCACCGCAGGCGGGGTGGCATTCGACGGGTTGACCGCCGGGCTGATGCTGAAAGCGGTGCCCGGCGTTTTCTGCGTGGGGGAAATGCTGGATTGGGAAGCGCCGACAGGCGGCTACCTGTTGACGGCCTGCATGGCCAGCGGCGTGGCCGGCGCGGCTGGCGTCATGGAATTCCTGAATCCGCAATCCTGAACCGGCAGTCCTCTGCGAACTGCCTGGCAAGCGGCGATCAGGAGCCCGTCGTGTGCGGGGCCATGCCGACCGGCGCGCGAGGCGCCAGATCGCCGACCACGTGGCCCACCACGGGCGGGCCGCCCTCGGGCTGCGAGATGATGCCGATCACGCGGGTGATGGCGCTGGCGGGAATGGTCGTGCCGTGCGCGGGATCCTGCACCAGTTGCCAGATCGTGGCGTTGCCCATGCCGGTGTCGCCTTCGGTCAGGTCCAGGTTGTCCAGGCAGTTACGCGCAAAGGAAGACCAATCGGAAGCATTGCAGGGCAGGCCATGAGACGTGGCGAGCCGGGCCAGGGCCAGCGGCGCGTCGGCCTGGCTGGCGGCATGCTGAGCGGCGGTGCCCAGCGTCACGTCCAGGGAAAGCAGGCGGAGAAACTCAACAACGTTGTCCGTGCTCATCTTGTGGTCTCCTTCCTTTGGGGGCTGCTCTGTTCGATCGCCGGGGGCGCCAGTTTCCAGGGAGTCATCCCGGTCACTGTCCCAGCATCGACACCAGCGACTGCTTCAGACGCGGCGAAAAAATCGGCACCGTGTGCGATACGCCGCTGCGGTCGATGCCTTCCTTGAGTTGGACTGACTGCCCCTGGAATATATCCGGGGCAGCGGAAATTTCGTTGTACCGCGCCAGCAGCTCATTGACCTGGGCCTGCGCGTCAGCCAGCGTGCTGCTGTCAGCCAGCTTGCCCGCGGCATGCGCCTGCAAAATGCGATGCAGATCGTCGATGAACAGCGCCAATGCGGCCTGCCCACGGCATTGAGGCTGTTGCCAGCCCCAGCCTTGCGGACCGGCGCCAGCGGGTTGCGATGCTTGTGTCTTCGTCATGTGCGCATCCTAATCCATTGGCGACAAATACGCGACAGCCGAGAATGCCTCGCAAATGTCACCGGCGCGTAAGGGTGGTGACGGTTTCTTGGCAGCGTTGTTACAGGTGGCGCGCTCGTGTCACGCAAAAAACGGGGCCTTTGAGGTATGCTGGGTTTCGTTTTTTCCATGCCCAGACAGGAGATGTCTTATGAAGAACAGAGTCTTTCTCGTCATGATGCTTTCGATTGCTGCGCTGACGGCCGGGTGCAACACCGTCGCCGGGGCCGGCAAGGATATCCAGCGAGGCGGGGAAAAGATCGAGGGGGCCGCGGAAAAGCGGTAGTGCGTCTGGCTCGCCGCCGTTCGGGCGGCGCAAGGCCACGCCAGAAGTGCCACGAGATTGGCATTTCCAGCGTGGCCTTTTTGCTGCCGCTGGCATAATCGCGGAAGTCCGAATAGCAATGGCGGGAAGAATCATGCGCAAGTCTGTATGGGTGGGTGTCGCGTTGGCGGCTACGTTGGCCGGATGCGCCAGCACCGGCGTCTACGAGTCGGAAACCGCAAAGAAAGAGACCTTCAGCGTCGACACCAATTACCAGGCGGCCTTCCGCCGCGCCGGCGAATACGTGCGCACCTGCCACACGCAGGTCAGCCATCCGTACGGCGTCTCCTATGCCTGGCGCCACACGCTGGGCCAGAAGGGCGCGCCGGACGAGATCCAGCTCTACAAGGTCGGTCAGCCCGCGACGGTGCTGGAATTGATTTCCGCGGAACCCGCAGGCCCTGCCAACGCCAAGGTGACCGTGACGGTCCTGGGCGAAGGCCGGTGGGACGAAGCCGAAATCGCGGCGGCGCGCAAGTCGATCCAGAGCGCGACGCCGATCTGCCGTAGCGCCAGCGGCGGCTGATACATGGATCCCCGCGCCCAGCAGATCCGTGCCAATGGCCTGTCGTTCGCGCTGCTGGCAGGCGCGTTCCGGTTCCTGGGGTGGCTGAACGGCGCGGCCGCCCTCGTCCTGGTGGGTTTTTCGCTAGGCATCGTGGGCGGGGACATTGCCGCGCCCGATCTCCAGATTCCCCTCATCCTTTTTCTGGGCGGCCTCATGCTGGCTTGCCTGGGTGTGGCGTTTGCCTACCTTGCGCAGGTCAGCCTGTTGCGGCAAGGCTACAACGGCCATCTGACGCGCGGTCATTGGCCCGCGCAGTTGCTGGCGCTACTTTGCTATGTGGCCAGCGCGCTGGCATTCTGCGGCGCCTGCTGGTTTGCGGCGGCGCAGGCAGTGACGGACACCCCAAAGGCGGCGGCTTACGCACAGCGTTAAAACGCGGGTAAACCCGTATGCGCAAAAATATTGGACTTGTGTAGACGTACGGAATAATATGCGCACTGCGTATATAACTCCTCTTCTTGGGGCCCGTCATGAGCATCTCCCAGCAAGCCTTTCTGCGCGACGCCATGCGCCGCCTCAACCTCACCCGCGACGTGTTCGCCACCCGCATCGGCGTCAAACGCCGCGCGCTGGACACCTGGCTGTTGCCTGAAGGCTCGCAGGAGTTCCGAGCCATGCCGGAAGTGGTGCAGCGGTTCGTCAGCGAAATCGTGCAAAACGGCGTGCTGCTCGAAAAATATACGCAAAGCGTACAAGACGGCCCCTTGCGTGACCGCATTGCCGTCGAAGGCAAGAATCAGCTCCTGTCGGTGGACCAATTCACCCGCGATTCCGTCGAAGACCTGTTCCGCGTCGCCGACATGATGCAGCCCATCGCGCGCCGCCAGAAGGTGTCGCGAGTGCTGGAAGGCGCCGTGCTGGGCAACCTGTTCTTCGAGGCCAGCACCCGCACCCGCGTGAGCTTCGGATCCGCGTTCTGCCGCCTGGGCGGGTCGGTGTGCGACACGACCGGCTTCACGTTTTCATCGATGGCCAAGGGCGAATCCATCTACGACACCAGCCGCGTCATGAGCGGCTACGTGGACGCCATGGTCATTCGCCATCCCGACCAGGGTTCGGTCGCGGAATTTGCGCGTGCGACGAACATTCCCGTGGTCAACGGCGGTGATGGCCCCGGCGAGCACCCCAGCCAGGCGCTGCTGGATCTGTACACGATCCTGACCGAGTTCTCGCGCCTGGGCAAACTGCTGGACGGCGCGCACATCGCCATGGTCGGCGACCTGAAGTATGGCCGCACCGTGCACTCGCTCATCAAGCTGATGGCGCTGTACAAGAACGTGAAGTTCTCGCTGATCTCGCCCAAGGGCCTGGAGATGCCGACCTACATCGTCGAGCAGGCCAGCCGCAACGGCAACATCATCGAGCAGAAGTCCTCGCTGGCCGAGGGCCTGGCGGGCGCCGACGTCATCTACGCGACGCGCGTGCAGAAAGAGCGTTTCGCCAACGAAGAAAACGAAGGCTATACGCCCGACTTCCAGGTCAACCGCGCCATCATCGACGCCTACTGCAGCCCCGAGACAATCGTGATGCACCCGCTGCCGCGCGACAGCCGTCCGGGCGCCAACGACCTGAGCGTGGATCTGAACCACGATCCGCGTCTGGCGATCTTCCGCCAGACCGACAACGGCATTCCCATCCGCATGGCGATCTTCGCGGTGCTGCTGGGCGTCGAAGGCCTGGTGCAGCATTCGCTGCGCGACGTGACGTGGCAACATCCGTCGCACGTCGGTCCCGACGATTCGGTCTTCCACGGCCTGGATTGAGGCCAGACGCCCGTGGCGGCGCCGCGAAAGCGGTCCCGCCACGGGGAATTCAAGCATAATCCGCGCTGGTTTTACGGGCGAGTGCCGCTATCAGGCGCGCACGCCGTTCTTGGGCGGATGATCTTATGTCTTCGAGCAGTTCCGATGTTCCTCCTGCCGCGGCCGCCGCCGATGCAGCCAGCGGCCAGGCGTGCTACCTGAGCGCCTCCAATGCGCAGGCCTGGGAAGCGGTCTATCAATCGGTCGACGCCAATACGCGCGGCCAAGTCGCGGCACTGGTGTCCGACCATGCCGCGCAACTGGTGGATGCCTTCTATTCCACCTTGCTTGCCGATGCCGAAGCCGGCCCGCGGCTCTCTCACGAAATCGTCTCGACCCGCCTGCACCGCGGCATGACGCATTGGCTGAAAGGCCTGCTCTGCGTGCACGAGCAAGGCGATATCGACGTGCTGATGGCCACGCAGAAGAAGGTCGGCGAGGTTCACGCGCGCGTCCATATTCCGATCCATCTGGTGATGGCGGGCGCCCGCATCCTGAAGAACGAAATCGCGCAGCGCCTGCGCGCCGGCGGCCTGGAAGGCCAGGCGGCGTCCGTGGCAACGCAGTACGTGTGCAATCTGTTCGACCTGGCCATCGAACAGATGAGCCGCGCGTTCATGCGCGACATCAATCGGGGCGCCCGCAACGACGAGGCCTATCGCCTCTTTGCGTTGGGCCAGAACATTTCGACCGAACGCGAGCGGCAACGCGCCGCCTTGCTGGAATGGAGCCAGGCGGTGCTGATCGGCCTGCACTACCGCACGCCGGAGCAGGCGCTGCCGCGGCTGGCCGCCTCGGAGTTCGGGCTCTGGCTGCAGCACAAGGGCGCGGTGCTGTTCGAAAGCGCGCCGGCGCTGCGGCAGATCGTCGAGGCCGTGGCGCGGCTGGATGACACGGTGCTGCCGGGGATGATGCAAAGCGCCAGTCAGGCGCCGGAATCGCTGCCCAATCAGGTGCGCGAACTGCAGGAGCTGGTGGCGCGCATCAAGCATCTGCTCAACGGCCTCTTTGACATGGTGGCCGAGATCGAAAGCGGCAGCGATCCGCTGACCAACGTGCTCAACCGGCGTTTCCTGCCGTCCGTCATCGGCCGCGAGATCTCGCTGGCGCAGCGTCAGCGGTCAAGCTTTTCGGTGCTGTTGCTGGACATCGATCACTTCAAGGCCATCAACGATGCGCACGGCCACGCGGGCGGGGACCAGATCCTGCGCCAGTTTGCCGAAGTTGTGCACCAGACCTGTCGATCCAGCGACTTCGTGTTCCGTTATGGCGGCGAGGAATTTCTTGTCGTGCTGGTGGACACGGGGCCGGGCGCTGCGCTGGCCGCCGCCGAAAAGCTCAACGCCGAGATTCGCCGGCATCGCTTCGTGATCGCCGAGTCCGGCGCGATGCATGTGACAGCCAGCATCGGCGTGGCGTCCTTCGACGGCCATCCCGACTACGCCTACCTGATCGATCGCGCCGACAAGGCGCTGTACAAGGCCAAGCAGGCGGGCCGCGACCGCAGCGTCGAGGCATGAAAAAGGGCCGCTCGACAAGAGCGGCCCCTGGTGTTGCTGCCGGTTAAAGGCGGCTTAGATCTTCTTTTCGCCGCCCAGCGCTTCGACCAGTTCGGCCATCATCTTGGCCAGTTCGCCGGTCATCAGCATCATGTCGGAATCAAACTTTTCGTCGTCGTTTGCGGCCACGCCTTCGTTGCCTTCCTTCAGCACGTCCAGCGGCGCCACGCGCTTGACGTCCAGGCCTTCGGTCAGGACGAACGACACGCGGTCGGCCCACGTCATGGCCAGGCGGGTGCACTGCTTGCCCGACTGGATGTGACGGCGCACGTCGTCAGCGTCGATGGAGTGCTTTACGTAGCGGATCGCGGCGCCGCTTTCACCGGACGAGCGCAGTTCGGTGTCCTGGTCGATGGTGAAGTTGGTGGGCGCTTCGTCCTCGGCCAGCCAGCCGGTCATGGCGGAGGCCGGCGATTGGGCGACGTACAGGTTTTCCAGCGGGAAGGGATCGACGCACTTGGCGAGCAGGCCGATGACTTCGTCGGCCTTGGCCGAAGCGGCCGCGTCAATGACGAGCCAGTTGTTCTTCGGGTCGATCCACACGCGCGTGTCGCGATAGACGCTGAAGGCGCGCGGCAGGAGCTCGTCCGTGACGCGCTCCTTGATTTCCTTCATCTGCTTGCGGCCAGGCTTGTGGCCTTGCTGCTCTTCGATTTCCTGGGCGCGCGCCTTGGCGACCTGGTTGATGACCGTGCCCGGCAAGAGCTTCTTTTCAGCGCGCAGGCTGAGCAGGATCTGGCCGTTCACTTCGTGGGCCAGGCCGCCGTTCTCGCGCGGGGGCACCCAGCCCAGGCTTTGCATTTCGAGGTTGTTGCCGGTCTGGTAGGCATGGCGCGCCAGCGTTTCTTCAAGCTGCTCGCCGGTCAGGGTCCAGGGCGAGGAGAGGCGGTAAATCTTGAGATTCTTGAACCACATGAGCGTCGGCCAAAAGGGTTGATTCTATACGACGCGGCGGCTTTGCCGAAGGGGGCAGGCACGCTGGCAACAGGCGACACGTTCTGTCACTGACAGGGGGCAGCCTATCCGGTAATGTCCCGCGCACCAACGTGAGATTGGAGTGGAAAGATGAAAATCATTGGCGCGATCCTCATTGTCCTGGGCGTGGTTGCCCTGGCCTATAAGGGCTTTAGCTACAAGTCCGAAGAAACGGTTCTGCAGATCGGATCTGTGAAGGCCACGGCGGAAACCGAGAAGTCGGTGCCCATCCCGACGTGGGCAGGCATTGCCGCGATCGTGGCGGGTGTGGTCGCCATCGGCGTGGGCATGCGTCGTTGATACGCGCCGGCCGCAAGGCCGGCCGTGCAGCATGAAGAGGGCGGTCGCGCTGCGGCCGCCCTTAGTCTTTTGCGGGCCGCCGCCGCGATTGTCGCGCCCACGGTTTTGCCGCCGCAAAAAAAGCGGCCCGGCTCAATAAAGAGTCGGGCCGGTACGGGAGCACGCAATGCCGCGTCATAAAAGGCTCGCGGGGAACGCGGCATTGGTGTCAGATCAGCAGCCCTGCAATTGTCTGACAGGGGGATCAATCGTCAGGCAATCTTGCGCAAGGCCGTAATCTGAGCGCTCAGTCTACTGGCGCAGGTCTGACATGGTCCTGAAAGTGCGGCACAAAAAAAAAGCTCCGCGAGGAGCTTTTGAAAGGCCGGGCAGGCGCAGCAGTCCCGCCCGGCGGGGGATGGTTTGTCAGGCGTTGATGTCGTTGTCCTTGGATTCGCGCACGAAGAGCGTGCCGACCACCAGAGTCATGACGGCGATGATGATCGGATACCACAGGCCGTCGTAGATGTTGCCGGTGGCCGCGACCACGGCGAATGCGACCGGAGGCAGGAAGCCGCCGAACCAGCCGTTGCCGATGTGGTAGGGCAGGCTCATCGACGTGTAGCGGATGCGCGTCGGGAACATCTCCACCAGCATGGCGGCGATCGGACCGTAGACCATGGTCACGTACAGCACCAGGATCGTCAGCAGCACCACGACCATCACGTTGTTGGTCTGGGCCGGATCGGCCTTGGCCGGGTAGCCGTGGCTGCGGATCGAGGCGGTCAGCGTCTTGTCGAGTTCGGCGACCTTGGCCTTGAACTCGGCCGGCGCCAGCGAACGGCCGTCGAACGAGGTGAACTCTTCATTGCCGATCTTGACGCGGGCCACGGAGCCGGCTGGAGCCGCTTCGTTGCGGTAGTTCACCGAGTTGCGGGCCATGAACGACTTGATCACGTCGCAAGAGCTGGTGAACGAGGCCGTGCCCACGGGGTTGAACTGGAACGAGCAGGTGCTCGGATCCGCGATCACCGTGACCGGGGCGGTGGCTTGCGCCTTTTCAAGCGCCGGGTTGGCGAAGTGGGTCAGGCCCTGGAAGATCGGGAAATAGGTCGCCGCGGCGATCAGGCAGCCCGCCATGATGATGGGTTTGCGGCCGATCCTGTCCGACAGCGCGCCGAAGATCACGAAGAAGGGCGTGCCGATCAAGAGGGCGATGGCGATCAGGATGTTGGCGGTGTTGGCGTCGACCTTCAGCGTCTGCGTCAGGAAGAACAGCGCGTAGAACTGGCCCGTGTACCAGACCACGGCCTGGCCTGCGGTCAGGCCCAGCAGCGCCAGCAGCACGACCTTCAGGTTCTTCCATTGGCCGAACGATTCAGCGATCGGCGCCTTCGAACCCTTGCCTTCTTCCTTCATGCGCTTGAAGGTGGGGGACTCGTTCAGTTGCAGCCGGATCCAGACCGAGATGCCCAGCAGCACCACCGAGATCAGGAACGGAATGCGCCAGCCCCAGGCCTTGAAGTCGTCTTCGCCCATGACCGTGCGGATGCCCAGGATGATCAGCAGCGACAGGAACAGGCCCAGCGTCGCGGTGGTTTGAATCCAGGACGTGTAGAAGCCGCGGCGGCCATGCGGGGCGTGTTCGGCGACGTAGGTCGCCGCGCCGCCGTATTCGCCGCCCAGCGCCAGGCCTTGCAAGAGGCGCAGGATGATCAGGATGGCGGGAGCGGCCAGGCCGATGCTGGCGTAGCTGGGCAGGATGCCGACCAGGAACGTCGACAGGCCCATGATCACGATCGTGACCAGGAAGGTGTATTTGCGACCGACCAGGTCGCCCAGGCGGCCGAACACCAGCGCGCCGAACGGCCGCACCGCGAAACCTGCCGCGAAGGCCAGCAGCGCGAAGATGAAGCCCGCGGTCGGGTTCACGCCGGAAAAGAAGTGTTGGGCAATGATGGCTGCGAGCGAGCCATACAGATAAAAGTCGTACCACTCGAACACCGTGCCGAGCGAAGACGCGAAGATGACCTTGCGCTCCTCCTTGGTCATCGGACGCGGATCCGCGGATGGACCGCGGCCTGCCATGGTAGTTGTGCTCATGATGTCTCCTCGTTTTTAGGCCGGCGGTTTTCCGCCGTGCTTGACCCTCCGCCGGCGCGGCCGACATCGAGCTAAGCGTCACATTGGGGCGCGACGCTGACGAGGTTCTGACGGGACCCTTACTTGAATCTTAAAATTGAAACAAATGGTAAGTGCTCCGGGGAAGGCTAGGGATAGTCCTTAGCTTTCGGCGGGCTCGGGCGGGGGCGTGTAGAGGGGAAAAGCGACGCGGATGCGGGTGCCGGGCAGGTCGGAATGTTCGGTGGGATGGTCGCTGATCACGACGCTGGCCTGATGCTTCTGCGTGATCTCGCGCACGATGGCCAGGCCCAGGCCGCTGCCGTCGGAGGACGTGCCCAGCACGCGGTAGAAGCGGTCGAACACGCGCTCGCGCTCTTCGGGCGCAATGCCCGGTCCCGAGTCCTCGACCTCCAGGAGCCCCTCGCCGTCCGCCTGCAGCACGCGCACGGTGATATGCCCGCCGCGAGGGGTGTAGCGCAGGGCGTTGTCCACCAGGTTGTTCAGCAGTTCGGCCAGCAGCAGCGGGTTGCCGTTGATTTGGACGGGCGTGTCCGACCCCTCGAAACCGAGATCCGTGTTCAGCGACAGTGCGAGCGGCACCCAGTGCATCGTCTGCTCGTAGGCGATGGCGTTGATGTCGGTGCGGGTCAGGCCGATGGCGCTGGGGTTTTCGGCGCGTGCCAGCAGCAGCAGCTGATTGACGAGCCGGGTCGCCCGTTCCGAGCCGGTGACCAGTTGCCGGAGGCTGGACTGCATTTCCTCGGGGCTGGCGTCGCGCAGCGCCAGTTCCGCCTGCGTGCGCAGTCCCGCAAGCGGGGTCTTCAATTGATGCGCGGCGTCGGCCACGAAGCGGCGCTGCGCCTGCACGTTGGCGGACAGCCGGTCCAGCAGGTCGTTCATGGCCGCGACCAGCGGCGCGATCTCGGAGGGCGCGGCCCGCTCGTCGATGGGCGAAAGATCGTCGGGACGGCGGGCGCGCAGGCGCTGCTGCAGCGCATTCAACGGCGCCACGCCGCGGGACAGCCCGAACCAGACGAGCAGCACGGCGATCGGCAGCACCACAAATTGCGGGATGATGACGCCCTTGATGATGTCGTTGGCCAATTGCGTGCGCTTTTCGACGGTCTCGGCCACGATGAGAAGCGCCGGCTGCGTGCCCGGCAGATGCAGGTCGACCCAGGTGAACGCCAGCCGGATGCCAAAGCCGCGCAGCGTGTCGTCCTCGTATTGGACCTCGCCGGGGCGGGGCTGTCCCACGGTGGTGGGCAGCGGCAGCGCGCGGTCGCCGCCCAGGTATTCGCCCCGGCTGCCCAGCGCCAGCCAGAACACGCTATCCGTCTCGTCGGCGCGCAGCACGTCGCGCGCGGCGTCGGTCATCTTCAGCACCGCGCGGCCATCCTGCGCGTGGACCTGGCGCGTCAAGACGTGCAGGTTGTTGGCCAGCGCGCGGTCGTACGGCACGTTGGCGATGTTCTGCGCGACCACATAGGTGATTGCGACGCTCATGGGCCACAGCAGGAACAGCGGCGCCAGCATCCAGTCCAGGATTTCGCCCAGCAGCGAACGTTGGGGCGGCGCAAAGCTCGGGCCCTTGGACCCGGCTTGCATGATATCCAGGGCTTCCTGGTTGAGCGGCTCTGGTGAGGGCTCAGCTTGCGAGGTACGCCGCACCCTGGTCCCGCTCAAGACAGTAGCCCAGGCCGCGCACGGTGACGATCTTCACGCCGCTGGGCTCGAGCTTTTTGCGCAGGCGATGCACGTAGACCTCGATGGCGTTGGTGCTGACCTCCTCGCCCCATTCGCACAGATGGTCGACCAGTTGGGTCTTGCTGACCATGCGTCCGCTGCGCGTCAGCAGGATTTCGAGCAGGCTGACCTCGCGGGCCGACAGATCCAGCGTCTGGTCGTCCACGATGGCGACACGGCCAGTCTGGTCAAAGAGCAGCTTGCCGTGCTTGATCATCGTGCCGCCGCCGCCCGCGCCACGCCGCGTCAGCGCGCGCACGCGGGCTTCGAGCTCGGACAGCGCGAAGGGCTTGGCCATGTAGTCGTCCGCGCCCAGGTCCAGGCCCTTGACGCGCTGCTCGATGCTGTCGGCGGCGGTCAGGATGAGGACGGGCAGGGCGGAGTTGCGGGCACGCAGGCGGCGCAGCACTTCCAGGCCGGCCAGTTGCGGCAGCCCGAGATCGAGGATGAGCAGGTCGAAGGCCTGGGCGGCCAGCGCGGAATCGGCGGCAAGCCCGTCGCGCACGGCGTCCACTGCATAGCCGTTGTGGCGCAACGAGCGGGACAGGCCATCGGCCAGGATGCTGTCGTCTTCGGCGATCAGGATACGCATGGGCTGCTGCTAGGAAGATACACGCCGGCCCGGGGGACGGAGAAAGGCGAAAATACCGGGATCGCTCCGGATTCTGTCATACGGCGCCGGGCTTGCCACTCAGGGTATACGTGCAAAAGACTGGCACACTGGTTTTTTGTACAGTACAATCCGATGCCATAATCTGATCCGTAGCTCAAGGCTCCACGTCAGGCCGTAGGGCAGGCATCAAGCCCGGCCAGCTCAGACCCGCAGTTTTTCCGACTTCCAGATACGTTACAGACAGGACTCCTCATGGACGACAAAACCACCAAGGCCGCCGCTTCGGAAAAGGCCAAGGCGCTCGCCGCAGCGCTTTCGCAGATCGAAAAGCAGTTCGGCAAGGGCTCGATCATGCGCTACGGCGACAACGAGGTCTCGCACGACATCCAGGTGGTTTCCACGGGTTCGCTCGGTCTGGATATCGCGCTGGGCGTCGGCGGCTTGCCGCGCGGCCGTGTCGTCGAAATCTACGGTCCGGAATCGTCGGGCAAGACCACCCTCACGCTGCAGGTCGTCGCCGAAATGCAAAAGCTGGGCGGCACCTGCGCCTTCGTCGACGCGGAACACGCACTGGATGTCCAGTACGCGTCCAAGCTGGGCGTCAACCTGGCCGACCTGCTGATCTCGCAGCCGGACACGGGCGAGCAGGCGCTGGAAATCACCGACGCGCTGGTGCGCTCGGGTTCGGTCGACCTGATCGTCGTCGACTCGGTGGCCGCGCTGGTGCCCAAGGCCGAAATCGAAGGCGAAATGGGCGATTCGCTGCCCGGCCTGCAGGCCCGTCTGATGAGCCAGGCGCTGCGCAAGCTGACCGCCACCATCAAGAAGACCAACTGCATGGTCATCTTCATCAACCAGATCCGGATGAAGATCGGCGTCATGTTCGGCAACCCCGAAACCACCACCGGCGGCAACGCGCTCAAGTTCTACGCGTCCGTGCGCCTGGATATCCGCCGCATCGGTTCCATCAAGAAGGGCGACGAGGTCGTCGGCAACGAAACCCGCGTCAAGGTCGTCAAGAACAAGGTTGCGCCGCCGTTCAAGCAGGCCGAGTTCGACATCATGTATGGCGCCGGCATCTCGCGCGAAGGCGAAATCATCGACCTGGGCGTGGCCGCCAACGTCGTCGACAAGTCGGGCGCCTGGTACAGCTACAACGGCAACCGCATCGGTCAGGGCAAGGACAACGTGCGCGAATACCTGAAAGAGCATAAGGACATGGCCATCGAAATCGAAAACCGCGTCCGCGAAAACCAGGGCATCGTCAGCCGCGCCGCTGAATTCGTGCCCACGGCGGAAGACACCGCCGAATAATCCCGGCCATTCGACAGGGCTCGCCACGGTTCAGGCAAGTCCCATCGCCGGCCCGGCTGGGCTGGCAAACTGCGGCAGGCGCCAAGATGGGCCTGCCGTTTTGTTTAGCAGGAAAGCGCATGAGCTGGAAATCGACTCCCGCGTCCGCCGAGCGCCAACGCGCCAGGTTGGACGACGAATTCGAAACGGTCGCCAAGCCGCAAGGCTTGCGGCGCACGTCCGATGCGCGGGTGGCCCGCGAAACCGCAGCGTCTGACGATTCGGCCGATGGCGCCGAATCCTCCAGCCTGTGGCAACGCAGTTCCGAGCAGCGCAGTTCCGATCGCCGCGGCGCCGCGCGCGGCCGGCGTGCTGACACCGCCGCCAGCGCCGACGAGGCGTCAACGTCCGACGGCAAGCAGGCGCGCAAGGGGCCGTCACTGAAGATGCGGGCAGTGGGGTATCTGTCGCGGCGCGAGCACGCGCGCGAAGAATTGGCGCGCAAGCTGGCTGCTTACGCCGAAGATGCGGCCGAGGTCGAATCGGTACTCGACGCGCTTGAGAAAGAGGGCTGGCTGTCCACCGAACGCTTCGCCCAAAGCCTGGTTCATCGGCGCGCCTCGCGGCAGGGGGCGGCGCGCATCGTGCAGGAATTGCGCCAGCATGGCATGGACGACAACCAGGTCGCGGAACTGCGCGAACAACTTCGCGCCACCGAATACGACCGGGCGCTTGAGGTCTGGAAAAAGCGCTTCAGCGCCAAGCCCGAAGATCGCGCGGTCTACGCAAAGCAGGCGCGCTTTCTGGCCAGCCGGGGTTTCGCGCACGACGTCATCCGGCGCATCCTCGGCGAGGGCGACGAAGACTGACGCCCGGCCAGCCGGCGTGGTTTCCCGCAGGCATCTACCCACCCGGCGCCGCTGTGGCCGTCGTTGTTCCTTACGTTTTCACTTCGGTCGTCACTTCGCCGACTTGATGCCCGACAGCGTCTTGAAGCAGACGTCGCGGGTAATGGTCAGAAACTCGTCGATATACGAGGCGTCCGTGTCCTCGCTGCGCACGGTTGCATACAGCGTGCGCCACACGCCTTGCGGGCCCAGGCGGCAAAGCCGTAGCCATCCCTGATTCATGTATTCCGTCAGCGCCCAGTTCGGCAGGGCCGCCACGCCCCGATTGCTGGCCACCAGTTGCGCAATGATCGGCGTGAGTTCCGCCTTGCGGACCGCGGCGGGCTCCACGTCGGCCGGGTCCAGAAAGGCCGTGAAGACGTCCAGCCGCTGTTTGTCCACCGGATAGGTGATCAGCGTCTGGTCCGCCAACTGTTCCGGCAGGATAAATTTGCTGCCGGCGAGCGGGTTGGATTCGGACACGGCCAGCACCAGCTCATATTTGAATAGCGGCAGGTATTCCACCGCGTCCAGCGGCTGCGGGTCTGACGTGATGACCAGGTCCAGGTCGCCGCGCACCAGCGCGGGCAGAGGGGCGAACGAGAACGCCGCGGACAGGTCCAGCGCCACATCGGGCCATTGCACGCGGAAGGCGTCCAGCGCCGGCATCAGCCACTGAAAACAGGAATGACAGTCGATCGCCAGGTGCAGCCGGCCTGTGCGCCCAGCCGCCAGCCGCTGCAGGTCGCGTTCCGTGGCGCGGATGCGCGGCAGGACCTCATCGGCCAGCGCCAGCACCCGCAGCCCTGCCGTGGTCAGCCGGGCCGGCCGCGTGCGCCGATTCAGCAGAGGTGTGCCCAGGCGGGTTTCGAGATCCCGCAGCTGATGCGACAGCGCGGATTGCGTCAGGTGCAGGCGTTCTGCGGCTTCCTGAAGGCTGCCGCCATCCCGGATGGCGGTCAGTGTTTCTAGGTGGCGGATTTCTAGCATTGAGCGCGGCTGAGAGGGTCGGGATCCGGGGGCGGGATCCAGGCGCCGAACCCCGGCGGGTCGGCATGACTGCCTATTCTATGAGGTTTCCTCATCTTATGAATGCGTACATTGATTTTGATTCATTTTGATTTGGCCTCAGAATGATCGCCACTTGAACAAATTTTGTGGATGGCGGCTACAACATGACTACGATTCATAATTTGGGTTTCCCCCGGATCGGCGCCCAGCGTGAACTCAAGCGGGCGGTCGAGGCCTATTGGGCCGGCAAGCAGACCGCCGACGCCCTGGAAGACACGGGCCGTGAACTGCGCGCCCGCCATTGGCGCCTTCAGGCGGCGGCCGGCCTGAAGTTCGTGCCGGTGGGCGACTTCGCCTGGTACGACCAGATCCTGGAATGGACAACGCTGCTGGGCGCAGTGCCGGCGCGCTTCGGCCAAAAGGACAGCGAGCCGGTGTCCTTGGACACGCTCTTTCGCATGGGCCGCGGCCGCGCGCCGTCGGGCAAGCCCGCCGCCGCCTGCGACATGACCAAGTGGTTCGATACCAACTACCACTACATCGTCCCGGAACTGGTGCCCGGCCAGACCTTCCGCGTTGCCCGCGAAAGCCTGTTCGACCAGGTTAGGGAAGCCCAGGCGCTGGGTCTTGAGGTCAAGCCGGTCATTCCCGGCCCGCTGACATGGCTGTTCCTGGGCAAGGGCGACGCCTTTGCCGGCGGCGCCGCCGATGCCGGAAAACTCCAGCTTCTGGCAGCGCTGCTGCCGGTCTATGAAGAGGTGCTGGCGCGGTTTGCCAAGCTGGGCGTCGAGTGGGTGCAGATCGATGAGCCCATCCTGGCGCTCGACCTGCCGCAAGCCTGGCGCGATGCCTTCAAGCAGGCTTATGCCACGTTGTCCGCCAGCGCGGTCAAAGTGCTGGTCGCCACCTACTTCGACGGTCTGAAGGACAACCTCTCGACGGCGCAGGCCCTGCCGGTGGCCGGCCTGCACGTGGACCTGGTGCGTGCTCCCGAACAATTGGCCGACGTGGTGGCGGGCCTGAACGACGGGCAGGTCTTGTCCGCCGGCATCATCAACGGCCGCAACATCTGGCGCACCGATCTTGATGCCGCCATTGCGACGTTGGCCCCGCTTGCGCGCCAGCTTGGCGACCGACTGTGGTTGGCGCCGTCGTGCTCGCTGCTGCACGTGCCCGTCGACCTG
Organism: Achromobacter sp. Root170; assembly: GCF_001428165.1. Taxonomy (NCBI): domain Bacteria; kingdom Pseudomonadati; phylum Pseudomonadota; class Betaproteobacteria; order Burkholderiales; family Alcaligenaceae; genus Achromobacter; species Achromobacter sp. Root170. The sequence goes on from NZ_LMHN01000012.1 coordinate 855,144, forward strand.
GAAAACGAAACCGAACTGGACGCCGAACTCAAGAGCTGGCTGTCCTTTGCCGCCCAGAAGCTCGACGAGCTGAGCCTGCTGGGCCGCGCGCTGAGCAGCGCCACGGACCCCACGGTGCAGCAGGGGCTGGCAAGCCAGCGCGCGGCGCTGGCCGCGCGCCGCGCCTCGGTGCGCATCCACAACCCGGCCGTGGCCGAGCGCATGGCCGCAGCAAAGGGCATGTCGCGCGACCGGGCGCCGTTTGCAGGCCGCATCGCGCGCCAGCAGGAGCAGCTGGGGCTGCCCGCCTATCCCACCACCACGATCGGCTCGTTCCCGCAGACGGCCGAAATCCGCACGCTGCGCCGCGACTGGAAGGCGGGCGCCCTGACGGATTCCGCGTACGAAGCCGCCATCCGCAAGGAGATCGAAGAAGTGATCCGCTTCCAGGAAAAGGTGGGCCTGGACGTCCTGGTGCACGGCGAGCCCGAGCGCAACGACATGGTCGAGTACTTCGGGGAGCTGCTGGCCGGCTTTGCCTTCACGAAAAACGGCTGGGTGCAAAGCTATGGATCGCGCTGCGTGAAGCCGCCGATCATTTTCGGCGACGTGGCCCGTCCCGCGCCCATGACGGTAGGCTGGTCGTCCTACGCCCAGTCGCTGACCGACAAGCCGGTCAAAGGCATGCTGACCGGTCCGGTCACCATTCTGCAGTGGTCGTTCGTGCGTGACGACCAGCCGCGCGAAGCCACCTGCCGCCAGCTGGCGCTGGCGCTGCGCGACGAAGTCGTGGACCTGGAAGCGGCTGGGATCAACGTCATCCAGATCGATGAGCCGGCCATCCGCGAAGGCCTGCCGCTGCGCCGCGCCGATTGGCAGGCATACCTGGACTGGGCCGTGGACTGCTTCCGCCTGTCGACCGCCGGCGTGCGCGAGGAGACGCAGATCCACACGCATATGTGCTATTCGGAATTCAACGACATCATCGAATCGATTGCCGCCATGGACGCCGATGTGATCACGATCGAAACGTCGCGTTCCAATATGGAGCTGCTCAAGGCGTTTGAGGACTTCCGGTACCCGAACGACATCGGCCCGGGCGTGTACGACATCCACTCGCCCAACGTGCCCGAGGTCGGCTGGATGGTTGACCTGATGAACAAGGCCGCCGCCCGCCTGCCCAAGGAACGCCTGTGGGTCAATCCCGATTGCGGCCTGAAGACGCGCGCCTGGCCGGAAACAGAGGCCGCGCTGATCGGCATGGTCCAGGCGGCGCGCGCGCTGCGCGAGGCGGCCTGACGGCCGGTGGCGTCCCGGCGCACGCGCGCCGGGCCTCCTGCATTTCCAACCCGGCCGCGCGCCCCGCGCGCGCCGGGTTTTTGCCTGCTGCAGACGCCATTTCCAGTCCCACGCCGAGCCGCGCGGCGAAACCGGCAGGGGGCGCGTGGAAGGAGGGAAGTCACGGCGGCGCGGTCAGCGGACCGGACAGCGGGGCATCCGCCGCCCAATTAATACGATTGCGCGAATGCCGCCTGCGCTATACTTTGAAGGTTTTGTTGCCGCGCACCATACGCGCAGGCCATCTTTGCCCCGCAGGCCCCCTCGCATGCCCTTGCCACCGCCGGATTGTCCTCGCCAACCGCTGCATACGCGTTCCATACGTGTGCAGTCGTACGCGCGCGATGACGGCAACTGGGACCTGGAAGCCGAGCTGATCGACGTGAAAGCGTACGATTTTCCGAAGCGCGACGGCGAGATGTTCAAGGCCGGGCAGCCCATCCACCATATGCACCTGCGCATCACCATCGACGAGGAATTCTCGATCGTGGCGGCTCAGGCCGTCTATGATGCGGCGCCTTATGGCGAGCATTGCAAGGCCATCGAGCCGGCGTACACTGACCTGATCGGCATGAACCTGCTCAAGGGGTTCCGCCGCCAGGTCAAAGAGCGGTTCGGGCATGTGGAGGGCTGTACGCACATGACCGAACTGTCGCAGGTGCTTCCCACCGCGGCGGTCCAGACCATGGCCAACCGCCGGCGGCAGGAACCCAACCCGAACCGGCGTCCATTCCAACTGGACGGCTGCCATGCGCTCAGCACTGGCGGCCCTGTGGTGGCTGAGCATTATCCCGAGTGGTACACCGGGGGTAGCGCTGAGGCATCGGCCGAGTCGTCCTCCGATTCACCTTCTTTTTCTCATACGTCCTGACAGGTAACACATGAAAATCCACGAGTATCAAGGCAAGGAACTGCTGAAGCAATTTGGCGTCCCCGTGCCGCGCGGGATCCCCGCTCTTTCCGTCGACGAGGCCGTGGCTGCCGCTGAAAAGCTGGGTGGACCGGTTTGGGTCGTCAAGGCACAAATCCACGCGGGTGGCCGCGGCAAGGGCGGCGGCGTCAAGCTGGCCCGCTCGCTGGACGACGTCCGCAAGCTGGCATCCGAAATCCTGGGCATGCAGCTGATCACGCATCAGACCGGCCCCGAAGGCCAGAAGGTCCGCCGCCTGTACATCGAAGACGGCGCCGACATCCAGAAGGAATACTACGTTTCGCTGGTCACCGACCGCGCCACGCAGAATGTCGCTTTCATCGCTTCCAGCGAAGGCGGCATGGACATCGAGGAAGTGGCTCACTCCACGCCCGAAAAGATCATCACCGAATACATCGACCCGCTGGTTGGCCTTTCCGCCGAGCAAGCCACCAAGATCGCCAACGCGATCGGTCTGCCCGCCGACTCGACCGCCCAGGCCGTTGACGTGTTCCAGAAGCTCTACAAGTGCTACATGGACACCGACGCCTCCCTGGTCGAAATCAACCCCCTGAACCGCGACAGCAAGGGCAACATCATCGCCCTGGACGCCAAGTTCAACTTCGACTCCAACGCCCTGTTCCGTCATCCGGAAATCGTCGCCTACCGCGACCTGGACGAAGAAGATCCCGCTGAAATCGAAGCCAGCAAGTTCGACCTCGCCTACATCCAGCTCGACGGCAACATCGGCTGCCTGGTGAACGGCGCCGGTCTGGCCATGGCCACGATGGACACCATCAAGCTGTTCGGCGGCGAGCCGGCCAACTTCCTGGACGTCGGCGGCGGCGCCACGGCCGAGAAGGTCACGGAAGCCTTCAAGATCATGCTGGCCAACAAGAGCGTCAAGGCCATCCTGGTCAACATCTTCGGCGGCATCATGCGCTGCGACGTGATCGCCGAAGGCGTCATCACCGCTTGCAAGGCCGTCAACCTGAACGTGCCGCTGGTCGTGCGCATGAAGGGCACCAACGAAGAACTCGGCAAGAAGATGCTGGCCGACTCCGGCCTGCCGATCATCAGCGCCGACACGATGGCCGAAGCTGCCACCCGCGTCGTAGCCGCCGTCAAGTAAAGCAAAAATCAAGGATTCACAATGTCGATTCTGATCAACAAGGACACCAAGGTCATCACCCAGGGCATCACGGGCAAGACGGGCCAGTTCCACACCCGCATGTGCCGTGAGTACGCCAATGGCAAGGCCGCCTTCGTGGCCGGCGTGAACCCCAAGAAGGCGGGCGAGGACTTCGAAGGCGTGCCGATCTTCGCGTCGGTCAAGGACGCCAAGGCCGACACCGGCGCCACCGTCTCGGTCATCTACGTGCCGCCCGCCGGCGCCGCTGCCGCCATCTGGGAAGCCGTCGAAGCCGAACTGGATCTGGTGATCTGCATTACCGAAGGGATCCCGGTCCGCGACATGCTCGAAGTCAAGAACCGCATGAAGGCCAAGGGCAGCAAGACGCTGCTGCTGGGCCCGAACTGCCCCGGCCTGATCACCCCGGACGAAATCAAGATCGGCATCATGCCCGGTCACATCCACCGCAAGGGCCGCATCGGCATCGTCAGCCGCTCGGGCACCCTGACGTACGAAGCCGTGGCGCAAGTCACCGAACTGGGCCTGGGCCAATCCAGCGCTGTCGGTATCGGTGGCGACCCCATCAACGGCCTGAAGCACGTCGACGTGCTCAAGCTGTTCAATGACGATCCCGACACCGACGCCGTCATCATGATCGGCGAAATCGGCGGCCCGGACGAAGTCAACGCCGCGCAGTGGGCCAAGGACAACATGAAGAAGCCGGTCGTCGGCTTCATCGCTGGCGTCACCGCCCCTCCCGGAAAGCGCATGGGCCACGCCGGCGCGCTGATCTCCGGCGGCGCCGACACGGCCGATGCCAAGCTGGAAGTCATGGAAGCCTGCGGCATCCGCACCACGCGCAACCCCTCCGAAATGGGCAAGCTGCTCAAGTCGGTGCTGTAAGTTTCAGCAACGCGCGATAAAAAGCCCGCTTCGGCGGGCTTTTTTTTGCTCCGGGTTTTTGAGGCTTTCTTAGGGAAATCCCGCGTCCAGGAAGCGGCCGGGTCAATCATACGGAAAGCTGAACGAAACTATAATGAAAGAAATTTTGCGCGTACCAGCAAGAATGCCGTCGGGCTCGCACCAAGACGGTCAGTACGTTTTTGCGTTCAATTCATCCATTAATTTGGTTTTGTCCTAGGGGGATCACACCTAGGAAAGAGAGGCATGGAACTCAGTTCAGCGGCATTCTGGATCGCGTTGCTCCAGATCATTTGGGTCAACATTCTGCTATCGGGCGACAACGCCGTGGTTATTGCGCTGGCAGCGCGCTCGTTGCCTCCGGCACAACAGAAAAAAGCGATCGTGGTCGGTTCCGCCGCTGCGATCATCATGCGTATCGTACTGACGCTCGTCGCGGCCAAGCTGTTGTTGCTGCCGTGGCTCAAGCTGATCGGCGCGCTGCTCCTGGTCTACATCGGCGTCACCTTGCTGCTGCCCGAAGGCGAAGAAGACGGTGCCGGCAAGTCGCATGGCAACCTGTTGACCGCCATCCGCACCATCATGATCGCCGACCTGGTCATGAGCCTGGACAACGTGGTGGCCGTCGCCGCCGCTGCGATGGGCGACACGACGTTGCTGGTGCTCGGCCTGGCCATCAGTATTCCGCTGGTCATCTTTGGCAGCACGCTGCTCTTGAAGGTCATCGAACGCTTCCCGCTCATCGTCTGGGTTGGGGCGGCGCTGCTGGGTTTCATCGCAGGCGAGCTGCTGGTGGGCGACCCGGCGTTGCAAGAGCCGGTGGCGCGTATAGATGCCGCATTGGGCGTTACTCAGCACAGCTTCGCACTGATGTCGGGCGCGCTGGGCGCGGTGCTGGTGCTGCTGATTGGTAAAGTTTTGCTTGCGCGTCGGAAAGCTGACTGAAAGCTGAACTACAATAATATGTTTTTCTAAATAAACCTGCCGCGCGAAGGCGCGCGGCAGGGCGGCCGGGCCGGGACCGGCCATTCTTTTCATAAATGCCTTCGGGGGTTCAAAGTGCTTGAGTTTTTTCAGACGCTGAGTTGGGCAGCGGTATTTCAGATCATCCTTATCGACATCCTGCTCGGCGGCGACAACGCTGTCGTGATCGCGCTGGCGTGTCGCAACCTGGCGCCCAAGCAACGGATGCAAGGCATTTTGTGGGGCACCGCAGGGGCAATCATTCTGCGCGTCGTGCTGATCGCCTTCGCAATGCAGCTTCTGAACATCCCGTTCCTGAAGGTCGTGGGCGCGCTGCTGCTCGTCTGGATCGGCGTCAAGCTTCTGGTTCCCGAAGACGATGCGCATGGCGACATCAAGGGCGGCACATCCATCGTCGCCGCGATCAAGACCATCATCATTGCTGACTTCGTGATGAGCCTGGACAACGTGATCGCCATCGCCGGCGCCGCGCAAAATGCGCATGCCGACCATCAGCTGGGCCTGGTCATCTTCGGCCTGGTCGTCAGTGTGCCGATCATCATCTGGGGCAGCACGCTGGTGCTCAAGCTCATCGACCGCTATCCGCTGGTCGTCACCTTCGGCGCGGGCCTGCTGGGCTGGATCGCTGGCGGCATGCTGGTCACCGACGTTATTGTCGAGCGTCAATTTGGCGTTCAGCCGACTACGGTTAAAATCGCCGCTGAAATCATTGGCGCCTTGCTCGTTGTTGTCCTTGGACGGTGGCTTGCAAGCCGCAAGAACGCTTCCAAGGAATCAGCACATGAGTCTGCGTAGATCCACCGATCCCCAGCAATCCGAATCGGGCCTGAGCCTTCTTCAGGGTCTGTTCGTGCTGGCCATCCTCGGGGTAGTCGCGACGATCATCGTCTCCAACTTCGTTTGATGGCGTCACGTGTCTCTACCGCAACGTCTGGTCATTGCGACCCGCGCCAGCCGGCTTGCCCTGTGGCAAGCCGAGCATGTGCGCGATCGGCTGCGCACGCTGTACCCAGCGTGCGCAGTTGAACTTCTTACCCTGACAACCCGAGGCGACCAGATCCTCGACCGCACGCTGTCCAAGGTGGGCGGCAAGGGTCTGTTCGTCAAGGAACTCGAAAACGCGCTGCTCGACGGCCGTGCCGATCTCGCCGTCCACTCCCTCAAGGACGTGCCGGTGGATCTGCAGGCGCCGTTTGAGCTTTGCGCCGTCCTCGATCGCGCGGATCCGCGCGATGCCTTCGTGTCCAACCGTTATGCCTCGCTGGCCGACCTGCCCGCGGGCGCCGTGGTCGGCACGTCCAGCCTGCGCCGCGAGTCCCAGATCCGTTCCCGGTTTCCCGCCCTGGTGGTCAAGCCCCTGCGCGGCAATCTGGATACGCGCCTCTCCAAGCTCGACAAGGGCGACTACGACGCCATCGTCCTGGCCGCCGCCGGCCTGGACCGTCTTGGCATGGGCGAGCGCATCCGCAGCCTGCTCGACCCCGCCGACAGCCTGCCGGCGGCCGGGCAGGGCGCCCTCGGCATCGAAATCCGTGACGACCGCGACGACATGCGCGCGTGGCTGGCTCCGCTGGTCAGTGCAGACACGACCGCTTGCGTGCTCGCCGAGCGCGCGGTGTCGCGCAAGCTGGGCGGCTCCTGCCAGGTGCCCCTGGCCGCCTTTGCCCAGCTTGCCGGCGACACGCTGTCGCTGCGCGCGCTGGTGGCCTCGCCCGACGGCACCCGTGTCGTTCATGCCACGCACAGCGGTCCCATGACCGAAGCCGAAGCCATCGGCGAAGCCGCCGCCTCCGAACTCCTGGAGGCGGGTGCAGAGACGATTCTTCGCGAACTGCTGCAAAACCCCGGGTCCGACTGATGGACCCGGCGTTTGCAGCCGCCGACGGGCCGCGCATCGCCATCCTGACGCGGCCCGCAGGGCGCAATGAAGCGCTGGCCGGCCGCCTGCAGGGCGCCGGTTGGCAACCGTGCATCCTGCCCGCACTTGAAATCCACCCCCTGTCTGTCGCTGCCGAAGACCTGCCCCGGCCGTCGGCCTACGACCTCGTCGTGTTCGTCAGCGGCAATGCCGCGCGCCAATACCTGGATCAGCTCGCGCGCGCCGATGGCGCCGCGGACTGGCCTGCGGGCGTCGCGGTCGCCACGGTCGGGCCCGCCAGTGCCCAGGCGCTGCGCGAGACCGGCCGTTTTGGCGTGAATACAACAGTTCTGCATCCGGACGAGTCGGCCCCCAGCCATGATTCCGAGGCGCTTTGGCGCGTGCTTGCTGCCCAGCCTCAGTTGCCCGCGCGCGTACTGGTGGTGCGGGGCACGCAGGGGCGGGACTGGCTCGGCGATACGCTCGAAGCGCATGGTGCGCACGTGACGCGCCACGCGGCCTACCGTCGGCAACCGGCTGGCTGGACCGCGGAACAGCTTGCCACCCTCAGGCGATGGGCCGATGCAGGCGTCACCGCCACCTGGCTGGTCACCAGCGGAGAAGGCGTCGACGCCATTTATGGTCAGCTCAGCGCCGCGGGTCTGACCGGGTGGTGGCAGCGCTGCCGCTTCGTCGCCACGCACCCCTCGCTGGTTGGCCGCCTGCCGCAGCCTCGCATTGGCGCGTCCGAGCCGGCGATGGTAAAAATCTGCGTGCCCAACGACGAGTCGATTTTCCAGGCTTTTGTTGCTGCTTGATTCGTTGGTTCGGACTGACACCGAATACAATCGCGTCATGACAGATAAGACTCCCGCTACCGATTCGGCCGTTCATCCGGCCGCCCCGGACGCAAGCGCGTCCGCATCGGCCCCGGCCGACTCCGTCAAGGCCCGTCCGGCCAAGCGCGGCAGTGGTCCTTTGGCCACCGCGCTGATAATCGTCATCCTGTTGGCCGTGGGCCTGGGATATGCGTTGTGGAAGCAACGCACCCAGTTCGTCTCCGCGGGCCGCGAAGTGGCAACGCGCCTGGATACGCTCAGCGCCGATGTGGCGCAAGCCCGCAAGGACACCCGCGAAGCGCTTGCCCTCGCGCAGGCGCAGACCGGCCGCGTCGCCGAACTCGAAGACACGCTGCGCGAAACGCAAAGCCAATACAACGCCTTGCAACAGGCTTGGCAGAACTTCAACGACAGCGCCAGCGACGAACTGTTGGCCAATGACGTCGAACGCCTGCTGACCATCGCCAATCAGCAATTGCGCCTGGCCGGCAACGTCTCCAACGCCATCGTCGCCCTGGAAACCGCGCAATCGCGCCTGGCGCGTGCCGACCGCCCGCGGTTCTCCAGCCTGCAGCAATCCATCAATGGCGACCTGGACCGCCTGCGTGCCGTGTCCACCGTCGACATCCCCGCGCAATCGGGCCGTATCGAACGCCTGGTCGCGCTGATCGGCAAGGCGCCGCTGCTGGTGCCGGACACCGTGTCGCCGGGCGTGTCGCCGGTCGGTCAAGCCCAACCACCCGCGCCGGCCCCCACGATCGATCCGCAGGCCGGCCTGCCCGCCGATGCGCCCTGGTGGCAGCGCTGGCGCGCCGAAGTGGCCTCGTGGCCTGGCCGCGCGGGCTCCGCGCTGGCTCACGAACTTGGCGGTCTCATCACCATCCAGCGCGTGGACGAACCGGCCGCGCTGCTGTTGTCGCCCGAACAGGCCGATCAGGTGCGCGGCACGCTGCGCCAGCGCCTGTTGACCGCGCAGCTCGCGATGCTGATGCGCCAGCCCTCGGTCTGGAAGAGCGAGCTCGACAATGTCGGCACCACGCTTTCCAAGTACTTCGATGGCCGCTCGCCTGACACCGTCGCCGCGCAGACGCTTGCGCGCGAACTGGCCCAGACCGACATCGCCGTGCGCATGCCGGATGTGGCGGACAGCCTGAACGCCGTGGCGGCCCTGCGCGCCGCCGGCTTCAAGACCAGCGACCAGGACTGAACCCATGCGTACCTGGTTCTGGACCCTGCTGCTCGCCGTCGTCGCCGTCGCCCTGGCGGTGGTCCTGCGCTCGCACGCGGGCAACGTGCTGCTTCTGGTGTGGCCGTGGCGCATCGAGATGTCGCTGACGCTTGCCGTCCTGCTCATCGTCGCCACCTTCATCATCCTGTACGTGGGCCTGCGGCTTCTGGCCTGGCTGCTCGCCATTCCCGATCGCGTCCGGGCCTGGCGCGGCAAGCGCGCGCAGGCGCGCGACCACGAATTGCTCGAACGCGGCTGGATCGGCCTGCTTGAAGGCCGCTACGCCCACGCCGAAAAAGACCTGACCAAGCTTCTGGACCAGACCAAGGTCCGCACGCGGCGCGTGCTGGCAGCCCTGTCGGCTGCACGTGCCGCGCATGGCCTGGGCGAATTCGACCGGCGCGACCGTCTGCTGGCCAACGCGCAAGAGCAGGCCGGCACCGAGCCCGGCCTCATTGAAGCCACCGCCACCGTCTCGGCCGACATGCTGCTCGATCAGGGCCGCGCTGAACGCGCACTGACCGTGCTGGGCCCGCTGGCCGACGGCGGCGCCCGTCATTTGCACACCATGCGCCTGCTGCTGCGGGCGCACACGGCTCTGAATCATCAGGAACAGGTTTTCACGCTGGCGCGCGGACTGTCGCGCCGCAATGCGCTGGGCCGACCCGAAGCCGACGTCCTGATCGATGCCGCGGGCGCCGCGCGCTTGCGTGCCGCCGCGGCCAACGATGCCTGGCGTCCCATCTGGAAAGACCTCAAGGCCGAAGAGCGCCTGCTCCCGGAAATCGCCCTGGCGGGTGCCGCGGCATTCGAAGCCGCCGGCGAGCCCAACGAAGCGGCGCGCGTCCTGGAATCGGCCATCGCGGTCAAGTTCAATCCCGCCCTGGTGGCGGCCTACGCCCGCTGCGAAGCCGACCAGGTGTCGCGGCGCCTGGCCAAGGCCGAGACCTGGCTGCATCAACGCCCGACCGATCCCGACCTTCTGACCGCCCTGGGCATGCTGTGCCTGAATGGCCAGCTCTGGGGGCAGGCCGAACGCTACCTCTTGCGCAGCCTGGCCCGCCGCAGCGATGCGCAGACGCACGCGCTGTTGGGCAGTCTGTACGATCGTCTGGACCGGCCGGTCGATGCCGTGCGCCACTGGCGCCTGGCCACGGCCGCCAGCATGGCGTTGCCGGTGCTGGCCTCGGATGCGGCGCTTCCCGCCGCGGACACCGGCTCGGACCCGTATCGCGTGGATGCCGAAGGCGGCTATGCCGTCGGCCTGTCGGACACGGACAGCGATGCGGACACCCGTGGCGATTACCCGGCCTTGCCGCCGGCTGCCGCATCGGCGTCGGACTACGTACTGGATCCGGATGCCCGCGCCAGCAAGGCGCAGCAAGACCGCGCCCTGGCGCCCGAAGACGCGCCGCTGGCTCGCGGAACGTCCGACATCGACGAATACTTCGACAGCGCGCCCATTCCTGCTGCGGCGTTCGACGAGCCCGTGCCCACGTATGCGCCGGCCCCTGCCGCGCCGGCCCCCAAGCCTGCGCCGCCCGCGGCGCCCGTGCCCACCACCAAGCCGCCGTTCAAGGACGACGGCTCGATTTGAATATCCTTTCAGACAAACAAGGTTGAACCATGAGTCTTGATCGCGTCTCCCCTGGCAAGAAGCTGCCGGAAGACTTCAACGTCATCATCGAAATCCCCATGAACGCCGACCCGGTGAAGTACGAGGTCGACAAGGATTCCGGTGCAATCTTCGTTGACCGCTTCATGCTGACGGCCATGCACTATCCGTGCAACTACGGCTACATCCCCCAGACCCTGTCCGAAGACGGCGACCCCGCCGACGTCCTGGTCCTGACCCCGTTCCCCATCCAGATCGGCGCCGTCGTGCGCTGCCGCGCCATCGGCGTGCTGGAAATGGACGACGAGTCGGGCGGCGACGCCAAGCTGCTGGCCGTGCCGATCGAAAAGCTGTACCCCCCGTACCGCAACATCAAGTCCTACGAGGATCTGCCCGCGGAAGACATCTCCCGCATCCAGCATTTCTTCGAGCACTACAAGGACCTGGAAAAGGGCAAGTGGGTCAAGGTCAAGGGCTGGAAGGGCGTGGACGCCGCTCACGAAGAAATCGTGCGCAGCGCCGAGCGTTACACCAAGGGCTGATCGGGCTACACGCCAGCCGGCATCTTGCCGGCCGGCGCCTACCGGCGGCGCGGCCGCGACGGCCCGTGGCCTGTCGCCGCCGCGCCGTTGTCTTGCAGGCGCCCGTTCCGTGCGGTCCTCGCATTGGCCGTAGAAAGGGCTACACTCGCGAGTGCTTTTTCAAACGCCCGGCCGCCCAACAACAACAACGCCCCATCGCGGGGGCACAGGGCATGCCAAGCGCGCGCGGCGTCGGGGTAACATTTTTCCCGGATATTCCGGTCACGTATTTGTCATAGGTTGATAGCTCATGGACTACGTTTTGCCTCCCCAGCCGCCCGTCGCGGTCCCCGTTGCCGGCAGCGCCGCGCTGTTCCCCGTGCGCCGCGTCTATTGCGTCGGCCGCAATTACGCCGAACATGCCAAGGAAATGGGTTTTACGGGCCGTGAAGATCCGTTCTTCTTCTGCAAGCCCGCTGACGCGGTGCTGTTCGTGGCCGACGGCGAAACCGGCAAGATGCCTTATCCGCCCAAGACTTCCAATCTGCACTACGAGATGGAGCTGGTTGTGGTGCTGGGCAAGGGCGGCCGCGACATTCCCGTCGACCAGGCCAACGAATGCGTGTGGGGCTATGCGCTGGGTCTGGACATGACCCGCCGCGACCTGCAAGGCGAAATGAAGAAGCAGGGCCGCCCCTGGGAAATCGGCAAGGCCTTCGATCAGTCGGCGCCGCTGGGCCCCATCCATCCGCGCAGCGTGGTCGGCACGCTCGACAAGGGCGCCATCTGGCTGGACGTCAACGGCGAGCGCAAGCAATCCAGCGACATTTCGCAGATGCTGTGGAATATTCCGGAAGGCATTTCGTATCTGTCGGGCCTGTTTGAACTGCAGCCCGGCGACATCATCTTCACCGGCACGCCCGAGGGCGTGGGCGCCGTGCGCCAAGGTGACGTGATCACTGGCGGCGTCGAAGGCCTGGGCGAACTGCGCGTGCAGATCGCCTGAGCGCAGGCGCTTTCATTTTTTCATTTTGGAGTCACAGCATGCGCGGCAAGATTGTGCTGACTGCCTTTGTCGTGTTCGGTTTCGTGCTGGCCGGTTGCAATACCGTCGCCGGCATGGGTAAGGACATGTCCCGGGCAGGCAATGCCATCACCAACGCAGCCGACAAATAATCGGCGCGCGGTAGTGAAAAAAAGCCCCTTGAGCGATCAAGGGGCTTTTTGTTTGCCGGTGCGAGAACAAGCCTAGAGCACGTCGCCCGCGTAGTCGGCCAGGCGGGAGCGCTCGCCACGCTGCAGCGTGACGTGGCCCGAGTGCGGCCAGCCCTTGAAGCGGTCGACCACAAAGGTCAGGCCCGAACTGCCTTCCGTCAGGTAGGGCGTGTCGATCTGCGCGATGTTGCCCAGGCAGATCACCTTGGTGCCAGGGCCAGCACGGGTCACCAGCGTCTTCATCTGCTTGGGCGTCAGGTTTTGCGCCTCGTCGATGATGAGGTACTTGTTCAGGAAGGTGCGGCCACGCATGAAGTTCAGGGATTTGACCTTGATGCGCGAGCGGATGAGGTCCATGGTGGCCGCGCGGCCCCAGTCCCCGTTGCCTTCGCCTTCGCCCATGTTCAGCACGTCGAGGTTGTCTTCAAGCGCGCCCATCCAGGGCAGCATCTTTTCCTCTTCGGTGCCGGGCAGGAAACCAATGTCTTCACCGACGGGCACCGTGACGCGCGTCATGATGATCTCGGTGTAGCGCTTGGTCTCCAGCACCTGCGTGATGCCCGCCGCCAGCGCCAGCAGCGTCTTGCCCGTGCCGGCCTGGCCCAGCAGCGACACGAAATCGCATTCCGGGTTCATCAGCAGGTTCATGGCGAAATTCTGCTCGCGATTGCGCGCCGTGATGCCCCAGACATTGTTCTTGCCGTGGGTATAGTCGCGCAGCGTGGCCAGCACCGCCATCTTGCCGCTGACTTCGCGCACTTGCGCGTACAGCGGCATCTGGCCTTCGAAGTAGACGAACTGATTGACCACGAATTGCGAGCACAGCGGGCCGTGGATGCGGTAGAAGGTGGTGCCGCCCTGTTGCCAGGATTCGACGTCCTTGCCGTGCTTGTTCCAGAAGTCTTCGGGCAACTGCATCACGCCCGAGTACATCAGGTCGGAGTCTTCGAGGACATGGTCGTTGAAGTAGTCTTCGGCGGCCATGCCCAGCGCGCGCGCCTTCAGGCGCATGTTGATGTCCTTGGACACCAGCACGACCTCGCGCTGCGGGTATTTTTCCTGCAGGGCGCGCACCACACCCAGGATCTGGTTGTCGGCCTTGCCCATCGGCAAGTCCGAGGGCAGGGTGCTGTGGATGGCCGTGGTCTGGAACATCAGGCGGCCCGTGGCATCCTTGTTGCCCAGCTTGGCCAGCTCAAGGCCTTCGTCCAGGTGCGTGGCGTCCTGCACCAGCGAATCGAGCGACCGGCTGACCTGGCGCGCGTTGCGCGCGACTTCCGACATGCCCTTTTTCTGGTGGTCCAGTTCTTCCAGCGTCATCATCGGCAGGAAGATGTCGTGCTCTTCGAAGCGGAAGAGCGAACTGGGATCATGCAGCAGCACGTTCGTGTCCAGCACGAACAGCTTGCGAGGTTCATTCTGGGCGCGCGCCTTGCCGCGCTTGGCGGGGGCGGGCGCGGCCTTGGCCTGCTGGCGCGCCGGGGCGCGAGCGGCCGGCGCTGCGGGGGGCGGCGCCTGGTGAGCGGGCGACGGCGTGTGGGCCTTGCGTGCCGGCGCCGCCAGGCCTTCAAGTTCTGGCTGTACCAGCAGTTCGTCCTCGTCTTCGGCGAGGGCTGCCTGGGTGTTGGACCGCGCAGCGGCAGTCTTGGTGGTGCGGGCCTGCGCCCGGGCGGATTCGCCCGAGGGGAAGGTCAGGATGGCTGCGGGGCGGGTAGGCAACTTCGGAAGCGGCATATGCGTCACTCTCCTGTTTGGGCCGGCTATAGCGCCTGACGGGTTTCCTGTGCGGCTAACCGATGCTTTTGGCGGCTTGCAGGACTTCCTTGGCGTGGCCCGGGACCTTCACCCCGCGCCACTCCTGCACCAGCACGCCATAGGCGTCGATCAAGAAGGTGCTGCGTTCGATGCCGCGCACCTGCTTTCCATACATGTTCTTCTGCTTGATGACGCCGAACAGATTGCAGACGGTTTCGTCGGCGTCGGAGATGAGAGGGAAAGGAAGCTCGTACTTGGCCTTGAAATTCTCGTGCGACTTCAGCGAGTCGCGCGAGATGCCGATCACGATTGCGCTGGCCGACAGGAAGCCGGCGTGCAGATCGCGGAAATCCTGGCTTTCGGTGGTGCAGCCGGGCGTGTTGTCCTTGGGATAGAAATACAGGATCACGGCCCGCCCCTGGCATTGCTCGAGGCTGATGGGGCCGATCGTGCTTTCGGCGGTGAACAACGGGGCGGGTTTGCCTATGCTCGGCGTCATTAATTCGTGGCTCCGTGGGGAGGGATGAGGGCGACGACCACGCGCCGGCCTTCAGCCATCAGGATGTTGTAGGTGCGCGAGGCAGCGTGGGTGTCCATGGTTTCAACGCCGATGCCGATCGCCAAAAGGGGACGCAGCACGTCGGGACGCAGGAACTGTTGCTTGCCGCCGGTGCCCACCAGCAGGACTTCGGGGGCGTTGGCCGGGCGGCTGGGCGCGGCTTCCGGGGCATCCAGAAAATCCAGGGGATTGCGGGCGGGCTCGGACAATCCGGCTGCCTGGAGCAAGAGGGAGGAGGTAATGTCGGCCGTCGACTCAACAGGCCAGATGGTCACTTCGCCTTCGGGGCCGAAAGCGACCGAAGAGGAAAAACGTACCTGGTTGACCTCGATGTAGCCATCGCCGTAGGCGGTGACAGTGTTTAGAGCGGCCGTCGCAGGATCGGTATGCAGCTTCAATAAAAACTCCGGCTTTACGTGCTTGATAATAGCGCATCGGACACGCCGCATGTTGCAACGTATCCACGGGGAAAAAGGGGCTTTTTTGCCCCATTTGCCGCCAAGGCGTCGTTGCGCTAGATTACAGGGTTTTGCTGCGCTGCAATCGTGAACTGGCGCGGCTCAGAGCCCCTTTCCCCTTCGCGCGACCGCGCCCTGGTCTTTTTGCCTTTTCGCCCCTAAGGATTCCCATCATGAGGAAGTTCTCTCGCATCGAGCGTTTGCCCCCGTACGTTTTCAACATTACCGGCGAGCTCAAGATGGCGGCGCGTCGGCGTGGCGAAGACATCATCGACATGTCGATGGGCAATCCGGATGGGGCGACGCCCAAGCACATCGTCGACAAGATGGTGGAGGCGACCACGCGTCCCACCACCCACGGCTATTCGGTGTCCAAGGGCATCCCGCGCCTGCGCAAGGCGATCTGCGACTGGTACCAGCGCCGCTATGCGGTCGAGTTCGATCCGGACTCCGAGGCCATCGTCACCATCGGCTCCAAGGAAGGCCTGGCGCACCTGATGCTGGCCACGCTGGACCGCGGCGACACCGTGCTGGTGCCCAATCCCAGCTACCCGATCCACATCTACGGCGCCGTCATCGCGGGCGCCAACATCCGTTCCGTGCGCATGACGCCGGGCGTCGACTTCTTCGAGGAACTGGAACGCGCCGTGCGCGAATCCATCCCGAAACCCAAGATGATGGTGCTGGGCTTTCCCAGCAACCCGACCGCGCAGTGCGTGGACCTGTCGTTCTTCGAGCGCGTGGTGGCGCTTGCCAAGGAACACGACATTCTCGTCGTGCATGACCTGGCGTATGCCGACATCACGTTCGACGGTTATGTGGCGCCGTCCATCATGCAGGTGCCCGGCGCGCGCGACGTCGCCGTCGAGTTCTTCACGATGAGCAAGAGCTACAACATGGCCGGCTGGCGCATCGGCTACATGGTCGGCAACCGCGAGCTGGTCAACGCGCTGGCTCGCATCAAGAGCTATCACGACTACGGCACGTTTACGCCGATCCAGGTGGCGTCCATCGCCGCGCTGGACGGCCCGCAGGACTGCGTGAGCGAAATCGTGGCGCAATACCAGAGCCGCCGCGACGTGCTCGTGCGCGGCCTGCATGAAGCAGGTTGGAATGTGGAGATTCCCAAGGCGTCCATGTACATCTGGGCGCAGATCCCCGAACCCTACCGGGCGATGGGCTCTTTGGAATTTGCCAAGCGTGTCCTGTCGGATGCGAAAGTGGCCGTGTCCCCCGGGATCGGCTTCGGCGAGTATGGCGACGAATACGTGCGCTTCGCACTTATCGAAAACGAGCAGCGCACGCGTCAAGCGGTGCGCGGCATCAAAGATATGTTCCGCAAGGACGGATTGCTGAAGTGATGGACGCCCACCCCCGCAGCGCTGCGCGCTTCCCCCTCTGAGGGGGCATGCCTGCGGACCGGCGGAGCCGGATCCGCGGCATCGCGATCGGGTGGCAACAGCTTCATGCACAGGATTATGGAGAAGTGAAATGAATTCCCCTCAACGCCCGCCCGCAGAGGGCGGCGCGATGAAACCCATGAAGGTGGGTCTGCTTGGTCTTGGCGTGGTTGGCGGCGGCACGTGGACCGTGCTGTCCCGCAACGCCGAGGAAATCGCCCGCCGCGCTGGCCGCCGCATTGAAGTCACCCGCGCCGCCGTGCGCGACGTGGAAAAGGCGCGCGCCCGCGTGGGCGACTCCATCCTGGTCGACACCGATGTGCACGCGCTGGTGCGCGATCCCGACATCGACATCGTCGTGGAACTGATCGGCGGCGACACGCTGGCGCGCGAGCTGGTGCTCGAAGCCATCGCCAACGGCAAGCATGTGGTCACGGCCAACAAGGCCTTGCTGGCCAAGCATGGCAACGAGATCTTCGCCGCCGCGTCCGAACGCGGCGTGATGGTGAACTTCGAGGCCGCCGTCGCGGGCGGCATCCCCATCATCAAGGCGATCCGCGAAGGCCTGACCGCCAACCGCATCCAGTGGGTGGCCGGCATCATCAACGGCACCACCAATTTCATCCTGTCCGAAATGCGCTCGCGCGGGCTGCCGTTTGCCGACGTGCTGGCGGAAGCGCAGCGCCTGGGCTACGCCGAAGCCGACCCCACGTTCGACGTGGAAGGCGTGGACGCGGCCCACAAGCTGACGCTGCTGGCCTCGCTGGCATTCGGGGTGCCGGTGCAATTCGACCGCGCCCACATCGAAGGCATTTCGCAACTGGCCGCCGAAGACATCGAACACGCCGAGCGCCTGGGCTATCGCATCAAGCTGCTGGGCATCACCAAGCGCCGCCCCGACGGCATCGAGCTGCGTGTGCATCCGGCGCTGGTGCCGTCCGAGCGCCTGCTGGCCAATGTCGAAGGCGCGATGAACGCGGTGCTGGTCAAGGGCGACGCCGTCGGCCCGACGCTGTACTACGGGCAGGGCGCGGGCGAAGAGCCCACCGCCTCGGCCGTCGTGGCCGACCTGGTCGACGTGACGCGCCTGCACACCGCCGATCCGGGCAACCGCGTGCCGCACCTGGCCTTTCAGCCGGACGCCATGTCGGACACCCCGATCCTGCCGATCGAACAGGTCAGCACGTCGTACTACCTGCGTCTGCGCGTGGACGATCAGCCCGGCGTGCTGGCGGACATCGCCCGCATCCTGGCCGACCGCGGCATTTCCATCGGTTCGATGATCCAGCAGCCGTCGCACATCGGCGGCGCCGACATCATCTTCCTCACGCACGAAGCCGTCGAAGGCAACGTCAATCAGGCCATCGAGCGCATCGAGTCGCTGCCGTTCGTGCGGTCCAAGGTGACGCGCCTGCGCGTGGAGAACCTGACGTGATCGGGGGCGCCCGGTGCATCGTGGAGCAATTGACATGAAATACATCTCTACGCGCGGCGGCATGGCCCCGCTCGAATTCTCCGACATCCTGCTCGAAGGCCTGGCGCCCGACGGCGGGCTGGCGGTGCCGCAGACGCTGCCGCAGGTTTCCGCGGAGACGCTGGAATCGTGGCGCGGCCTGTCGTATGCCGATCTGGCCTTCGAAGTGCTGTCGTTGTTTGCCACGGACATCCCTTCGGACGACCTGCGCCGTCTGACCCGTGCCGCCTACACGCCGCAGATCTTCAACAGCGAGGACATCGTTCCGCTGCGTCCGCTAGATGGCGGGCTGTCGCTGCTGGGCCTGTCCGAAGGTCCGACGCTGGCTTTCAAGGACATGGCCATGCAGTTCCTGGGCCAGGTCTTTGAGTACGTGCTCTCCAAGCGTGGCACGACGCTGAACATCGTGGGCGCCACCTCCGGCGACACGGGCTCGGCCGCTGAATACGCGCTGCGCGGCAAGAAGGGCGTGGCGGTGTTCATGCTGTCGCCCCACGGCCGCATGAGCGCCTTCCAGCGCGCGCAGATGTACTCGCTGCAAGACGAGAATATCCACAACATCGCCGTGCGCGGGGTCTTCGACGAAGCCCAGGACATCGTCAAGGCGCTGGCCGGCGATCTGGCCTTCAAGACGAAGTACCGTCTAGGCGCCGTCAATTCGATCAACTGGGCCCGTATCGCCGCCCAGGTTGTCTACTACTTCCATGGCTGGCTGCGCGCCACCGAGCGCGCGGGACAAGAAGTGTCGTTCGCCGTGCCGTCGGGCAATTTCGGCAACATCCTGTCGGGCCACATTGCCCGCAGCATGGGCCTGCCCATCCGCCGCCTCGTGCTTGCAACGAACGAGAACAACGTGCTGGAGGAGTTCTTCCGCACGGGCGTGTACCGTCCGCGCGCGGCCGCGCAGACGTATGCCACGTCCAGCCCCTCGATGGACATTTCGCGCGCGTCGAACTTCGAGCGCTTCGTGTTCGACTTGACGGGCCGCGATACCGACCGCGTGAAGGAATTGTGGACGACGATGGCGCGCGATGGCGCATTCGACCTGTCCGACATGAAGGACCAGTTCGAGTCGCGTTATGGCTTCGTGTCGGGCGCCAGCTCGCATACGGATCGCCTGGCCACGATCCGGTCCGTCTACGACACCACCGGCGTGCTGGTCGACCCGCATACCGCCGACGGCGTGAAGGTCGCGCGCGAATTCGTCGAGCCGGGCGTTCCCATGCTCGTGCTGGAAACCGCGCTGCCGGCCAAGTTCTCCGAGACTATCGAGGAAGCGCTTGGCCGTCCGGCCACGCCGCCGGGCAACCTTGCTGACCTGGAATCGCTGCCGCAACGCGTCGAAGTCATGGACTGCAGCGAGGCCGCCGTACGCCGTTTCATCGAGACACACGCCAAGGTGTAAGCACGATTGCGGCTTGTGTACGGTTGCAACCCCTCCCAGGCAAGTCCTGCGAGGGGTTTTTCATTATTGGGGTCGGGGACGATTACGTTCTTATGCATTTTGCCGACAACCCGACACGATTTCGGGGAGCGATTCGGATAGAGTGAAATCACCTATTCAACACTCGGAGAACACAACCATGAAGCTGAAGACCATGACGTTGGCCCTGGTGATGACCGGCGTTGGTGTGCTGGCCGGATGCTCGTCGCCCTCGGTTATTCACCAACGCGACGGATCTTCGACCGTAGCGCCCGACGAGCCCGATTACGACAAGAAGTCGGGCATGTATGAGTACGAACAGAACGGCAAGAAAATGCAGATCAACAAGGACGACGTGAAGTCCATCGAAGAGGTCAAGTAACGCAACCCCTGCTTGCCTGTACCCTTGAAAAAAAGCCCCCGGCCATGACGGCCGGGGGCTTTTGCATTGGCGCGCCGAAAGCGCGGCGGGTGTCTTACTTGCCCGCGTCTTCGGCGTGATAGCGGCCCACGCGTTCGACTTCGTTCTTCGAGCCCAGGATGACGCTGACGCGCTGGTGCAGCGTGTCGGGCTGGATGTCCATGATGCGCTCGACGCCGTTGATGGCCGCGCCACCGGCCTGTTCGATCAGGAAGCTCATGGGATTGGCTTCGTACATCAGGCGCAGCTTGCCGGCCTTGCCCGGCTCGCGCGCATCCCACGGGTACATGAAGATGCCGCCGCGGGTCAGGATGCGATGCACGTCGGCCACCATCGAGGCGATCCAGCGCATGTTGAAGTCCTTGCCGAGCGGGCCGGTCGAGCCGGCCAGGCAGTCGTCGATGTAGCGCTTGACCGGGGCAGCCCAGTGGCGCTTGTTCGACATGTTGATGGCGAATTCCTTGGTGTCTTCCGGCACGCGGATGTTCTCGTGCGTGAGCACCCACGAGCCCATTTCGCGATCCAGCGTGAAACCCACGACGCCGTTGCCGATGGTCAGCACGAGCATCGTCTGCGGGCCGTACACCGCGTAACCGGCCACCACCTGCTTGTTGCCCGGTTGCAGGAAGTCGGCTTCGCAGACGGGCGCGCCCGACACGTCGTGCGGCGCGTGCAGCACCGAGAAGATGGTGCCGATGGAGACGTTCACGTCGATGTTCGACGAGCCATCGAGCGGATCGAACAGCAGCAGGTATTCGCCCTTGGGGTAGCGGTTCGGGATCAGATGGATGGTTTCCATCTCTTCCGACGCCATGGCCGCCAGATGGCCGCCCCATTCATTGGCTTCCAGCAGGATCTCGTTGGACAGCACGTCGAGCTTCTTCTGGACTTCGCCCTGGACATTCTCGCTTTCCAGGCTGCCCAGAACGCCGCCCAGCGCGCCCTTGCTGACCGCGTGGCTGATGGCCTTGCAGGCGCGCGCCACGACTTCGATGAGCAGGCGCACTTCCGGCGCCAGGGCTTGGGCGGAGCGTTGCTGCTCCACCAGGTATTGAGTGAGTGTTTTACGTTTCAAAAGGATCTCCCTATGCAGCGAATTCTAAAGCCTTGGATACGATTTCCTGGACGTTGCGCGACAGGCCGTCGTGCTGGCGCACCTTTTCAAGCGCGGCCTGCATGGGGGCGCGCAGCGCCGGGACGAAGCGAGACCAGTTGTCGAGCGCACGCGCCAGCCGCGCGGCGATCTCCGGATTGAGCGCGTCCAATGCCAGCACCTGCTCCGCCCAGAACGTGTAGCCCGAGCCGTCCGGCTGGTGCATGCCGCGGGCATTGTTGAGGCAGAACTGGAAGATCAGCGCGCGCGCGCGGTTCGGGTTGCGCAGCGTGAATGCCGGATGCTTCATCAGCTCACGGGCGGTCTGCACCGTGGTCGAGCGGGCGGTGGCCTGCAGCGCGAACCACTTGTCCACCACCAGCGGATTGGCGCTCCATTTGGTGTAGAAAGCGGCCAGCGCCTCTTTCGGGTAGTCGCCTTGCCCGAAGTTGATCAAGGCGGCCAGCGCGGCCATGCTGTCGGTCATGTTGCCGGCGGTGGCGTACTGCGCTTCGGCAAGGCGCTGGGCTTCGGGTTCGCCAGCGGCCATCAGGTGGCTGAGCGCCAGGTTCTTCAATGCGCGCATGCCGGCGGGAATTGGCGCGGGGCTATATTCGCCCGGCGTCTGGTTCTGGTCGAAGGCGCGGCGGAATTCGGCATGGAGCTGACGGCCGAGTTCGGCGCGAAGGAAATCGCGCGCCACGGCCAGGGCAGGCGGATCGACCCGCTGCATGCGCTCGGCCAGCGTCTTTTCCGAAGGCAGCGCCAATGCGCGCGCACGGTACGCGGCGTCCAGGGCGGGATCGGTCAGCAACGCGCGCCAGGCTTCAAGGAAGGCGGCGTCGGCCTGCAGCGGGCGGCCCGCCTGGCTGGCGTCGGCCAATGCAAGAATCTGGCGGGTGGCCAGTTCCTGGCCTGCTTCCCAGCGTGCGAACGGATTGCCATCGTGCGCGGACAGCAGCGCCAATTCCTCGTTGGACCAGTCGTAGTCCACGATGACCGGCGCCGAGAAGTCGCGCAGCAGCGATGGCACGGGGCGGTCGGCGATATCTTCGAATACCCATTGCTGGCTTTGCGTGGTCAGTTCCAGCAGGGCGGTGTCCACGACCGCGCCGTCCTGACGCAGCGGCAGCGCGTTGCCCTCACGGTCCAGCAAGCCGATCGCAAACGGAATGTGGAAGGGCGCCTTCACGTAGTCGGGGCCGGCCTTCTTTTCGACGCCGACCGGCGGGCAGGCCTGGGTAAGCGTCACCGTGCAGCGGCGGGTGGCCGCGTCGTGGTCGAGCCTGACCGTGACGCGCGGCGTGCCGGCCTGCCGGTACCAGCGGCGGAACACGGACAGGTCGCGTCCCGGGTGCTGCTTGACGTAGACGGATTCCATGGCGGCGACGAAGTCGTCGCACGTGACGGCCTGGCCGTCGTGGCGGCGGAAGTATTCGTCCATGCCTTCGCGGAAACCGGCCTCGCCCAGCAGCGTGTGCTGCATGCGGATGACCTCGGCGCCTTTCTCGTACACGGTGGCCGTGTAGAAGTTGCCGATCTCCTGATAGCTCTCGGGGCGGATCGGATGTGCCATGGGGCCGGCGTCTTCCGGGAACTGCGCGGCGCGCAACGCCACGACGTCGTCGATGCGCTTGACGGCGCGGGCGCTGGCCGCGGCGGCCGCGTCCATGTCGCGGGCCATCATGTCGGCGCTGAATTCCTGATCGCGAAAGACCGTGAGACCTTCCTTCAGGCTCAGCTGGAACCAGTCGCGGCAGGTGACGCGGTTGCCGGTCCAATTGTGGAAGTATTCATGCCCGATGACCGACTCGATGCCTTCGTAGTTGGCGTCGGTGGCAGTTTCGGCGTCGGCCAGCACGTAGGCCGCATTGAAGATATTCAGGCCTTTGTTTTCCATGGCTCCCATATTGAAGTCATGGACGGCCACGATCATGAAGCGGTCCAGATCCAGTTCGAGACCAAAGCGGCTCTCGTCCCAGCGCAAGGAACGCACCAGGGAATCCAGTGCCCATTCGGTTTTGGTTTCGGAGCCGGGGTCGCTGTAGACCTGCAGCAGCACGTCCCGGCCGCTGACCGTCTTGACCGTGGTTTCGCGATGCGTCAGGTTGCCCGCGACCAGGGCGAACAAGTAGCAGGGCTTGGGGAACGGATCTTCCCACTCGACTTCATTGCGGCCGTCGGGCAATTGGCGCGAGGCGATCAGGTTGCCGTTGGACAGCAGCACGGGATACTCGGGCTGCGCACGCAGCGTCACGCGGTAGCGCGACATGACGTCGGGACGATCGGCAAACCAGGTAATGCGCCGGAAGCCCTCGGCCTCGCATTGCGTGAAGAAATTTCCGCCTGACACATACAGGCCCATCAGCGTGGAATTGGCGGAAGGCTTGCAGCGGCTGACGATTTCAACGGTCGCATCGGCAGGCAGGCCGCGCAGCGTTAGCGTGTGTTCGGTCAACTGGTAGCTGGCCGCGGGCAGCGGCTCGCCATTCACGCCTACCGACACGAGTTCCAGCTCTTCTCCATCCAGGATCAGGGCGGCGTCAGCGCTGGCGTCTTGCCTGCGCTGCACGTGCATCGTGCAACGCACTTCGGTCGCGTCGGGCGCGAGATCGAAGGCGAGGGCGACTTCAGGAATTTCGTAGGGGTAGGGCTGGTAATCCTTGCGGTATACGGTAACGGGCGTGTCGGTGCGCATGGGGATTTGCAGTCCTGTATGAACAAGAAGGCTATTGTAGTGGCTGGCGGTTGAGCGGTACCTTGGGCGTACGGGCTAGCCTGAAAACTTTTGGCAAGCGCTTATGTCAAAGCTCGTTATGATGGCGCCGTCGCGCGAACAGGAGTCTCAAATGTCCAGGATGTCTTGGATCAGCAGTCTGGGCCGATGGGCCGGTATTTTTTCGGTGCTGGCAGCCATGATGCTGACGGGCTGCGCCGCGCCCACCGTCTCCGCCCGCGTGACGTCGTTTCAGCAATGGCCAACCGGTGTCGAGGGCCAGACCTACCAGTTTGTTCCAGCCGACCCATCCCAAATCAATAATCTGGAATATCAGTCATTTCAGGATATGGTGCGCGCGGGGATCGGGGCCACGGGACTGGTCGAGGCGCGCCCTGGCGTGAAGGGTCGGTTCGAGGTGTCGTTCCGCTATGGCACGAGCCAGACGCAAGTGATGGTGCGCCGTCCGTACGACCCGTATTTCTACGGCGGCTACGGCGGCTTCTATGGGCCCGGACCATGGGGCATGGGCGCGGGATTCTGGGGGCCTGACTGGGTGGACGTGCCCATGGTCGTCCAGCGCAATTCCCTCTCGCTCTTCATTCGTGATACCCAGAACGGCGGCGCGGAAGTTTACCGCTCGACGGCGTTCATATTGAGCGAGCGTGACGATTTGATTCGCACCATGCCCTATCTGGTGCGTGCCATATTCGACAATTTCCCAGGCAATAATGGCGCTGAGCGCGAGATTCAATTCCCCGCACGTTGACGAAAGCAGGCGCCTCGCGGCCCCTGCTTAAAATAAAAAAAGCGGCGCACCATCATGGTGCGCCGCTTTTTTTCTTACTGAAGAATAGGTTTTATTCCTTGATAAGAAAACTCTCGCGGGTGGCGCCGCCGGCTTCTTCAGCGGCGAGCCAGCGCGGCGCCTTGCCGCGGCCGCTCCAGGTTTCTCCGGTTTGCGGATGGCGGTACTTGGGTGCCACGGCGCGCTTGGCGGCGCCGGCTGCGCGGGCGGGGCCGCTGGCCTTGCGGCGGCCACTCGTGGCGGCGCGCGCGGGCTTGCCTGCGCCGTAGGCGGCGATGATCTCGTCAGGCGTAATGTCGTACTCGCGCATCGACGTGATGATGGAGGTGATGACCGGCTTGCGGCGCTTCGTCTGAAGGATTTCCGCCTTCTTCTGGAGCTTGTTGATTTCCTTTTCGATCTTTGCTTGCAGAGCTGCGTAGGTTTCTCGGGCCATGTTTATTCCTGATTATGGAACTGCTTTAATCGCCGGCGAAGTTATGTTTAATTGTTGTGCCTCGCATAATACAGAATTTACGAGGTGGTATCTCAATTGTCGGACTAATTACTTTGTATCAAAAGCGCCACCGGCTCTCCGCTTTGCGGCTGGCCGCAATTTCCATCAGTTAGGAAGGAAAATCTTAAATTTGGGACAAACTGAAACATGCGCTTGCTTGGTTTACGGGCGGGCGATACGGGCCGCCAATTGTCGGACAACCTTGCAAAGCCGCGCCTGGCGTGCGATCGGCCGGCTTGCATGCCCGATCATCCTGGACGATTGCGCGTGCAATGCGCGTCAAATGCCCGCAATTTTCTTCAGGCGGAAAATCGTCGCGAAAGCAGGTGCCATACATTATGGCGTTGCATCCCACCTGCGGTGATATACCCGGGCGCCATGGTGTTCCGTCCCCGAGTTTTCATTTAGCCGTCAGGTCATACGACAACACGAAAAGTGCCAGTCTTGCGATTCGGTCTGAGCACAATTGCTTAACTTGATAGGTAATTGGGTACTTAACTTGATACCGAGTATGCCGTCTCCATCTATGGCGGCAAGATAATGCGAGACCATTTTGTCCCGCAATTGCCGCTGCGGTAAGCCGCGACTTTTGGCGTTTGCCGGGACGCCGGGCCCGTGTCGGCGGTACGATACGGTCTTGAGCGCCACGACGCGCATGCACGGCCACGGTGCCGTTCCTGAACTGAGCCTATGAAAATCATCGATCCCGCCATTGCTTCCCTGGCCACCGCCAAATCCCTTCTGCTCGACCCCTGGGGTCTGACCGAAGCGGACATGGCGCGGGCACTGGGTGAAATCTTCACCCACAAGGTCGATTACGCCGACCTGTACTTCCAGTACACGCGCAGTGAAGGCTGGAGCCTGGAAGAAGGGATCGTGAAGACGGGCAGTTTCTCGATCAGCCAAGGCGTGGGCGTGCGCGCGGTCAGCGGTGAAAAGACCGCGTTCGCGTATTCGGATTCGCTGTCGCCCGAGGCGCTGCTGTCGTCGGCGCATGCCGTGCGCGGCATTGCCCGCCGCGGCGCAGGCAAGGTCAAGGTCGCCGCCCAGGTCGAGGCCGAGATTGGCCGCAGCCTCTATGCAGACATCGATCCCGTCGCCAGCCTCAGCGCGCCCGAAAAGGTCGCGCTGCTCGAACGCGTCGAACGCATGGCGCGGGCGCGCGATCCTCATGTGATCCAGGTCATGGCGGGCCTGGGCGCGGAATATGACGTGGTGCTGGTTGCGGGCAGCGATGGCCGACTGGCCGCCGACGTGCGCCCGCTGGTGCGCCTGTCGCTGACCGTGATTGCCGAACGCAATGGCCGCCGTGAAATGGGCCACGCCGGCGGCGGCGGCCGCCTGGGTCTGGCTTACTTCACCGACGAGATGCTGCAGGGCTATGTCGAGCGCGCGGTGCATGAGGCGCTGGTCAACCTGGAAGCGCGTCCGGCGCCGGCCGGCGAAATGACGGTGGTCCTGGGGTCGGGCTGGCCGGGCATCCTGCTGCACGAAGCCGTCGGTCACGGCCTGGAAGGCGACTTCAACCGCAAGGGGTCCAGCGTGTTTTCCGGACGCATCGGCGAGCGCGTGGCGTCCAAGGGCGTCACCGTGGTCGACGACGGCACCATTCCGGATCGCCGCGGATCGCTCAACATCGACGACGAGGGCAATGCCACCCAGCGCAATGTGCTGATCGAAGACGGCATCCTGCGCGGCTACATGCAGGACACGCTCAATGCCCGCCTGATGAAAACCGCCGCAACCGGCAACGGCCGCCGCGAGTCGTTCGCGCACCTGCCCATGCCGCGCATGACCAACACGTACATGCTGGCCGGCGACAAGCCTGCCGACGAAATCGTGGCCTCGGTCAAGCGGGGCCTGTATGCCGTCAATTTCGGCGGCGGCCAGGTCGACATCACCAACGGCAAGTTCGTGTTCTCGGCGTCCGAGGCCTACATGATCGAGGACGGCAAGGTGACCTACCCGGTCAAGGGCGCAACCCTCATCGGCAACGGCCCCGACGCCATGAACCGCGTGACCATGATCGGCAACGATCTGCAGCTGGATTCCGGCGTCGGCACCTGCGGCAAGGACGGCCAGAGCGTGCCGGTCGGGGTGGGCATGCCGACGGTCCGCATGGAAGGCCTGACGGTCGGCGGCACGGCTTGATGCGTTAAATGGGGGCGTCACGCCAAAAAAATCTGGCGTGACGCTCTCAAAAAACTGTGCTAGAGTCATTCCCCATGAAATTCGCGTCCCCCGCCTTTTATTTTTATTTTTTTGGTTTTCTGAAGCCGCTGGCGGAGGAAGGGACGCGCTCAATCTGAAGTTTGGAAAGAATCCCCCCAAAAAAGCCGCCAGCGAATCTGGCGGCTTTTTTTATGCCGCCATGGCGGGCAACCCAGGAGCAGTACCGTGTCGCACAACACCGATGACCTTCGTATTCGAGAAATCAAGGAACTGAATCCGCCCTCGCACGTGATGCGCGAGTTCGCCTGCACCAAGGAGGCGTCCGAGACCGTCTTCGCCGCGCGGCAAGGCATGCACCGCATCCTGCACGGCATGGACGACCGCATGATCGTCGTGATCGGTCCGTGCTCGATTCACGACACGCGTGCCGCCATCGAATACGCCAAGCGCCTGAAGCCCGTGCGCGACCGCCTGAGCGCGGACCTGGAAATCGTGATGCGCGTCTATTTCGAGAAGCCGCGCACGACGGTGGGCTGGAAGGGGCTTATCAACGATCCCGACCTCGATGGCAGCTTCGACATCAACAAGGGGGTGCGCGTGGCCCGTCAATTGCTGCTGGACATCAACAGCATGGGGCTGCCGGCGGGATGCGAGTTCCTGGACATGATTACGCCGCAGTACATCGCGGATCTGGTCTCCTGGGGGGCGATCGGCGCGCGCACGACAGAGAGCCAGGTGCATCGCGAGCTGGCGTCCGGCCTGTCGTGTCCGGTGGGATTCAAGAACGGCACGGACGGCAACGTGAAGATCGCCGTCGATGCCATCAAGGCGGCCTCGCAGCCGCACCATTTCCTGTCGGTGACCAAGGGCGGCCATTCGGCCATCGTGTCCACCGCCGGCAACGAGGACTGCCACGTGATCCTGCGTGGCGGCAAGACCCCGAACTACGACGCCGCCAGCGTTGACGCCGCCTGCCAGGACGTGTCCAAGGCTGGTCTCGCGCAGCGCATCATGGTCGATGCCAGCCACGCCAACAGCAGCAAGAACCCCGAGAATCAGCCGCTCGTCGTCGAAGACGTCGCGCGCCAGATGGAAGCCGGCGATGCCCGCCTGGTCGGTGTCATGGTCGAAAGCCACCTCTTGGGCGGCCGCCAGGACATGGTGCCGGGCCAGCCCCTGGTGTATGGCCAAAGCATCACCGACGGCTGCATCGACTGGGACGCCTCGGTGGCCGTGCTGGAGCGCCTGGCGCAGGCCGTGCGTGAACGCCGCCGCGTCGCGCTGACCTCCGGCAAATGAAGGGGATGCGCGCCGCGCGCCCCGCGCCTGGCGGGGTGTGCGGCGCAGCACGCGGGGCGGCGTAGAATATTCGGATTATCGAACCCGGGAAACCACGAGATCATGAACGCTCCCTTGCACGCCGAATCGTTGCGCCGCGCGGTGCCGGCCGCCTGCCTGGATGCGCTGCGCGCGCACTTTGGCGACCGCCTGTCGGAATCGGCCGCCGTTCGCGAGCATCACGGCCGCGACGAATCGCCTTATCCGGCCATGCTGCCTGACGCCGTGGTGTTTGCGCAGTCCACCGAAGACGTGGCGTTCGTCGCCAAGGTGTGCAACGAGCATCGCGTTCCCCTGATTCCGTACGGCGCCGGGTCTTCGCTGGAAGGCCACATTCTTGCCATCCAGGGCGGCATCAGCCTGGACCTGTCGCAGATGAACAAGGTCCTGGCCATCAACGCCGAAGACCTGACCGCCACGGTGCAGGCCGGCGTGCTGCGCAAGCAGCTCAACGAAGAAATCCGCAGCACGGGCTTGTTCTTCCCGATCGATCCGGGCGCAGACGCCAGCCTGGGCGGCATGGCTGCTACCCGCGCCTCGGGCACCAACGCCGTGCGCTACGGCACGATGCGCGAGAACGTCATGTCGCTGACCGTCGTCACCGCGGACGGCCGAATCATCCGTACGGCGGGCCGCGCCCGCAAGTCGTCGGCAGGCTACGATCTCACGCGCATTTTCGTGGGCAGCGAAGGCACGCTGGGCATCATCACGGAAGTCACGGTGCGCCTGTATCCGCAACCCGAAGCCGTGTCCGCCGCGGTCTGCAATTTCCCGACGCTGGACGCCGCGGTGCAAAGCGTGATCGAAATCATCCAGATGGGCGTGCCGATCGCGCGTGTCGAGTTCATGGACGCCGCGAGCGTTCGCGCCGTCAACCTGCACAGCAAGCTGACCCTGCGCGAGACGCCGCTGCTGGTGTTTGAATTCCATGGCAGTCCGGCCGGCGTGCAAGAGCAGGCCGAAACCGTGCAGGCCATCACGGCCGAGCACGGCGGCATGGACTTCGAATGGGCCGAGCGTCCCGAAGACCGCAGCCGTCTCTGGACCGCGCGCCACAACGCGTACTTCGCGGGCCTGCAATTGCGTCCCGGCTGCCGCGCCAGCACCACCGACGTCTGCGTGCCGATCTCGCGCCTGGCCGATTGCGTGCGCGACACCGTCGAGGAACTGGATCGCGCAAGCTTTCCGTACACGATCGTCGGCCACGTGGGCGACGGCAACTTCCACGTGCTGATGCTGCTGGATGCCGATAGCCCGCAGGAGTGGCAGGAATCGGAAGCCATCAACCACAACCTCGTGCGTCGGGCCATCGCTGCCGACGGCACTTGCACGGGCGAACACGGCGTGGGCCTGCACAAGATGCAGTTCATGGCCGAAGAGCATGGCGACGACGCGCTCGACCTGATGCGCAGCCTCAAGCACGCCTTCGACCCGAACAACATCCTGAATCCGGGCAAGATCGTTTCCTGGTAAACGGCGAGCGGGGCGGCAGGCGCCGCCTCGCTTGGGCCCACGCCTGCGGCATTTAAGCGACAGGCGCCTGTCCGGTTTACGGTCGGTTACGTATGAATCGGCCGCAAAGCCCCGTAAATACGTCAGGTGCGGGTAAATCCCGGCCTGATTAACCGGGGCACTCGCGCTATTGTTGCGCTCATGAATTCACTGGTCGAAACTGGCCTGGCACAAGTGCAGGCGCCTTATTCGCAGCAACAGCTCATCGAGGCGTTGTCGGCCGTGCTGCCCGCGCACTGTGTGCTGTATCGCGAAGAGGACACCCGTCCTTACGAGTGCGACGGCCTATCCCTTTACCGCTCCATACCCGCGGTGGTTGCCCTGCCCGAAACCGAAGCGCAGGTGCAGGCCATCATGCGCGTGTGCAAGCGTCTGAATGCGCCGATCGTGGCGCGGGGCGCCGGAACCGGTTTGTCGGGCGGCGCCATGCCGCACAGCCGGGGCGTGCTGCTCGGGTTGTCCAAGTTCAACCGCATCAAGCATATCGACCTGGCCAGCGCGACCGCCATCGTCGAACCCGGCGTGCGCAACCTTGCCATCTCCGAAGCGGTGTCGCCCTACGGGCTGTACTACGCGCCGGATCCGTCCAGCCAGATTGCGTGCTCCATCGGCGGCAACGTGGCGGAAAACTCCGGCGGCGTGCATTGCCTGAAGTACGGCCTCACGGTGCACAACGTGCTGCGCGTGCGCGTGGTCACGATAGACGGCGACGTAGTCGAGCTGGGATCGCACGCGCCCGATGCGCCGGGGCTGGACCTGTTGTCGGTGTTCATCGGATCCGAGGGCATGCTGGGCGTGGTCACCGAGGTGACCGTCAAGCTCATCCCCAAGCCGGCGTGCCAGCAGGTGGTCATGGCCAGTTTTTCCAGCGTCGAGGCCGCGGGCAATGCGGTCACGCAGGTGATCGCGGCGGGCATGATTCCCGCTGGCCTGGAAATGATGGACCGCCGCGCGACGCACATGGTGGAACCGTTTGTCCGCGCGGGCTACGACATGGACGCGCAGGCCATCCTGCTATGCGAATCGGACGGCACGCCCGAAGAGGTGGCGCACGAGATCGCGCGGATGGAGGCGGTGTTCCGGCAGGCCGGCGCCACGCGCTGCCAGGTGTCGGCGTCCGAGGCCGAACGGTTGAAATTCTGGGCGGGACGCAAGAACGCGTTTCCCGCCGCCGGGCGCGTGTCGCCCGATTACTACTGCATGGACGGCACGATTCCGCGTCGTCATCTGGCGCGCGTGCTGGGCGCCATCGAACAGATGGAAGACGAATTCGGCCTGCGATGCGCCAACGTCTTTCATGCCGGGGACGGCAATCTGCATCCGCTGATCCTGTTCGATTCGAATAAGCCGGACGAGGTGGAACGCGCCGAAAAATTCGGTGCGGCCATTCTTGAGCTGTGCGTGCAGGTGGGAGGAACCGTGACTGGAGAGCACGGTGTGGGAATGGAGAAAATAAATCAAATGTGCGTGCAATTCTCTCGCGAAGAACTCGACGCGTTTATGGCAGTCAAGCGGGCCTTCGATCCGCCGTGCCTGCTCAATCCTGAAAAGGTCATCCCCACGCTGGCTCGCTGCGCCGAATACGGCAAGATGCACGTCCATGCGGGAGAATTGCGCTTCCCCGATCTCGCCCGTTTCTAGGACGTATCCCTTATGGATTTTGTCCTGTCGGAATTGTGCGACCAGGTCATGACGGCGCGTGCCGGTCACAAACCCCTGTTCGTGATGGGCGGCGGCAGCAAGCGGTTCTACGGCAACTATCGTCCGGTCAGGCCGCAGGATGGCCATTGCCTGCTGGACATGGCGCCTTACCGCGGCATCGTCAGCTATCACCCGTCCGAACTCGTGGTGACCGTGCGCGCCGGCACGCCGCTGGCCGAACTGGAAGCCGCGCTTGCCGAGCACGGCCAGATGCTGGCCTTCGAGCCGCCGCACTTCGCGCCCACCGCGACCGTGGGCGGCTGCGTGGCCGCCGGCCTGTCCGGGCCGCGCCGCATGAGCGCCGGCGCCTTGAAGGATTTTGTGTTGGGGGCGCAACTGCTGGATTCGGAAGGGCGCATCCTGTCCTTCGGCGGCGAGGTCATGAAGAACGTGGCGGGTTATGACGTGTCGCGCCTCCTGGCCGGCTCGCATGGCATCTTTGGCGCCATCCTGGAGGTGTCGCTCAAGGTTGTGCCCAAGCCGATGGAAGAGATGACGCTGACGCTGCCCGCCACGCAGGCGCAGGCGCTGGCGAACTTTGCCTTCTGGCGCGGCAAGCCGTTGCCGATCTCCGCATCGAGCTGGACAAGCGAAAGCGGTGGGGCCGACGGCATGACGATGGTGCGCCTGTCGGGCGCGCCGCCCGCGCTCGCCAGCGCCCGAGGGCTGATCGGCGGCGACCTGATGGCGCCCGAGGCCGCGGCGGCGTGGTGGCAGTCGCTGCGTGAGCAGACCCACGCATTCTTTTCGCCCGGGCAGCCCTTGTGGCGTCTTGCCTTGCCGCCCACCACGGCCGACCTCGAACTGGGGCCGACGCTGATCGAGTGGGGCGGCGGGCAGCGATGGCTGAGCGGCCCGCACGATGCGGCCCAACTGCGCGACGTGGTAGCCCAGCATGGCGGCCATGCCACGCTGTTCCGGCCTGCGGACACCGCGCCGCCGGCCGATGGCGTGTTTCACCCGCTTGCGCCGGGCATTGGCGCGATCACCCGCCGGCTGAAGCAGGAACTTGATCCCGCCGGCCTGTTCAACCCCGGCCGCCTGGTCCTGGAGCTGTAGGACATCATGCAAACCAATCTGGCATCCTGGGCGAGCGGCACCGATCTGGGCAACGAGGCGGACGCCATCCTGCGCCGCTGCGTGCATTGCGGATTCTGCACGGCAACCTGTCCGACCTACCAGGTCCTGGGCGACGAGCTGGACAGCCCGCGCGGCCGCATCTATCTCATCAAGCAGGTCCTTGAAGGCAAGGAACCGACGCAGTCCACGCAGCAGCATCTGGACCGCTGCCTGACCTGCCGCAACTGCGAGACCACCTGCCCGTCGGGGGTCGAATACGGCCATCTTGTCGATATTGGCCGCAAGATCGTGGACGAGCGCGTGGAGCGGTCATGGGGCGATAGAACCCGGCGCACCTTGCTGCGCAAGGCGATGCTGTCGCCGATGTTCGCGCCCGCCATGCGGCTGGGCCAGAGCCTGCGCGGGCTGCTGCCGCAGGCGCTCCGGCGCAAGGTGCCGGAACGCCGCGACGCAGGCCCGCTGCCCCAGGTGGGGCAGCACGCACGGCAGGTGCTGATGCTGGCCGGCTGCGTGCAGCCGGCCATGATGCCCACCATCGACGCCGCCACCATCCGCGTGCTGGATGCCGTCGGCATCGGCGCGCGCATTGCGCCGGGCGCCGGCTGCTGCGGCGCGGTCAGTTTCCATCTGGATGCGCAGGACGAAGCCGTGGCGCAGATGCGCGCCAACGTCGACGCGTGGTGGCCGCTGGTGCAGGACGGCAAGGTCGAGGCCATCGTGATGAACGCGTCGGGCTGCGGCGCCATGGTCAAGGAATACGCGCACCATCTGCGGCACGATGCGGCCTATGCGCAAAAGGCCGCGGACATCGTGGCGCTGGTCAAGGACGTGGCCGAAATCGTTGCGCCGCATGTCGGGCTGCTGCGCGCGCGGCTGCCGGCGGGCATGCGGGCGGCCTTTCATCCGCCATGCACCTTGCAGCACTGGCAGGGCTTGCGGCCGTTGTCCGAGCAGTTGCTGGCCGACCTGGGTTTTGAACTGCAGCCGTTTGCCGACAAGCACCTGTGCTGCGGGTCGGCCGGCGCGTATTCGGTATTGAATCCGGACATCGCGCTTGAGCTGCGAGACCGCAAGCTGGGCGCCATTGCGGCGGCAAGTCCCGATGTGATCCTGTCGGCCAACATCGGCTGCATCGGCCATCTGCAAAGCGGCACCGACACGCCGGTGCGGCATTGGGTCGAGGTGGTGGACGAGCAGTTGCGCCGCGCCGCGCAGGGCTAGGCCCGCGCGGCGGTTGGCGCGCCGCCTATTCGACGGCCTTGACCATGTCCTCGAGCACCTTCTTGGCGTCTCCAAAGACCATCATCGTGCGGTCCATGTAGAAGAGCTCGTTGTCCAGGCCGGCATAGCCCGAGGCCATGGAGCGCTTGTTCACGATGACCGTGCGCGCCTTGTAGGCCTCCAGGATGGGCATGCCGGCGATGGGCGACTTTGGATCGTTCTTCGCCGCGGGATTGACGACGTCGTTCGCGCCCAGCACCAGCACCACGTCGGTCTGGCCGAACTCGCTGTTGATGTCTTCCATTTCGAAGACCTGGTCGTACGGCACTTCGGCCTCGGCCAGCAGCACGTTCATGTGGCCGGGCATGCGGCCCGCAACCGGGTGGATCGC
Organism: Achromobacter sp. Root170; assembly: GCF_001428165.1. Lineage (NCBI taxonomy): Bacteria > Pseudomonadati > Pseudomonadota > Betaproteobacteria > Burkholderiales > Alcaligenaceae > Achromobacter > Achromobacter sp. Root170. The sequence goes on from NZ_LMHN01000012.1 coordinate 889,702, forward strand.
GTACTTGACGGTCACGCCGCGCTCGGTGAGCTTTTCGGCAAGCTCCTTGAGCGCGTGCTGCGCGCGCGCCACGGCCAGGCCGTAGCCCGGCACGATGGTCACGCTTTCGGCGTTGGTCATCAGGAACGCCGCGTCATCCGGGCTGCCCGACTTGACGCTGCGTTGCGGCGTGTCGCCAGCGGCCGCGGCGCCGCCCGCCTGGCCGCCGAAGCCGCCCAGGATCACGTTGAAGAACGAGCGGTTCATCGCCTTGCACATGATGTAGGACAGGATGGCGCCCGACGAGCCCACCAGCGATCCGGCGATGATCAGCATGGGGTTGTTCAGCGAGAAGCCGATGCCCGCCGCCGCCCAGCCGGAATAGCTGTTCAGCATCGACACCACCACGGGCATGTCCGCCCCGCCGATCGGGATGATGATCAGCACGCCCAGCACGAAGGCGATGAGCGTCATGATGATGAACGGCGTCCATTCCTGCGTGAGCATGAACCAGACGCCGCAGCCCAGCATCGCCAGCGCCAGCGCCAGGTTCAGCATGTGCTGGCCGGCGAACACCACCGGCGCGCCCTGGAACAGCCGGAACTTGTACTTGCCGGACAGCTTGCCGAAGGCGATGACGGAGCCTGAGAACGTGATGGCGCCCACGAACGTGCCGATGAACAGTTCAAAGCGGTTACCGGTGGGGATGGCCATGCCGGGCGGCGCGATGCCGAAGGCGTGCGGCTCGGCCACGACGGCCACCGCGATCGCCACCGCCGCCAGGCCGATCATGCTGTGCATGAAGGCGACCAGTTCGGGCATCTTGGTCATCTCGACGCGCTTGGCCATCAGCGTGCCGATGGAGCCGCCGACCAGCAGCCCCAGCACGACCCAGCCCAGCCCGATCGTGGCTGTGCCGCTGCGCGCCAGGCCCACGATGAGCGCCGCGGTGGTCACCACGGCAATCGCCATGCCGGCCATGCCGAAGGCGTTGCCCAGGCGGGAGGTGGTGGGATGGGACAGACCCTTGAGCGCCTGGATGAAGCAGACCGAGGCAATCAGGTAAAGCAGCGTGACGAGGTTCAGCGAGATCATTTCGCTTCCTCCTTGCCCGGCTTGCGGTCCTTTTTCTTGAACATCTCAAGCATGCGCCGCGTCACGAGAAATCCGCCAAAGACGTTCACGGCGGCCAGCGCCACGGCAAAGACGCCCATGCCGCGCGCCAGTCCGCCTTCGGTCAGCGCGGCGGCCAGCATCGCGCCGACGATGATGATGGCGGAAATGGCATTGGTGACCGCCATGAGCGGCGTATGCAGGGCGGGGGTGACGTTCCAGACGACGTGGTAGCCGACGTAGATGGCCAGCACGAAGATGATGAGGTTCATCAGGGTGGGATTGATCGCTTCCATGGTTACGTCCTCCGCGTCACATTGCCGCCTTCGCACACCAGGCAGGCCGCCACGATTTCATCGTCGCGCTGGATCGCCAGCGCGCCGTCCGCATTGATGATGAGCTTCAGGAAATCCAGGATGTTGCGCGCATAGAGCGCCGAGGCGTCGGTGGCGACCAGGCCGGGCAGGTTGGTCAGCCCGATGATCGTGACATCGTGCTTTTCGACGATGCGGCCTTTCTCCGAAAGCGGGCAGTTGCCGCCGCGTTCGACGGCAAGGTCCACCAGCACCGAGCCGGGCTTCATGGCCGCCACCGTTTCCGCAGAAACCAGCATGGGGGCGGGCCGGCCGGGAATCAGCGCCGTGGTGATCACGATGTCGGCCTGCTTGCAGCGTTCGGACACCAGCGCCGCCTGGCGGGCCATCCAGGCCGGGGGCATGGGGCGCGCGTAGCCGCCCTTGCCCTGTGCGATCTCGCGTTCTTCGTCGGTTTCGAAGGGCACGTCGATGAACTTGGCGCCCAGCGATTCGACCTGTTCGCGGGCGGCGGGGCGCACGTCGGATGCCTCGACCACGGCGCCCAGCCGCTTGGCCGTGGCGATGGCCTGCAGGCCTGCGACGCCAGTGCCCAGGATGACCGCGCGCGCGGCCTTCAGCGTGCCGGCGGCCGTCATCATCATGGGAATCAGCCGTCCGTAGTGATGGGCGGCGAGGAGCACGGCCTTGTAGCCGGCCAGGTTGGCCTGCGAGGACAGCACGTCCAGGCTCTGGGCGCGGGTGATGCGCGGCGCGGCTTCCAGTGCAAAGCCGGTCAGGCCGGCAGCGGCCAGTTGCGCCAGGCCTTCGGCGTCGAAGGGATCGAGCATGCCGATGACCACCGTGCCCGGTTTCATGTGCGGCAATTCTTCGGGGGAGGGCGCGCGAACCTTCATGACCAGATCGGCGCCCAGGGCATCCTGAGCGGAACCTAGCGTGGCGCCCGCGGCAACGTAGGCATCGTCGGGATAGCGGGCCGCGGCGCCCGCACCACGCTCCACGACGACGGTGTGCTTGCCGCCCACGTACTTCTTGACGGTCTCCGGTGTTGCTGCGACACGGGTTTCCCCGTCTCGGGTTTCTTTTGGTATCCCGATGTGCATCGACGCCTCTCCTCAGAAGGTTCGCCGTAGTTATACACGGAATGTGCGCTCTGACGCTTCCCCCGTTTGTCCGCATCTCGCGCGGGCAAAAAAAACCCCATGGCGAACCATGGGGCAGGGGTCTTGCAACCCGAATGCGCCGGCCGGTATGAACACGTCGCTGGCCGGCGCCGGCGAACAGACGTCCGGCGTCAAGCCGTCTGCGCGCGCGTCCAGTTGATCAGCGCGCGGGTGAGGTCGCGCAGATCGGCCTTCAGGCGGCCATAGTTTTCGGTGGGACGAAGCGACACTTCGTCCATGTAGAGCTTGCGGTTGATTTCGATCTGCAGGCTATGGCGGCCTTCTTGCGGGCGGCCGAACGCGCGCACCAGTTCCACGCCCTTGTAGGGATCGTTCACGGTGACGTCGTAGCCGCGCTCGCGCAGCCAGGCTGCGATGAATTCGCGGAAGGCGGGGTCGCTGGTGCTGCCGTCGCGATCGCCCAGCACGAAATCGGGGTGGACGAGGCCGGGGCGGTCGGTGGCGAATTCGCCGGCGACGCTGGGCATGGAATGGCAGTTGATGTGCCAGACCTTGCCGAACTTGCGATGCGCGTTGTCCAGCACCTGGCCAAGCGCGGCGTGATAGGGCTCCCAGCAGGCGTCGATGCGGTGGCGCACTTCCTCGACCGTCAGCTTGCGGTCGTACAGCGGCGTGCCGTCATCGAGCATGCGCCAGATCAGGCCCTTGCCAAGCTTGACCTTGGGCGAAGGATTCAGCGCGTCAGGCCAGGCCTGGTCCAGCAGCAGTTCGTCGATTTCGTCGCGGGCGCGGTTGGCGTCGATGTAGGCGCGCGGGAAGGCCGCGGCAATCATCGGCACGCCCATCTCGATGGCGTCGCCCCACAGATCGTCAACCCAGGTGTCCTCGGCGGTGCGCAATGCGCCAAAGTCCACCGCGGCAGCGAAATCGGGGGGGTAGGCGGTGCCGCTGTGCGGGGAATCCAGCACGAGGGGGGCCGAAATATCCGAATCGGGGTATTGCTGCGGAAGGTCGAGGCGGTAGGACAGGGGTTGGGTAATTCGCATAGGGGGGTACTGCGTTCGTGAATCGGAGGTCCTCGCGTGCCGGCGGCGCGCGAGGACCGAAGACCGGTTAGTCGATCTTCACGTTGGCTTCTTTGGCGATGCGCTTGTTCTTGGCGATTTCAGCCGAGATCTGCGCGCCGAATTCGGCCGAGGTGTTGGCCGCGGGCGAAGCGCCCAGGGCAGCGAGGCGGCTCTTGACGTCCTCTTCGGCGCTGACCTTCTGGACAGCGGCGTTCAGCTTGGCCAGCACGGGGGCGGGCAGCTTGGCCGGGGCGACCAGGCCGAACCACGACGCGTCGTTCACGGCGGGCAGGCCGGCTTCGGCGAACGTGGGCACGTCAGGCAGCGCGGCAACGCGCTGCGGGGCGGCGACAGCCATGGCGATCAGGCGGCCGGACTGCACGTGCGGCAGGGTGGAGGGCAGGTTGTCGTACATGACGTCGACCTGGCCGGCCAGCGCGTCGTTCAGCGCGGGGCCAACGCCACGGTAAGGCACGTGCATCAGGTCGGTGCCCGACGCCATCTTGAACAGTTCGCCCATCATGTGCGAGACCGAGCCGTTGCCGGCCGACGCGTACGTCAGCTTGCCCGGCTGGCTCTTGGCCAGCGTGATGAACTCGGCGATGTTCTTGGCCTGGACCTTCGGGTTGATGGTCATGATGTTCGGCACGGCGGCCAGGTTCGAGACGGGCGTGAAGTCCTTCTCGCCATCGAACGGCAGGTTCGGGTAGATGGCCGGGTTGATGCCGTGCGTGCTGACGGTGGCAATGCCCAGGACATAGCCGTCCGGCGCGCTGCTGGCGACGAATGCGCTGCCGATCGAGCCGCCGGCGCCGCCGCGGTTTTCCACGACGACGGTCTGGCCCAGTTCCTTGCCGAGCTTGTCGGCGAACAGGCGGCCGACGATGTCGGTGGTGCCGCCGGGCGGGAACGGAACGATCAGGCGGATGGGCTTGCTGGGATACGCGTCTTCAGCGTGCGCGATACCCGAGGTCAGCGGCGTGGCCAGGGTCGCGGCGGCGACACACAGGCCCAGAACTACATTACGGCGTTGCATGAATTCCCCTACTAATGAATGGAAAGCAGCTGCATGAAAGCAGTCGCAAACCCGACGATTCTTTCCCGGCGCGCGGGTTTGCGCAAACGAAAGATTCTCCGTAAGCTATGACTTTTTTTCATACCTCTTTCTCGGCAGAGCTTCGCCACGGTTACTTTTTTGTAACATTCGCCGTGCATCCTGTGCCGACGTCACGCCCTCGAGGGCAAGGGAGCCCCACGACGGGTGGGGGCTGCAAATGAGGCGTTTCTGTCCCTCTTTAACCGATCTTCAGGCCTTTGAAGTCGCCGCCAGACACAGCAGTTTCACGCGCGCCGCGCAGGAATTGTGCGTGACGCAGGGCGCGGTGAGTAAACAGGTGAAACATCTGGAGGAGTTCGTTGGCGTCGAACTATTCCTGCGAATCAGGCAAGGCCTGGTATTGACCGAAGCGGGCCGCAGTTACCTGGCCAAGATCCAGGCCGGTCTCGGCCAGATCGAAGCGGCCACCGTCGAACTGATCGCGCATCAGGGGCGGGGCGGCACACTGAACCTGACCTGCATGCCCACGTTCGGCGCGCGCTGGCTGATTCCGCGCCTGACCGCCTTCATGCGCTTGCGTCCCGACATCCATGTGGAATTCCTGCCGCACCGCCAGGGCTACGACTTCTCCACGCCGGAGCTGGACGCCGCCGTGCGCTTCGGCGAGGGCCTGTGGCCCGGCAGCGGGGCCGATTACATCGTCGGCCGCGAGATTCTTCCCGTCTGCAGTCCCCGCCTGATCCCGGGCGGGTGCACGTCGCCCGAAGCGCTCCTGGCCTATCCGCTGCTGCACCATACGTCGGCCCTGGAGGGCTGGCGCGACTGGTTCGAGCAGGCCGGCTGCGACACGCGCCGCAGCCTGGAAGGCGCGCGTTTCGACCAGTACGCGTTGTTGTCGCAGGCAGCAGCCGCGGGCTTTGGCGTGGCGCTGATCCCGCGCTGCCTGATCGAGGACGAACTGCGCGACGGCAAGCTGGCTATCGCCATCCAGCTGCCGATCCGGGCGCGCATGGGCTACTACCTGTGCTATCCCGAGCAAAAGGCCAATCTGCCCACGTTGCAGGCCTTCCGGGCCTGGCTGATGGAAGTGTCCCGCGCCGCCGAGCCCCAGCCGAGGGAAGACGCCGTGTCCGATCTAAAATAGCCGCATCATGAGTCAAACATCCACCAAGAAAGGCCGCGTTGTCGTCGGCATGTCCGGCGGGGTCGATTCTTCGGTCACCGCGTGGCTACTCAAGCAGCAAGGCTACGAGGTCGTCGGCCTGTTCATGAAGAACTGGGAAGACGACGACGATTCCGAATACTGCTCCACCCGCCAGGATCTGCTGGACGCCGCCAGCGTGGCCGATCTGGTCGGCGTGGAATTCGAATTCGTCAACTTTGCCGCCGAATACAAGGACCGCGTGTTCGCGGAGTTCCTGCGCGAGTACTCCGCGGGCCGCACGCCCAATCCCGACGTGCTGTGCAATGCCGAAATCAAGTTCAAGGCATTCCTGGACCACGCCATGGCGCTGGGCGCCGAGCACATCGCGACCGGCCACTACGCGCGCGTGCGCGAAGTGCCTGCCGAGGGCGGCGGCACGCAGTTCCAGCTGCTCAAGGCGCTGGACGCTTCCAAGGACCAAAGCTACTTCCTGCATCGGCTGAACCAGGCGCAGTTGTCGCGCACGCTGTTTCCGCTGGGCGAGATTCACAAGACCGAAGTGCGCCGCATCGCGCACGAGATCGGCCTGCACAATGCCGCCAAGAAGGATTCCACCGGCATCTGCTTCATTGGCGAGCGCCCGTTCCGGGAATTTTTGAACCGCTACCTGCCGACTGAGCCGGGCCCCATCCTGACGCCCGAAGGGCAGAAAGTGGGCCGCCACGAAGGCTTGTCGTTTTACACGCTGGGCCAGCGCAAGGGGCTGGGCGTGGGCGGCGTGAAGGGCCGGCAACGGGAGGACGGCACGGCCGAGGCCTGGTATGTGGCCCGCAAGGATTTGGAGCGCAACGTGCTGTACGTCGTGCAGGGGCACGACCATCCCTGGCTGCTGTCCGGCAACCTGAAGGCGCAGGGCGCGAGCTGGGTGGCGGGCCACCCGCCGGCCGCGGGCGTCTACGGCGCCAAGACGCGTTACCGGCAGGCCGATGCGGCGTGCCGCCTGGCCGATGCGGCGCAAGAGACTTTTTCTCTGGAATTTACCGACCCCCAGTGGGCGGTGACGCCCGGCCAGTCGGCCGTGCTATACGATGGCGAGGTTTGCCTGGGCGGCGGGATCATTCTTTAGGAATGCCCTGCCGCACGTAACCAAGGCCCCCGGGTGCAATATCCGTGGGGCCTTGTTCATGACAATAAAAGCGAGGAGAGGGTTGTGGATGTGACGATGGTGATCTGCCTGTTGGTCCTGGGCGGCGTGGTGGGCTTTGCGGCGGGCCTGCTTGGCATTGGCGGCGGGATGCTGCTGGTGCCGTTCCTGACGATGCTGTTCACCTGGCAGAAAATGCCGGCCGATCTGGTCGTGCATGCGGCGATCGCCACGTCCATGACGTCGATCCTCTTTACGTCCATCTCCAGCGTCCGGGCCCACCAGCAGCGAGGCACCATCAAGTGGCGGATAGTCGCCGCGATGGCGCCGGGCATCATCGTCGGCGGTCTGCTCTCCGGCGGCGCGGTGTTCGCGGCGCTGAGCACGTTGTGGCTGTCGCTGTTCTTCGCCCTGTTCGTGGGGTATTCCGGCTGGAGCATGCTGCGCAACAAGAAGCCCAAGCCCACGCGGCAGATGCCGGGCGTTGTCGGCACCAGCGCGGCCGGCGCGGGCATCGGTTTTCTGTCGGGCCTGGTCGGCGCCGGGGGCGGGTTCCTGTCGGTCCCGTTCATGGTCTGGTGCAACGTGGCCCTGCACAACGCGGTGTCGACGTCGGCGGCGCTGGGCTTTCCGATTGCCCTGGCCAACAGCGTGGGCTATGTCGTCTCGGGCCTGAACGAGGCCCAGACCTATCCGGGGATGCTCGGCTTCATCTATTGGCCGGCGCTGCTGGCGCTGGTCTGCACCAGTGTCCTGACCGCGCCGCTGGGGGCGCGCATGGCGCATCGCCTGCCGGTGCAGACGCTCAAGCGCGTGTTCGCGGCACTGCTGTTTGCGCTGGCGGCCTACATGCTGTTCAAGGCCTGGCAGACCTGGACGGTTTGATCGCGGAAATGAAAACCGGCCGCGGAAAGCGGCCGGTAAAAGCGAGCGCCCGGCCATGCCGGGCGTTTTTGTTGGGGCGTCAGGCCGTCTTGGGCACCGTGTCGATGAACGACTGGCGTTGGGACAGCTTGTCGTACAGGCGGGCCAGGTTGGGCTGGCCAGTGCGCCAGTCCAGCGAGGGGAACCGCAGGTCCAGATACCCCAGGGCACAGCCCACGGCGATGTCCGCAAGGCTGTAGTTGATGCCCATGCAATGCGCGTTGTCGCCCAGGCTTTTGTTCATGGCGTCCAGGCTGGCGTGGATCTTGCCGTACTGGCGCTCGATCCATTCGGGGCTGCGCTGGGCTTCGGGGCGCTGGTTTTCCTTGACGATGGTCACGCACGCGTCCAGGAGGCCATCGGCGATGGCTTCCCAGCACTTGACGGCTGCGCGGTCGCGTCCGGGCTGCGGAATCAGCCGGGCGACAGGAGACAGTGTGTCCAGGTATTCGACGATGACGCGCGAGTCGAACAGGGCGCCGCCATCTTCCATGACCAGGCAAGGAACTTTGCCCAGCGGGTTGTACGTTTGGATCTGCGTGTCGGCGGACCAGACGTTTTCGAGTTCAAGCCGGTAGTCCAGCTTTTTCTCGGCCATGACGATACGCACTTTGCGCACGTAGGGACTGGTAAGCGAGCCGATCAGTTTCATGGAGTCACAAGCGGAGTCGGAAAGCGGCCGAAGTATAGCAGGCTGTATGACGGCCGGAATTGTCCGCAGGGCGGAATCTTCGTCAGTTTGCCACAATGTCGGGCCGCCCCGGATGATAAAATCGCCGGGTTTTCCCATCCGTCGTTTTTTCTCTACCAGACCATGCAAATCGCCGATCAGCTGAGCCAACTTAATGCCCTTTCGCCACTGGATGGCCGCTACGCTTCCCGGGGCGACGCGCTGCGCGGTCTGCTGTCCGAAGCCGGTTTCATGGCGCACCGCGTCGAAGTCGAGGTCGCCTGGCTGATCGCGCTGTCGGACGCCGGCCTGCCCGAGCTGCCGGCCTTCTCCGAGGGCGCCCGCACGCGTCTGGCCCAGCTGGTCGCCAATTTCTCCGAAGCCGACGCCGGCCGCATCAAGGAGATCGAGCGCGTCACGAACCACGACGTGAAGGCCGTTGAATACTGGTTGAAGGAAAAGGTCGCCGATGACGCCGAACTGGCCCGCGCGGCCGAGTTCATCCACTTCGCGTGCACGTCCGAAGACATCAACAACACCTCGCACGCGCTGATGCTGTCGCGCGCCCGCGACCAGGTCGTGGTGCCGCGCCTGCGCGAAGTGGCCGCCAAGCTGAATGAAATGGCCATCGCCAACGCCGACCAGCCGCTGCTGTCGCGCACGCATGGCCAGCCCGCCAGCCCGACCACGCTGGGCAAGGAATTCGCCAACGTGGCCGCGCGCCTGAACCGCGCCATCGCCGCCGTGGAGGCCGTCGAGCCCCTGGCCAAGCTGAACGGCGCCACGGGCAACTACAACGCCCACTTGTCCGCCTATCCGGAAATCAACTGGCCCGAATTCAGCAAGCGCGTGCTGTCCGGGCTGGGCCTGACGCAGAACCGTCACACCATCCAGATCGAACCGCATGACTGGATGTCCGCGCTGTTCGATGCGATCACCCGCGCCAACATCATCATCCTGGACCTGGATCGCGACATCTGGGGTTATGTGGCGCTGGGCTACTTCAAGCAGCGCCTGAAGGAAGGCGAGGTCGGTTCGTCGACCATGCCGCACAAGGTCAACCCGATCGACTTCGAAAACTCCGAAGGCAACCTGGGCCTGGCCAACGCCGTACTGCGCCATCTGGCCGACAAGCTGCCCATCTCCCGTTGGCAGCGCGACCTGACCGATTCCACCGTCCTGCGCAACCTGGGCGTGGGCCTGGGCTACTGCCTGGTGGCATGGGATGCCTGCATGCGCGGCCTGGGCAAGCTGGAAGTCAACACGGCCGCCATCGACGCCGATATCGACGCGTGCTGGGAAGTGCTGGCCGAGCCGGTGCAGACCGTCATGCGCCGCTACGGTCTGCCGCAGCCCTACGAACAGCTCAAGGCCTTGACGCGCGGCAAGGGCATTACCGAAGAGGCCCTGCGAGAATTCATCCAGGGCCTGGCGCTGCCTGAAGAGCCCAAGGCCCGCCTGCTGGCGATGACCCCGCGCTCCTACATCGGCCTGGCGGCCGAGCTGGCCCGGGCGGTATAGTCGCCGTGCCGCGCGCGTCATGCGCGCGGCTTTCACGTTGTACCTACGGGAGATCGCAATGAAGAAGTTGTCCACGCTCGCAGCGCTGGCCTGTATGACGGTGGGTCCGCTGCTGGCGACGTCCGCCTCCGCGCAATTCGCCAAGCCCGAAGATGCGGTCAAGTACCGCCAGTCGGCGCTCTCGCTGATCGGCTCGCACTTTGGCCGCATGGCGCCGGTGGTCAAGGGCCAGGCGCCCTACGACGCCGCGCAGATCAAGGCCAACGTCGATGTGCTGAAGACGCTGTCGGCATTGCCTTGGGCAGGCTTCGGTCCGGGTACGGAAGGCGGCGACGCCCGTCCGGAAATCTGGAGCGACGCCGCGGGCTTCAAGCAGAAGCAGCAGGCGTTTCAGGACAACATCGTGAAGTTGTCGGCGGCTGCCGACGCAGGCGATCTGGACAAGCTGCGCGCCGCTTTCGGCGACGTGGGCGCCAGCTGCAAGGCCTGCCACGACGCGTACCGCAAGAAGAAGTAAGGTGCCGGGCCGGCCGTGCCGGCCCGCCGCCCATCAAGCAAAAAGCAAAAAGCCCCGTCAAGGGGCTTTTTTCATGGGGGTGACCCGTCCTGGAATTGGTTGACACCTTTTTGAGAGAAAAAAGGAGAGTCAATTGGAATCAAGGATCAAGCGAACCCAGCGGGACTACAGTCTGGCTACTGAGCGTCCGCGCAAAAAAAGCCCCCACGCGACAAACGTGGGGGTTTTTTTATGGATAGTGACCCGTCCTGGAATTGGTTGACACCTTTTTGAGAGAAAAAAGGAGAGTCAATTGGAATCAAGGATCAAGCGAACCCAGCGGGACTACAGTCTGGCTTTTAAACTGTCGGTGGTCGAGCAGGTGGAAAAAGGCGAGCTGACGTACAAAGAGGCTCAGCGCCGCTATGGAATCCAAGGCCGGTCGACAGTGCTGGTGTGGCTGCGCAAACATGGCCGCCCGGGCTGGAGCGGCTGGAGCCTGCCGACGGTCAGAGGAGTGGATATGGATCGTCAGGGCAAGGAGGTCACACCCGAGCAGCGGATCAAGGAGCTGGAGGTGCAGCTCAAGGAGGCCCGCGAGAAGGCACAGTTGTTCGAGGCGGTGGTCAACGTGTTGGAGAAGGATTACGGGGTGCGTGTCGTAAAAAAGCCTTTGGGCAAGTCCTCACGCAAAAGCTCGTCCAAGGGTTGAGCGTGGCAAGGGCTTGCCGTTACATGGGCCATAGCCGCCAGGCGTATTACAAGAGCAGGCATAAAGAGCACGAGCGCCAGCAGCAGGCATACCAAGTGGTATCCATGGTCACCGCGCTGCGGGTACGCCAACCGAAGTTGGGTACGCGCAAGCTGCATCACGTGCTGGGCCAGCCGCTGCGCGAGGCGGGGATCAAGGCCGGGCGCGATGCGCTGTTCGACATTCTGCGCAGCGCCCGGATGCTGGTGCGGCCACGCCGGGCGTATCACAAGACCACCGACAGCCATCACCGCTTCCGACGCCACCCGAACCTGCTCAAGGAAGGCGAAGGCCAAGTGGTGCCGACGGGGCCCGAGCAGGTCTGGGTAGCCGATATCACCTACCTGCCGACCGCCCAACGGTGCACCTACTTAAGCCTGGTGACCGACGCCTACTCGCGCAAGATCGTGGGCTACCACGTGGCAGAGAATCTGCAGACCGAAGGGGTGCGCCGCGCACTGGAGATGGCGTTGCGCTCGCGGCGCTCGAGCCAACCGCTGGTGCACCACTCGGATCGAGGCATCCAGTACTGCTCAACGTACTACCAGCGCCTGCACGCGCGGCACGGCATCCGTTGCTCGATGACTGACGGCTACGACTGCTACCAGAATGCCTTGGCTGAGCGGGTCAACGGCATCCTGAAGGGAGAGCTATTGCTCCACAAGCCCGCCGATCTGGCCCAAGCCCGGCTCATGGTCAAGCAGTCCGTCGAAATCTACAACACCGAGCGTCCGCACCTGTCCCTACAATGCAAAACACCCGATGAAGTTCACCGGGTGTTCAGTCCGTAGCCTGCTACGGATACCGTGCCGTAGGTGTCAACCTATGGCAGGACGGGTCA
>NZ_LMHN01000013.1:0-5360 GCF_001428165.1 Achromobacter sp. Root170
CCGCTTCTCGTACCTGGGCGGCCTGCCCACCGCCGAAGTCTACGCCGCCGCCTACCGCGCGCTGGGCGTGCCGGTCTACTCGTCGGCCGTCTTCAACTTCGTGCCCAAGATGGCCATGGAGTTCTACAACGCCATCGCCGCCGGCGACAGCGACACCACCAACCGCCTGCTTGACGATTTCTTCCTGCCGTACCTGGAAATCCGCAACCGCAAGGCCGGCTACGCCGTCAGCATCGTCAAGGCCGGCGCCAAGCTGGTGGGCCATGACGCGGGCCCCGTGCGCGCGCCGCTGACCGACCTGACCGGCGAAGAAATGGAAATGCTCGCCGCCCTGATCAAGAAGTCCGGCGCCGAATAATCGGTCTGCACCGACGCCTTCTGTCTGCCCCCGGTCCGGGGGCATTTTTTTCCCCGGACCCGTCGGGGGCGAAACCGCCCATCCCCTGGATCGGCGCCTATGAATTTTTGGAGATGACCATGAACCTGACCGGCCAGATGTTGATCGGCTCGACCGCCGTCCTGGGCGCGGGCGCTGCCCAACACGCCATCAACCCCGCCACCGGCGAACGCCTGGACCCCGCCTACCCCGCCGGCTCCGCCGACGACGTGTCCCGCGCGGCCGAATTGGCCCGTGCCGCGTTCGATCCGTATCGCGCGCTGCCGCTGGAGACGCGCGCCCAATTCCTCGAAAGCATCGCCGAAGGCATCCTGGCGCTGGGCGACGCGCTGATCGAGCGCGCGCGCCTGGAAACCGGCCTGCCCGTCGCCCGCCTGCAGGGCGAGCGCGGCCGCACCGTCGGCCAGCTTCGCCTGTTCGCCCGCGTGGTGCGCGACGGCTACTTCCTGGACGCGACCATCGATCCGGCCCAGCCCGAACGCCAGCCCCTGCCGCGCGCCGACCTGCGCCTGGCCAACGTTCCGCTCGGCCCGGTAGCCGTGTTCGGCGCCAGCAACTTCCCGCTGGCCTTCTCGGTGGCGGGCGGCGACACCGCCTCGGCACTGGCTGCCGGTTGCCCGGTAATCGTCAAGGCGCATAACGCGCACCCCGGCACGTCCGAACTGGTCGGCCGCGCCATCCAGCAGGCAGTGGCCAAGCACGGCTTGCCCGAAGGCACCTTCTCGCTGCTGTTCGGCGCCGGCAATGAAATCGGCACCGCGCTGGCGACGCATCCGGCCATCACGGCCATCGGCTTCACCGGCTCGCGCCGTGGCGGCCTGGCGCTCGTGGCCGCGGCCAACGCCCGCCCCGTGCCGATTCCCGTCTACGCCGAAATGTCCAGCATTAACCCGGTGTTCCTGCTGCCCGCCGCGCTGGAAGCCCGTGCGGAAACCATCGCCAAGGGCTTCGTGGATTCGCTGTCGATGGGCGTGGGCCAGTTCTGCACCAACCCGGGTTTGGTGATCGGCATCGAAGGCCCGGCACTGGATCGTTTCCGCCAGGCCGCCGCCGAAGCCGTGAAAGCCAAGGGCGCCGCCACCATGCTGACGCCGGGCATCTTCTCGGCCTACGAGCAAGGCGCCGACGCGCTGGCGCGCCACGCCAGTGTGTCGACCGTCGGCCGCGGCGAACCGTCCAACCCGGCGTGCAACGCCGCGGGCGCCGTGGTGTTTGGCGCCAGCGCGGACCAGTTCCTGGCCTCGCACGAACTGGAAGCCGAAGTGTTCGGCCCCGCCTCGCTGGTGGTCGCGTGCAAGGACGCAGCGCAGGTCCGCGCCGTGGCCGAGCATCTTGAAGGCCAACTTACCGCGACGCTGTTCGTGGACGACGCCGACGTGGACGCCGCCCGCGCGCTGCTGCCCGTGCTGGAACGCAAGGCCGGCCGCATCCTGGCCAACGGCTACCCGACCGGCGTGGAAGTCAGCCATGCCATGGTTCACGGCGGCCCGTTCCCGGCCACCTCGAACCCGGCCTCGACCTCGGTGGGCGCCACTGCCATCCGCCGCTTCCTGCGTCCGGTCTGCTATCAGGATCTGCCCGACGCCCTGCTGCCCGACGGCATCAAGCGCGCCAACCCGCTGGGCCTGACGCGCATGGTCGACGGCAAGCTGGCCAACGCCTGATCGCGTGACGCCGTAACGCTGGGCCGGACCGCGAGGTCCGGCTGACAACACCGGCCCGAGGGGGACGTCCGGCTTTCGGACGTCCCCCTCGGGCCTTTCGCCATTCCCTGCCCCTTCGGCACTACGCGGCCTTGCGCAGCCAGTCCAGCAGCGCCGCCTGCGGACTGCCCGGCGGCAGCGGCTGCGGGGCAAACAGGCAATAGCGCGATCCATCCTCGACGAAACCCATGGGCGCGGCCAGCACGCCGCTTTCCAGATCGTCGCGCACCAGCCGCCACGGGCCGATGGCCACGCCCAGGCCCGCGACCGCCGCCTGCAGACTGAAATAGAAATGGTCGAATGTCTGGCCGGGCGCATCTGGCGCCGGCTTACCGGCCGCGGCCGCCCATTCGCGCCATGCGTCCGGCCGCGTGCGCGTGTGCAGCAGCGGCGCGCCAGACTTCAACGAGCCGCCGGCTGTGCTGTCGTCGAACCAGTCCGCCAGCTTGCCGGGATGGCACACCGGGCCGACCTTTTCCGCAAACAGGGGCTCGACGTGATGGCTGACCGGCCAGGTAAAGTCGTCGCGGCGGATGGCCAAGTCGATGCCGCTTGCAAATGAGAACGGCCCGCCACCCGCGACCAGGTGCACTTCCATGTCCGGATGCCGGGCCTGGAAATCGGGCCAGCGCGGGATCAGCCAGCGCATCAGCAAGGTCGGCTCGCATGACAGCACCCAACGACGCCCGCTGCGGGCGCGGGCGCGCAGTTCGCTCACCGCCTGCCGCATCAAGTCCAGGCCGCTGCCCACTGCGCCGGACAGGGTGCGCCCGGCGTCCGTCAGGAACACGCGGCGGCTACGCCGCTCGAACAGCGCCACGCCCAGGTTGTCCTCCAGCAACCGCACCGCCCGGCTGACCGCGCCATGCGTCAGATGCAGCTCCGCGGCCGCGCGGCTGAAGTTTTCGTGGCGCGCCGCGGCCTCAAAGCAACGCAGCGCCAGCAGAGACGGCAGGCGCGCGTCCGAGGATGGTGATTCCAGCTCACCATTGCTGTCAGAAACCATCGTTATACGTCCTTCAGTCCCGTTGCTAGGATGCACGCCATTGATATTTCGCGACAGGATACGCCATGACCGAACTGATAGCTGTCATCACAATCACGGTGCTTGCCGTCATCAGTCCGGGGCCGGACTTTGCGATGGTCACCCGCAACAGCCTGATGCTGTCGCGGCGCGCCGGCGTGCTGACGGCGCTGGGCATCGGCATGGGCGTGCTGGTACACGTCGGCTACACGCTGGTCGGCGTGGGGCTGCTGATCCAGCAATCGCTGTGGTTGTTCAACGCCATCAAACTGGCGGGTGCGGCCTATCTGGTGTATCTGGGCATGAAAATGCTGCGCACGCGGCCTGGCAGCGGCAACAGTCGCCGTCCCGCGGCGGCAATGTCGGACCTGGCGGCGCTGCGCACGGGCTTTCTGACCAACGCGCTGAATCCCAAGACCACAGTTTTCATCGTGAGTCTCTTCATGCAAGTCGTGCGGCCCGATACGCCGCCGGCGGTGCAGGTTGGCTATGGCGCCTTCATTTCGCTGGCGCACGTGACGTGGTTCTGCGTGGTGGCGATGTGCTTTTCGTCGGACGGCGTGCGCCAACGGCTGCTGGCCGTGCGCCATTGGATAGACCGGATCTTTGGCGGGCTGCTGGTCGCGTTTGGCGTGCTGCTGGCGGCGGCCAGCGGGTCTCGGTAAGTGCGCAGCGCAAAGGCGGTGTCTGACACCCTGTGGAGATCGCCTGCGGCTTGCGGCAGACGTTCAATGGGTGTCAGACACCGAGCAAGGAGATGATGCCACGCGATCACTGCGGCTTGAGTTTTCCGTCGGCGATGATCTTTGCCCACTTGGCCTGCTCGGCCGTCTGGAACGCGGTGAACTCGGCGGGCGTGTTCGGCGTGTAGGCCAGGCCCAGGCCTTGCATCTTGGCAGCCACTTCCGGCTTGGCCACGATCTCGGCAATGGTCTTGTTCAGTTTTTCGACCACGGCGGACGGCGTGTTGGCCGGTGCGTAGATGGCCTGCCAGCTGCTCACGTCGAAGCCCGGCACCCCGGCTTCCTGCATGGTGGGCACATCGGGCAGCACGGCGGTGCGCTTGGCCGACGTCACGGCCAGCGCGCGCACCTTGCCGCTTTGCACGTAAGGCAGCGCGACCAGGGCGGTTTCAAACGAGCTGGGGATCTGGCCGCCGATCAGGTCCGAAATGGCCGGCGCGCTGCCGCGGTACGGCACGTGCGTCAGGTGCGCGCCCGTCAGCTGCTTGAACACTTCGCCCGACAGATGCTGCGACGTGCCCTGCCCGGCCGAGCCGAACGCGATCGTGTCGGGATTCGCCTTGGCGGCCGCAACCACGTCCTGCACGGACTTATACGGCTGGTTGGCGCCCACCAGCAGCACATT
Organism: Achromobacter sp. Root170; assembly: GCF_001428165.1. NCBI lineage: Bacteria > Pseudomonadati > Pseudomonadota > Betaproteobacteria > Burkholderiales > Alcaligenaceae > Achromobacter > Achromobacter sp. Root170. The sequence continues at coordinate 4,493 of NZ_LMHN01000013.1, forward strand.
GGAAATGCTGCCCAGCAGAATGACCGGCGAGAAATCCTTGGCGGCGTTGTAGTTGATGCTGGGCAGCAGCGACGGGTTGATTGCATGCGTGGCGATCGTGCCCAACAGCAGCGTGTAGCCGTCCGGCTTGGCCCGCGCAACCGCGTCGGCGCCCAGCACGCCGCCGGCGCCACCCTTGTTTTCAACGACGACGGTCTGCTTGAGCGTGGTGCCCAGTTCCTGCGCGATCAGGCGGCCCAGGATGTCGGACGTGCCCCCGGCCGCAAACGGAACGACCAGCGTGATGGCCTTGGCGGACGGCCAGTCATCGGCGGCGTGGACGGGTGCGGCAAACGCGGTGGCGACGGCCAGGACGGCCGACAGGCGGCTCAACAGGGGAAATGCCTTCAAACTTGTCTCCTAGAGATATGGAATTGTCGTCGTTCTTGTACGTTGTCGTACGACAATGAATCGCGAGGATAGCGTGGCGGCTTTTCGCGATCAATCTAGGGAAATTCCTATATCTGGTGTGAACGGCAGACTTGTTGTACGACAACATCTTCTCCACGAAGCCGTTGTAGTACGACCTTGTATGTTGTACGATGACATACATCGCGGGTTCGATAACGCCGCGGCCACGGCATCACCGCCTTTTCATACCCCTTTCTCTTATTTGGAAGACAGCCATGACGACTCCCCAGGAACTCAAAGCCATCGTCTCGGAAGGATTGCTTTCCTTCCCCGTGACCGACTTCGACCAGAACGGCGATTTCAACGCCAAGAGCTACGCGGCTCGTCTGGAATGGCTGGCCCCCTACGGCGCCACCGCCCTGTTCGCGGCCGGCGGCACCGGTGAGTTCTTCTCGCTGGCCCCCGAGGAATACTCGGA
>NZ_LMHN01000014.1:0-1047 GCF_001428165.1 Achromobacter sp. Root170
GGCCATGAATCAATTCGCTATCCTCTATGCAGATCGATTTATCAGACCTTCCGTGTAAGTCTTAACACCGCCTTGAACACGGAATTTCTGACACCCCCATTGGTCCCGAACTAACGGCCCACGCATATAAAATCATGCCCACAAAAATTGCAGTGGCGAGCGTGATAAGCCCCCGCTTGTCTTCCATTCCCCCGCAACGCATCTCCATATATATATCGTTAGCGGCGTACACTGGGCCGCGACTGACAGCGCGATCGCAACGTTTTGCCTGTTGGGCCGCTCGCTCTTGCGCGACATCTTCTACGTAAGACACAGCTCGTGGCGAGGGCCGTGCGCCTCTGGAATGGCTCCCTAATTCCTCATCCGATTTCAAGCAGCCCCACCACATCATCCACTCGGTCGCGTACATCAAGCCACCTCATTCAGGGCGCCATAGACGCTCGCCAATTCTTGCGCTGTGTCTTCAAACGGCTTCTCGTTCTGAAACTTTGGTCCGCGATACGAAGTACGCTTGCACCATTTCTGCAGAGCGTCATCATCGAAAATTGCGATTGCCACACTGGCTACGACCAAAATTCCCGTCCCACGGAGTAGCAGGCGGCGAAAAAATAGCGCCACTGCCTCCTTGGCAAAGAAGGCTGAAATGTCTGCCATCATGCCCAACGAGACGCTCCAGCGTGAGAGCACAGCCCGCTCTGCAACAATGCGTAGCATCGGTGCAGCCGCTCCCAAGGTTAAGCTTGCTTGCCCTGTCGCCATCAAGAGAGCCGTGACAAACCGGACCCGAAATGCTCGGGATAGCGATGTTTTTTTCTCCTTCGCCGCGTTCTGCATATCAATCAGATGATACGTAGCGGCGATCGCACCTCCCATGATCGCCAACGCCCCACCCCACAGCCGCAGCCTCCCCAAGAACACCGTCGCCCCCACCCCGGTCGTGCTTCCGGGATTGAAGTGCCTCAACACCAGCTCCGTCCCGCAGGCCAGCATTTCGATCCCCGCCGCGCCGGCGGTCAGCACGGCGGCCGCCAGCTCGGCTCTCTGCCT
>NZ_LMHN01000014.1:1065-2024 GCF_001428165.1 Achromobacter sp. Root170
AGAACTCGCTGGAGCGCGCATCCACCAGCTCCGTCGCGAAGGCGAATTGGACGTTCTGCTTGATCTGGCCTCGCATGACCGTCCGGTCCGCGCTGTGRCCGATGGCCTGCAGGTCCTCTAGCCTGAGGTTGACGGCGCGCTCGCCGATGCTGGCGGCGAGCCAGCTGCGGGTGGCCCTGTGGACGAACCATTCGTTGCCTTGCGAGGCGTGGCGCAAGGTCTGGCGGCCCAGGCTGGCGTACCAGGCCAGGACTCCTCCTGACAAGCCCGCCTTGTTCGATTTTTCCATCGCTTCGTACACGCTATTGGCTTTATCAAAGAGCTGCGCTAGCGTCTTCGCCATTTCGAGGCCCGTGCGCGTGTACTGGTAAGTGGTCTCGCCGGCAGCGAGCGCCGGCTCGGATTTCGCGGATTCGCGGATGCGGTCCATTTCCGCCAGGATGGCATCCTGATTCAGTCCAAAGCTTCGCAGCGCGAGGTTCTTGCGGTCTTGCGCCCCACCCTGCCACCACTCTTGGATGACGTTGGCACTGCTTTCGCATCCTTCCGCACCAAAGANAGCCAGCTGCGGGTGGCCCTGTGGACGAACCATTCGTTGCCTTGCGAGGCGTGGCGCAAGGTCTGGCGGCCCAGGCTGGCGTACCAGGCCAGGACTCCGCCTGACAGTCCCGCATTGCTCGATTTGTCCATCGCTTCGTACACGCTATTGGCCTTGTCAAAGAGCTGCCCTAGCGTCTTTGCCATTTCGAGGCCCGTCCGCGTGTACTGGTAAATGGTCTCGCCGGCAGCGAGCGCCGGCTCGGATTTCGCGGATTCGCGGATGCGATCCATTTCCGCCAGGATGGCATCCTGATTCAGTCCAAAGCTTCGCAGCGCGAGGTTCTTGCGGTCTTGCGCCCCACCCTGCCACCACTCTTGGATGACGTTGGCACTGCTTTCGCATCCTTCCGCACCAAAGA